>JARSSO010000029.1 GCA_029624765.1 Candidatus Contendibacter sp. | reverse complement strand
TAGCATCATCCACCGCACCCCGTCTCCATTTTTCCAGCAACAATAAGACTTGACCCTTGTAATGTACCGGATGGCGAAGATTGGCGTGACCCTACGGTAGGTAATGGCGATAGCATCATTAGAAACGATGTTAATGGACAATGTTTTCTTGGATGCATGACTGGCATTATTGGAACAGAAGCATCTGAGGAAATAGCACAGCGCACCATTGAAAATGGCATTGTAAAGAACCCCTATGCTCCAATTCTATTTAAACAATGTTTCAATATTGCAAAACGTTTTGCTGGACCAATAGGTAACGCTCTTACAGCTTATGATGTACTGCAATGTTTGGACAAATGCACAACGCCGGTGTATACGGGTACTTATGGTTGGGGTCCTTAACTGTACCTCGGTACGGCGGGTTAGCCAGGTAGGTCGGGCACAGGACGTGCCCGACATCCTCCCTCCCATCCATCCCCATGAACCCGTCGGGCAACGCTGCGCTTTTGCCCGACCTACCCGGAAATTGGCCGATGCGCGACCGCCGCTCGACCACGCCCGGCGCGACCTATTTCTTCACGGTCGTCACCGGTCCGGCGGCGGGCCATGCTTGGCGAACCGGAGGCGGTGGCTCTGCTGCGGGAAGCCAGGTAGGTCGGGCACAGGACGTGCCCGACATCCTCCCTCCCATCCATCCCCATGAACCCGTCGGGCAACGCTGCGCTTTTGCCCGACCTACCCGGAAATTGGCCGATGCGCGACCGCCGCTCGACCACGCCCGGCGCGACCTATTTCTTCACGGTCGTCACCGGTCCGGCGGCGGGCCATGCTTGGCGAACCGGAGCCAGGTAGGTCGGGCACAGGACGCGCCCGACATGCACCCCCGCCAACCCCCTGAACCGGTCGGGCAACGCTCCGCTTTTGCCCGACCTACCGGAAATTGGCCGATGCGTTACCGCCGTTCGACCACGCCCGGCGCCACGCGCCACTCCTCCTTGCATTCCATCTCTTGTCAGACTACGCCGATGGCGTATTATGTATCGCATGGTCATCATCGAGACACCGCTTTTTACCCGAATCATCGGCGAACTGATGAGCGACGATGCTTACCGCCAATTGCAGGAAGCCCTCATTCAACGGCCAGAGAAAGGCGATCTGATTCCCGGCAGCGGCGGTCTGCGCAAAGTTCGCTGGAAACTCGAAGGTCAAGGTCAACGCGGTGGTGTACGGATCATCTACTACTGGGTAGCAACCGATGAGCAGTTGCGAATGTTGTATGCCTACGCCAAAAGTCAGCAGGAGAATCTAACGCCCGATCAACTGGCGGCGTTACGGAAGATCGTGGAAAGGTGGAACTCATGAACGAAACATTATTCGCTGAACTCCTGGCCAGTGTTGAAGAAATGGACAAAATCGTGCGCGGTGAGCTGGAGCCGGGCCGGATCACGTCGGTGGCCGAACTGCCGGTGCATGCCATCCGCGCGAAAACCGGCCTCTCGCAAAGCGGTTTTGCCCACTTGATCGGCGTGAGCAAACGCACGCTGGAAAACTGGGAGCAAGGTCGTCGTCGCCCTACTGGACCGGCGCGGGCGCTGCTCAAAATTGTGTCGGCGGCCCCCGATGTTGCGCTCAAATCGCTGCACGGCTGAACGCGGCAGCCAGGTAGGTCGGGCACAGGACGTGCCCGACATGCGCCATCCACCCCCATGAACCGGTCGGGCAACGCTCCGCTTTTGCCCGACCTACCGGAAATTGGCTGATGCGCTACCGCCGCTCGACCACGCCCGGTGCGGCCTATTTCTTCACGGTCGTCACCGGTCCGGCGGCGGGCCATGCTTGGCGAACCGGAGGCGGTGGCTCTGCTGCGGGAAGCGTTCGCCACTGTCAACCAACGGCATCCGTTCCGCATTGACGCGGTGGGGATTCCACCCGCTCGCCGACGCGCCTCAATGCGGGCTTTCCGGCGGCAAGGCCGCCAGCCAGGCAGTGAAATCGGCGGCGATCTGGAAGTCCAAAACCGCCTCGGCCAGTGAGTCCGAGCATGGCTTGAATCTCCTGACGGGTGAGGTGCGGGATGCGGTAGACCAGAATGGTTTCGAGCAGGTCCAGGCAATCCAGGGCCGGCTGGGGCAGGGGGAGGACGCCGACGTGGACCCGGCCGACCAGATCCTCAAACCGGGCGGCCGCATCACTCCAACACCAGCACCAACCGCTTGCCCAAGGCCGCCGCCGCTTTCTCCAGTTGGCGCAAGGTCGGGGAATGGCGGGGATTTTCCAGTCGTTGCGCCGAGGGCCAAGAGGTTTCCAACGAGCGGGCGAGTTCGGCCAAAGACCGGTTTCCTCGCGCCCGGCGGATCAACAAGGCCGCTTGGGTGCGGGCGTCCGGGGCGATCAAATACATAGCATCGCCAGCGGGGGACGGTTCGGGAATCGGTTTGTTCTGGTCCAGCATCCACCCCAACATAGCCGACAGCACTTCAGCGGCGTTGAACAGGGCCTCGTCCAAGGTCAACCCGTCGGTATAGGTGTTCTCCAGATCGACGAAGCGCACGAAGAATCCACCACTCTCTTCAGGCTCCAGAACGGCAGGATAACGTATGTCCATGATTTTACCCACTACTTGAGCTTGACACCGGTATCGCGTTGGATGCTCGCGATCAGCCCTTTGCCCAGATCGCGATGCCCGTGAACCGGAACGGGAACCGCCAGGCCACCTTTCACCATGACGTGGTGGCTACCGTTTGTTCGGGCGAGGGTCCAGCCGGCGGCTTGCAGTTTCTTGATGACCTCGTTTCCGTTCATGGCAAACAGTATCTATCGTTATAGATAGATCATCAATCGGGTGCGCCGGATCGGCGCGGGCCTGCCGAAATTCGATGGCGACGGCTTTGCCATCGCCGCCGCCGACGGGGGCCGGATCGACCGATTCGACGCCAACGGCCGCCATCAATTCAGCCAGGTAGGTCGGGCACCGGACGTGCCCGACATCCCCGCTAATCCCCTGAACCCGTCGGGCAACGCTGCGCTTTTGCCCGACCTACCCGGAAATTGGCCGATGCGCTACCGCCGTTCGACTACCCCCGGTGCGACGTACTTCTTCACGGTCGTCACCTATCGGCGGCGGGCCATGCTTTGCGAACCGGATACAGCCAGGTAGGTCGGGCACCGGACGTGCCCGACATCCCCGCTAATCCCCTGAACCCGTCGGGTAACGCCGCGCTGTAACTGTTCACTCCCCTCGCCCGCAAGCGGGAGAGGGGTTGGGGGTGAGGGTAGTAGTTTCAAAGGCTTACCCCCTCACCCTAACCCTCTCCCCCACGAATGGGGGAGAGGGGACTGAATGGTTACCTGCGGTTCGGGCCGGATGCGAGAATCGAGAAGGGCAAGGCCGAAAAAATCCCCGCCACCGGCCGGAGAGCGGGTGACGGGGAAAGAACGCGGGGGAGGCCGGCTGAAAACCTCGGACTCAGAACGCGTCGGCGGGCAGCGTCATCAGCGAATCGGCGCCGGCCTGAATCTTGGCCAGATGCGCCATGGTCTCCGGCAACATCTTCTCCATGAAAAACTCGGCGCACACCAGTTTGCGCTGATAGAACGCGCGGTCGAAGCTGTCGTCGTCCGGGTTGGAAAGCTGATTCTCGCAGATGCGGGCCACCTGCGCCCACTGATAGCCCAGCGCCACCAGCGCCATCATGTACAGGTAATCCATGGACACCGCGCCGCCGTTGTCCGGGTTGGAAATGGCGTGCTGCATCAGCCACTGGGTCGCTTCGACCAGCCGCTCCAACGCCTCGGTCAACGGTCGGACGAAGGGCGACAGCGCGGCGTTGTCCTCGTATTTCTCGCAGAATCCGCCCACCAGGGCGAAGAACAACTGTATCGCCCGGCCCTTGTTGGCGGGCAGCTTGCGGCCGATCAGATCCAGCGCCTGGATACCGTTGGCGCCTTCGTAAATCTGGGTGATGCGGGCGTCGCGCACGAACTGTTCCATGCCCCACTCGGCGATGTAGCCGTGGCCGCCGAAGCATTGCAGGCACAGATTGGCCGAGTTGAAGCCCATGTCGGTGAAATAGGTCTTGATCACCGGGGTCAGCAGGCCCAGCAGATCCTCGGCCCTTTGCCGGGTCTCGCTGTCGGGATGTTTGCGGATGAGGTCCACCGTCAGGCCGGCCCAGTGGGCCAGCGCCCGCGCGCCTTCCTGAAAGACGCGAACCGTCATCAGCATCCGGCGGATGTCGGGGTGAACGATGATCGGGTCCGCCGGCTTGTCGGGGAACTTCGCGCCCCGCAGCGAGCGGCCCTGCAACCGATCCTTGCAGTAGGCGACGGCGTTCTGATAAGCCACCTCGGCTTGACTGTAGCCCTGCACCCCCACCGCGAGGCGGGCGGCGTTCATCATGATGAACATGGTCTTGAGGCCCTTGTGCGCCTCGCCGAGCAGGTAGCCGACCGCGCCGTCGTAGTTCATCACGCAGGTGGAGTTGCCGTGGATGCCCATCTTTTCTTCCAGCGCGCCGCAGTTCACGGCGTTGCGGTCGCCCAGGCTGCCGTCGGGGTTGACCAGGAACTTGGGCACGATGAACAGACTGATGCCCTTGACCCCGTCCGGGCCGCCCGGAATCTTGGCCAGCACCAGGTGGACGATGTTCTCGGTCAGGTCGTGCTCGCCGGCGGAGATGAAGATCTTGGTGCCCGTGATGCGATAGGTTCCATCGGACTGCGGTTCGGCCTTGGTGCGGAGCAGGCCCAGATCGGTGCCGCAATGCGGCTCGGTCAGGTTCATGGTGCCGGTCCACTGACCGGCGATCATCCTGGGCAGGTAGAGCGCCTTCTGCGCCTCGGTCCCGCCGATCTCGATGGCTTCGATGGCGCCGCTGGTCAGGCCGGGGTACATGGTGAAGGCCATGTTGGCCGACGCCATCATTTCGTTGATCGCCAGCCCCAGCACGTAGGGCAAGCCCTGGCCGCCGTATTGCGGATCGCCGACCAGGCCGGTCCAGCCGCCCTCGACCAGGGTCTTGTAGGCGTCCTTGAAGCCGGTCGGCGTGGCGACCTTGCCGTTTTCCAACCGGCAGCCTTCCCGGTCGCCGATCTTGTTCAACGGTTGCAACACTTCCTGACTGAGCTGGGCCGCGCCTTCGAGAATGGCGGCGACGGTTTCCGGGGTGGCCTCGTCAAAACCGGCCAACACCCCCTGGTAACGCTCGATTTTGAGCAGTTCGTGCAAAATGAACTGGATGTCGCGAACGGGAGCGGTATAGCTGGGCATGGGTGTAATCCTGGGTTGCGTTGGAATTTCAATAAGTTATGGACAAGCCGCGCCATATTGAAAACATAAACCCGAAAATTAGAATAAACACTCTAATCGCGAATGATTAGCCAGTTAATTCAAGGAAATGCAATCCAGAGGAACCCATGCCCGACAGGGTCTATAGCGGAGTGGTGAACCTGCACGGCTGGATGGCCAGCTCGGTGGGCATCAGCCGGGTGGGGCTGTGCGCGTCTTAATCCCTTCTTCATCAGGGCAAGGTTTCAAAGTATGCGGTCGAATCGATGTTTGAGCCGGGGAGCGTGTCTTAATCCCTTCTTCATCAGGGCAAGGTTTCAAAGAAGACAGTATCCGTTTACTCTGAATACCACCCGGGTCTTAATCCCTTCTTCATCAGGGCAAGGTTTCAAAGGATGCTGCCATTGCGGGCAGAATCTCTAAAGTCTTAATCCCTTCTTCATCAGGGCAAGGTTTCAAAGGGAACCGCTGCGACATGGAGAGATGCTGCCATGTCTTAATCCCTTCTTCATCAGGGCAAGGTTTCAAAGGGGAGATTCAGCGACTCAACGCAATGCCGGTGTCTTAATCCCTTCTTCATCAGGGCAAGGTTTCAAAGGACTGGCGGGCGCGACGTGAATGTCGCGAGGATGTCTTAATCCCTTCTTCATCAGGGCAAGGTTTCAAAGAACACTGGGCTCCTGGGATGATATTGGTTGCCTGTCTTAATCCCTTCTTCATCAGGGCAAGGTTTCAAAGAAAAGGAGTGAGTAAGATGACTGAGTTAAGTTTGTCTTAATCCCTTCTTCATCAGGGCAAGGTTTCAAAGAACCGAGGCTATTGAGATTATCCCAGTCAGTGAGTCTTAATCCCTTCTTCATCAGGGCAAGGTTTCAAAGTGAAGTGACTTTGTTGAGTCACTAAATCTCCTTGTCTTAATCCCTTCTTCATCAGGGCAAGGTTTCAAAGTAGCTAATCAATCGGGATAAAAGCGACAGCGCCAGGTCTTAATCCCTTCTTCATCAGGGCAAGGTTTCAAAGGCGAAACGCCTAATATCATTCAATGAGTGATATTGTCTTAATCCCTTCTTCATCAGGGCAAGGTTTCAAAGTCAACGAAAAGCTGGAGTCCGCCGCTTGCGCGGTCTTAATCCCTTCTTCATCAGGGCAAGGTTTCAAAGAACCCGATCTTGCTTTAGATCGATAGCTTTTTGAGGTCTTAATCCCTTCTTCATCAGGGCAAGGTTTCAAAGCATTCGCTGAGTGCTATTAAGCGGTTTGAGAGCTGTCTTAATCCCTTCTTCATCAGGGCAAGGTTTCAAAGGACAGGGTACGGCTCAGGTTCCGGGTACGCGGACGGTCTTAATCCCTTCTTCATCAGGGCAAGGTTTCAAAGTGGATAGCGCGGTCAGTACCGAGCCACCGTCTGGACGTCTTAATCCCTTCTTCATCAGGGCAAGGTTTCAAAGGCTGTCTGCCGTTGCCATGACAGGAGTTGGTCAGTCTTAATCCCTTCTTCATCAGGGCAAGGTTTCAAAGTTATCAGGATGGGCATGTGAATCAGTTGTTTTGTCTTAATCCCTTCTTCATCAGGGCAAGGTTTCAAAGCCCTTAATATCATGGAGACTCAGCGGCATTATCGTCTTAATCCCTTCTTCATCAGGGCAAGGTTTCAAAGCGATCTCAGTCCACCGCCCTGATCATGATATTCGTCTTAATCCCTTCTTCATCAGGGCAAGGTTTCAAAGTTATCCCCGCGTAGGGAGATTCAGTGAATCAACGTCTTAATCCCTTCTTCATCAGGGCAAGGTTTCAAAGTCGTGATTCGCCTTGGCGGAACGAGCGCGAGCTTGCGTCTTAATCCCTTCTTCATCAGGGCAAGGTTTCAAAGACCTATCGCCCGCGCGATAGGCAGGGAAAAAAATGTCTTAATCCCTTCTTCATCAGGGCAAGGTTTCAAAGTAAAAGATTCGGTATGTATCGTGATGGACGAGCGCGTCTTAATCCCTTCTTCATCAGGGCAAGGTTTCAAAGGTTTGGTTGGACAATTCAAACATTGGCTCTTCGTCTTAATCCCTTCTTCATCAGGGCAAGGTTTCAAAGGGTAATGGCGAAATCCCTCATGCAAGAAATCCAGCGTCTTAATCCCTTCTTCATCAGGGCAAGGTTTCAAAGGCTTGCACGGGCACAACGCCACCATCCAAACCGTGGTCTTAATCCCTTCTTCATCAGGGCAAGGTTTCAAAGGGAAATCGTAGCGCCGGAAATCGTAGCGCCGGAAGTCTTAATCCCTTCTTCATCAGGGCAAGGTTTCAAAGGGCACGGCAATTGATGAATCTGGTGGCTGGCGCTTCGGTCTTAATCCCTTCTTCATCAGGGCAAGGTTTCAAAGCCATTAAAAGCATTAAGTGTGGAAAAGTTTGAAGGTCTTAATCCCTTCTTCATCAGGGCAAGGTTTCAAAGTTAATTCTTATAGTAGTTATCGTGGTCTTGTTAGGTCTTAATCCCTTCTTCATCAGGGCAAGGTTTCAAAGATTGGTTACGATGTTTAGAGACGTGGAATCTCACGTGTCTTAATCCCTTCTTCATCAGGGCAAGGTTTCAAAGATACGCATACTTCGTAATTGGTTGTTCGCCAAGCGTCTTAATCCCTTCTTCATCAGGGCAAGGTTTCAAAGGCTATGCGCGCGTGATAGACGGTGAGTGATCCTGGTCTTAATCCCTTCTTCATCAGGGCAAGGTTTCAAAGGCTATGCGCGCGTGATAGACGGTGAGTGATCCTGGTCTTAATCCCTTCTTCATCAGGGCAAGGTTTCAAAGTATCGCGCAAAACCAATCTAACTAAGGGGATTAAGTCTTAATCCCTTCTTCATCAGGGCAAGGTTTCAAAGGATACCGTATGCCAGAAACCCCTTTGCATACTTCGTCTTAATCCCTTCTTCATCAGGGCAAGGTTTCAAAGGAAAATCATCATCGCCACCTACGATCAAAACATGTCTTAATCCCTTCTTCATCAGGGCAAGGTTTCAAAGCGTCGCCGGAAGCGGCGTCGCCAGAAGCGGCGGTCTTAATCCCTTCTTCATCAGGGCAAGGTTTCAAAGAATGGAAGCACGACGTGTCGGTTGTGGATAGTTCTGTCTTAATCCCTTCTTCATCAGGGCAAGGTTTCAAAGACCATTGTGCGGAAAAGTCGTGGAGATGTGGAGGTCTTAATCCCTTCTTCATCAGGGCAAGGTTTCAAAGCACGGATGAGGAAGTGGTTGTCCTCGCAGAGGAGTCTTAATCCCTTCTTCATCAGGGCAAGGTTTCAAAGGCAATGTCGTTTTGCCAAGTAGTACAAAACATTGTCTTAATCCCTTCTTCATCAGGGCAAGGTTTCAAAGTGGTTGGTGCTCGCTACTCTTGAACTGTTGGGGGTCTTAATCCCTTCTTCATCAGGGCAAGGTTTCAAAGTCCTCGGCGCTAGAAAACCTTTCAAAACAACCACCTGGAAGGGGAGTTGCCAGATTTTTTGTTGTTTGAAAAGTTATCTTTTTTGCCATATCGCAACAGGGTTGTTTTTATGACTAAAATAGCGCCGAGAAGCTTTCAACCACTACTCATAGTTTAGCCGCCTCAAGGCCGATTCACGTAAAAAACAACTCCGCCTGTTGCGCCATCGGAGCCGCTCCCAGCCGCAACACATTCTTCCCGTCGCGGATCAGCAAGATATCCTCGGGAAACAATTGCGGGCCAAGCAACACCACCTCCGCCTGTTCCGGCAACGGATAGCAGCGCACGTCATCCTTGCGCGGGTCGATGATCTCGCCCAGCCCGCGCAACACCCCTTCCAGCGAATGCTCAAAGAAGCTGCCGACGAAGACCGAATACTGCACCCGGAACGCCACCTTCTCCAAATACCGCGCCACCCGGGCCAACCGCTTCGGGTCCTCGGCAATGTCGTAGCAAATCAGATAAAGCCGCCGCCGCCGCGCCATGTTTCAACCCTCCAACCACAATCGCAGGCGGACCAGCAAGCTCCGCCCGAACCCGAACACCTCCTCCCACCGCGCCTCGACCAGCGCCGCCAAATTCCGGTCGTCGCTCCACGCCGCTCCCGGCACATCCCGGCGCGTTCCGGTCAACACCGGCTCCGCCAAGGCCCAGATCAACAACTCCGCCACATCGTCCACCAGATTCAACGGCTCCAACCACGCCAGCCGCTCCGCGTTCAACCCCGCCTCGACCAGCAATTGCGCGCTCACCCCCGCCAGCACCCCACGCAGCCGCCGCGCCAGCGCCGCGTCCGGCATCGCCACGGCCACCCCCAACCCGACCGGCGCCAACCCGCGCCACGCCAACACCGGACCCGAACACACCCCCCGTTGCTGCAACTGCCGCTCCACCGCCCGCCGGGCACAGCCCGCCATCGCCCGCCGCCAGTCCGCGTAGCGACTTAACCCGTCGGGCCGACCCAGGCAGGCGCGCAAGCACGGGTACAACTCGGAAGCGCCGGACGACGGCCCGAACAAATACCCCCGGACGCCACCGTCCCCGTCCAGGAACGTCACCGGAACGCCGGCGTCGGCGCAGGCCAGCAACGCCTCGCAGCTCCAGCCCACCGCACCCTTGCTCAGCACCCGCGCCAACCGCGCCAGCGGATAAAACACCGCCGCGCGCTCCGGCTGCCGAACTCGCAGCGCCGGCCCGTCCAGTTCCACCGCCAACCCATTCCGGCCCTGCAAATACAAAGGCTTGCGCAAACCCTCCGCGTGCTCGTCCAGCAACCCGTGAAATTCAGCCTTCATCGTCCCCGCCCTCCGCCAGCGGCGGCGCCCGCCCGCTCAACCCGTTCGCCAGCCGATAGCTCTCTCGCCGCAAATAACGCCGCAGCGGCGGAACCCATGCCTCGTAACCGGCGTAAAAGGTCTGCCGACCCGCCTTCGCCAGCAGGCAGGCGCCCTTGTCGAGCACGAAATCCTCCACCCGCAACCGCCGCGTCCGAAACAACTCCCACACCCAGCCGTCCAGCCGGGGCCGCAACGGCTCGATCAAATCGCAGGCCAGCGACTCGCGGCCATACGCCGGCTCGTGATAGAAACCCAGCAGCGGATCGAGACCGGCCCCGTGCGCGGCCCGCACCGCCTCGAAATGCAGCAGGGTGTAGCCCAGCGAGAGACAGGCGTTGACCGGATCGCGCGGCGGCCGGCGGTTGCGCCCGGCGAAGTTCAGCGCCGGGGGAAACAGCGCCGCCAGCGCCGCGTAATGCGCGGCGGCCCCCGCTCCTTCCAACCCCAGCACCGTGTCCCGATCCGCCGCCACCGCCAGCGCCGGCAGCAACCCCCGGATCGTGGCGACGCCGTCGTGCAACGGCTTGCGAACCTCGGGCCGCTGAGCCAGGGCGGCTTCCAGCAGACGCAGTTGCGCCCGCAGCTTGCCGGCGACCAGGGCGCGGGCCAGCGGCAGCCGGGCCGCCGGGTCCAGCGCCAGTTGGTATTGCCCCAGCCGGCGGCGAGCGTCGCCATGACCCGGACCGAGCAAAATCGCCGTGCGCCGGCTGTGGCGCGCGCTCAGGCACACCACGGCGCTTCCCTGCTCCGCCAGCGCCGCCAGCACCCCGCTGTCGAATTGCACCCAACCCTGAATCACCGCCCGCTCCACCAGCGCCAGCGGCACCCCGCGCGGCCGCGCGTCCGGCTCCTCGATCACCAGCCGCTTGCCGTCCAGCCGCACACTCAGGCCGCGACGGTCCAGATACAACGTACCCATGATTCACTCCACACTTTTTGCTCCCCTCGCCCTTTGGGAGAGGGGGCGGGGGTGAGGGCGCCTTCCCTCAACCCACGTAGTAAAACTCCGGATCGCCGGGCGCAACGGCGATGCCCAGCGTCCGCACCGTCACCGCCCCCAGCGGCAACAGCAGGAACCGGTCCTGGCCCAAATCCAGCACCGCCCGCACCCCGCCCACCAATTCCCGCCGCTCCCGCTCGGTCAGAAAGCACTCGAACACCGACTTCTGCCCGCCGCAGGCATACCCCTTGAGCACGTGCAAGGCCGACTGCAACCGGTCGGGATCGGTCACGTCGTAGGCGGCGAGATACAGGGTGCGGTCGGGCATCGGGGCTACCCTCGCAAGGAAATGACCAGGGTTATAACACCGACGCCAGCGGATCGACGGGCGCGGCAAGCTTGCCGGCGATGATCCGCCGTCCGACGGCGGCCCACCGCGCGCCGTCAACCTCCCCGTGGGCCGGAAGGCAAGGAAACGGTGCTAATATCAGCCATGGCAATGCGAGGAGAATCGCCATGACCGACACCGTCGAGCGCGTCAACTTGCTGGAAAAAGCGTTGACCAAGCTGGCCTACGCCCAATTCAACCTTCATATCGAAATCGATCGCCTGATTCTGGAAGGACAAGCCTCGCGCGAACGGTCCGAACGCGAAATGACCGAGTTCAAGGCGGAGATGCAAGCCTCCCGCGAGCGTTCCGAACGCGAAATGACCGAGTTCAAGGCAGAGATGCAAGCCTCGCGCGACCGCTCCGAGCGCGAAATGGCCGAGTTCAAGGCCGAGATGGCCGATTTCAAGGACGAGATGCGAGCCGACCGACGCGAGATGAACAAACGCTGGGGCGAAATCGCCAACCGGCTGGGGACCATCGTCGAGGACATCGTCCTGCCCAATATTCCTCGCATCGCCCGCGAACATTTCGGGGCCGACGAACTGGAGTTCATCGGCGCGCGGATTCGCAAACGGCATCCCGCCATGCCCGACCGGATCCGGGAATTCGACGTGGCGGCGGCCTGGCCGGGCGCGGTGCTGTTCAACGAAACCAAGGGCGGCGCGATGCGTCCCGAGTATCTGACCCACTTCGCGGCCTTCGTCAAAAGCAGCGATTTTTTCGGGTTCTTTCCCGAATACGCCGGGTGGCGGCTGATTCCGGTGTTTTCCGCGCTGGCGCTGGCCGAAAGCGACGTGCGCTACCTGACGCGGGAAGGCGTCTACGCGCTGACCATGGGCGACGAAACCATGGAGATCGTCAATCTGGCCGAAGTGGGCCAGCCGCGACAGGGATGACGCGATACGCTTCCAACCGTGCCCCGAACCGACGCAGATCGGCGGCGGACAGTTGACGGCTCGGTGGAACCGCTGATCGAAATGCCTATCTTCGTACCCAAACTGGCCCTGTTGCCGCCACCGCAGCGCCAACTCTGGCCCGAACTCGACGCGACGCCCACCCAGTTCACGCTCTATGGCGGGACCGCCCTGGCATTGCGGCTAGGACACCGGGAATCGGTCGATTTCGATTTTTTTTCCCGGCAGCCTTTCGAGCCGAACCAGCTTGCCGAAGCCGTGCCGTATCTTCGGGATGCGGAACGGGTGCAAATCGCACCGAACACCCTAACGTGCCGCGTCGAACGAGACGGCCCGATTCTCGTCTCGTTTTTCGGCGGCCTGAATCTCGGCCAGGTCGCGCCCCCCGATCAGGCAGCGGGAACGACCCTATGGGTCGCTTCGCTGCTGGACCTCGCGGGCACGAAGGTAGCGGTGGTCCAACAACGCGCCGAGAACAAGGATTATCTCGACATCGACGCGCTGCTCCGGCATGGCGTCGCTCTGCCAACCGCGCTCGCCGCCGGCCGGATCGTTTACAGCCACCGATTCAACCCGATCATCACGCTGAAGGCATTGAGTTACTTCGGCGACTTACCGACGCTGCCGGACGATGTAAAAACGCGACTGAGCGCCGCCGCCGCCCAGGTTGACCTGAATCGGTTGCCGGTTCTGTCGGCTTACCCGGCACGGCAGCCTCAATGAAGGTTCTCCAGCCTTGAACGCCCTGCCGATCACTCCGCCCTTGCTGGCCGTGGCTCGTCGCGTGGTCTGGTTCAAGAAACCGGAAGAGGCGCTGGCCGACCCCCTGCACTTCCTGGCGCACGTCATGACCTATGGCGCCGCCGAGGATTTGCGGGCGCTGGATGGCAGTGTCGACGCGGATGCATTGCGCGAGGTATTGCTCGACCCACCGCCTGGAATTTTCGATGGCCGTTCCTGGGCCTACTGGCACTACCGTCTGGGTCTGACGCCGCCCGGCCAGCCCGTCCCTCCCTTGCCCCAGCGGCGCTTCGACTGAGAGGCTGTCTAATAACACCTTTGACTTGGAGCCTGCGCGGAACCTCCACTCCTTCCGGCAGAGGCCAGGGGCGCTTCAATCCGGCCGAACGGCCGTCACCCGATACGCTTCCAGCCGCGCCCCGAACCGACGCAGATCGGCGGCGGACAATTCCCGCCCGCGCCAGTCCGGCGGCAGTTCCAGACTCAGGTGCAAATAACGCCCGCCGCGCTGGCACACCCGCGCCGCCAGATGAATCGGCAGGGTACCGATGACGACATCGCCGGGCTGGATCGTTTCCGGGTCGAGATGGGCGATCACCGCATCCACGGCGACGCCTTCTTCCGCCGCCCACTCGCGGGCGCCGGGATGGCGGGAGACGAAGAGGGTGGTCATGCGAGCAGCCGATCCTGCAATTCCGGGTAACGGTGAAAAACCCCATCCAGGCTGATCAGATTCGCGTCGTGGATCAGCGTGGTCGCGATGATCATTCGATCAACAGGGTCGCGGTGGATCGCCGCCAGATCGACGGCGAGGCTGGCGATCTCCGGTGTCAGAGGCAACGACCGGATTCCCGATGGCTCCAGGGCCTCCGCGAACCATAGCAGTGTGGGGCATGGCAGCAAAAGACGGCCGCGCTGGGCCGCCAGCGCGATTTCGTAGCAGGACGCCACCGACACCCCCAGCGACTCGCTTGCTGCCAACGCCGTTCGCATCGCCGGGGAGAAACGGTGATGCTCCAAGTTGATCCACCAGAACCAGACATGGGTATCCAGCACGATCATTTGAGGCAATCCCAATCTTCCTCGGGCACGATGGGCGCGATCAGATCGCCTAGCGCTTTCCCTTTTCCGGCGATGCTGCGCGCGGGATGGCGCTTCGCCGGTGGCGGCAAAATCGGTTCGTCCAGCACCAGAAAAATCGCTTCCAACCGACAGTTGGGCGGCAAGGTGGGCAAGGTTTTCAACCGGCCCTGCGGGTCGGTTTCCAACAGCATTTTTTCGGCGTGCATCGCGGTTCTACTCCGATAGAGAACGATCATGGATCGACATTATTCCGGTCGGTATCTCTGATTCAAGAAATCAGCCGCCCAGGTCAAGGCGTTTGACGACTCGTCGGTAAGATGCAGCCAATATCTGGCACCAAATTTATTTTTATCCTGAAAAGTACCTGCCAGTTTTTGCTGCCCATCGTCTTCCCAGACATAAAAACCAATTCCTTTAATTGATTTTTGTTTGTCGTATGGTAGCGAATTAGTCGTGACAATCCAGGAATTATCATGCCAAATTTTTTCGACAAATTCCTTAAAACCGACTGGATAATTATCATCCCGGAAAGCAGGCGGTTTGCGGTTCTCAGCAGGAATAAGTTTGATTGGTTTTGGATTTCTCAGCCGAAATCCAGTCAGATAAATTTGCCCGATTGGGCTTAGTTCATAGACCGACTCATCGCCCACAGCGATTTCAGAAAGCAAGACTTGCAATTTTTGATCAATTTTCCGCAACTCAGTGGATGAAAATGCCTTGCCTCTTTCAAAATCGGTCAGCAAATCGGCGTTACGCGCCAGAATATCGTGATCGAACGTGATGGGCAGAGGGGGAAAATCGATGATTTCAGAGAAGCGTTCATGTTTGTAGAATACCGGGATGTTCAGGGCTTGCCCAACGATGACCGCAATAGCGATTTGAGCTTTATAACCTCCTGTAGCATCAATCGCTAAATAATTAGGACCACCGAACCGCTGGATGTAATCGCCAATATTACGTACAAGATTACGGAGCCCATGAGTTTTGAAATCTTTTGGACTTTCATCTTGGAGTTGATCCACTACCCGATATTCCACCACTCGCAATGAAAGGTCGCCGCGATTTTGGAAATAATGCTGTAAAACCTCACCCGTGTTTTTACCATTAGGTGTGTCGGACACGAGAAAAATAATATTTTCCAAGGAAAGCCAATTTTTTCCCTTGACCTCCTGGATAGTGTTGATTTCAGCACCACACAATCTTTTTGCTGGATCAACTCGTAAAAGCTCCTGTGCGAGTTTTTTCCAGTTACAAGAATCATAGGCTTGCCGAATGTTAAGCCAATTTTCGGGAGCATCGGCTGTGCTCTCCGACAATTGGCGCAAGTTGGCTTCAAAAAGACTAGTTCCCACTGTACAAATCAGGGTGTTTTTCATGAAATAGCGCTCATCGATTATTTCGTTCAAAAACGGTAGCGAGGTTCAGTATTCAAGTTTGGCGCAATTGCTGGATTTTGGCCTTGCGTTCCTGCTTTTTCTTGCCGCCGCCCCAGTCCAGATAGCCGTAGATCGCCTCGGCCAGTTTCGCTAGGTCTTGACGTTCCGCCGCCGGCCAGGACAAGCCTTGCTTGAGCAATTCATTCAACCGGTTGGCGAGCCGCCCACCGGGTTCCTTGCGCTTGGCCGCTCGATCCTCCTCGAACCAGCGCTGTAATTCAGCGATCATTTTCTGCTCGGCTGAGAGAGCGGCTTCAGCGGCGGCGGCTTGCTGACGGGCCTGTTCCTCGGCCTGGCGCTGGGCTTCCGTTTCCATCCGCTGGCGCGTCCGTTGCCGCTCGCGCTCGATCCAGGCTGTGTATTCGGTGGGTATCCCGGTCAGGATTTCCCGCGTTTCCGGCCAGTCCGGAGGTTCCAATTCCGCTGGATACAGTTCCACCAGCAGCCAGCCAAAGGGCAACATTCCCACGCGGTTCTGGACATCGCCGGCGGCCAGCCACCAACCGGTACCCGTCGCACGATATTCAAAACGCTGCTTGCCGGTTTCCACATCCTTGCCCAGCAGAATCTTGATGTTTCGCACCCCGTTCAGCGTGACCGATTCCGCGCCGCTGTGCCGGCCCACCCGAAGTAGAAAAGCTTCGTTCCGGTTCAACCGCTCGCCAACCGGTCCATCCAGCAGGCGACCCAGCATGGCAACCCAGTTCGGATCGAGATAGCCGCGCTCTTGCATCTGCTTCAGTTCCGCCTCCAGTCGCAGGCGATAAAAGCGGTTGCAGGCGGCGGCCAGGTCCAAGACGCTCCAGCGCAAATCCGCCGCCGGCAACCGGTCGCGGCGGTCGGTGACCCCTTCCAGTCGTTGGACGGTCAGGCGTCCGGCGAATGCCCGGAAACGGGCGGCGGGCACGCATTCGAGCAGTTGATACAGTCCCCGTTGCTCGGCCTGACTTTGCGCCGAACCCTCACCGGGCTTGGGCGGCTTGCGGCGGCGATTGACGGCGAAGCGCAATTCGCTGCCCGCTCCCTCGCCATCCTGGAATAAGGCATCCGCCAGTTGCACCAGCCGCATCGGGTCCTGTTCGAACTTCCGGTACTGGAACAGACGTTTTTGCAGCCGGCGATTGGCTTCTTCCTTGCCCTTCTGGGCCAGGATCTTTTCTTCTTCCAGCAGGGGTTGACCGGCATTGATCGCATCCAGTAGCGCGGTACGCATCGCGCCTTTCAGGCTGCTACCGGGCAGTACGGGGGTCCCACTGGCGGGATTGAAGAAGGTGCGCTCGATTTCCAGTCGGTTCAGAAGTTGCGAGCCGTCGCCTTCCACCTGGACAGTTTTGCCGACCCGCTTCTGATAGAACGCGACCATTTTCGATCCTACCGGCACCCGCCGGCTGGCGGTGGGGATCAGAGTTTGCCGACGGTGATAAAAGAACGCTTGAACCTGTTGCAACATCCGGTCATTGGCCGGGCCGCCGACAATTTTCAACAACTGGTCCCGATCCTGGACAGTCAACGCCGCCAGCGCCGCGCCCGGCTCGAATTCGTACAGCGTGTCGTCCTCGATGACGTAGCGGGTTGGGTCGTAGTCTTCGCCACAACCGACGTGGACCGGCGACAGCGTCGAAATCAACAGTCGCCGGGATTCCAGAAAGTTCATGGTTGCCCCTCCTGGTCGGGTAGATGAACGCCAATCACCGGTGCGTAGCCCTGATGGACGGTTTCGGGAATGGCGCGGGACAAGCGGCCATCACCGCCCAAACCCTGGCCCACATAATGGGTCTTCGCATAACGGCTCGGCTTCAACACCGCGCCGGCGGCGGCCAGCAATACCGGGGTTTTGAAGGGCTGACCGCTTTGCACGGCGGTGTCCCCATGCCGACCAAAGCGGGTAAACGGTTGATAACGGCTGGCGTGAGATAGGAACCCGCAACCTTGCGGCGTACATGGGGCCAAGGTCAGATACGCATTGGCGTTGGCTGGCACGGTCAGGTTGGTGGGAGCATTGTCTTCCACCGCGAACTTGCCCAGTCCGATGCTGGCGTCGCGGCCAAAACCCGTCGCCCCCATACTCTCAAACATCTCCCGCAATTCCGCCGCGTCCAGTCGCGTCGGGTCGAACACGACATGAAGGTCCAGCGTCAAACCCGGCGCAAACCAGATCTGCCGCATCGCATAGGGCGCGAAGCCTTCGCCAGTGGTTCCGGTCAGCCGATTGATGTTGTTGTGCGGCTGCGGCCAGTGTTCCTGCACGGCGAAGTCAGGATTGCCGGTGACTTGCTGATCGGAGCGGGCCACCAGCAACCACGATTTTAACGGTTGCGCCAAGGCGGAATGGGGTATCCAAACCTGCTTTTTCAGCCGCTTGCGGTCGGCGTCCGTCGGCTGTTCGAACCCGCTCAGTGGCAACGCCGGCCGGGGCAGATAGCCGGCGGGCAGGGCGTCGGCGACCACCGCGAACGGCCGGTTATCCAGATAGCCATCAAGGAGTTCCCGCAGCCGTGCTTCGCCCGATTGATGGCGAATCGCCCAGCACAACTGCCCGAACAGAGTATCGCCGAGCGGCGGCGTGCCGAACGGCGAGAGCGGGCGAATCCGCAACGTGATCATGTCCATGACGGCGCTCCAGGTGGAGATGCTCAGGGTTGCATCTGTTCCAGCCGCGCTTGCAGGCTGTCCCCATCGAGCGCCAGCTTGCGGAAGCGCAGCTTGCCGTAGCCGCGCGAACCGGAACCGCCCAGCCCGCCCAGTTCCAGCAGCCGCAGCCCAGCCAGCACGGTATCCAACAAGTCCTCGCTGTCGTGAACCTTGAGGGTCAGTTGGAAGTCGAACACCGCGCTCGCCGGCACCCGCTCGGTGTTGCGGGGATGCTCGGCCACGCCGCGAATCCGGTCGATCATGTTTTCCATCTTGGTTTCGGTCAGCAGCAAGTTCTTGTCGCGCATGGCGGTCACCCAGTCGCGGGCGAGCGCGCAATCCCAGAACGCCAGCCGGGTTGGGCCGATTTCCGCCACCAGTTTTTCATCCTGATTGCTGCCTTCCGGTGCCCCGCCGAACAGCTTGAGAATGGTTTTACCCTGCGTGACCTGGTCGTTGGCCAGCCGGACGATGTGGCCGAAGCCGAGCGGCTTGCCGTCGGTGAACGCGACCACGCCGGCCCGCCATTCCAGCAGACTGCGCATCTTGCCCTTGAGGCTGGAGCCGGGAATGTAGGGTTCCTGGGTGATGGGATTCTTGATCACCGGGTTGTCGGTGCCGCCGATGTGCATTTCGGTGTTGCCGCTGCCGATGTGCAGGCCGCTCAACAACTCGATTTCAGCGGTGAGCTTGGCGATGCGGGTCAGTTTCATGTCGGACCTTTCTGGTTATTTGTCGGTTGGACGTAGTTCTTTGTAGAAACCGAGAAATGCCTCAAAAAATAGCTTGCAGAGACGCAAGGTATCCGGGTCTTTCACCTGCTTGAGGCTGTCGCCGATCAGCTTGACGAAGTTGGCATCCACCAGCCTGCGGCCCTTGGCGTAGGCGGCCTTGGCGTTGAGCATGAGAATGAAGGGCAAACATTCGGCGAAGCGCTCGGCCTTTTCCGCTTCCTGATTGACCTTGGTTTCCCACAGGCAAAGCTCATCGTAGAACTTGCGGATCTGGCTGGGCTTGTTGGCGTTGCGGTTCTCATTGATAGTTTCCGCCACCTGACGGGCCACGCCGTTGAATAGATCAGCGTCCAGCGGCGCGAACACAATCTTTCTGGTGTCGAGGGTCGGCTCGTCCCGGTTGCGGTCGCGGTAATCGCCGCCGGAGCCACCCCGAAAGTCGCGGGACGCGGAACTCCGGGTGCTTACGGTCGCGGAAGGACGGTTTGGATTTCCATGATGAGGTTCTTGCATGGTGCGGTTCTCCCTCAATCCCGTTGTTGGTAGAGGTAAGCGAAAAGGGCAATTCGGTAGGCGCCGGCGAATCGTTCGATGCCGCTGGCAATGATGGCGGCGATTTCCTGTTGCCAGCGGCGACGGGCAGCTTCATCCATGCCTTTCTGCCGTTCCAGCAACCGGCGGGTGCGATAAACGAAGCGGGAATGCCACAGCGCATTCTCCATCCGCTTTTCACGTTTGCCGCGTTGATCCGTGCGGCCGGAACGCAGATTCTCGGCCATGTCGATCAAACGCAGCAGGCCATAGAGATAACCGGTGCTGAGTTTCAGGTCGTGAGCCAGTCGTTCCAGTTCATCGCGCCCCTTGAGCAATTCGGCAAAGATGCTCCAACCGACGGTCTGGCCGAAGCAGCAAACCGCGTTCTTGAGCGCCGGAGTCAGCAGCGGGTCGGTTTCATGGTCCTTGGCGTGTTCCAGTGCGTCCTCGGCCAATTCGCCCAAGGCCCGAATGGGCAACCCCGGCTTGGTCATCGTCAATCCCGCTGAAAAGGTGATACCGGGATTGCCGGCCACATAGCGGGCGAACTCCCGCCGCATCCGCGCCGCCAACTGGATTTGCGAATGCCACGGCCCGATTAGAAAGAAATCATCGCCGCCAGCGAACACGGTGTAGGTATTGCGAAACTCGGACTGACTTTGACACAACGCTGGCAGGTAAACGGCAAAAAAAGCGTTGAGTTGCCGGGACAGCGCCGCCATCCGGGCGAAAGTGGGTTCGCTCAAGCCACGCTGAAAAATCGCCCCCAAGTTGTCCACGTCGCCCTTGAGCGTCATCAGCGCCTCCACGCCGACCCAGCGTTGCCGTTCGTTCGACCATCGATCTTCGCAGGCCAGATGGTTGAGGGTTTTCGGTTCGCCGGGTTGCGGGTCGAAATCGGCCTCGTCCCGAAGTCCCTTGTACTTGTCACTTTCCCAAGCGTTCTCGCTCTCGAAACGGGGAATGTAGCCGTTGATGGCCCGGCGGGCGCAGCCGTTCCACAGCGGTTGTTCCAGGGCTTCCGGCATCGAAATATCCCAACAGCGCCGCAGGTTGCCGTCGCGTGCTTCCGGGCCGAACCAGCCGGTTTCAGCAGCTTCGGCGGTGAAGCCGATGTGGTAGCCGAAGATCGGCGTCGCCAGGGATTTCAGCGCCTTACCGCTCAGGGAGGCGCGGGTGATCAGCAATCGGTCGCGATGGGTGAGGGATTGACCGATAGCCATCTGATCGGCGGCCAGCGCGCTGACCCAGACGCCATCGGCAATCTGGCGCGTGGCCGGCGAACGGCCATCTACCTGGCATTGACCGTGGGCGCTGAATTGCTCCAGGTAGCCAGCGAACAACGGCGCAGGCGGTTGTGCTCCGCACAGGTCGAAGCGTCGCAGCTTGATCTCCTCCAGTCGTTGGAACAATCGCTTGATCAAATCCGCGAACGGACGCCGGCCGCTTGAGCCTTTCAGGAAGTCGTTGCAGTAGGCCGGCTCCCAGGCCAAACCGATGCCCGACTGTCCCCAAGAGTGGGTCAGGAACCAGGCATCCAATTCCTGCTGCGTCTTAGCCAGTCTGTCAATGGTTTCCGGAGTGTTCGGGGCGACGATCAGGAACTTGCCGGCGGCATTGATGATCTGGCTGGTTCCCGGCAGGTCGAGCGCTTCCAGCACCCGCAGCGCCGCGCATTCGCTCAGCAGCGAAACATAGAACGAGCGGCCACGCAGCAACTTGGCGGCGCGCTTTTGCGTCTCGCCGCCAGTGGCGAAGATGAAATCCTGAATGCCGAAGCAGTCGCCCTGAATCAATAGGAATTTCTGTTCATTCCAGTCGGCGCGGTCAGCCAAAGCGCGGCGGACGGTTTTCGGGTCATGGCCTTGATCGTGGTGATAACGCCACAGCGCGACCGCCAGCGCCGCAACCGCCTTGGAATGGTCGTACAGCGACACGTCGGGTTTGACGTTGAAAGCGGTGGCCGAGGGAATGGTGGAAGCGTAGCAGGCCCACAGGGTCTCGAAGTGATCCAGCCACAGCGGCAGAGCTTCCCGGTGCGAGGCGGGAATTTCGGCCAACGCCTGCTCGAATCCTTCCCACAACCGGGCGTATTCCTGTCGTGCACGGTCCTTGTCGTCATGCTCGTAGTCGGTGGCGGGGACCGGAAACAATGCCGCTGGTGTCATCGGTTTCAACCGATAGCGCTGCTGGAACACCATCGGCTCCTCGCTGTCATCCAGCCGGATTTGCTCGAACAACGTCAGCAGGCGGGCGGTGTAGTGATTTTTCCGGAAGGAGGTTTCGTCGGGCGCGGCGTTGTACTTCTCAAACTCGCTGCGCTCGAAGCCGGATGCCACCCGGTCGGCGGTGGCGATAACCCATTGCAACCAGGTTTCCGGCCGATGGTGGCGGGCGGCAGCATTGATCAGGGAGTCATCGATGCTGGTTCCAAACGGGACCGTTTCGGTTTCTCCGCGCACTTGGGGCAACCAGAATTCAATTCGATCAAAAGCCAGCGCGGTGTAAGCGGCGTGTTTATGGGAGAACCAACCGCGATCTTGGGGATGAGTTTGATGATAGGGACTGTACTGGTGGACGTTCTTTTCCAGCGTGGACGAATCCACCGTCAAACCGGCGCGTTCGGCCAGTTTGCCAAGATCGTGCAGCAGGCCGGCCAAGGCGACCCGGCACGAAGCGCGCAGCCGTTGTTCGGCATTATGTAGGGTTTGTGGGTCGTTCATCCCAGTTCCTCTGGCAGTCAAACGGTGGTGATAGTAGATCTTTTCCTGCAACTGTCGCCGCCCCGGCAAGCTTGCCGCCTCACTCCTTCCCCTCCAAATCCGCGAACCGAATTCGGTGGGGTTCCAAGTTCAAAGCATGGCCGGCCAGTCGCTGGTTTCCCTGGCGCCGGGGCGCATAGCGCGCCGCCGCCGGCTCGCCCAGCACCCGGCTCAATTCCCGCTTGAGCTTGCTGGTGCGCTCCTCGAAAAACTCCTTGGAAATTCCCTCCGTGCGCCGGGTCCTGATCAGCGGATGCTGGTCGTCGGCCAGCGGATCGTTCAGCGCCGCCTGGTGCTCGGCCAAAAACGCCTCCACTTCCGCCGAACCGATCCGCTTCCAGTGCAACGGCGGCAGGCCAGCCAGCGTCCGCCGGGCGAACCAGGCCAGCCAGGCGAAGCTGATCGGGGTCAGCCGCAATACCGTCTCCCCGCAGCGGACCCGACAGGTGGCGGCGTCCAGCGTCAGGCTGGGCGCGGCCAGATTGCGCTGGGCCTGGCGCACCGCGTCGCCGAAGCTCGCGCCGTCGCGCAGCAGCGACTCCTGCAAGCCGTCGCGCAGGCGCACGAAGGGAATTTCCGCCAGCGTCACAAGCGCGGAACTGGCGTCGAGCGGTCGCTGGTCGGGACCATGGCTGAAAATCACCCGCTCCACCGGCGTCGGGTAGAAGAAATTGGGGTTGGATTCGAACGGGCTGGACACCAGCACATGCGACAGCCGGTCCTGCGGTCGGCCGAACAGCGACAGGGCGTAACCGAGATAAAACCCCATGGTCTTGCGCCCGCCGGCGATGGACGCATGAACCGCGCTATCCGGGTCGGCGGTCAACTCTCGGACTTTGGCGGTGATGGCGTCGGCGATGGCTTCGTTGTCGGCCTCGCTGAGAATGTCCACCAGCGGACGACCGTCGGCGGCGCGCAGGATGTGAACGGTGTTGAGCGTGAAACGGATTTCCGGCAGGCCGTAATCCTGGCGTAGCCGGTGAAACCAGCCCGGCTCGTCGCTCAGCAGGGTCAGCCGCGCCCGCTCGGCGCCCTCGGCGGTGGTCAGCAGATGGATTTCGGTGGGGACAAAGCGCGGCTCACTCATCACCGTCAGCGCGTACACGGTTTCGGTGACGATCTGCGGCGACAGGCCGGCGACGCACAGCAGGATGCGGCGGGGATAACGGTCCGGGTTCATGGCGGTGTCCTCCGTTTAGCGTAGTGCAACCGCCGTGAGAGTAAACCCGAAGGGACAGAAAAGCCGGGCCGGCAAGCTTGCCGGTCAATCCGCGATCAATCGATACCGCCCCAGCCCCATCACCGCGCCCTTGCCGGCGTGGGTCCATTGCCCCAGCCACAGATACGGCCAAAACGGCTCCAAATCGGCGTCGTCCAGCTCGATCTCGCCGACCAGCCCGCCCATTTGCAGCAAGGCGTCCTGCCGGGAGGAATAGCGAACCCACTCGTGCCAGCGCAACCGCGCCGCCCGATGCCGGATCGCCCAGCCGGCCCGGCTCAATCCAGCGAAATCCGTTTCCAGCGGCGCGTCGGCGTGGAACGCCATCAGCAGCGAAATCCGCCGCAGCAGGTTGGCGAACAGGGCGCCGAACCGGAACGCCTCCGGCCCCACCAACTTCTCGGCTTGCCGCAACCGCAGGGGCGTTTCCAGCGCCAGCGTCAGCCGCGCCGGGCAGGGCGGCGGCTCGGGAACCGTTGGCGGCAAGGGTTGCAGGGATTCGCCGGGTCGGTAAATCGGCCGCCAATCGCCTTCCGGCGTCTGTTGCGTGACCCGAGCCAGTTCCAACCGGCCGTCGCCCTGACCGATGCCGCGCTGGCCGGCCCGGTCGAAGGCGTGCAGCAGGTAGGGCAGATGCCGGTTGCCGTGCCCGAACAGCACGGCATCGACATGAACGGTCGCGCCGGCCGGGTGAACGCCGCCCGGCCCCGGCCGCAACAGGTAGGGATGCGGCGCGGCCGGATATTTGCGCAGCTTGCCGACGGTGGGATCGGGCGGGGTCTCGAACAGGTAGGGATATACGCAGGAGCGATACAGCAGGCAGGGCGGGCAGGCCGGCTCGCGGGTGACGCAGACCAGCCGCTTCAGCGCGTGGCCGAACGCGCCGCGCCAGGCCGAGCCGGCGTAGGCCGGCAGACGCATGGCGTCCAGGGCGACGAATTCCAGCCGATAGACGGACAAGGGAAGAACGAGCATGGGGAACATCTCGGTGGTCGAATTCCGAGAC
Organism: Candidatus Contendibacter sp.; assembly: GCA_029624765.1. Lineage (GTDB taxonomy): Bacteria > Pseudomonadota > Gammaproteobacteria > Competibacterales > Competibacteraceae > Contendibacter. Next base: position 69,949 of record JARSSO010000029.1, on the reverse strand, counting down.
AGTCTAGCCGCCGATCCGTGAGGATGACGCACGACAAGCTTGCCGCAATCGCGCGCCGAGCGCGAAACGCCCTTATGTCGATATCCTATTCCCAAAGTCGGATATTTTTTCCGGCGGCCGGTCTATATTTTAAGAGCATTTTACCCCCTCGTCGGGGTGGCCATCCCACCGGCATCGACTCCATCCGCGCCGCGCGCGGGCAGGGAGTCCAGTACAACGACATACCTTCAAATACATACAGGATCGATCATGACCATCGAGAATTACAGCGACCCGGACCCGCAGGAAACGCAAGAGTGGTTGGACGCCCTCGAAGCGGTTCTTGAAGCGGAAGGGCTTCAGCGCGCGCATCACCTGCTCGGCCAATTGCAGAGCAAGGCCCGCGCCGCCGGGGTCCACATGCCCTACAGCGCCAACACCCCGTATCTGAACACCATCCCGGTCGATCAGGAGGAATACACCCCCGGCGATCCCGGCATGGAATGGAAGATCCGCTCGCTGATTCGCTGGAACGCGCTGGCGATGGTGGTCAAGGCCAACCGCATCACTTCGGAACTGGGTGGCCACATCGCCAGTTTCGCCTCCAGCGCCACCCTGTACGATGTCGGCTTCAACCACTTCTGGCACGCGCCCAGCGCCGAGCACGGCGGCGATCTGGTGTTCATCCAGGGCCACTCCGCGCCGGGTATCTACGCCCGCGCCTACCTGGAAGGGCGCATCACCGAGGAACAGTTGAACAACTTCCGCCAGGAAGTGGACGGCAACGGCCTGTCCTCCTACCCCCACCCCTGGCTGATGCCGGATTTCTGGCAGTTCCCGACCGTGTCGATGGGCCTCGGTCCGATCCAGGCGATCTATCAGGCCCGCTTCATGAAGTATCTGCACAACCGGGGTCTGGCCAACACCGAGGGCCGCAAGGTGTGGTGCTTCTGCGGCGACGGCGAAATGGACGAGCCGGAATCGCTGGGCGCCATCGCCTTGGCCGCCCGCGAGAATCTCGACAACCTGATCTTCGTGATCAATTGCAACCTGCAACGGTTGGACGGGCCGGTGCGCGGCAACGGCAAGATCATCCAGGAACTGGAAGGCGATTTCCGGGGCACCGGCTGGAACGTCATCAAGGTCCTTTGGGGCTCGTATTGGGACCCGCTGTTCGCCGCCGACAAGAAGGGATTGCTGCTCAAGCTGATGGAAGAATGCGTGGACGGCGAGTACCAGAACTTCAAGGCCAAGGGCGGCGCCTACACCCGCGAGCATTTCTTCGGCAAATATCCCGAACTCAAGCAGATGGTCAGCCACCTGTCCGACGAGGACATCTGGCGGCTGAACCGGGGCGGCCACGATCCGCACAAGATTTACGCGGCCTACGCGGCGGCGGTGAAACATCAGGGCCAGCCGACCGTGATCCTGGCCAAGACCGTCAAGGGCTACGGCATGGGTGTGGCGGGCGAGGGCAAGAACATCACCCACTCGCAAAAGAAAATGGGCGAACAGGCGCTCAAGGATTTCCGCGACCGCTTCCACATCCCGATTTCCGAAGACCAGCTCGAAACCATGCCGTTCTACCGGCCAGCGGATGACAGCCCCGAAATCAAGTACCTGCAACAGCGTCGCGCCGCGCTGGGCGGCTACCTGCCGCAGCGCCGCCGCAAAGCCGAACCGCTGACCGTGCCGCCGCTGGCCGCCTTCGACGCGCTGTTGCAGGACACCGGCGACCGCGACATGTCCACCACCATGGCGTTCGTCCGCATCCTCACCCAAGTGGCCCGCGACAAGATCGTCGGCCGCTACGTGGTGCCCATCGTCGCCGACGAGGCCCGCACCTTCGGCATGGAAGGCATGTTCCGGCAGATCGGCATCTACTCGCCGCGCGGCCAGTTGTACGAGCCGCAGGACGCCGACCAGTTGATGTTCTACAAGGAAGACAAGAAGGGTCAGATTTTGCAGGAGGGCATCAACGAGGCCGGTGCCATGTCGTCCTGGCTGGCGGCCGGCACCGCCTACGCCAACCACGGCATCAACATGATCCCGTTCTACATCTACTACTCGATGTTCGGCTTCCAGCGCATCGGCGATCTGGCCTGGGCCGCCGGCGACCTGCAAGCGCGCGGCTTCCTGATCGGCGGCACCTCCGGCCGCACCACCCTGGCCGGCGAGGGACTGCAACACCAGGACGGCCACAGCCAGATTTTCGCCCAGTTCATCCCCAACTGCGTGTCCTACGATCCGACCTTCGCCTACGAGTTAGCGGTAATCGTGCAGGATGGCCTGCGGCGGATGGTGCAGGAGCAAGAACACGTCTTCTACTACATCACCACCCTGAACGAGAACTATCACCATCCCGCCATGCCGGAAGGGGCGCGGGATGGCATTCTCAAGGGCATGTACCTATTCAGGAAGGGCGAAGGTGACGGTCACCGCGTGCAACTGCTCGGCTGCGGCGCGATCCTGAACGAAGTGATCGCCGCCGCCGACCTGCTGCGCGACGACTGGCAGGTGAGCGCCGACATCTGGTCGGCGCCCGGCATCAACCCACTGGCGCGCGACGGGCAGGACGCGATGCGCTGGAACCTGCTGCATCCCGAGCAGCCGCCGCGCGTGCCCTACGTCACCGCCTGTCTTGAAGGGCATCCCGGCCCGGTGGTGGCCGCCACCGACTACATGCGGATGTACGCCGAGCAACTGCGGCCCTTCATTCACCGGCATTATCTCGTGCTGGGCACCGACGGCTTTGGCCGTAGTGACACCCGCGCCAAGCTGCGCCAGCATTTCGAAGTGGATCGGCACTTCGTCGTGGTCGCGGCTCTGAAGCTGCTGGCGGAGGAAGGGGCGCTACCCGTCGCCAAGGTCCAAGAGGCCATCAAGAAGTACGGCATCGACGCCGACAAGCCCAATCCCATCACCGTTTAAGCGCCGGCCAAGGAGGAATTTCTCGTGAGCATCATCAAAGAAATTCATGTGCCGGACATCGGCGATTTCAAAAACGTGGACGTCATCGAAGTCACGGTCGCGGTGGGCGACACCGTCGATGTCGATACGCCGCTGATCATTCTGGAAAGCGACAAGGCCAGCATGGAAGTACCCTCGCCGCTGGCCGGCGTGGTCCGCGAAATCAAGATCAAGGCCGGCGACAAGGTTTCCCAGGGCGATCCGATCCTGTACCTGGACGTGGCCGAAAGCGTGTCGGCCCCGGAACGCCCGTCGGCCGCTGGAGAAATCGCGGTCGCCAGCGTTGTCGGCGAAGCGCGCGAGGTGCGCGTACCCGACATCGGCGACTTCAAGAACGTGCCGATCATCGAAATCCTGGTCGCGCCGGGCGATCACGTCGAGATCGACACCTCGCTGATCGTGCTGGAAAGCGACAAGGCCAGCATGGAAGTGCCTTCGCCCTTCGCCGGCACGGTGCAGAGCGTCGAAGTCAAGGTGGGCGACCAGGTTTCGCAGGGCGATTTGATCCTGGTCTTGCGCGCTGGGGCAGCCGACGCGACCGCCAAGCCGCAACTGCCCGACACGCTCAGCGCCGTCACCCTCGCGCCGCGCGCGCCCAAGCCGGCGAGCGCCCCGCCGCCACCGCCGATCAAGGCGCCGCCACCACCGCCCGTCGGCGAAGCTTCCGCGTCCAGCTTCGCCAAGGTCCACGCCAGCCCCTCGGTGCGGCGCTTCGCTCGCGAACTGGGCGTCGACCTCACCCGGCTGACCAAGGGCTCCGGCCCCAAGGGACGGATTCTCAAGGAAGACGTGCAGGGCTTCGTCAAACAGGTCATGGCGGGCGCGCTCGCCCCAGCGGCGGCTGGCGGTGTCTCCGGTGGCGTGTCTGGCGGCGGGGCGCTGAATCTGTTGCCCTGGCCGACGGTGGATTTCGCCAAGTTCGGCCCGGTGGAGGTCAAGCCGCTGTCGCGGATCAAGAAACTGTCGGGCGCCAACCTCGCCCGCAACTGGGTGATGATCCCGGCAGTGACCTACCACGAGGACGCCGACATCACCGATTTGGAAGCCTTCCGCTTGCAAATCAACAAGGAAGGCGAAAAGAACGGCGGAGTCAAGCTGACCATGCTGGCCTTCATGATCAAGGCGTGCGTTCGGGCGTTGCAGCAATTCCCCGAATTCAACGCCTCGCTCGACGGCGAGAATCTGATTTACAAGCAGTACTACCACATCGCTTTTGCCGCCGACACGCCCAACGGCCTGGTGGTGCCGGTGGTGAAGGACGCCGACCAGAAGGGCGTTTTCGATATCGCCAGGGAAACCGGCGAACTCGCCAAGAAAGCGCGCGACGGCAAGCTCGGCCCGGCCGAGATGCAGGGCGCTTGCTTCACCATCTCTTCGGTTGGCGGCATCGGTGGTACCTCTTTCTCGCCGATCATCAACGCCCCGGAAGTGGCGATCCTGGGGGCCAACAAATCGGTGATGAAGCCGGTCTGGGACGGCAAGCAGTTCGCGCCGCGCCTGATCCTGCCGCTGTCGCTGTCCGCCGATCATCGGGTGATCGACGGCGCGCTGGCGACCCGGTTCAACGTCTATCTGGCCCAACTGCTGGCGGATTTCCGCCGCGTGCTGCTTTGAGGGAGGCCGCTGCTCATGAGTCTGATGGAAATCAAAATACCAGACATCGGCGACTTCAAGGGCGTGGACGTCATCGAGGTGCTGGTCAAGCCGGGCGACACTATCGCCCCGGAAGATTCGCTGATCGTGCTGGAAAGCGACAAGGCGTCCATGGAAGTGCCCGCGCCAGTCGCCGGTGTGGTCAGGGAGGTGAAGATCAAGGTCGGCGACAAGGTATCGGAAGGTGATCTGGTGTTGTTGCTGGAAGCAGCGGGGCAGCAGCCCTCGCTCCCGACCCCTTTCCCGAAGGGCGAGGGGAGCAAGGCGTCCCCACCGCCGCCTCCAGCGCCGCCCGTCGCGCCCGCCGTCGGCGCCTATTCCGGCTCGGTGGACCTGGAATGCGAAATGCTGGTGCTGGGCGCGGGTCCGGGCGGCTACAGCGCCGCGTTCCGCGCCGCCGATCTGGGCATGAAGACCGTGCTGGTGGAACGCTACCCGACCTTGGGCGGGGTTTGCCTCAACGTCGGCTGCATCCCGTCCAAGGCGCTGTTGCACGTTGCCGCTGTCATGGACGAGGTCGCGCACTTCGCCGATCTTGGCGTGAGCTTCGGCCAACCGACCATCGATCTGGACAAGCTGCGCGCCCACAAGGGCAAGGTGGTGGGCAAGCTCACCGGCGGCCTCACCGGGATGGCTAAGGCTCGCAAGGTGGAAACCGTGCGCGGTTACGGCCATTTTCTCGATCCCAACCATCTCGAAGTCGAACTGACCACTGGCAACGGGCAGGACAAGACCGGCGAGAAGAAGATCATCCGTTTCCAGAAGTGCATCATCGCCGCCGGCAGCGCCGCCGTGCATCTGCCCTTCATCCCAGACGACCCGCGCATCGTGGACTCCACCAGCGCGCTGGAATTGCGCTTCATCCCCAAGCGATTGCTGGTGATCGGCGGCGGCATCATCGGCCTGGAAATGGCGACGGTCTATTCGACGCTGGGCGCGCGGATCGAAGTGGTCGAGATGCTTGACGCGGTGATGCAGGGACCGGATCGGGATTTGGTCAAGGTTTGGGAGAAAATGAACGCCCGCCGCTTCGACAAGATCATGCTCAAAACCAGGACGGTCGCGGTCGAGGCCAGGGCGGAAGGACTGCTGGTGACCTTCGAGGGCGACAACGCTCCGGCCGAACCGCAACTGTACGACATGATCCTGCAGTCGGCGGGCCGTTCGCCCAATGGCAAGAAGATTGGAGCGGAGAAGGCGGGCGTGACGGTCACCGACCGGGGTTTCATCCCGGTGGACCGGCAGATGCGGACCAACGTCCCGCACATCTTCGCCATCGGTGACATCGTCGGCCAGCCGATGCTGGCGCACAAGGCGGTGCACGAGGGTCACGTCGCCGCCGAAGTGGCCGCCGGGCAAAAGAGTTTCTTCGACGCCAAGGTGATTCCCGGCGTGGCCTACACCGACCCGGAAGTCGCTTGGGTGGGGCTGACCGAAGCAGAGGCGAAACAGCAGGGCGTCAAAGTGGGCGTGAGCAAGTTCCCGTGGGCCGCGTCCGGCCGCGCCATCGCCAACGGCCGCGACGAAGGTTTCACCAAGTTGATCTTCGACGAAGAGACCCATCGGATCGTCGGTGGCGGCATCGTCGGCACCCACGCCGGCGATTTGATCAGCGAGGTTGTGCTTGCCATCGAGATGGGCTGCGACCCCGCCGACATCGGCCTGACCATTCACCCGCATCCGACCCTGGGCGAATCGGTCGGGATGGCGGCGGAAGTGTTTGAGGGGGTCTGCACCGATTTGCCGCCAGCGCGGAAAAAGTAGAATATCCTCCTGTTAATCCTCCTTCGGTTTGGGAGGACCAAGGGTAGGTTTTACTCAAACGGACCTGTTCGCCTTCATGGCGGGCGGGTCTCTTATTTGATTTGCGCTATCGGGGGGCTGCCATGGGCGCGCTTGAAGTTGTGAAGATCGATATGAAACAAATGACGGCGATTCCTCAGGAAACCAGCCAGACCTGTTGGTTCACCTGCTATCAGATGATGATGCAATGGAAAGGCTATGGCACCGGCCAACTTGGCGATTACAAAGGGAACTTTCCGCCCGCCCCGATCAAGGAAAAGCTGGTGGCGGCCGGTGTCAACTGGGACGATGCCTGCGCGACCGGCCTCAAGGGCAAGGATTTTCGCAAGTCCGCTTCCGCGCTGGGATTGGAGGCTCATGGCGTGGGTCAACCATGGACGACCCAGGATTTAAAACGGCTACTGTCGTATCCGAGTCCGATCTGGGTGGCCGGGAATTGGGATAATTTTTTCCATGTGGTCGTGGTGACTGGGGTCCAAATCGACAATGACCTGGACTGGGACGAGGTCGGCACGATCAAGGACAGGTCCAAGGTCACCTACATTGATCCGAACTGGACAGGGTCGAAGCAGGCGAGCATCGAGACGAAATCGTGCTATTACTGGCTGCCAGGCTCCTACGCCTATAAGGGCATCATCGGGGCCTGGCAAGTTTGGAAGAAATCCTGAGACGCCCGCTTGATGCTTGGCTTGCGGTGAAAGATATGCTGCTAATCGGATAGACTATGGCAGGGATGCTCTAACCCCAAGGCTTTAAACCGATTCTCTGTAATGGCCAAGGGTCGCCAATGATAACAATTTCATGGAATACAGTAATGACCGAACTAGCTTTGAAACGCATCGCTGAAAATAAAAAGAACCGGGCAAATTCTCTGGACCTTACGAAGTGCGCATTAACTGAATTACCAGAGGAAATTGGAGAATTGGTTTGGCTAGAAACTCTGTTTATTTCAGATACCCAAATCGCTGACCTATCCCCCTTGGCTAACCTGACCAATCTACAAGAAATTTTAGCTGCCTCCACACCGATTACTGATTTATCTCCCTTGGCTGAGCTAACCAATCTGGAATTACTTTTTATCTCGAAAACGCAAGTTGCCGATTTATCTCCACTAGCCCAGCTAACCAAGTTGCAACAACTTGATGCTTGGAAAACGCAAGTTGCCGACCTGCATCCTCTGGCTAGGCTCACCAATTTGCACAGGCTCCTTCTCTCCAGTACGCAAATTACTGATTTATCTCCCCTGGCTGCGTTGATCCGTTTGCGAATACTGCATGTCGCTAATACAAAAGTTGCCGATCTATCTTCGTTGGCTGGAATGGTTGATCTGCAACAACTCGACATCTCTTATACACAAGTTGCTGATTTGACACCTTTGATGCCCATCATCCAACAAGGTATTCCTGTAAGGTGGCACGCAAGATTTTGGGAGGGCCAGGGTATCTACATCGAAAATTGCCCCTATGCCCTTCAAACACGGTAACCCAGGTTAGCAACGGTTCTAATCCCGACCCATGAGCCTACTCGTCCTGTACACTGAGGACTCCGAACAAATGGCTTGGTTAGAAGCGGCGAGGTGCGGCTGGAATGTGTAGCCCCTACTTCCTTTGAGTGGGGTGGCAAGCGCGCCGCGCGGCGGCAGCGGGCTTCGGGACAACGTCATCGCTTGGGCGGTTCCGGGGCCGTTATGGGGCCGCTGCCTTCGTCGCAACTCGATGGGTTTATGGCGATGGGCAAACCAAACACCCCACCAGGAGGCTGCAACCATCACCTGTCGGGCCACGTGCTGGGGCCCGCGATGCAGCCGCGACCAGTTTCCAGTTCCCATGGGTCGCAGCCATGGGTCCCGCGACCAATTGCCTTGGAAATCCGGTGACTGGCCGCGAGTGACAAAGGTTGTTTTCGAGTTTTCAGTTAAGTTGTTTTGACCGGTTTTACGGGCAATTTTTTCAAGACTCTCTTGACTACAATAATTTTTTTTGCATAAATCCGAACAGTCGAGTTGTTCAATGATTCTGGTCGGGCCAGCCAAACGGTGCCCAGTAACTAGCATGGTATGTTTTTAAATGATCATTGATCCGTTTCTAATGGCCGGCTTGGAAGGGCGAGGTTCGCCGCAAAGGCGCCAACTCCGTGAAAATACTTGAACAACTCTGAAAATTTCCAATGAAATCCGTTCAACGGGCACACAGGTGCTCAATTTTACTTCGAGGAGGATGTTTATGCGTAAGTCAGTAATATCTGTAATATCTTTGGTGGCTTTTTCAGTACTCGTTTTTTCGACCCATGCGTCCGCATCCACAGTGCCGCCATCTTATCAAGATACCCAGCAGGTGGGAGTTACCGTAAACGATCTGTTGGCTCAAGGCTATGGTCGCGATTATTATCCTGATAGAAGTGAGAGGATGGTGCGTCAGATCTGCACCGCCGTGAATCGGAATAACGGTTATCGGTTTACCGCGCGCAGTCAGTCCTATCCTTCGGGTAATGAAATGGGTGGCACGGCCCGGGAAGAAGCCTGTTCCAAGGCAAAACTTCGCTGCTTGAGAGAAAGTCCAGGTGCCCCCTGTGAATGTATTCCGGAGAGAATCGAGCGCGGTGGCAGTTGTGAGCGGGTTGATGCCTATTCTCGTTGAGGATGCTGTTTCATGGTGGAGTTTGCCTGGGTAGCCGATCCCTGTAATCGACTGTCCGGTTTTTAATCTCCAAGGGTTGAATGATCCGAAGCGCGTTGTGTTAGGGACAGGCGGTGATAGCAGCGCAATGATGGGAGGTGGCAACGTTGCCGAAAACAGCAAGGAACCTCGGATCGACCTTGCCCATTGGGTAATGGCCACCAAATTCAGGAATGCCACTCATATACCCCGCGGCCAAGCTGCGGGGTTGTTTGTTTCTCAGCGGGACAAAACACCGATGGCGCTCTCCAAGACCGCTTTAATGATGGCCAGCTTGATAATGATTGGGGGGGTGGTGGCGTTCGCCTACTGGCCGGGCGAAAAGACCCAATCTCCTGAACGCTATCGCACCCAAGCCGTGGATCGCGGCGACATCGTTCAAATCGTGACCGCGAATGGCACCCTCAATCCGGTGGTACTGGTCAGCGTCGGCACGCAAGTCTCCGGCACGGTGCGGAAACTGGTTGCCGACTTTAACGATCACGTCAAGGAAGACCAAGTGCTGGCGGAACTCGATCCCGCCCTGTTCAAGGCCGAGGTCAAGAAAAGCGAGGCCAATGTCGTCATCGCCCAGGCGGCGCTGGAGTTGGCGCGGATTAGAATCAACCGGATGGCTGTGCTTCAGAGTAAAAACCTGGTCTCCAAGGACGAACTGGACGAAGCCCGCCAGCAGGTGAACGAGAAGGGAGGGCAACTTAAGTTAGCCGAGGCCCAATTGGAGCGCGACTCGATCAACTTGCGCAACAGTGTGATCCGCTCGCCCATTTCCGGCGTGGTCGTTGCCCGCAGCGTCGATATCGGGCAAACGGTCGCCGCCAGTTTTCAGACTCCGACCCTGTTTCAGATCGCTCAGGACCTCCGGCAAATGCAGATCAACACCAGCATTGCCGAAGCCGATGTCGGGATGCTCAAACCCGATATGGCGGTGACCTTTACCGTCGATGCCTATCCCGACCAGCGATTCCAGGGGCGCATCCGCCAGGTCCGCCTGGGTCCGACCATTCAACAGAACGTGGTGACCTATAACGTGGTGGTGGATGTGGATAACAAGGACGAGCGACTGTTGCCGGGGATGACCGCCTATGTCAGCGTGACGACCGGCGAACGCAAGAATGTATTGCGCGTACCGAACGCGGCCCTGAGTTTTCAGCCCCGCCGCGATAATAATGATGAACGCGGTTCCCGCCCAGCGGCCAAGGACCGCAAGACCCAGGTCTACCGGCTGGATGCTCAGGGCAAGCTCAAACCGGTCGTCGTCGAAGTCGGAGTCACCGACAATACGCTAACCGAAATCGTGGAGGGCGATTTGAAACCCGGCGACGAGGTCGTCACTCGAGAAAGACGCCGGCGCGACCGGGAAGAGGGTGGCGGTGACAGCGGTAGCCGTGGTCCCCGGATCAGGATGTAGGGGATGGCGTCGCTCACTCCATCAGCGCCTTGCGTCGCGGCGCCCCCGGCTGGAGCGCGCGATGCATCGGCGCCGCTGATTCAGGTGACCGGCCTGTGCAAGGATTATCCGCTGGCGGGCGGCGGCGCGACCCCGGTCCTGCGCGATGTTCATCTCGCGATCGCGGCCGGCGAGTTCGTGGCGCTGATGGGACCGTCCGGTTCGGGCAAGTCCACCCTGTTGAACATTCTCGGCGGCCTCGATACCCCAAATGCCGGCGATTATCGACTGGCGGGGCAAGCGGTGGCGGCGTTGAATCCCAACCAGTTGGCGAATATGCGCAACCGCTGGATCGGCTTTGTCTTTCAAGGGTTCAATCTTCTGCAACGCGCCACCGTCGCCGAAAATGTGGCGTTGCCGCTGTTGTACGCCGGCGTCGGCAAGGCCGAGCGGCAACGGCGGGCGCGGGAATTGCTGGAGCAGGTCAGTTTGGGACACCGCGCCGACGCCCGGCCCAATCAGTTGTCCGGCGGTCAACAGCAGCGCGTGGCGATTGCCCGCGCCTTGGCCAATCGCCCGCCGCTGATCTTGGCGGATGAGCCAACCGGCAATCTCGATACCCAGACCAGCGAGGAGATCATGGCGTTGTTCCGCCGGTTGAATGTCGAACAGGGCATCACCTTGCTGTTGGTGACCCACGAACCCGATGTAGCCCGGTACGCCCGGCGGCTGGTGCGGTTCAAGGACGGGCGGATTGTTCATGACGGCGAGGTCAACGTATGAGCTGGCATGCCGCTCCCGCCGAAGCGTGGCGGGCGTTGGGCGCCAATCGGCTCCGCACGGCTCTGACCATGTTGGGCATGATCATCGGCGTGGGGGCGGTGGTGCTGATGCTGGCGGTGGGGGAGGGCGCGCGCGGTACGGTGACCCAGGCGATCAACGCCATGGGCAGCGATTTGTTGCTGGTGTCACCCGGCGCCAGCAGTAGCGGCGGGTTCCGGTTCGGCGCCGGCACGGCGTCGACCCTGACCTTGAAGGATGCGGAGGCGATGGCGCAACTGTCCGCGTTGAGCGCGGTGGCGCCGGTGTTCTACGGCGGGGCGCAATTGGTGCATGGCCCTCGCAACTGGAATACCGCGGTCTACGGCGTCACCCCGGATTACTTGCTGGTGCGTTCCTGGAATCTGGAGTCCGGCCAGCCCTTTACCCTTACCGACGTGCGGCGCGGCACGCGAGTGGCGCTGATTGGCCAGCAAGTGGCCCGAAGCCTGTTTGGCGATCAGGATCCGCTCAATCGAACGATCCGGATCAAAAGCCTGCCGTTTCGCGTCGTTGGCGTTCTGGAGCGCAAGGGTCAATCGCTCGATGGGCGCGATCAGGACGATATCGTGATGGTGCCGATCAACACCGCTCAAACCAAGTTGTTCGGTAATCCGTTTCCCGGCGCCGTGCGGTTCATTACCATCCAGGCCCGTTCGGCCGAGTTGATGGAGGACGCCGAGGCGGACATTGAACAATTGTTGCGCAGTCGCCACCGGCTGGCCAAAGGTGTGGAAAACGATTTCACCATCCGCGACTTGACGGCGGTGGCGGAAACCGCCGCCCAGTCGGCGCGAGCGATGACGGTCCTGTTGGGCGCGATTGCCTCGGTATCGCTGCTGGTGGGCGGTATTGGCATCATGAACATCATGCTGGTGTCGGTGACGGAACGCACGCGCGAAATCGGCATTCGGATGGCGATTGGCGCCCGTCGCCGCGATATTCTGTTGCAGTTTCTGCTGGAAGCGTTGTTGCTGTGCGTCTTGGGCGGGCTGATCGGGATCTTGCTGGGGATGGGCGGTTCCCAGTTGGTTAGCGAACTGGCGGAGATGGCGGTGATCGTCACCAGCGAGTCGATTGCGCTCTCTTTTTTGTTCGCGGCCAGCACGGGGGTGTTTTTCGGTTTTTATCCCGCCCGCAAGGCAGCGTTGCTCAAGCCGGTCGAGGCGTTGCGACACGAGTGAGCGGGGCGCCGGTTTGCCGTCTCGCCCGCTGGCGAACACTCACTCCACCGCTCGCCAGACCAGCCGCTCCGCGCCCAGCGCCACGACGGCGAAGGCGCGCGGGTCGGCCGGGCGATAGCGGTCTCGCAACGCTGCGCCATAGCGCCGGGCCTGTTCATCGGCCTCGTCCAGTTTCGCCGCCACCGCTGGCAGGACTGCCAACTCCTCGCGGGTTTTCGCGCGAACCTTTTCCCCGGACAGTCCCAGTTCCTTGAGCCCCAGGTATTTGAACTCCAGCACCAGATCGAGCGCCCGAAACCGCCGCATGTCGGGCCGCACGATCAGGCTCAGATCCACGTAGCCGTGATCTGCTTCGAGTTCCGAGACCATCATGTACAGGCGGTCGTTGAACAGCAGGGTCAGGAAAGCCATCTTGACCAGCAGTTCGTTGGTCCAGCGATAGTCCCGATTGGAGAGCACCGGGAAATAGCGGGTTTCGATGAAATCACACAGCGGCTGGAGATCGCCGGTCTGACAGAAGCGTTTGCTGACATCGCGCGCGTGCTCCTGATCTTCATAGCCCGGCAGCCAGATTTCCTGCAACCGTTCCACATATAATGCCTTGGCCACCAGATTCGGGATTTTGAACACACCTTCGTGAAAAGGGGTCAGACCCACCCAAGTGAGGATGCCAAAGTAATACAGCAGGGACGTCATGAAGGGTTGATCCTTGACCGTGTTCAGTATGTCCTGCACTCCAAACCGTCGGGCCAGTTGTGGAATCGTCAGGGCGCGGTCACTGCTCAAGGCTTTGATTAAGACGTCTTCGCCATGGGGTAGCCGGGAGATATACAATAACTTGTTGCGATCCATCGCCAGGTTTTCGTCCAGCAGCGGATCGGGATATTCGGCATGGTTTTGCAGGTGTTTCAGGAAGTACAGGCTTAGGGTGGGATTGTAAATACTCTCCCCGGTCTTGGCGCTGAACCGGTAACCGTTATAGAAGGTTCGCATAGTGTCGAGCGCCTCGGCGGGGGACCAGACCGCGCCTTCCCCAGCCAGCCGCCCCAGTACGGTAGCGATTTCCACCTCGGTAAAGCCGCACAGGTCGTTGAATGCCGGTTCCAGGTAGATGTTCTCCCCGACGTTGTAGCCGCTGGTCATGTCGCTGAGCACTACCGGCGACACGCCGGTGATGAAGACGCGATCTACCCCACGCCCACTGGCGGCAGCCTTCACCGCCTTGAACACGGTCTTGAGCAACCCTTCGCCATAGAGCAGGGCTTCGTAATCCTGCTGCCGCGCCATCAGCACGTCGTTGGCGAAGTTGTCGTATTCGTCGATCAGCAGATAGATTTTATGGGGAGTCGCGCTTGTCGCGGTGAGCAACGATTCCAGCGAGGAAATGGCGTTGTCCGGGCGAATTACAATAGACCGGGTCAGGTAGGTCTCATAATCTACGGCGAATTGCGCGATCCGGTCATTGAGATGCTGATGCAACGCCGCCTCGATCTGCTTCAACTCGCCCTGCGCCTTCACCAGCGAGAAATCCCATTTCATCACAAAGTACTGGTTATGCCGGGGCGTGGGGTTGTGACCGATGGCCAAGTTGCCGAACAGCGCTTCGAAGTGCGCGGCCCGGTTCACGTCGTAATAGTGCTCCAGCATCGACAGCAGCAGGCTTTTGCCGAAGCGGCGGGGACGGATGAAGATCAGTTGCCGCCCGGCCTTTTCGAGTTGCGGAATCCGGTCGGTCCGATCCTGGTAGAAGTAGCCTTCGCGGATGAGGGTGCCGAAATCGCTCAAGCCATAGGGAAATTCCATCGCGGGGGACTCCAGTAATAGTTCGCCGAACGGCTGGCTTCACCGCAGCCAGAACACTTCCCCGCGCGGCGTAAACGGCAGGGAATGGCCTTCCGGCGTCAGAAAGGCGTGATCGAAGGCAATGTCGAGCCGGTCCTCGCAATAGCCGTCGGTGATCAACAGCACCGGTCCCCGGGGTGGAAAGTCGTTGCGCCGCGCCGCTTCCCGCAGGCAATCCACCCCGGATTGCAACACGGTCCCGCCCCGGCCCTTGACCGCGACCCGCTCCAACAGCGCCTCGGGCGGTAGCCAGCCGGCGTCGTAGGCGGTCGCATCGCAATAGATCAGCCGTACCGCGAACACCTCCCGCGCCTGCGCGTAACTGGCGATGGCGCCGAGCGCCTTGCCCAGCAACCGGGGTTCCATCGAACCGGAGGTGTCCAGCACCACGCCGAAGACGCGGGCCCGCCGTTCCTCCTCCGGCGGCGGAATGATCGACGGCCGGGGAATGTCCGGCGTGCTCGACTGTCGGCGCGAGGGCCGGGCATAGCTGCGCCGCCGTTCGGGCGGCGGGAATTGTTCGTCGAACCAGTAGGCCAGCCGGACATCCCAGGGAATCGGCGGCTGGGCCAGGCTGCGGATTTCCTCAATCAGACCGGCCGGCAGGGTGCCCCGCCAGCCGCTCATCAGACTGCGTTCCAGCCCTTGCCACAAGGCGCGGCGGCAGTAGGCCTCGGCGTCCACGAAACCCCGGCTCTGATCCTCGCCGATCAGGTCGGGAGCGCCCGGTCCGCGCAAGGTGGCCAGCTTGCGGGCGCGGCGCAGGTCGCGCGCCAACTGGTCGTAAATCTCCTCGGCGGAACAGCCGGCCAGTTGCGGATCGTGCAGCAATCCCAGGGTCGGCGGTTGCCCAATCCCCATTTCCATCAGCCAGCCGTTGATGACGAAATCGCAGGCGGCGTTCCATAAAAAAGGGTCGCGGCCGCGCCGGCGGGAAGCGTGGTTCAAGCCGGCGTGCAGCAACTCGTGCGTCAGGACGAACAGGCATTCGGCGTCGTTCAACCCAGCGGTCGGGTTGATCCAGATCGTCCGGTTGCCCACGTCGATGGCGGCCACCCGAATGTCGTGCAACTGGCACAGCCGGCGGTCCTCGCTCAGGGCGAAATCCACCGCCAGCGCGCCCAGCAGGGGGTAATGGCTGGTCAGCCGGCGGCGGGCCTTTTCGGCGGCGGTGGGCAGCCGGGCGGGACCGGTGGGCGTGGTGATCAGTCCGCCGGCCCGTTCGATGGCCTGGCTCACCCCGCGACTGATGCCCTCGGCCAGCAGCGTCTTCCAGTCGGGCGGCTGACGATAGCGTGTCATCGAAGCGTCGGCGGGGCAAAACACCGTTTTCGTCCTGCCGCACAACGCCTCGCGCCAGGCCAGCAGCGCGGGGTCGCAACCGTCGGCGGTCAGCAGGCCAAACAACGTCTCCTCGCCCTGGGTCGGAATCTCGACGTCGGGATGTAGCAGGCTCTCCGGAGTCGCGCCGATGCCGATTTCCTGGCAGAAGCGTTCGGCCACCAGCAGGCTGGCGATTTCCCACGGAGCCTGGGGTTCGCGGGGACGGACCAGACCGAATCCCAGGCAGACATAAGCCAGCGCCAGCACTCGCGCCCATTCGGCTGGCGGCGCCTGGCGCTTGGGATGAACCCAGATCGTGCCATCCGCCGTCAACACCAGCCAACCTTGGGGACCGACCCAACGGTGTTTGTCGTCGAAGGCGACGTGGACGGTCTGCGCAATCGCGTCCAGCGGCGGTTGCCCCGCCAAGGTCCGCCCTTCCAGGAATCCGCGTCGCGCCGCGGTTTCCGCCGCCTTGCGTCGCTTCACGGTCCACCCCGGCGGCGTTCGGCCAGGCGCGGCAGATCCCGCGCGACCTCGACCAGGAACCACGCCGGCAGGGTCTGGCCGTTCTCGTCCTCGCCGACCACGGTTTGCGCCATTTCGACGCTGATGCGCGCCAAATCGCGCAACAAATTCTTGGCCCGCAGCGCGAGTTGCTGGTGTTCCGCGCGCAGGGAGGACTCGTCCGCCGGCAACTCCTTGCGCAGATGCGCCCGGAACGACTGGGTCAGGAAATACAGCACGTCACGGTCGGCGGGTTCGGCGGGCCAGCGGGCGTCGCCCTTGAGAATCGCCGCCAGGGTATGTCGTTGCCGCAACTGCTTGATGAAGCCCTTGAACTGGCCGGCATGGGCCGGGGTCAGCAGGCCGAAGGCCAGCGCCTCCAGCATTTCGTCGCCGACCGACTCGCCGAAGGAATGCAGAGCGTCGGACAGCATGTGCCAGGATCGCGGCGTCGAGAACGGCTCCTCGTGCTTGGGCGGCTCGTTCCACAGATGATCCGGACGCAGTTGCAGATACTCCACCACCCAGGGATGAATGCCGCCTTCGTTGACCGCCCAGGCCAGCCATTCCCGGTGGTGGGCGCGCAGGTGAACGTGCGCCAGGCGGTTGATCAGGGCCGAGGGCATCGGCTTGACCAGGGCGGCGTCCTTGGCGCGATTGCCGGCGCCGACGACGATGGCGCCGGTGGGCAGCCGGTATTCCCCGACCCGCTGCTCCAGGATCAGCGAATAGAACGCCTTCTGGATGTCGTGGCTGGCGGCGTTGAGTTCGTCGAGAAACAGCACGAAGGGCTGGCGGCGGACGATGTTGGCGGGCGGAAAGAAGCGCGAGCAGTCGCCGTCGATCCTGGGCACGCCCAGCAAATCCTCCGGGGCCAACTGGCTGCCCAGCAGCGCCACGCATTCCAGCCCCACCGCCGCCGCGAACCGGTTGACCAGCGCGGTCTTGCCGATGCCCGGCGCGCCCCAGAGAAACACGGGCCGCACCACCGCGACGTGCAGCAGGAAATCGAAAGCCTGGCTCAACGTCAGTTCGATGGCGGGGTTCATGGCGAAAGCGATGGAGATCGAGGATCGGTCGTGGCTGCGGCGGGGTTGCCGGCAACCTTTGCTATCATACCCGCTTATCGCCCGCTCTACGCCCTCCCGGAGACCGATGAATATCCCGCAAAACAGTCTGGTGCTGTACAAGAACGGTCCCGCCCGGGTCGCCGCGCTGGGCGACAAGCTGGACATCGAGCTGGAGGACGGCCGTTCGTTGCGAGTTCGCCCCAAGGACGTGCTGTTGCTGCATCCCGGTCCGCTGCGCTCCGCGCGCGAGTTGGGGGACGTACCGGCGGGCGAGGTGGAGGCGGCCTGCGAGTTGCTGGAGGGGGGACAAACCACCTTGCCAGAACTGGCCGATCTGGTCTACGGCGCCTATACCCCCGCCACCGCCTGGGCCACTTGGCGGCTGGTGAGCGAGGGTCTGTATTTCCAGGGCACGCCGGAGGCGGTCAGCGCCCGGCCGCTGGCCGAGGTGGAACGGGAACGGGCGGTCCGGGAGGCGAAGGCGGCCGAGCGGGACGCCTGGAACGGTTTTCTCCAGCGAGCACGGGCCGGACGGTGCGCGCCGGAAGACGCGCCCTATCTGCGAGAAATTGAGGAAGTGGCCTGGAGCCAGCGCGAGCAGAGCCGGGTGTTGCAGGCGCTCGACTGCGATCAGAATCCACAAAGCGCGCACGCCCTGCTGTTGCGGCTGCGACACTGGGACGAAATGGTGAATCCATGGCCGCGTCGGATCGGAGCATTACTGGCCCCCCCGGACGTGAGTCTGCCTGTGTTGCCGGACGAACCCCGGCTGGATTTGACCGGTCTGCCGGCCTACGCCATCGACGACGAAGGCAATCTCGATCCCGATGACGCCATCAGCCTGGACGGGAATCGCCTGTGGGTCCACGTTGCCGACGCCGCCGCGCTGGTGTGGTCGGACAGTCCCGCCGATGTGGAGGCGCGGGGGCGGGGGGCGACGCTATATCTGCCGGAAATCACGATTCCGATGCTGCCGGAGGCGGCGATCCCGACACTGGGCCTGGGTTTGACGGAAATTTCGCCGGCATTGTCGTTCGCCCTGAATCTCGACGCGGACGGCGTGGTGACCGATGTGGAAATCGCGCCAAGCTGGGTGCGGGCGCGGCGGCTGAGCTACGACGAGGTTGAGGCGCGGCTGGAGGAGGAACCGTTTCGCGGCCTGTGCGAACTGGCTGAACGCCATCGGATCCGCCGCCGGGCCAACGGCGCGATCTTCATCGACCTGCCGGAAGTCAGGATGCGGGTCAACGACGGCCGGGTGGAGATCAGGCCGCTGCCGCGCTTGCGCAGTCGGATGCTGGTGGCCGAGGCGATGGTGATGGCCGGCGAGGCGGCGGCCCGCTTCGCGCTGGAGCGCGGTCTGCCGTTTCCGTTCACCACCCAGGATGTGGCGGTGGATGTGTCCGACCGGGAACCGGCTGGATTGGCGGCGATGCATGCTCTGCGGCGCAGCCTGCGACCGCGCCAGTACAGCAGCCAGCCCGGCCCCCACGGCGGGTTGGGCTTGAACGTCTACGCCCAAGTGACCAGTCCGTTGCGGCGATATCTGGACCTGGTGGCGCACCAGCAGTTGCGGGCCTGTCTGCGGGACGGCGATCCGCTGGAGGCCCAGGCGATCATCGAGCGGGTCGGGGCAGCGGAAGCGGCGGCGCAGGGAACCCGGCGGGCCGAGCGGCTGTCGCGGGAACACTGGACCATGGTCTACCTTCAGCAGCATCCCGGCTGGCGGGGCGAGGGTGTGCTGGTCGAAAAGCGGTTGCCGCGTGGCACCGTGCTGATTCCCGAACTGGCCCTGGAAACGCGGGTGAAAGCGGGCGAGGACATGGCCCTGGACGGCGTGCTGCCACTGCGGCTGACCGGCGTTGAACTGCCAACGCGCGAGGCGTATTTCAAGATCGGTTGAGCGTTCGCCGGGCTACCACTGAATCAGCCGCTGGATTTCCTGGGCGCTCCAGCGCAGCGCGCGGCTTTGCTGCTGGCCGAGCGCCAGCAGCAGGGCGATGGCGGCGTCGGGATGGTCGTTCCGCAGCCGGTCGAAGTCCCCCCGGCTCAGCATCAACAGTTCGCTCGACCGGATCGCCACCGCCTCGGCGGCGCGCGGGCCGGGGTCGAGAAAGGCGATGTCCCCGAACATTGTGCCCGGACCGTAAATCGCCAGCCGCTTGTAACGGTCGTCGGTGGCGGGCAGGCGGATGTCGACCCGGCCGCCCAGCACCAGATACAGCTCCATGCCGGGGTCGCCGGCCGCGAACAGCCGCTGGCCGCGATCCAGGAGGCGGGGTCGCAGCACGGCGGCGAGCGCGGCGATTTCCGTCGGCTTCATGGTCCGGCACAGGTCCATCGCTTCCAGCGGAACGCGCTGCTCCAGCACGGTCGGCGCGACTCCCAGCGCATCGAGTAGGGCGTTCTCGGCGTATTCCATCGCCAGGTCGGCGGCGGCGAAGGTTTTGACGTTGAGCCGCTCCGGTCGCAGGCTGAGCTTGCGCAGGGTGCGCTCGACCTCGCGGCCCAGACCCAAATCCTCACGGACCTCGCAAAACAGCAATTCGCCGCCGTGTCGCTCCAGCCGGGCGGCGATTTGTTGCAGCAACCGCACACTGGAAAAGTCGATCTGGATCACCCGCCGCAGATGCAGGATGACCCAGGCAGGCCGGTCGAGATCGGGCAACAGGTCCTCGAACAGTTGATCGGCCTTGGCGAAGAACAGGGTGCCGCGCAATTGATAGAGCACGATGCGGTCACCGTGGCGGACGAGCAGTTCGGTCTGATCCGCCGGGCGTTGCCGCACCGAGTGCCGCTCGGCCCCGGTCAGCCGGCGGTGGATGATCGGCACGCGGCTTTGCTGGCGGATGAACAGCAGGATGGCGATGGCCAGCCCGACCAGCACGGCGATCATCAGATCGTAGCCCAGGGTGATGCCGGTGACCAGCACCGCGATGGCCGCGTCCAGCCGGGTGCGGCGGCGGCGCAGCCAGGCCAGGATGTCCCGGTCCAGCAGGTTGATGGCCGAGGCCAGAATGATGCCGGCCAGGGCGCTGGTGGGCAGCCATTGCCCGGTTCGGCCGGCGAACAGCAATAGAAGCAGCAATATCAACCCGGCGCCCGGCGCGGCCCAGCGACGGGCGCCAGCCTGAACGGCGGTGGCGGTGCCGCCCACGCTGGCCGAGCCGGCCATGCCGCCGGCCAGACCGGTCAGTACCTGCCCCACCCCTTGCGCCAGCAACTCGCGGCGGGCGTCATGACGCAGGCCGGTCACGGTGTCGGCCAGCACCGCCGTCAACAAGGTGTTCAGGGAACACAGCACCGCCAGGGCAAAGGCGGCGTGCAGGATCAACGGCCAGGGCAGGTCGGCCCAGGCGACGAGCGAGCCGAGGGCAAGAGGGAAATTTGCCGGTTCTGGCAGAACGCCGATAACCCAGTGTGGCGGCCCGGGGGAAACGCCGGCGAAATGGAGCACCCCTTGAAACAGCGCGGTCCCGCCGATCAGACCGGCGATCGGGCCGGGTAACCAGGGGATGAGACGCGGCGCGAAGCGGGCCATGACGAAGGCGGCGGTCGCGGTGGCGATGGGCAGCCAATGCCACTGGGACCAGGCGTCGGCGTGATGGACACCGAGCAGGGGTTTGAACTGGGACCGGATCAACAGCAGGCCGGTGCCGGTGGTCAGGCCGGCGATGACGGGGTAGGGGATGAATTTCATCAGCCGGCCGCCGCCGACCAGCGCAATCGACAACTGCATCAAGCCCGCGAGGACGGTGACGGCGAACAGGGCCGGGGCAATGGCGGTGGGAGCCAGACCGGCGGCGGCGAGAATGGCCGCCGTGCCGCTCAACAGGGCCATGCTGGGGCCGGTCGGACCACTGATCAGGCCGACCGCGCCGCCGAAGCCGCCGGAAATCAGCAACAGGAGGATGGCGCCAATGAGGCCGGCGAGCGCGCCGGGCGCGGTTCCCAGCGAGGCGGCGAACACGGTCACGCCGAAGGCGGTGGCTTGGGGCAGCACCACGGCGGCGCCGACCAGGCCGCCGCGCAGGTCGGCGAGGAGAGCGGTCGGGAATTTCAAGGGTGGGGCGGTTCCAGGGGTCGGGGAGTATCGCGGCGGGCGAAGCCGTTTTTTAATGGTGGTTGCCGGGCGCCGCACTAAGTATAGAATCCCACTCTTTCATCGCACGCATTCGACTCGAGGTCTTCAACAGCATGGAATCGAAACTGCTCACTCCGGTTCAATTGGGCGCGCTCTCCCTGAAAAACCGGGTCATCATGGCTCCCTTGACCCGTTGCCGGGCCGATAATCCGGAGGCCGCGCCGACCGAGTTGATGGCCCGCTACTACATGCAGCGCGCCGGGGCGGGTCTGATCATCTCCGAGGGAACCATCGTGTCGTCCCAGGCGCGCGGCTATCCCTACACGCCCGGCATCTGGTCGGAGGCCCAGGTCGCTGGCTGGCGGCGGGTGACGGACGCCGTGCACCAGGCGGGCGGACTGATCGTCTGTCAAATCTGGCACTGCGGTCGGCTGTCCCTGCCGGATTTTCACGGCGGCGAGCCGCCGGTCGCGCCCTCGGCCATCAACCCGAACTGGCGGATGTTTTCGGGGAAGGAGTTGCAGCCGACCGTCACGCCCCGCGCGCTCAGCCGGGAAGGCATCGCCGAAATCGTCACCGATTTCCAGCGCGCCGCGCGCCACGCGGTGGCCGCCGGGTTCGATGGGGTGGAGATTCACTCATCCAATGGCTATCTGTTCCACCAGTTCTTCGCCCGCTGCTCCAACGCGCGCACCGATGAATACGGCGGTTCCCATGAGAACCGGGGTCGGTTTTTGTTCGAGGTGCTGGACGCGGTGGGGCGGGAATTGCCGTTCGACCGGGTCGGCATCCGGCTCAACCCAATGATGAACAACATGCACGGCATGACGGTGGACGAGGATACCGTGCCGATGTTCGAGTCGCTGATCCGCCGCGCCAACGGTTACGGCCTGGCCTACGTTCATCTCACCGAGCCGTTCATGCCGAATCAGTTGGACGGCGCGGTGGGCGCGGTGACCGATGTGGCCGGGCATTTCCGGCTGCTGCGCCAAGGGTCGTTGTTGTCTAATGGCGGGTTCGATCAGTCCCGGGCTGAGGCGTGGCTGGCCGAGAAGCGCTGCGACGCCGTGGTGTTCGGCAAGCTGTTCATCGCCAACCCGGATTTGCCGGAACGGTTCCGGCGCGGCGCTCCGTTGAACGCGCCCGATCCGGACACGTTCTATCAGGGCGGCGAGAAGGGGTACGTGGATTATCCGGCGCTGGGGTGAGCGTCGATGGGGGTGGGGCCGGCTTCCAGCCGGCTTGATCAGCCAGGAACAATATCGCTGCTCAAGTCGGCCGGCCTAACCGTGGGCGGCGGCGGCTTCGTCTAAGGCGGGGGATGCCGCGCGGTGATTGCTTCGGTCGCTTATGTGATTCAGCGATCCTTGGCCGGTCATTCCATGGTGTCGATAATCCTGCTTGACACAATGTGTTGTTGCATTATTTGGTTCGATGTAATATCATAAATTCTCTAGAGATATTTTCATGACCGAGTGTAAGAGCAGTCGTTATTCTTGGATTTTCGATGGTTATTCCTCATTATCGATGGCTGTCTGAAAAAGCTTTTTCCGATAGGATAAACGGTTTGTCATAACCGGCGGAGTTTGAGCCATGAAAAGTTCCGATGGCGCTGAAAAAGCAATAAAGCAAATTGAATGTTTTTTGCGCCACCGGCTCGTCTGAACAAAGCATCTCTCAGGTACGATCAAAAGCAAATTGTCTCGATATCCCTTACGGCTCAATGAACTGACTCGTTATCGGTGGTTAGCTGAAGCCGCGAAATTGTTGGTATCGCCGTTTGGGCATTTTTTCGATAGGAAGCAAAAGATGTTCCCTGAAAAGCACCGAAGCATTCTTACCAGATGGCTTTTTGGGACATGATGTGGAGAATCCACTGATTTGTTGCAGGGTATCGGCTGGTTGTTAGCAACCCAGGAGAAAATAAAATGTTTAAATTAATCAAAGAATCCCCCGAAATCGCGTTCAATATTGCCCGATATGGCCTTGCGTGGACGACGGCTTTTGACGAATTTCGGCATGAGTTCGATGCGATGTACCTGACTGGCGCCAAGACGGCCCTGCATGGAATGCGCAAGAACCCGCCGCCACTCAGGGATTGGCCGCTGCTGTTAAGACACAATCTGGAACTGGGTATGCAAATCGCCCTGAGCAGTTCCAGCAAGATGATGGAGTTCCACACCGACCAGGTTCTCGATGGCGTCGATGCGCTGGTCAGGACGCTGGTCGGCGGCGAGGGCGAAACGGTGGGCGAGTTTGCCGCCAGGGAAGCCGACGCCATGGAGGCGGTCGCGTTCGACTTCCCGAAAGCCATCGAAAGCATGAAGTACGAGTTTGGCTTCCAGTTCGGGTCGGAAGGCTACAAACTGGTCAAGGAAACGCCCTGCTTCCGGATGTATCAAGTACTTCCCACCAAGCCGGGAGTCACGGTCAACGAAAAGGGCAAGCCAACTCTGCTCATACCCCCCTACATGCTGGGCGTCCACATCCTCAGCTTCCTCCCGGGCGAGGGAAAGAGCTACGCGCACGCATTCGCCAACCAGGGTATTCCCACCTACGTCCGGGAAGTCAAGGACATTGATGTCACTCCTGCAGTGCAAACGATGTCTTGCGAGGACGATTGCGAGCAAACGCGCGACTTGTGCCAGTTTCTCAAGGAAAAGCATGGACGCCTCGTCACCTTGAACGGAATCTGCCAAGGTGGCTATATCTCTCTCATTAACGTTCTGTCGGGCAAGTTGCAGGGTGTGGTCGACGCGCTGATCACCGGCGTCACGCCGGTGGACGGCACCAAATCCACTTCCCTGGGCGACTACATGAGCGGCATGCCGTCCGGCGTGGGCATGGAATACGCCTACGAGACCCTGAGCAACGGCAACAGGGTCGTCAACGGCGATGTGATGAGCCTGGGCATGAAATTGCTGGCCATCAGCAAGGAAGCGCCCTTGGTCGCCATGTATAACGTCAAGTCCATGTACAAGGACACCGGTGGCAATCCCGGCAAGACCGCCGCCGCCATCAATCGCTGGTTGCGCGAGGAGCGGGTGCATCTGCCCGTGGCCATCGCCGAGATGAGCGGCAAGACCTTCAAGGTGCCCATCGCTCCCGACGGCACGCTGCCGATTTCGCTGTTCGGCAAACCGCTCAACCTGCACGATCTCAAGAAGCTGGGCGTGCGCTGGTACCTGGCGTATTCCAAGGACGACAATTTGGTGGACCGGGATTGCGCGCTGGCCGCCGCTCCCTTCCTGAAGGAGGATGGCGTCTTGCAGATCACGGAATTCCCTGGCGGACACGTGGGGATTTTGACCAGCTTCGCGAGCGAGAAATCCAAATGCCCATTGCATGGAGAGTTTAACGGAATGATCGGTCCCGTCCGCTATCAACTCAATCTTGATAGAGAGGGCAAGGGAGAAAGCAAGGAAAGCGTGGACAAGAAAGAAAAAGCCGCGTAATTATTACGCCGCGACCGAGTTGCGCGGTCGAAATCGGAATGGGTGATGTTTTGAACGACACAAAACCGATCCCAACCGGTTTTGGCCGTGTGGTCAATGACTTCAATAATAAAACTGGAGAGAGATTATGCAAGTAAAAGGTAGCGTGGTCGTTATCACCGGCGGCGCCAGCGGTATTGGCGAGACGGTTGCCAAAGATTTCGCCAAAGGTGGCGCGAAGGTTGTCTTGGGCGACGTGAACCAGGCGGGTCTCGACCGAGTCGTCGGCGAGATTCAGGCGGCCGGTGGAGAGGCGGTCGGGGTTGCTGGCAGCATCGCCAAGGAAGAGGATGTCGCGAAATTGATGGATACCGCCATCGAAAAATTTGGCGCCCTCAATGTCGTTTTCGCCAATGCCGGAATTATCAGCGACAGCTTGATGGTCAATCCGGATAAGACGGGCAAGGTCAAAAGCGTCATGAGTCTCGACGCGTTTAGATCGGTGATCGATGTTAATCTTGTCGGCGCCTTTTTGACGGTGCGCGAAGGCGTGAGAAGGATGGTTGATAACGGCTACAAGGGAGTCGTCGTGTTGACTTCGTCCATCAACCTCACCGGTCAGGTTGGACAGATCAACTACTCTTCCACCAAGGCCGCGGTCGCGCTGTGGCCCAAGATTTTGGCTGGCGAGTTCGCGATGAGGGGCCTCAAGGATATCCGTATAGCCGCCGTCGCTCCCGGCTACACCGCCACGCCGATCCTGAAGGGCATGAATCAGGATGCGCTTAACGTCATCCTGAAGGACGTCCATATCGGGCGTTTGGTGGAGCCGGAGGAGATCGCTGCGACGGTTCGGCATATCGTCGAGAATGACGCGATCGATGCAACCACGATCGAGGTCACGGGCGGTGTGACTTACGGGTCGCGGCAGCGGGCCAAATAACTGCCTGGTCTTCAGCCTGCGGTTGGTCAACCGCCGCGGGTGGTTCAATCACCCCCGGTAAAGCCGGGGGATTTTATATCGGCTTTCGGACTCAGCTTGAAAGCTTGAGCGCTTTTCCAAACTTAAATCCTTCCGGAAACAACCGTTTTCCTTGCTTTCATCCCCGCTCCCTAGTCCGGGAAGCGGGTATTTTGTATTTTCAATTTCACGAATTCCTTGACCGTGGGAAAACCGAGTCTAGTATTTCCTTGTCTGGTATTTCCGTGGCGTTGCCAGCGAAAAGCTAAGAACAAAGACGGTTTTTCGTCGATATTGCTACGTAGATAATGCAATTAACCTTGATTTTTTTGAAGAGGAGACGAGTAAGCTCATGAATTTGACAGAACAAGCCGAATCCATGGTGAAAATGTGGTCCGAAGCCCAAAAGCAAATTTGGGGGGGGTTATACGATTTGGCTCAAGGTGCTGGCGGTGGCAATCCCTTGGGCGGTTTTTACGATCCCTCCGCCTGGCTCAGACAAGTAGCCGATGCGTGGACCAAGGGCGGTGGCGGCGATAGCGGTCAACGAGCCGCCAGCAACATTTTCACCAGCCAAACATCCATGATGCAACTGATGAACCTGTTGACCAAGTCGTGGCAAATCGTGGCGCCCAACCTTGAAGTTGGGAAACCGTGGCAGCCCGATTTGCAAAAGTTCATCAGTCAGTGGGTCGAGCAGATCACCGCGCTGCCCGGAAAAATCAAAGGGACCGCCGACAACATCACCGACCTCAACAAATCCATCGGGGAATGGATTCCATTGCTGACGCCTTGGCTGGGATTCGTCCAACAGGCAATTGGGGCGGGGCATTTTGGCGAATTGATGACGGGTTCATCGGGCTTCGGCAAGCTCATGATGCTGGAGCAACAAAGCTTGCAGCCGCCCATCGGCGGTTTCGCCGAGCTGCCGGGCGCCGGATTGACCCGGGAAACCAACGCCAAGCTGATGAAAGCGTCGGATGCCTTGCTGGACCTGCGCAAGGCTGCTCTTCGATACGACATGGAGATCGCCCAGGGCATCGGCCAAGCGGTCGAGCGCACGATGGACCGCCTCGCCGATCTGGCCAAGAAAGACAAGAAAATCCACAGCATCCGGGAAGTGATGCAACTCTGGTTCCAGACCGCCGACCGCACCCTGACCGAAAAATTCTGCACCGATGAGTTCATGGCGATCCAGAACGAAATGGCCACCGCCGCCTTGAATTACAAGCTCAGGCTGCGGGATGTCTTGGCCATGGTCTACGGCGCTCTCGATATACCGACGCGCTCGGAAATGGATGACGCCTATCGGGCGATTCACGACTTGAAGAAAGAGGTCCGTGATCTCAAAAAAGCGCTTCGCGGTTTGACGGCGTCAAAAACCGCGCCCGTGACCACCAACTGAACAAGCAGCCGATTTCCGGTTGACCCGGAATCCGCCGACATAAGGAGGCTATCGTGTTATCATCTCCCATTGATATTCGTCCCAGCGATGCTGTCGATGAAATCAAGAAAATCAATGAAAAGCTGCTTAAGGGCGTCGAAAACCTGAGCACCCTCAAGGACGAGGATGTCGATATTGGCAGCACTCCCAAGGATGTTTTTTATGCTCAGGACCAGTTGCGCGTCTATCATTACAAGCCGCTGGTGGACAAGGATAAAATATTTAAAACACCGCTGCTGATCGTACCCCCGCTCATCAACGGTTACGAAGTCGCGGACTTGCAACCCGACCGTTCCCTGGTCCGCAATTTGCTTAAGGAAGGGCTGGACGTGCATTTGCTCGACTGGGGTTATCCGCGACCAGTGGATAAATACCTGACCATCGAGGATTACATCGATGGTTATCTGGACGATTGCGTCGATGCGGTCCGCGAACGCCACTCGGTTGACAAGATCGCCCTTTTGGGTATTTGCCAGGGCGGCACGATCAGCACGACTTACTCGTCGCTTTATCCGGAAAAAGTGGATCGTCTGGTGTTGACGGTGACTCCAATCGACTTCGATTATCCGCACAATCCCAAGCAGCCGCATATTGGATTGCTGTTTCACCTGGGGAAAGGCGCGAATGTCGATCTGATGGTCAATGCGCTTGGCAACGTGCCCGCCGATTTGCTGAACGTCTCGTTCATGATGGCTTCGCCATTGGTGCTGAACATTGGCAAGTATGCCGATTTGATCGATATTCTCGACAACAAGGAGGCGTTGCTCAATTTCTTGCGGATGGAAAAGTGGTTGTTCGGAGGGCCGGCCGCATCCGGGGAAACCTATCGGTTTTTCGTGAAGAACTATCTCCAGGACAACAAGCTGGTAAAAGGCGAAGTCGAGATCGGCGGACGAAAGGTCGATCTTGCCAACGTCACCATGCC
The DNA here is from genome assembly GCA_029624765.1 of Candidatus Contendibacter sp. Taxonomy (GTDB): domain Bacteria; phylum Pseudomonadota; class Gammaproteobacteria; order Competibacterales; family Competibacteraceae; genus Contendibacter. Next base: position 41,889 of record JARSSO010000029.1, on the reverse strand, counting down.
CGTGCTGAACATCTACGCGAAGAAGGACCATCTGGTGCCGCCGCCTTGCACGGTCGCGCTCAAGAAGCATGTCGGCAGCAAGGACTACACGGAGCTGGAAATCGATACCGGTCATATCGGTATTTACACGGGCGGTGCGTCCCAGAAGATTCTTGCCCCGAACGTCGGCAAATGGTTGCGGGAGCGGGCGCATTGATCGGCGCGCGCCCCTCGCTGGGGCGCGATGTGAATTGCCCTTCCCTGAAGGAAGGGTGGTGTTGAAACCACGCAGTTGTTGCAAGAGGGTCGATTCATGGCAGTCAAGAAACTAAAAAGAGGCGTTGCCCTCGTCGGGGCGGGCATGACTCCATTCGGGACATTTCCCGGTCTGAACACGCGCGATTTGTTCGTCCAGGCTTTTCAGGAGATGCGAGCCTCGGTTGACAAGGGCTTTGATCCCAAGGATATCGAAGCGCTGGTCATCGGCAACTACAGCAGCACGATGTTCGAAGGCCAGAATTTCATGGCGCCCTATGTCGCCGACGCGGTCGGCCTGACGCCGATTCCGGCGAGCCGGGTCGAATGCGCCTGCGCGAGCAGCGGCTTGGCGTTGCGGCAGGCGATCATGACCATCGGTTCGGGCCTGGCCGACGTGGTGCTGGTCGGCGGTCTTGAAAAAGAGAGCGATCTACCCATCGCTCGGGTGACCGACGTGTTGGCGACCGCCAGCGACAGCATCTACGAAAATCCGGCCGGCTTTACGTTCCCGGGTCTGTACGCCTTGCTGGCGACCGCCTACATGCACCGCTACGGCGCGACGCCGGAAACGTTCATGAGGATCGCCATCAAGAACCACGAGAACGGCGTTCTCAACCCCAAGGCGCAATTTGGGGCACGGATCGCCGACATCATGGTCAGCAAGCAGAAGGCCGCCGCCAAACGTGGCAAGCCGGTGCCACAGTGGGACAGTGAACTGGACTTCCTGAAGGACGACCAGGCCAACCCCGCGATTGCCTGGCCGATGCGCCTGTTCGACTGTTCGCCGGTTTCCGACGGCGCGGTCTCGTTGCTGCTGGTGGCCGAGGAAATCGCCTCGTCGTTCACCGACAAGCCCTTACACATCATCGGCTACGGGCAGGGCAGCGACGTGCCGACCTACGAACGCGAGAGCCTGACGACCATCAAGGCGGCGCGGATCGCGGCCGAGCAGGCTTACGCCACCGCCGGGGTAACGCCCAAGGATATCAAGGTGTGCGAGGTTCACGACTGCTTCACCATTGCGGAACTGATCGCCATCGAAGACCTTGGTTTCTTCAAGCCTGGCGAGGGCTATAAAGCCATCGAGGAAGGTTTGACCTCCCGGCTCGGTCCTCGACCGATCAACTCGTCCGGCGGACTCAAATCCAAAGGCCACCCGGTGGGCGCCACCGGCGCGGGCCAGGTCGTGGAAGTCTTCAAGCAGATGCGCGGCGAGGCGGGTCCCCGGCAAGTGCCGGGCGATTTGAACCTGGGATTGACCCATAATCTGGGCGGCAGCGGCATGGCTGCGATCGTGCATATTTTCGAGCGGAGACAATAAGGCAATGAGCGAACTGCCATTCAACAGCACCAGCTATTACCATTTACTGTCTGAGCACAAGCTGATGGGCTGCCGGAACAAGACCAGCGGCAAGTTTTATCTGCCGCCTCGCCCGATGTGCACCACCAGCTATTCCAGCGATATGGAATGGGAGCAAGTGTCCGGCAAGGGCGAGATCATCGCGTTCACGGTTATCACGGTTGCTCCCACCCACATGATCGAGGCGGGCTATAGCCGCGAAAATCCCTACTGCGCCGCCATCGTGCGCTTGCAGGAAGGGCCGGCGATCAGCGCGCAGATACTGGGCGTCGATCTGTCGATGCCGGAAGAAGCCATCAAGATTGGTACTCCGGTTCAAGCGACTTTCATCGAGCGCGGCGAAGGTCCGGCGAAGCGTACCTATCTTGCGTTCGAAGTTGTTCAGTAGGGGATTTAAACTTGGGGTTTTCCGTGTGCTCCGGCCAGATGGCGGATACATGGCCCCAAGTCAGTGAACAGCCGACATTTTTCCGATTTGATCCGGGAAAATGTCGGCTTGGGTGGTAGACCGGGAGCGGTCACGGCTTCATCCAAGGCCCGATGGGCGTTGACCAGCCAGGCGGGACGCTGGTTGTAGAATTTTTAGAGTCCACTTTTTGAGTTCGACGATGTGTTCCGGCTTGGGAAGCAGGCGGTCGGGATAGCCGGGCGCGACTTCCGCTCACGGCAGAGACCAACGCGCGGTATCAAAAGGCGCGAAATCCTGGCCGACATTCGCCTGGTCATTCAGCGCCATGCCCTGGCGCTCCACCCACGCATGCGCCTCGAACCGTCCCTCTTCCTTGCGCACCCCAATTCGCAATTCACAGGCGATCCCTCGCCGCCGTAACAGCCACCACAAGGTCAGGGAACGATGCAGGCAAGTGGGACGACACAAACTCCACGCCGCCGCGCCTCCGACCAAGCGAACCAGCGCCTGCGCCTTGATCAAGACTTGATCCTCATCCTCCAGCGTTTCCCCACCTCCCGACGCCCCGTGCTCCAGCCAACCGCACACCCGCTGAAAACCCGCCCAGCGCAACGCCAAAGCCACCCCATGCAGCATCAGCCACGCTTGCAGCAGCCAGCCGCGCTCAGCCCACGACAGCCGCCACAGGATCGACCCCTGCCGCCGCAGCCGCAACCATCGATCACGCATCGCGCCAGCCTCTCTCAACGCTCCACGCTCCCCACCGGGTAGCTGTCTTTACCAACCACAACGGGGTCGCTCCGCTTCAGCTACCACGCCACCGTCCGTTGCGCTGCTTGAAGTTTTTTCTCCCCCCACGCCTTAATGGGAGTGGGCGCTTGGCCGGGGCCTTTCACCATGGTACCCTCCCCAGCCTGTTTCAACTCCACCCGTTTTCCCCTGGCCGCGCTCTCAACGTACACGCCCTTGCCCGCCAGCATGACTACGTCGAGTGTGCGTGGACCGGCGTCGAGCAGGTTGAAACCGCCCCACAACTCGGTGCCGCGAATGCCGATGGTCGCCACCGGTGTTTCCACTCGATCCGGTTCCCTGGGTTGCGGCTTCGCCTCGGCCTGGGCGGTCACAGATCGGAACACCCCCTTGGCCAGTTCGAAGACCGAGTTGTTTTTGTCCGGGGTTACGCCCGCGACCTGCCGAACTACAAACTCGGTCTTCTCGCCCAAGGTGATGACCATGCCATCCCGCATCCGGGCCTCCAGCCGGGCGTCGGCCCCGGTCACGATCCGGTCGCCAAGATACAGGACCCGGCCCAGCGCCAGTGGTTGCCGGCCGGTAGCGGCTTCGCTGACCACCTCGCCCCGCACCCGGGTAACGTAGCCGGCGACTTCGGGTTTGGGCGCCGCATACCCCACCACGGCGAACAGCCAGATGACAAGCCCCGCGATCCACCTGATTTTGCAACGCAACATGACAATCATCCTCCAAGATAACCCTCGCCAACGGACGAGGGGAGTGCATGGTCATTTCTCAGCGAGTGTAAAAACGCCGTCCCAGGCGGCGGGTGGATCGGCGCGCAGTACGGCGATCCGTTCCAGATAAAGTGTATACAAGACCCGTTCCGGCTGTCGGATTCGCAACGCCTCGAACCGGGCGGCGGCCAACTCCCAGTCACCAACGCGATAGGCGAGCAGCGCCTGTTCATGCAGCGCCAGTTCCTCACGCAGCGCATCGGTCAGTGCGTCGACCGGTCCCAGCGGCTCGAACAGGGTCACGGGCTGGGCGCGGCCCTTGACCCGCACCCGATCCAGCTCTCGGCAGACCAATTCGGGAACCGCCCCGCGGGTGGTTTCGCTCAGCACGATGGCCACCCGGTATTGCTTGGCGGCGCTTTCCAGCCGCGCCGCCAGGTTGACCGCGTCGCCCAGCACGGTGTAGGCCATGCGAAATTCCGAACCCATGTTGCCCACGCTCATCACCCCACTGTTGACGCCGATACGGATTCGCAGGGCCGGCCAGTCGTGGGCCGCCAGTTCCGGTGCCAGTGCCTCCAGCCGCGCCCGCATCGCCAGCGCCGCGCGCACGGCATGGCGGGCATGATCGGGATCGGGCAGCGGTGCCCCCCAGAACGCCATGATGGCGTCGCCGATGTACTTGTCCACCGTGCCGCGCTGTTCGTGAATCGCCTGGGTCAACGGCGTCAGGATGAACTGCATGAGTTGGGTCAACTGGCGCGGCTCCAGCGTTTCCGAAACCGTGGTGAAGTCCTGAATGTCGCTGAACAGCACCGTCATTTCCCGGCTTTCCCCGCCCAGCCCGTAGCCGCCCGGCCGCCGGCTCATCTCGGTCACCAGTTCACGCGGCACGTACTGACCGAACAACCGCGCCAGCCACCGCTCGCGGCGGGTCTGAGCGAAATAGCCGTAGCTACTTTGCAATAGATACAACAGCGCAAGCAATACCAGCGCCGGGGCCAGCGGAATCACCCAGTTCAACCGCTGCCAGGCGTACAGATTCAGACCCACCGTGACGGCGGCCAACGCCACCGTGCCCAGCAAAGCTCTTAGCGGCGGCAAAAAACCCAGCGCGATTCCCACTCCGCCCAGCAGCGCCAGCGACAGGCTTTCCAGACCCCGGACGAACACCGGTTGGTGCTTGAGGGTTTGGTCGAGAATCCCCGCCACCAGATTGGCGTTGACCTCGACGCCCGGATAGATGTCCTGGACCGGGGTGGCCCGCAAATCGCTCAGGCCAGCGGCGGTGGCTCCCACCAGCACGATGGCGCCGTCCAACTGCCGCGGATCCGCCTGCCGATGGAGCACCGCGCTGGCGGAAAGATAGGGAAAACTGCCGCGCGGCCCCCGGTAGGGCACCCACACCGCGCCCTGGGCGTCCACTGGAATCTCAAAGACGCCACCGACCCGCACCGCCTCCACCCGCCGGCCGCCGGGAACATCGCGATAGCCGGCGCCGGTCACGAACTCCAGCGGCGGCCCGCCCAACAGGGTTCGCACCGCCGCCAGCGCGAAGTGCTCGTAAAGCTGGTCGCCATGACTCAGCAGCAGGGGCAGCCGGCGAAACCGGCCATCCGCGTCCACCAGCGGACTGTTGAAAAATCCGCCGCTTTGGGCGCTGGCTTGTAGCAACGGCAAACTGGCGCTGTAGCCGGTGGCGACGGCAAAGGGGTTGGGAGCGCCCGCCAGATCGGCAATCGGCGCGGCGGGGGCGGGGAGTTGCCCAAGACGAAGATCGTGGCCCCGCTGTCCCGGCAGGGTGAAGTAATAGCCCAGCACCACCAGCCGATCTCGCAGACTGGCGGCAAACTGGGGGTCGCCGGCCAGCGCCGGTTGCAACCGCGCCCATTCCCGCTGAAACGCAGCGTCCTCGCGCAGCGCGCCCTGGGCCAGGGTTTCCAGCACGGCCGCCGCCGAATCGCGCTCGGTTTCGGCGAACACGATGTCGAACGCCAGCAACTGGATGCGATAGTCGGTAAACAGGATTTCCACCAGCCGCGCCAGCCGTTGCCGCGACCAGGGCCACTGTCCTTCCCGCTGCAAGCTGATTTCGTCGATATCCACGATGACGATGCGCGGGTCCACCCCGCCGGGCATCGTCAATCGCAGCCGGGTATCGTAGGCGAACAGTTCCAACTGATCGACCAAGGCCAGCGAATGGAATCCGTTGACGTGCAAAATCAGCGTCAGGACGACGCCCAGACCCAGCCCCATGCGGAGCAGGCTATGAATCAGGCGCGACACGGTCGCCGCTGTCAGGTCGAAGCTTCATCCCAGCAACCACCGTCCAGCGTTCGCCAGTTGCCGGCGCAGCAATGTCCAGTTCTCGGCCCGTTTTCGCTCCTCCAGACAGCGCAGGAACCGAACCTTATCCGCCTCGTCCTGGTGTTCCAGAATCGCCACCCACAGCACGTCATCCACGTTGTAAATCCGCCCTTCGGCCAGACAGACCGGGATGACGGCGACGACGGGAATCGCCAGGTCCGCCGCCACAGTTGCCACTGCCGCGCGGATATTGGTCGCTTTCCCGCTTTGCGGATCCCGCAGGTCGTAAGGCGGCTGCCACTCGCGCGGCGGGCGCAACTGGTCGATGTGGCTGACCGCGACCAGCAACGGCGGCGGGCGGCGCTCCAGTCGTTCGGCCCGCCAGCCACGCACGGCGTCCAGGATTTCCCGTTCCGCCCGCCGGTCGGGCCGATGCGCGGCGCAGACCCACAGGAGCAAATCGGCGTCCAACACGATCTTCTTCAACGCCTTGTTGCCGAGCCGTTCGGTATCGCAGCCCGGCGTGTCGAAAATCAGCGCGGCGGTCAAACCCTCGTGCTCCAGTCGGTACGGCGTCAAGCCCGTCGTCGTGTCCGGCAGCACGTCGGTCGCGGCGGTCAGTTGGCCGAACAAGGCGTTGATCAAACTCGACTTGCCGGCGTTGGCCCGGCCCAGCACCACGATCCGCAGCGGCTCGCCCACCGGCGCGGCGTGATCGGCGGCCCGTTTCAGGTCGCGCCGGGAAGCCGGCGTCGGGACGGCGGCCGGCTCGCCGCCGGTCAGCGTCAGCCGCCCGCTGTACAGCTCGATGGCGTAATAACCGACCTTGCGAACGTATTCGCGCAGCAGCCAACGGTGTAGCTCGGTCCAGGCCGCGCCATAGGCCCGGCCGCGCAAATGGCCCCAAACCTCGCTCAGTAGCGCGTCGGCCGGATTGATCACCAGTCGTCCGGCGCGATAGACGTTCAACCATCGTTCGGCCGCATCCTTCCAACCCCAGGCGCGCGCCAAGTCGCCGAGGGTCAGGCGGTTACTCAGGGGAAGGTGATCGGTGATCATGGCGCGCAGGTCGCGGCTGGCTCGCTCGATGATCAGCAGGGTGTGCGGCACGGTCAATTCCAGCAGGGGCCGCTCCTGCTTCGGGTGATAGTAACGAGCGACGGCGTCCAAGGCGTTCCGGCCCAGCGTCCACAGTCGGCCACCGTCGTCCAGCGGCCAATCCTCCGGCTTCGCTTCCTCCGCCAGGCGTTCCACCGCCACCCAGGCCCCATCCGCTTTCGGCGGCCAGCCCGGATCGGGACCGGTCGCCGCGCCGACCAGCAATTGCCGGTCGCGTTGTAGCAACCAGCGTTGCAAGCCATAACCGGCCCCGCTGCACAGCACCAGGGCCAGCAGCCACCAGGATAAAGCCTCCGCCCGCCACAGCCAGAACAACCCCAGCGGCAGCAGCGCGGCGACCGGCAGCGCCCACAGCAGCAGCGCCAGCATGCGCAGGCGGCCCAGCCGGTTGAACAGGGCTTTCACGACCGATTCTCCTCCGGCGGGTTCTTCAAAAGATTCGCACCGCTAGCCAGTGCCTCGGCGTAAATCCGGCGCAGCGTCTCGGTATCCACCAGACGGTGTTGCCGGCGGTTGGCGAAGTAGTAGCTGGCGGCTTTGCCGAGGGCATAGGTCGTCGCGCCGCTGGCGGTCGCGCCCCAGACCGCGCCGGCCGTCTGCCCCAACCAGGGCACGAACTTAATCAATTCCCGGCCGACCGTCCGCGCCACGTAGCCGATGCCGATGCCTGTCCCAAGCAGGCTGAGAAATTCGGACGCCATCCGTGCATTCCAGTCCTGCTTGTACAATTTGGCCAGCACACGCAGCAAATTAGCCTGCACCGTCGGCACGCCGACCAAGTCCACCAGCGGCAACGCGCCCACGCCAGCGGCGGCCAGAGCATGACCGACGATATGGGGATGGGCGGCGCGGTCGTAGACGTCGCGAATTCCGGCGTCGCCCCGCAGCATTGCTTGCAAGCCCAGGGTCGAGACGGCTTCAATCGCGTGCCACAGCGCGTCCAAGCCGTAATCGACCGGTTCGTAGCCGTCTTCCGGCACGGTCAGATCGACGGGAATCCAGCGTGCCGGGGCCGCGTCGGGCAACACCCCCAGCCGGTCCCGTTGCGCACGCAGGGCGCGGGTCAGATCGACGGGCGCCTGCGGTGGCCACGGTTCACGGTCGTAGGGATAGGGCAGCAGGTGCTCGCCACCGGGTGGATACGCCTCGTGCAGACCGGTCTGGGCGATCAGCACCGGCCATTCGGGATGGCGGCGGCACACCGCGCGCAGCACGTCGAACACGGCGTCCTGGCGAATATCGGTCGCCTTCATCACTCCCAGCAGCAGATGGGCTTGCGATTCGCAGTAGCGAATATCGTCGGCGGGATCGTAGGCCACCTCGCCCAAGCCGCGCGTGTCGAGAAAGCGCGCTACCGGAGCCTCGGGCGGAAAATCGTAGAACCGGGCGGTGCGGGTGCAGGGCTGGAATCCATTGCCGATTTCAGCGGTTTCGCTGCCGGTCAGGGCGCGGATGATCGAAGTTTTACCGGCCTGGGTTTTGCCGATCAACCAAAGTACCGGTAACGGTTGCCGCGCCCGCGCCTCGCGCAGCGCCGCTTCCAGCGCCTGGTCATCGACACGCGGATTCACCAGCGCCTCGCGCAGGCGACGCCAGTAGTCGGGAAAATCGCGCCAGGCGCGGGGCATGGCTGGGCGGTCCTTAGGGCAGGGGCGCCGTTGCGTCGAAACCCTCAATCGAGAGGCGCGGTCAGGGAACGGTCCGTGAACGCGGATCGACCAGACGATGGCGGCGCGCAAGCATCGTCCCAGCGGCCCATCCGCTCACCGTTCTTTCCGTGGAATTTCCGCCAAGGGCAGTTGCGTGATGGCGGCAACTTGTTCCGGTGAAAAATTCATGGCCAGGAGCGCCTCGGCCACCGCCAGGGCCTTGCGATGCGCGCCTTCTTCCATGCCCTTTTCCATGCCCTTTTCCAAGCCCTTTTCCATGCCCTTTTCCAAGCCCTTTTCCATGCCCTTCTGATAGCTGGGCAGGCGTTCGATGTTGATTTGCAGCATGGCGTAAACCTCCTGAATAGGGATGGTCAGATGGCGGTTGTCCGCCAGAATCTCCAGCATGGACAGGTATTCGCGCAGCCGGCCTTCGTCGGGGTTGGTCAGCCGACGCAGTTTCTCCACCAGGCGCATCACTACCGTTTGTGGGTTGTCGTCACCGAAATCACCCAGAATCGCCAGCACCAGGGCTTCCGGCCGGTCGCTGGCGTACAGGGTGCGGTAGTCGATGGTCCGCATGTCGACCGTGTCATAGCGGTAGCGCAGTTGCGGGCTGTCCAGGCCCTTGTCCATGGTGAACCGCTCGGCGCCGATGTAGACCAGGCATTGATGCACGCGGTCGCCTGGATAGGCCAGATGGATGTCGGTCAGGTAGCGCAACATCCGCACCGGCATTTGACCGTCGTTGGCGTTCTGAATTTCCAGATGCAGGACGAACGGGTCGCCTTGGGCGGGCGTGACCCTGGCGACCAGATCGGCGCGGCGGTCCTCGATCCGCTGTTCCTCGGTGGCGAGCAGCTCGGCGTCGATCAGATCCAGCCGGAACAGATAGACTGCCATATCCAGTAGGAGGCGCTTGAGAATGGTCTTGGAAACGATGTCTTTCTGGCCCATGGCGGGCATTTTAACACTGGGATCGCTGGAGGCGGTTCCAAGCTTGCACGCGGATTGCGCACGGGCGAGCACTCATTCACCAATTCACCGTGAACCGCGCGATCTCGCCAAGACTTTTCATCAGCTAGGCCTTCATTGAACCCGCCGTACCACTCTCCCCAATTCCCGCGCTAGGACCCAAAGTCAAACTGCGTATTTCCCCGTAGTAGATCAGCGACGGCGGGCTGTATTTTCTCCTGGTTCCGATAACGGCTTGGGCTTCGGCTCGCCCAACCAAAATTCTGGCCTGGCCTTGCGCCGGGATGGGAAGATCGTTGCTCGTTTTCATCATGTACCTCGTGAAAAATCTCGGCTATTCAAAAATTCAAGTTCTCGATAAACCGTAGCGCCGCAGCCAAAGCTCAAGGCTCAGACATAGCCATAGAAACAATACTTCACCCTCGGCCAGCGCCGCCGTCGGTGGGCGCCTGGCGAACCATGCTCCGTCCACGTAACCTAACGCGACCATGCGCGGGTTTTGCAAAAGCTCGGCTACCGTCGCGCATTCCTTCTCGAACAGTCCCTCGCGCATCAACGGATAGAACGTGGTTTTTCGCGGCCTCAACCGAACCAGTTCCGGCGCCAGCCCTCGCATGGCCTCCCGCTGAAGCCACCGGTTGCGCCCCGATCCTGGCTTTCCAAGCCGGTCCGCGGGAATCGCCAGCACGAATTCCACCAACCGGCGATCCGCGTAGGGAGACAGCAATTCCATCCCAAGCCGGTTGTATTGGCGCTGCACGCTGGCGACCCCCTGAGCGGGGAGATTCGTCCACAGGGAACGATAGAATCTCCGGATCGTGGGCGGGACGCTAGCGGCCTGGCGCTCGTAGCTGGCCCGGCGAGCTTCCAGATTCACCCGTTTGGCCAACGCCGGCGCGAGACCGTGGCAAGCCATACCCCGCCGCCCGCTCCTCATCGCGCGCCAGGTTCGCCGGAACCACCCCGGTGTCCAAGGTCGAAGCGCATTCAGCGCCTCCGCCCGCCAGTCCAATTCGCGCCGCGCCACCCAAAGCTCGCGCAGCAAGCCGGCAATCCGCCCTTCGGCCAGCAGCGTACTCGTCCATGCCCACTCCCCGGCCATCAACGAATCCCCGTAATAGCCGCCCAGCAACACCCGACAATCATCCCGGTGAGCGGCTTCCCGCACTGCCTGAGGGAGCCAGGCATAAGCATCCCAAAAAATGAAATCCCGATAAACCGGCCAGCGGTCGATCTCGCGAAACGTCCATAAATCATCGCACCAGACATACCTGGATTTGATTCCAAGCCGAGCGACGAGCGGTTCAATATATTGCCGTTCGTCGCATTCGACATGCCGCTCGAACGCATACGAGTAGCCGGTCAAATCAGGCGCGGCGGGTCGGTCGGTGATCAACCGGGCGGCGACGGCGGCGAGAAACGTGGAATCGAGACCGCCGCTGAGCGAGACGCCAATCCGACCCGTCGCCCGGAGCCGGCACCGCACCGCCTCGGTCACCAATTCCCGAAAACGATCGGCGTAGGCCGCGGGGTCTCGATAGCGGATCGGCGCGCGTGGCAGCAGATCGCAATACTCCCGGCGTTCGATCCGTTCGGGCGAAATCATCAACCAGTGCCCCGGCGGCAGGTCATACACGTCTTGGAAAAACGTTTCTTCCTGGTTGGACCACTCGACCGCCAAATATTCCGCGACCTTGGCCTCATTGATGCGTGGAACCACCATTGGGTGCGCCAGCAAGTGCTCGACGCTGGAAGCCAGCAGTGCCACCGCATCGGTGACGAAATAACTCAGTCCCCGGCTGCCCATCGGATCGCGCGCCGCGAACAGGGTGCGTGGGCGTGGATCCCAGACCGCGAAGGCGAAATCCCCCAGCAGGCGCCCGGCGCAACCAGCGCCCCAACGCCGATAGGCGGCGAACAACAGGCCACTGTCCGTCAACGGCGGCGCGGGGTTGTTCCGCAGCCCGAGCGCCTGGGCCAGTTCGCCCCGATTGTCCAGCCGGACGTCCGCGACCAGGACGCAACCGCTGTCCGGGTCGAACAACGGCTGAACCTCGCCGACCTCTTCCGGCAACACCCAGAAATGCTGACGTCCCAAACCGACTTGGCGGTCCACCCAACGGCTTTGGCCATGAACGGCATACTCCGGCGTCGCGTCGAGCATTTGTTCGATCACCTCGGCCTCGACCGGCCTCCCGTCGCGGTTGAAGACGGCTACGAAGGCGCTCATGGCATTGTTTTGGCGTCGCTCCCAAAAAAGCGGGCCGGTATCGCCACCGGCCCGCTCATCACTCGGCGCAAGGCCGGCGCTGGATTACGGCGTCACCACCTGCGTGGGATCGCCCAGCAGTGTCCACCCCAACAGGATGTCGCGCGCCGCCGGGTTTTGGGCCGCGACCTGGCGCTTGGCCTGCTGGAGCGCATCGCCGATGGTCATGCCCGGCTGCGCCAACAGCGGCGTCAAGGCCATGCCCAGCATCCGCTCGGCGTTGTCCTGGGTGAGCGTGGTGGCTCCCAACACCGCCGCCGCGCCCTGCGGACCAGCCACCAGGAAGCTTTGCGCCAGCGTGTTGTAACGTGGCTCGACATAGTAAGTGTTCCAGCAGCCCCACTGCGAAACCAGCGTCGGCCGGCCAGCGTTGCCGAGACCGGGAACGTCGCCGGTGTTGAACAACCCACGGTAGGTCCAGCGGGTCGGGCCGGAGTGGCCAACGAAGCCGAGCAGGACGGACCCCGCGCTGACCTGCGTCTTGATCAGAGCTTTGGCATCGCTGGCGGACATCTGGTCAAGATAGGCCCGCTCCACGCTCCAGCCACCGGGCAGGGCGTCGGCAAAGGCGTCGGCATCGGCGGCGAAACCCTCGTCGGCGGCGAGCACGGCGGTCTTTACATAGCTCTTGGTTTCGTATTGCCAGATCTTGGTCAACAATGTCTGCAATTCCGTCGCGGTGCGCACGGGCAAGCGGCCGATCGGCACGTCCGGCATGCCGTCGCCGTTGAGATCGGCCAGGAGCGGATCGACCGGCGCGTAACGCACGATCTCGTCGGTCGGGGCGTAGAGCGACGGGATGAAGCTCATGCTGCCCAGCCCCAGATAGTTCTTGTAGTCGTAGCTGTCGCCGCCGACCAACAACACATATTGCGTGCCAAGTTTCTCCACGGCGTGGCGGATGTAGCGCTGGATGGCGGTCGGGTCCACCGTGCCGTCGCCGAACTGGTCGTACACGGCGTCCACATCCGCCAATTTCACCTGATACTGGGCCTGGCGACGCGTCACCAGACTTTGTAATCCCGAAATGAAATCGGGATGCGCAATGATCAGCAGTTGGGCGGGGTCGAGGGTCAAGGTCAGATCAGAGGAAGCCACTTCGATTTCAGGTTTGCGCGTGGCGCCGGCCACCACGTAGCGGGCCGTCTGGCCCGTACCCGAGAACGTGGCGGTGTACGGGTTGGCTGACGAGACAGTGATTTCGCGCAACCGCACCCACTGGCCGTTGCTTTCCTGGCGATGGACGACCACGCTGGGATTGTTTAGGCCACGGATTTGGAACTGCTTGCCGGCGGAGGCGAACGACAGCAGATCGTTCCTGGCCACGAAAGCACGGGGATAGGTGAGGCTATAACGGTCGACGTCCACGATGTCCCACGGATCGCCGGCATCGCCAGGCAACGTCAGGGTGAGCTGGTTGTCTCCCTGGCGCAATACGCCGGTCGGCACGTCCACCTGGGTCGAATGGGCCTCGATGCCCTTGAAGACGGCACTGCCCAATGGCGTTCCGTTCAAGCCGATGTCCAAGTGATGACGGTAGTCGATGCCGCCCCACACATTCAGGCCCAGCGTGACCGCTCCCGCGCCGGAAACGTAATTGTCCACCGGCACGTTAAAGGTTTTGCTCGCCACTTGGCCGCCACCGGCGAACAGTTCCGCGTTGTACCACGGATCGGCGGTGGGCGAGTAAAAGGCGTATTCACGATTCTCGTCCCAAGTTGTGGTTTCCATATAGAACGTTTCCGGGTTTTCGTTCTTGCGTGGCGGTTTCGGGTCGTCGCCCAGCCGCAACGCCTTGGCGCTGTCCACCTGCAACTGGTAGACGTTCACGTCGGTATACAGGCTGGTGGAGGGCTCGCCGTAAAACTCGATCCAGCCGCCTGGGCCAAAAGTGCCCTTGGTGCTGACGTAGATCGGGGCCGGCTGGCCACGGTTGACCAGGGCTAGTTTGTTTTCCGGCACGCCCGCCAGGGTGACGCCGACGGCGGCCAAGTCTTCGTAGGTGACGCGGTAGATGCCTTTCTGGGTGACGCGGAAGTTGATCCGGGGATAGTCGTAATGCTTCCAGGCGGTCAGGCGCTGCTGTTGCGTCTGGGCACGGGCGCTGGCGTGCTGGGCGCGGATGCTGTTCCAGGGAATCGGCTCGGGAAGACTGTCGTCGCCGTAGCTTTCACCAAGGGCGAACGGGCCGTAGCTTTGGGTCTTGCCCTTGATATCGACCTCTTCGATCCAGAAGACTTGGCCAACCATTTTTCCGTCGGTGTAGCTGTAGGTCTGCCGCGTCAGGGAGTTGACGACCTTCGAGGGAATCAACGCAGCGTTGACCTTTGTGCGTGCTCCCTTCGCTTCGGCATAAAGGTTGAAGCCGAGATTGCCGACTTCGGTGACGGTGGACCACTCAAATAGAACGCCCGCGCCCTGGGGAGAGGTATGGAAGGAAGAGAGGGTGACTGGAGTGGTTTGAGGATCACCAAAAGTCACCTTGCAGGTAGTGCCATTGTCATTGCCGCAACCACCGTACCCAATAAAATCTTTTTGCAGGGGATCTTGGTTTGAATTGCTGGTGGAGTAAGCATATTGAATGGTTGTATTATCAAAAACCACCTGGTTTCCAGCAGTACGGGTATCGGTGCTGGACGTTGATGTTGGAACAACATAGGTGCCGCAATTATCCGTCAACGACGTGGCGGGCACCTGGATATCAATATAGTATTGATCCGTGCCATCTCCCACAGCCACAACGCGCGTAAAGGAACGCGCCACGTTGGCAGCACCACCGCAATCGCCCGAAACGCCGCTCAAGGTGCAAGCAATGAACGAATCGACGATCGTCCCGTTTGACGCGCTGATCGAACGAGGACAATCTGGCGGACTAGTTCCTGTACCGTTGGCGCCAAAAGCGGCAGTGGTCAACGTATTGCTATTGTTGTTTTCATAAATGACTCGCAAGGCGCTTACGCCACCGGAAAGATTTGAAGCCGATCCACCGGCTAAATCCAACCAAAATTCCTTGTATTCGGTTGGGCCGTTTGGGGGAGCGGGATTTGGTGTATCCGGCAGGTAGCTCAACAAAAAATTCCAATGAAAATTTAGAAAATCCTTGGCTTGCGAGTCCTTTGGGTCTTGCTGAACTCGCATTCTTAAGAACAGCGTATCGTCGGCGCTGTTACCCGCAGTACCGTTATTGTCATAATAATAGAATGCGGAGGCTGCCGAACCGCATTCTCCGCTCGTGACCGCGGGGTTACAGGTATCATATTTATTACCTATCCCACTCCAAACTCCCGAAGCAATATCAACCGGATTGTTCGGGGACGCGCCTACCGAAGGGTCAGAACTTCCACCGGAATTAATGGGGTCACGCACAGCCGATCCATTGTAGGAATAGGTTATCCAGTTGCCGTCCACGACGCTCCATGCCTTAGGCGTATCCCCTATTCTCGACCATGCGGGCGAAACCACCAAGCACATCGCCAGCGCCAAGGAAGCCGCTCCGCCCAAGCTCATCAATCCACGGATAAGAGGGTTGATGGCGCTTTTAATCCGGTCGTTAAAATACATGGTGGCTTCTCCCACAAAGTTAAACCTAAACTAATTTACCATCCGATAGGGGAAATCCGCTCAATCCCCGAATACCGCCGCCAAGCTCTCCGCCTCCAGAACCCGTTCGCCCCAGACCAGCAAACGCATCCCATCGTCGAGCGGTCCGAATTTTCGCTCAAGCAACCGCCGCAACAAAGCCGTTCCGCCCTGCTACAAGCCGTTGCGAGTCCGCCAGTCCGCGAGACCCCTGGTGTCGACGTCTCACCAAGGCGCCTCTTCAAACCGCCTTTTGCCGAAGCCCGATCCAGTTTGAACCACAAAGCAATACCTTATGAAGCATAGTATGCCGTTTTTCGTCATGCAACGCCCACGCGGCGATTCATCTTGGACCTTATATCCGAACGATTCGTTCGTATCTTCATCCTATCATGGTCTTCGGTAAAAGGTAAGGCAATAAACCTGCCAAATCGTCTTTACTCCCTCGACCCTTTCCCCGCCTGGGGAAAGGGCGACCTTGGGTCATCGCGCTTCCTAACGCCACTCCTCCCGCTCCTCGCGCGGCGGAGGCGGGGCATAGCGATCGTCCTCGTTCCATAACCGGTTGCGCGGCGGCCGGCGGCCTTCATCGCAATTCACCACGCCCTGACGGCACAGGGTTTCCCGCCAGGCGTACTTCAAAAAGACCTGCGCGAACGGTCGCCGCTCGGGATCGAACTCCACCCGCCGCGACGGCGACCACTCCCTTTCGCCATAGCCGGTGCCGGGCTCCGCCGGGGCGGCGCGCGGCGCGGCGCTTTCCGCCGAGGACGGCGCGCGCCGCAACCCGCGCTGATCGCTGTAGCCCGGCCCTTCCTGACTCCACGGCTGCGGTTGAATCCGCGTTGACTCGCGGAACGCCGCCACCGCGATCACCCCCATCGCCGAGTAATCGCCCCAGGCGCCCGAATAGGAATCGCCGGCCTCGGTAAAGTAAAAGCGGTTGACCCGATTCTTGCCGGTGCGCCAGCCCTCGTAACTCTCCTGCTGATAGGGGCCGAGCACGTACATCCGCTCGTCCGGCCGCAGGTCGGAACGGTCGCCGGAAATGATGTTGCGGCCATCCACCGCGATCACCACCCCAACGCGCTGGTTGGTGCGGTTGCGAATCTGGATCGAATAATTCCGGCCCCGTGCCGCTTCCAGATACGCCTTGTAAACGCCTCCCCGCTCCTCGCGCACCGGATACTGCGGCAGGGTCCGGCTCCGGTCGCTGACCACCTCCACCTCGACATCGCCGCCATAACGCTGTGCCCAGACCACGGTCGGTCCCAACAACAACGCCGCCATCAACCCCGCCCACCATTTCGTCTTCATCGAATCCGCTCCCGATTGGTCACTGGTTCGCGACGGCTCACCGCCGCCGCTCCGAACTTACAAATTCAGACTAGAAATCACTGGCTGAATCCATACTGAACACTCCAATCGACCCAGACGCGAGGCGGCGCGATAATTCAGTCCCGATTCATTCTTAACCCGATAAGCTTTAAGCTCATTCCATTTCATCCTCATGCGGAAAATCCCGACATGTCCGACAGGTCACGGCAACTCCCCCGTCTGGCGCTCCTGACGCTGATGGGTCTGCTGACCGCCAGCGGCGCGCGGGCGCAATCCGGGTATCGGGGCGAGATTTACGCGCCACCACCGCCCGGCCGGCCGGGTCCGCCACCCGCCCGCCCGTTCGCCGACCCCGATCGGGCCGCCCGCGCCGCCCGCGAAGCGACCGGCGGCCGGGTACTCGGCGTACAGCCGGGCGGCAATCCCGACGGTCCGAACGACCAGAACGGCTACCGGGTCCGCATCCTGCAACCGGATGGCCGGGTGCGCAGCCTGCATTTCGACCCCCGCAGCGGGGCGGTGCGCGACTGACCCTCCTTTCCACGGCACGAAGATTTCAAGACCATGCGCATTCTGATCATCGAGGACGAAGCTGCCCTGCGAGAGCGGGTGACCGCCCAGTTGCGCGAGCAGGGTTATGCCGTGGACAGCGCCGCCGACGGCCGCACCGGGCTGTATCTCGGCCAGGAATATCCGCTGGACGCGGCGGTGGTCGATCTTGGTCTGCCCGACCTGTCGGGCATCGAGGTGATCCGGCGCTGGCGAGCGGCGGGACGCAAGTTCCCGGTGCTGATCCTGACCGCGCGCGGCCGCTGGCAGGACAAGGTCGAGGGGCTGGAAGCCGGCGCCGACGACTACCTGGTCAAGCCGTTCTACACGGAAGAGCTGCTGGCGCGCTTGCGGGCGCTGATCCGCCGCATCGGCGGCTGGACCCAGGCGGTGCTGCACTGCGGCCCCATCGCCCTGGACACCGGCGCGCAACAGGTCACCGTGACCGGCCTGCCGGTGGAACTGACCGCCTACGAATACAAGCTGCTGGAATACCTGATGCTGCACGCCGGCGCGGTGATCTCCAAGACCGAGCTGACCGAGCATCTTTACCAGGAAGACGAGGACCGCGACAGCAACGTGCTGGAAGTATTGGTGGGCCGGCTGCGCCGCAAGCTCGATCCAAACCGCGACCTCAACCCCGTCGAAACCCTGCGCGGGCGCGGCTACCGGTTCCGGCTGGAACGGACCGCCGGCTGACACCGTGCGCTCCCTGCGCGGTCGTTTGCTGATCGCCGCCAGCGTGGTGCTGGCCGCCTTTCTCGGCCTGACCGGCCTGAGTCTGGACCGGGCGTTTCGCGACAGCGCCCTGGCCGCCGTCGAGGACCGCCTGCAAGCCCAGGTCTACATGCTGCTGGGGGCGGTCAACGTGGACGCCTTCAACCGCTTGACCTTGCCGCAAAGCCTGCCCGAGGCCCGTTTCTCCACCCCGGATTCCGGCTTGTACGCTGACGCGATGGACGGCCAGGGCACCCTGGTGTGGCATTCCCCCTCGCTGCTCGGGCTGGCTCTGCCGTTCTTCCCGGCGGTGCGCAACCCTGGCGACACTCAGTTCGCGCCGCTGGAAGCTTCCGACGGAACGCCGCTGTTCGTGCTGGCTTTCACGGTCAATTGGGAAGTCGCTCGCAATCAATATCAGCTTTACACCTTTCGCGTCGCCGAGACCCGCCAGGATTTCGACGATCAGGTCTGGAGCTTTCGGCGGGGCTTGTGGGGCTGGCTGCTGGCTTCAACCGGAGTGCTGCTGGCGGCGCAGGGCC
This sequence comes from Candidatus Contendibacter sp., assembly GCA_029624765.1. Taxonomy (GTDB): domain Bacteria; phylum Pseudomonadota; class Gammaproteobacteria; order Competibacterales; family Competibacteraceae; genus Contendibacter. The sequence goes on along the minus strand of JARSSO010000029.1, from coordinate 23,370 downwards.
TGATCCTGCGCTGGAGCCTGCAACCCCTGCGCCGAGTCGCCACCGAAATCAAGGACATCGAAGCCGGCCGGCGGGACGAACTGAGCAGCGGCTATCCCGAGGAATTGCAGCCGCTGACGATGAACCTGAACGCCCTGCTGCGCCAGGGCCGCGCCCATCTCGAACGCTATCGCAACGCTTTGGCCGATCTGGCCCACAGCCTGAAAACGCCGCTGGCGGTGGCGCGGGGCGCGCTGGAAACCGACGCCGATCCCGCCGCGTTGCGCCAGACGCTGGGTGAACAGGTGGAGCGGATGAACCGCACGGTGGACTACCAGTTGCAACGGGCCGCCGCTTCGGGACGCATCGCCCTCAGCGCCCCGCTGCCGGTTGCGCCCATCGCCCGCAAGATCCTGGACTCGCTGGCCAAGGTCTACGCCGACCGCGCGCCGCGACTGCGCGCCGAAATCGCCGCCACGACGGTGTTCTACGGCGACGAGGGCGACTTGCTGGAAATCCTCGGCAACCTGGCCGACAACGCCTGCAAATGGTGTCGCCGACAGGTCGTGGCGCGCGCCTGGCCCGCCGACCACGAAGGGCGGATGGAACTGGTGGTGGAAGTCGAGGACGACGGCCCCGGCATTCCCGCCGACCAGGCGCCGCTGCTGCTGCATCGCGGCCAGCGGGCCGATCCCACGGTCGCCGGCCACGGCATCGGGCTGGCGGTGGTCCGCGATCTGGTCGAGGAGGTCTACTACGGCCGGTTGGAAATCGACCGGGGCACGCTGGGCGGCGCGCGGATCCGGGCACGCTTGCGGTTCCAGGCCAACGGCGGTTGAATGCGGCGCTCTTTCCCATCGGCGGCACTTCGCCGAACCTGACGTTTTCATCCATTCGCGGCTAATCTTGAATCACGAACCACCAACGACAACAGGGATTTGCCATGCCGACCATCGTCACGTTCAATCTGTGCAACTTCGGCGCGGACGCATCCTCCGCGCGTCTGCGGCAACTGGGTGCGATCATCGCCCAGGAACTGGCCGGGCCGGACATCCTGGCGGTGCAGGAAGTCAAGGGGGAAGGTCCGGCGGGAGCGGAAGGACCGGTTCCGGCCGACCCAGCCTATCAGACGTTGATCGCCGCCGTCGCCGCCGCCGGGGGTCCGCGCTACGCCTTTCGGGAGATCGCGCCGCTGGCCCACCGGGACGGCGGCATGGCTGGCGCGCATATCCGGGTCGGGTTGCTGTTCAACCCGGCGACCGTGGATTTCCCGGCCCGGGGCGCCGCCGGCCCCGAGGACAGCACCGGTATCCGCCTCAATGGCGGTAAACCCAGCCTGACGCTCAATCCCGGTCGCATCGCCCCTACCCATCCCGCCTTCGTCGGCGACGACCACCGCCACTGGGTGCCTTGCCGCAAGGCGCTAGCGGCGGAATTCAATATCCTGGACCGGCGCCTGTTCGTGATCGTCTGCCATTTCAAGTCCATGCGCTCGCTCACCCGCCGCGAGGGGGACTACGCCAAGAAGCAACGCCACGCCCAAGCGGAAATCGTCCACCAATTCGCCGCCGACCTGCTGGCCTGCGACCCCCAGGCGGCCATCGTGCTGCTGGGCGATTTGAACGACGTGCCCGGCTCCAAGACCCTGAAACTGCTCAAGGGCGAGTCATTCCACAACTTACTGGAGGATTTGCCGCGCGGGGAGGTCTATACCCGCCGCCACGGCGGCCAGCCCCAGGCGCTGGACCACATTCTGGTCAGTCCGGCCCTGCGGCGGGGAGCGACGATCCGCATCCCGCATCTCAACAGCGACACCGCGCCCGGCCAGCCGGAGCCGGCCAGCGACCACGATCCAGTGGTGGCGATCCTGCCGGGGCTGCTGGACGTTTAGGACCCTGGACGAGGCTTGGGCCAATGGTTCCGCGCCCGGCCCGCCGCTGGAAAACGGGTCGGGCAGTGGTAGTGGTTCAGAACGCCCCTCGCCGCCGTAGCCGCCAGCCGCTGTAACCGAGCAGGCCAATCAGCAACAGCAACGCCCATTCCGACAGAGTGGGGATGGCGGCCGCGTCCCCCGCGCCCGGAACGCCCGGTCCGCCCTGGTCCACGATGGTTCCGTTGACCGTCAGGTCGTCGTCGCCCAGGCCGCCGTCGGTGATGTTGAAGGTGGCGGTATTGCCGGCGATGGTGGCGGACATCGGGTACCAGTGGGGACTGGCATTGCCGGGCGTAGGACCGTATTTCCAATAGACCGTCCCGGCGGGCAGCGCCGAGGGATAGGTGACGGTCAGGGTCACCGTGCCGTCGCAGTGGGTGAGGGTGAATTCGAACAGGCCGTGGGGGAAGGAGTAGCCGGCGGGCGGAGCGGCCGGGACGCTGTTCACCGGCACGAATTGCGGGGTGGGCGCGAAGCCGCAGGTGTCGCCGCTGCCGGTCACCGTGGCCGTGGCGCTGCCCGTGCCGGTGGCCGTCGGGCCGGTGAAGGTCTTGTTGACGACCGTGAAATGGGCCGTGACGCTCTGGGCGGCGGTGACGTTGCTGAGCGTGCAAGTCCCGCTGCCCGTGCAGTCCCCGCTCCAGTTGGCGAAGGCGTAGCCGACGTTGTGCATGGCGGTGCAGGTGCTGCCGCCACCGTGCGGCACGGGGTCGGTATCGCAATTTATCGCGCCGCTTCCGGCCGGGCTGACATTCTTCGTGATGGCGTAAGTGGTCACGTTCGCCGTGTTGGTCACGGTCACCGGCGTGGTGGCGCCGGCGCTCACCGATACGGGTTGCGTCGGGTTAAACGCCGGCGTCCCCCAGGTCACTCCGGCGATGGTGGGCAGCGTGCCTTCGGTCACCGTGCAGGTTCCCACAGGCACGCTGTTGAAAACCGCTGGGGTGGCGGTGGTCGCGTTGAGGGGGCCTAGCGTCGTCGCCCCGCAGGTGAGCATGATCGGGAAATTCGTTCCCGCCGGCACGCTGCCCGCCGCCGCGCCAGCCACCGTCTTGCTCACTGTCACCGCGCCGAGCAAAAGATCAAAAGAATTGAAGGACTGTCCGCCGCGCACCAGCCGTACGTGGAGGACGTCATTGAGTTTATCGTAAACGGAGTAGAAGCCATCGTTGAAGGGGACGGACCACGCGCGGGCTGGATCCGGACCATAACTCGAAGCCGACCAGAAGTTAGACGTTGCTGGCGTCGCCGGGAAAATAGTCTGGTTAATGGCGGGATTGTATCCGCAGGACTCGACGATGGATTGCAGTTCCTTGACGTTGGGCAAGCGCCAGTCGGAATGACCGGCGAAGGTTGAGTCCTTGGCCGCTGCCAAGGCCGCCTGCCAAGTCAAGGCGCTGGCACTACCCGTGCAAGAAGAAGTCGTGCCGTCCCAAGTCTGACCCTCGGCGCAGCGCTTCCACATCAAGCTGGTCTTGATGTGGATGACGGTGCCGTCGGTGGCGGTGGCGCCGAAGTCTGCCGTGGGCGTGGTTTCGATGAGGTTGGAGTTGGGGTTGCCGGCAGTGCAGATGGCCCAGGCCGCCGGAGCGAATAGAAAAGCCAGGGCCGCCGCCAGCATGGGCAGCGCACGGAATGGGATGACGTGATCAGCGAACATGGTCGGTTCCTTGTGCGCCTCTCGCCCTCTGGGAGAGGGGTTGGGGGTGAGGGTTTATCTCATCGAAGGGTCGCGACGGGCCATGCCACGTCACCGGGACAAAAGAATCAAAGGGCCTAAAACTGTTCGCCGCGTACCAACCGCGCTCGAAAGCCGCCGAAAGTCGACTTATGGTAGGGGATCCCGCTGCCATCGACGAAGTAGATTGACCACGCGAAGGCTGGATCCGGACCATAACTCAAAGCCGACCAGTGTTGATGCGACGCCGTATTGGGGATATAGGTGGTATCAATGGCGGGATTGAGGGCACCATAATGAACGAGCGTCTGGAGTTCCCGGACGCTGGGCAGGCGCCAGTCGGTGAAATTGCAGAGGCCAGGCGCGGTGTTGACGGCGGCGATGTAGTCCTGGGTGTTGCAACTGGCCAAGGTGCCGCCGCAGGTGGTGGTGACGCTGTTGTTGCCCGCATTGCCGCCGTTGGTCGCGCCGTCAGTGCTGTACCAGGTATAGGTCCAGTCCTTGTCCCGCAGGCTGCCGTCGTCGGTCTTCACTTCCCAGGTCAGGCCGGTGGTGTTGTCGCGCACGCAGGGATGGGGCGTGGCGCCGGAAGTGGGCGTGGTCGGCGCGCCAGTCGCATTGAGCGCGGTAAAATCGAACCCGGCCGCACCGCCGCCGGTCTTGGTCAGCGCGCCGGCGGTGGCGGCGGCATCCCGACCGTAGCGGCCATCCTGGCCAGGATAGGTAGCGGCATCGCCGGTGTTGGCCACCGTGCAGACGACCAGGGCGCCGAAACCGTCATCGCAGGTTTGTTGGCCGGTGTCGTTGAGGCCAGCAGCCGGGGCAGCAGAAGACAGGAGGAGGCCGATGGTCAGGCCGGCGACGAGAAAACGGCTAGCGTTGCGTTGTATTGCGTTCAACATAGAACAATCCCCCTGGCGAGATCCTGCAAGAGCGGCAAGGATTTTTTCTGCCCGGCATTGGCTGCCTGCCGCCGTTCGGCCGAAGTGACATCATTATCATTTTAGCTCTCTCCTCCACGAATGAAGGAGAGAGGACTGAATGTTAAGATCGCGACGCTGGAGCGTGGCAGCCAGGCAGGGGACACACGGCTGCCCAGAATCGCCCCCAAGGGCGTAGGAAGTCGCTCAGGTCCCGATCTCCGGAACCTCGTGTCCAGTCAGCCGACTGAACGCCTCGCGCACCCATGCCGGCCCGGGCTGCGGCGACGACTGGTCCGGGTGCGCGTCCGCCCATTCCAGCGCCAGAATCAGCGCCACCCACGGGGAACCATGCTCGCTGTGCTCCGCGTTCAAGCCCCGGACCGCGCGGGCGGTCCGCAGGACCAGCTTTACGCAAGTCACCGATTCCACCGTAGGCGCGGCGCAGTGCTCGGCCGGCGTCACCACGAGATACTCGCGACAGGCCAGGGGTCGTTCCGTGTAGATCGAACACGATTCCTCCTCTAAAAACGGACAGGCGATCCCCTGCTGGAAATAATCCATACCGAACGGAATGACCTCCTCGTCCCGGAATTGCCGCGGTTGGCGCAATTTTTCCAGCAGGCCCGCCCGCGCCAGGCGTTGGCGCGCGTCCTCGAACCGGGCCAGAATCGTGGACTTGCGGGGTTCCGGCAGGGCCTCCACCACCTCGCGCAGGCGTCGCGCCTCGATTTCGGCGATGGGAACCAGTTGCCGGCAGCAGGCGCCACAGCCTTTTTTGCAAGAAACTTCCAGCCCCTCGGCGCGTGCGTTCGCCACCGAAACCTCAACAAAGGCATCGGTCATCGAGCGAAACAGCGGCAACAGTTCGGCCAGGCGGACCGGCCCGGCCGAAACCGGCATCTCCAGGCGCACCTTGCGCCCGGCGACGGTCAATTCGGCGGTGGCGTTGAGCAATTCGGTGGACTTTTCGGATGTCGTGGCCATGGGACCCTTCCAGTTCGTGGTTCGGTGAAAAAGTTTACGCCGTGGACGCGGCGCGGCGCTCGACCCAACTTTCCAGGCCGTTCAATGCCGATGCTGACCGAGTCGCCGCTCCAGCCGCCGGAACCACCGCGCCAGCCCGAAGCACAACAAAAAATACAGCGCCGCCACCGTCAGCCAGACCTCGAACACCCGCCCCGACGACACCGCCAACTCGGTTCCCGCGAACGTCAGCTCCTGAATCGAAATCAACGAAATCAGCGAGGAATCCTTGATCAGCGCGATGAACTGTCCGGCCAGCGCCGGAATCATCCGTCGCACCGCCTGCGGCAACACCACCTCGTTCATCACCTGGCTGGAACGCAAACCCAGCGCCCGGCCTGCCTCCCACTGGCCCCGAGGAACGGCCTCGATGCCGGCGCGGACGATCTCGGTGACGTAGGCGCCCTCGAACAGCGCCAGACAGATCAGCCCGGACAAGAAGTTCGGCAACAATTCCGGCGGACCGAACAGGAACGCCAGCACCCGCAAGGTTTCCGGGGCGGTGTCGGCGATCCGGTTTTCCATTTCCAGCAACGGCGATAACTGCCCGCTGATGAAAAAATAGAAGATAAAGATGAAGACCAGCGGCGGCACGTTGCGAATCAACTCGACATACGTTCGACTGAACAGACGTAGAAACAGGCTGCGCGACAACCGGCACACGCCCATCGTTCCGCCGATCAACGCCGCCAGCAGACCGCCCCACAGCGCCAGCCGCATCGTCGCCAGCAGTCCCTGTCCCAGCAAATTCAGCACCCAGCCGCGTTCGGCGTCGTGGCGGGCGAAATAACCGGGAATCAGCCGCCAGTCCCAGTTGTAATGAAAATGGCTTTGCGCCCGGTGCAGCACGTAGCCGAGCAGGCCGAGCAGCACGGCCAGAATCAGCGCATCCAGCCAGCCGAACCGGGGTTTGCGACGATCCACGAGGCTTGGAATCCCTGCAATCACCGAAAAAACGCGTCGTAGTTGGCTTCGGAAAACCCTTGCACCCGCTTGCCCCGCCAAGTCAGGATGGGCACTCCGCGACCGCCGCCGATGCTAACCAGCGCCGCCATGCCATCCGGCGTTTCGATGTCGTGTTCCGTATAGGAAATCGCCTTGCCGGCGAGATAGGCCTTGGCCTTGCGGCAAAAGCCACACCAGGAGGCCGTGAACAATTGCGGGGTATCGTCGGTTCGCTGGGCGCCGACGGCGCGCTGTTTCGCCTGTTTCTCCAGTTCTTCCTTGTAACGAAGGACATAGTCGGGCAACGGGCTGGAGGGACCGGGCGTGTACTCCAGCGTTTTTTCGACCTGGCCGCCGGCGAGCGGTTTATCGCTGTAGACGACGGTCCCATCCGGACCCACCGATTTATAGAGCGTATCGGCCCATGCCAGCAGGGGAAAAAGCAACAGCAGCAAAACGCTCAGCATATTCATGATCGTTCCCATCCGCGTCGAAATGCACATTAAGAAAGCGTCAGTTCCAATTCGCTCAGGTTGTTGGCAACTGAGCAGCGTTCCGCCATTTCTCCTTTTCAAGGCCCGTTCCTTTTTTGGGTTGCGCCCACGTCCTTGAACTGCTCTAATCGTTTTCAGAGAACACAGGGTGAACAGCATGGATTATCTTCAATACATCGAACGCGATCCACGGATCTGCGGCGGCGAACCGGTTATCAAGGGCACGCGCGTGACATTGCGCACGCTACTTGCGAGCCTTGCCGAAGGGGCGCGCATCGAGGAAATCACGGCTGACTTTCCGACAGTCAGCGCTGGCGCCGTGCGCGCCGTGATCGCCTTCGCCGCCGCTTCGGCGGAGGAAGATCTGCCCTTGCCCGCCATTCCCGATGTCGCGTGAAGATCAAGCTGGATGAAAACCTGCCGGCCACTTTGGTTGATTTGCTGGCGGCCCTTGGTCACGACGTAGACACCGTCGCGATGGAACATTTGAATGGCCGTCCAGACCCGGAAATATGGCAGGCGGCGCAGTGGGAAAAGCGCTTTTTGATCACGCAGGATCTGGATTTTTCCGACATCCGGCAGTTCAAACCCGGCTCCCATTGCGGCCTTCTCCTCGTCCGGCTGGCCAAACCGGGGCGCAAGGCGCTTACAACCCGCATTCACCAGCTATTCCAAATGGAGGCAACGGCAACGTGGCGGGGTTGCTTCGTGGTTGCCACCGAAGTCAAACTCCGCATCCATCGACCGCAACTCAGTTAACGCGCTGGCATGGCGGGCCAGCAGATTACCCTCCACCACAAACTAAAACTTCCTCATTATCCTCATCAACCCTGCTCCCCGCCGCGCACCGGCAACCGGCGCTCCAGCCAGCCGGCCAGCAGCGACAGACTGGTGGTCAGGGCCAGATACAGCGCCGCCACCGTAAACCACAATTCGAAGGTCATGAAGCTGTCGGCGATCAGGTTGCGGCCCTCGGTGGTCAGATCGGCCACCGCGATCACGCTGACCAGCGCCGAATGCTTGATCAGCGCCACCGCCAGCCCGGTCAGCGGCGGCAGCACCAGCCGAATGGCTTGCGGCAAAATCACCCGACGGTAGACCGCGTACCACGACAAGCCGAGCGCGTCCGCCGCTTCCCACTGGCCGCGCGGAATGGCTTCGATGCCGGCGCGGAAGATTTCCGCCGCGAAGGCGCCTTCGAACAAGGCCAGCGCCAGCACCGCCGCCGCGAACCGGTCCAGCGCCACGATCGGCGCCAATACGAAATAGACCAGATAGAGCTGCACCAGCATCGGGGTGTTGCGGACGATTTCCACGTAGACCCGCGCCACCGCGTGCCCGGTCCACGAGGTCGAGCGTTGCAGCAACGCCGCCGCCAGCCCGAACGCCACGGTCAACAAGAGACTCCAGCCGGTTAGTTCCAGCGTCACCCCCAGCCCGCGCAACAGCGGACCTGGCTGGAACACCCCGTCCTCGAATCGGTAGAGATACTGCGGCACCCGATACCACTGCCAGTTGTAATGCAGCGCTCCGGCGCCCTCCACGACGACCCAGCCCAGTCCCGCGAGCACGGCGAGAAACGCCACACTGTCCACTACGAGCCGCCAGCGATGCCAACGGCCGCGGGTTGTCGGCATGGAACGGGCCGCCCCGGAGACTCAAATCCCAGGCGGCTAGGGCGACGCGTTGGCTTCCAGGTCCGGCAGACTTTGCAACCGGCGCCGCGACAGTTCCTGGCGGGTGGCTTCCTCGTCGATATCGCGCAAGGTCGTTTCGACGAAGGAGAGGTGAACGTGCGCGGCCTGTCGGGCGGCATCGGGATCGCGTTCCAACACCCCTTTCAGGATGGCCTGATGCTGGGCGTGGATGACCGCGTAGCTGCTTTCGCGGGTATAAAGCCGTTCCAGCGAGCGGCAGATATTGCTCAGCAGCAGATCGAACAGGCCGCGCATGACGTGGATCAGCGCCACGTTATGAGAGGCATCGGCGATGGCCAGGTGAAAGCTGGCGTCCACGATGGCGTCGTGTTGCGGCTCGCGCGCGCCGCGCTGGATTTCCTCCAGCGCCGCGAACCGGCACCGCAGAATCTCCCGGTCGGCATCCGTGGCGCGGAGCGCGGCAAAATAAGCCGCGACTTCCTCCAGGGCGTGGCGTAACTCCAGCACGTCGAACATCGCCTTCGGGTTATTTTTTAATAGCTCGATCAAGGGATTGGTCAGCGCTGGGGCGATGACGTCGACCACGAAATTTCCTCCGCCCCGCCGGCTTTGCAACAGCCCTCGCGATTTCAGCGTCGTGATCGCTTCCCGCAGCGACGGGCGGGATACGTTCAACTGCTGCGCCAGTTCTCGCTCGGGCGGCAAGCGTTCGCCCGGCTTGAGGACACCCTCCAAAATCAATTGTTCGACCTGACTGACGATGGCGTCCGAGACTTTTGGAGGGTTTACCGTTTCGAATTGCATGATTTCGCCCAAGCGTTGAACTCAATATCGCCGTTATTGTGCCATGCGGCACCTCGCTTATGAGTACCCAGACCTTGCGAAAAACGCATCGTTCGCGGCATCGGCAGGGTTAGCGAAATTTTGGTCAGACCAGCCTACCAAAGGGCTTGCAAACCGAAAAACGAACTGCTATAAATTGGTCAGACCAGATTACCAAAAACCTTTCCGCGATGGGTCCGGTAACGGTCAATATAATAATGACAAGCCACCGCACCGCCGACCCGGATCGGGACAGCGGCGCGCGAGCGGCGCCAACCACCAAAGCCGGAGAAGGTATCACCATGCCCACCCGTCCCGAGAAGGTGTATTACTTCGGTACCTGTCTGATCGATCTGTGTTATCCCCAAGCCGGCATGGCCGGCATCGAACTCCTGCGGCGCGAAGGCATCCAGGTCATTTATCCCCAGCAACAGTCCTGCTGCGGCCAGCCCGCCTACAATTCCGGTTTCCTTGAAGAAGCCCGCAAGGTTGCCCGAAAGCAGCTTAAAGCCTTCCCCAAGGACTATCCCATCGTCATCCCCTCCGGCTCCTGCGGCGGGATGCTCAGACACCACTATCCCAAACTCTTCGCCAACCAGCCCGAGGCCGCCGAGGCGCAACGCTTCGCCGGCCGGGTGTTCGAACTGACCGAATTTCTGGTCAAGGTGCTGGATGTCCGCTTCGAAGACCGGGGCCAGCCGATCAAGGTCACCTGGCACTCGTCCTGTAGCGCGCTGCGCGAGATGCGGGTGATCGAACACTCCAAGTCGCTCCTGCGCCAGCTGCAAAACGTCGAGCTGATCGAGCTGCAACGGGAGCGGGAATGCTGCGGTTTCGGCGGCTCCTTCTCGGTCAAGCAGGCCGATCTGTCCTCGGCGATGGTCGCCGACAAGGTGGCGGACATCGAGCAAACCGGCGCTTCCTTGCTGCTCTCCGGCGATTGCGGCTGCCTGATGAACATCGGCGGGGCGCTCAAACACCGCAACAGCCCGATTCCCGCCAAGCACGTCGCCGAATTCCTGCTGGAGCGCACCCAATGACCCAGACCACGGTCGATTTTCCCAAGAATTTCAAGAAGGCGCTCGGTGATGGTCAACTGCGCCGCAATCTCCGCGCGGCGATGGACACGCTGGGGCTGCGGCGCCGGACCCTGTTTTCCGACCCGGAGGCGTTCGAGCAACTGCGGGCGCGCGGCGACGCCATCCGTCGGCGGGCGTTGAGCAAGCTGCCGGAATTGCTGGAGCAACTGGAGCGGAAATGCACCGAGAACGGGATTCAGGTGCATTGGGCCGAAACCCCGGCGGAAGCCAACCAGATCTGTCTGGGTATCATCCAGCGCCACGACGCCACCCGGATCATCAAGGGCAAGTCGATGGTGTCGGAGGAAATGCACCTCAACCATTTCCTGGCCGAACACGACATCGAGGCGCTGGAAACCGATCTCGGCGAGTACATCATCCAACTGGATCACGAGACGCCATCGCACATCATCGTGCCGGCCATTCACAAGAACCGCGATCAGATCGCCCGGCTGTTTCACGAAAAGATTCCCAACACGCCGTACACCGAAGTGGTCGAGGAACTCAACGCGATTGCCCGCAAGGTATTGCGCGAAAAGTTTTTTGCCGGGGAGGTGGGAGTCAGCGGCGTCAATTTCGCGGTCGCCGAGACCGGCACGCTCTGCCTGGTGGAAAACGAGGGCAACGGCCGGATGTGCACCACCGCGCCGCCGGTGCATATCGCGGTGATGGGCCTGGAAAAAGTCGTCGAGCGTCTGGAGGACGTGCCGCCGTTGCTGCGGTTGCTGACCGGCTCCGCCACCGGCCAGTTGATCACCACCTATTTCAACATGATCACTTCGCCGCGCAAGCCGGGCGAGAAGGACGGCCCCAAGGAAGTACATCTGATCCTGCTCGACAACGGCCGAACCAAGATTTGGGCCGACCCCGAATTGCGGCAAACCTTGAAGTGCATCCGTTGCGGCACCTGTTTGAACCATTGTCCGGTCTATACCCGCCTCGGCGGTCACGCCTACGGCTACGTCTATCCCGGCCCCATCGGTTCGATTCTGACCCCGCAACTGGAAGGACTGGATCACGCCGGAACGATGGCGACCGCTTCCACCTTCTGCGGGGCCTGCGAGGAAGTCTGTCCGGTCAAGATTCCGATTACCGACATCCTGCGCCGCCTGCGCGCCGAGTCCTACAACAAGGCGGATTCGCCGAACGCGGTCAAGGGTCACGGCTACAAGGTCAACGCGGCGGAAAGCCTGACCTGGAAAGGCTGGGCGTTGAGCAACGCCACGCCTTGGGTCAACGCCCTGAACGCCAAACTGCTGGGTCTGCTGGGTCCGCAACTGCCCAAGCTGCCGGGGCCGGACATCGTGAAAAAGTGGACGCAGTCCCGGGCCTTGCCCCCGTTCGCCGCCAAGAGCCTGCACGCGCTGGTCAAGGAAAAGGGGATCGCCGATGAGTAACGCCCGCGCCAACATTCTCGCCAGACTGCGCGCGGTCGCGCCGCAAGACACCGTTGCCGCGACCGAACCCGTTGCGCCAGAAACCGAACTTGGCCGCGCCGACAAGGTGGCGCGACTCAAGCGGCTGATGGAGAACATGCACGCCGAGGTCGTCGTCACCGACAGCCAAAATTGGACGACCGTCCTCAAGGACCTGCTGCGCCAGCGTTCGTTGAACGGCCTGCTATGCGCCCCAACCACCCTCATCGGAACCACACTCGCGGAAAGCTGGGAAAGCGACCTGCCGCCCCTGGTCGGTTACACCGAAGCGGTGGAGCAGAGTAAGGAACGGCTGTTCACCATCGACGCTAGCATCACCTCGACCAAGGGCGGACTCGCTGATGTGGGCGCCCTGATTCTGTGGCCGAACCCGGACGAACCGCGCTTGATGTCGCTGGCGCCGGCGCTGCACATCGCGGTGCTGGAAGCGGCGAAGATTCATGGCTCCCTGGCTGAAGCCATCCATCGGGAAGGGTGGGCGCAAGGAATGCCAACCAACGCCCTGTTGATCTCCGGCCCGTCCAAGACCGCCGACATCGAATTGGTGCTGACCTTCGGCGTGCATGGTCCCAAGGAGTTGATCGTGCTGATTCTAAACGATTAACCCGCTTTAGCTTCCTTGATTCATCCCTTGCCCAACCCGCTCCCGCTGGAGCGGGAAGTGGACGGTTACACAAAAAATAGCGCGCGGCCCAGCGCGTCCACCACCAAAACGAGGCTCAACCACCGATGCAATCGACGGCCCACGAGCAGCTTCACCGCGACCTGCAACAGTTCATCCCGGCGGAGCGCCTGATCACCGACCCGTTGCGCACGCTCGCCTACGGCACCGACGCCAGTCTGTACCGGCTGATTCCCAAGCTGGTGGCGCGGGTGGAAAGCGAGGACGAGATGCGGCGCATTCTGGCGCTGGCGCACCGGCACGGCACGCCGGTGACCTTCCGCGCCGCTGGTACCAGTCTGTCCGGGCAGGCGGTCACCGACTCGGTATTGCTGCAATTGGGGGACGGCTGGCGGAGCTGGCGGATTGGCGAAGACGCGGCGACCATCAGCTTGCAGCCGGGCATTATCGGCGGCCACGCCAACCGCTATCTCGCTCCCTACCGGCGCAAGATCGGGCCGGACCCCGCTTCGATCAACACCTGCCAGATCGGCGGCATCGCCGCCAACAACGCCAGCGGCATGTGCTGCGGCACCGCCCAGAACAGCTACCAGACGTTGAACAGCATGCGGGTGATGCTGGCCGACGGCGCGGTGCTGGACACCGGCGATCCCGCCAGCCGCGAAGCGTTTCGCGCCAGCCACGGCGTCTTGCTCGACCGCCTCGCCGAACTCGGCCAGCGCACCCGCGCCGACGCGACGCTGGCGGAACGCATCCGCAACAAGTTCAAGATCAAGAACACCTGCGGCTACAGCCTCAACGCCCTGGTGGATTACGACGATCCGTTCGAGATCCTGCAACACCTGATGATCGGCTCGGAGGGCACGCTGGGCTTCATCGCCGAAATCACCTATCGCACGGTCGAGGAGCACACCCACAAGGCCACGGCGCTGATGATCTTCCCCGACATCAAGACCGCCTGCGAAGCGGTGGCGGCGCTGAAAAGCCAGCCGGTGGCGGCGGTCGAACTGATGGACCGCGCCTCGCTGCGTTCGGTGGAAAACAAGGTGGGAATGCCGCCGTACTTCAAGGAACTGCCGGCAACCGCCGCCGCCCTGCTGGTGGAAACGCGGGCGATGGATTCGGCGAGCTTGACCGCCCAGGTCGAAGCGATCTCCGCCGGCATCGCCGCCATCCCGACCCTGCTCCCGTTTCAGTTCACCGACCGCCCGGAAGAGTTCACCCAATTGTGGGCGATCCGCCAGGGACTATTCCCTTCGGTCGGCTCGGCGCGGGCCACCGGCACCACCGTCATCATCGAGGACGTCGCGGTCCCCGTGCCCCAGTTGGCGGCGATGACCCTGGATTTGCAAAGCTTGTTCGACAAGCACGGTTACGCCGGCTCGATCATTTTCGGTCATGCGCTCGAAGGCAACCTGCATTTCGTCATCACGCCCGATTTTGCCCAGCCAGCGGAAACCGAACGCTACAAACACTTCATGGACGACGTGTGCCGGATGATCGTCCACCAGTACGACGGTTCCTTGAAAGCCGAACACGGCACCGGCCGCAACATTGCGCCGTTCGTCGAGCTGGAATGGGGCCAGCAGGCATATCAACTGATGCGGGAAATCAAGGCGCTGTTCGATCCGCGCAACCTGCTCAATCCCGGCGTCATCCTCAACGAGGACCCGGAGGCGCACCTCAAAAATATCAAGCCGATGGCCGCCGTCGATCCGCTGGTGGACAAGTGCATCGAGTGCGGCTTTTGCGAACCGAACTGCCCGTCTCGCGCCCTGACCCTGTCGCCGCGCCAGCGCATCGTCGGCCTGCGGGAAATGGCGCGTCTGCAAGCGGCGGGAGAGGACGCAAGCCGGCTCAAAGCCATCGACGAAGCATATCAGTACCAGGGAATCGATACCTGCGCCGCTGACAGCCTGTGCTCCCTGACCTGCCCAGTCGGCATCAACACCGGCACGATGATGCTGAAGAAGCGCGAGCGACAACGCGGCGGGGTCGCGCGTTGGGTCGGCGGTCTGCTGGCGAAGCAATTTGACAGCGTGACCGCCGCGACCCGGCTCGGTCTGGGCGCCGCTAATCTCTCCCACAAGATTTTCGGCGCCCGGCTGCAAGGCGGCGTGATCGGCGCCGCCCGCAAGCTGTCCGGGAACCGGATTCCGCTGTGGAATCGCTACATGCCGACCGCCGGTGCGTTGCCCAAGCCGGAATCCAGTACGGTGGTGGATCGTCCGCGCGTCGTCTATTTCCCCAGTTGCGCCAGCCGCACCATGGGTCCGGCCAAGGACGATCCCGAAACGGACGCCCTGCCGGTGAAAACCGCCGCCCTGCTGCGCAAGGCCGGCTTCGAGGTGATCCTGCCCGAGGATCGCTCCGCCCTGTGCTGCGGCCAGCCCTTCGCCAGTAAAGGCTTGCCGGAACAGGCCGACGCCAAGCGGGCCGAAGTGGAACAAGCCCTGCGCAAAGCGAGCCGCGACGGCCAGGACCCCATCGTCATCGACACCAGCCCGTGTTCGCTGCGGCTCAAGCGCAACCAGGAGCAATCCGGGCTGAAGCTGTACGACATCACCGAATTCCTGCACGACTTCGTGTTGGAGCGGCTGACGTTGCGCAAGCTGCCGGAAACCGTCGCCCTGCACCCGACGTGCAGCACCACCCACATGGGCTTGCAAGCCAAGCTCAAGACCATCGCCGAGACGTGCGCCGAGAACGTTGTCATCCCCGACCGGGTTTCCTGCTGCGGCTGGGCCGGGGATAAAGGTTTCACTCATCCGGAGTTGAACGCCAGCGCCCTGCGGGATTTGCCGGCGGCGCTGCCGGACGACTGCCGGTCCGGCTATTCCACCAGCCGCACCTGCGAAATCGGCTTGTCCCTCCACAGCGGGCGTTATTACCGCTCCATCGTCTATCTGGTGGATCGCTGCTCGCGGCTCGATACCGGCTGATTCCCTAGCATTTCCCAGTTCTCAAGGACGCCCACGCGGGTGGGTTGGGGGCTTTTTGCGCCCGCGATTCGCCCGAGCGGGGTTTCAGGAAGGAAAAAACGTGTCGTCGTCAACCACCATCCGAGGAGTCTCCCACCATGCAACCCTGGACCCAAATCTACGCGCCGCTGGGTGACAACCTGTGGCTATCCGCCCTGGTCGCCGCCATTCCGATCATCTTTTTCTTCGTCGCGCTGGCCGTCTTGCGAATGAAAGGCCATATCGCCGGTTTGATCACGGTGGCTCTCGCCGTCGTCATCGCCATCGTCGTGTATCAAATGCCCGCTTCGATGGCGCTGGCCGCGACCGGCTACGGCTTCCTCTACGGCTTGTGGCCGATTTCCTGGATCATCGTGGCCGCCGTGTTTCTGTACAAACTCACGGTCAAAACCGGCCAGTTCGAGATCATTCGGTCCTCGGTCTTGTCCATTACCGGCGACCAGCGTTTGCAGATGGTCCTGGTCGGCTTCTGCTTCGGCGCGTTTCTGGAAGGCGCGGCGGGATTCGGCGCCCCAGTGGCGATTACCGCCGCGTTGCTGGTGGGTCTGGGCTTCAATCCGCTCTATGCCGCCGGCCTGTGCCTGATCGCCAACACCGCGCCGGTCGCGTTCGGCGCCTTGGGGATTCCCATCACGGTTGCCGGAAAAGTCACCGGCGTCGATCCCTTTCTGATTGGTCAAATGGCGGGCCGGCAGTTGCCGCTGTTGTCGCTGTTCGTCCCGTTCTGGCTGGTGTTCATCATGGACGGCTGGCGCGGCGTGCGGGAAACGTGGCCGGCGATTTTCGTGGCGGCGGCGGCTTTCGCGCTGACTCAGTATTACACCTCAAACCACTGGGCTTACGAGCTGCCCGACATCACCTCCGCCCTGGTCAGCCTGGTCGTCCTGACCGTGTTCCTGCGCTTTGTCTGGCAACCCCAGGAAAACTTCGCCTTCCAGGGCGCGGGCGGCAATGGAACCAGTACATCGTCCAAACATCTCCATTCCGAGTACAGCATCGGTCAAATCTTTAAAGCCTGGTCGCCGTTCATCGTGCTGACCGTCATGGTCACCATCTGGACCCTGCCGGCGTTCAAGGGGCTGTTCGCCAAGGGTGCCTTGCTCGAAGCGTTCGTGATCAGTTTCCCAATCCCCGGCCTGGACAAGTTGGTGATGAAAGCCGTGCCGATCGTCAAGACGGTCACGCCCTACGAGGCGGTTTACAAGTTCGACGTGCTGTCGGCGACGGGAACATCCATTCTGCTGGCGGCCGTCGTCAGCGCGTTTATTCTGGGCGTCAACGTCAAGACGTTCTTCGTCACGCTCTGGGAAACCCTGGTGGATCTGGCCCGGCCGATCTTCACCATCGGCCTGGTGCTGGGTTTCGCCTTCATCGCCAATTACTCCGGCGCTTCCTCGACGCTGGGCCTGGCCTTCGCGGCGACCGGCGTGCTGTTCCCCTTCTTCTCGCCGTTCCTGGGCTGGCTCGGCGTGTTCCTGACCGGTTCCGATACCTCCAGCAACGCCCTATTCGCCAACTTGCAGCAGGTAACCGCCCAACAGATCGGCGTCGATCCGACCCTGACCATTGCCGCCAACACCACCGGCGGCGTCACCGGCAAGATGATTTCGCCGCAGTCCATCGCGGTCGCTTGCGCCGCGACCGGACTGGTGGGCAAGGAGTCGGATCTGTTCCGCTTCACGCTGAAACACAGCCTGTTCTTCGCCACCATCATCGGCGTCATCACGTACATTCAGGCGTATTACCTGCAATGGATGATTCCGGCGGTGGCGCGGTAGCGTTTTAAGGTCGGGTGGCAATTCCTCTCCCGCTTGCGGGAGAGGTTTTTTAACGCCGCCTTGTCATGCGAAAGCCCCTTCAGGATTGCTCCAGCGCCGCCACGGCCAGCACCGGCGGCGGCGGCTGATCGGTGGCCCCGGATCGGGCAACCAGAACGCGCGCCTTGTCGCGGGCGACCGACCTTTTCTTCGCCGCTGCCCATTGTTCCAGTTCCCGCCGGGCGGACGGATCGTGCACGGCCCGCCGCGTTTCGTCCAGGCTGCCGGCCAGCCGGTCCAGCGCCAGCGACAGCTTGCGGGGCGAAAATTTCGCCACGCCGCCGCCGATGACCTGCTCCAGCGCCAGCAACACCGTCGCCCGTCCCGCCTCCCCCGTGGCGCCCAACGACGCCAACGCCTGATCCAGTTGCGCGAAGCCCTGCTCCGTGGTTCTGATTTGACTGGCCAGCGCGCCGGCCAGGTCCGTAGGCGTAACCCGGCCATCGCGCAGCCCCTGGACGAACACATCGACGCATACTTCCCGTTGCGGGGCTTGCTCCGCCAGCAACCCGCGCGCCAGCCGCTCCAGATGCGGGCGGATATCCACTTGCGGCGACTGACCCTGCGCCAGCAACCTCAGGGTCACGTCGCGGTTGAAATCGTCCTTCCGGCCCTGGCGGCACAGCCCGGCCTCGAACAGGCGTTGCGCCAGCGGCGGAAAACGAAACGCCTGATCCGCAATCAGCTCGGGCGTTGCGAAATAATGGGGATTGGCCAACAGGTACGGCCACAGGTGCGGGTGCGCGGTCTCCTGAATCAAGGCGGACTGGAACGAAGCAAGCAACTGCCCAACCAGCGCTTCCGTCACCGGCCGGGGTGCGAACAGCAGGTCGACCCAGAGGACGGAGCCGGTCTTTGGACCGCCCAGCAACGTGTCCACCCAACCCCGGGTCGCGGCCAACCGCTCCGGCAGTTCGGGCGCGCGCTTGACGATCGCCGCGTCTTCCAGGCCGAACCGGCAACGCAACGCCGCGCTGAACAGCCGGAACGTCGCGTTCTCGACCGTATTCGGATCCGGCTGAACGAGTTTGATGCGGACCGCCTCAACCCATCCGCCGCCCGTAAAACCGCCCGACAGCGTTTGAAACAGCGGTTCGGTCGGTGGTCGCGTCTCAAGGCGACGCAACAAGCGGTCGAGCGCGGATTCCATCGCGGCGTCGGGCGCCAGCGCCAGCGCCAGCAGGTCGGCCAGCGAGGGATCGAGGGTCGCGACGCGGGATGTGATCTTCTCCCAGGCGTCGGCCCGTTGATCCGACAATGCCGGCAACCGGTAGAGCGCCGCGCCGAGATCGTCGGCGTAGAGCAAGGAGGGCGGGAGCGCGTTGAAACGGTCGGCGAACACCGCCGGCGCCAACCAGCCCGCCGCGTGGGTCGGCGTCGACAGCAGCGCATCGTGGCCGGCGGCCATCAGGGTCGATACGTGTTGCAATCGCCGCCGCTGGGCCGGTTTGAACTGGCTGTCGAGCAACTGCCCGCCCCGGCTGTTCTTGGGAAAACTCGGCAACGCCTCGCCGCGCCAAGCTCCCGCCAAGAACAGCGCCGACAATTCTCCGCCCCGACCCCACCACGCGGACCCCTCCAGCGATCCTTCTCGCCACTCGCCCAATTGATCCAGGACCGGCGCAAGGATGGCGCTAACTCGCTCGGAACGGGCCGAACCGGCGAAGCGCAACATGCTCGCAAAAATGCGGTCGTAGTCGGCCTGGGCGAAGACACGATCCCGAGTCCGCGCGATGTCGAGCGCCAAAGCTTCCGCCGTCTCGTGCAACGCGAAATCGGGTGGCGACAGCGCCGCCGAATGATCGGGAACGGTCGCTTCCAGTTCGCCGCACTGGCCGGTCGCAAGATAATGGTCCAAAAACGCCAACCGGCGGCGCGACAGCGAATCGGCGGGATCGGCCTCCGCCCAGCGCCGGATCGCGTCCACCGCCGCCAACAGATCGGAACGTCCATCAGGGCCTTCTTCATCCACGCCGTCCGATGGAGTCGCGGGACGTTCGGCGAGTAAGTGGGCGATGGGGGCAAGCTCGGCGGGAGGCAACACCGCCGCCGTCTCCCGCAATGGCCGCAACGTCTCTTCGTCGAAATGCCGTAGCTCGAATGTCCCGAGCCAGCGCAGCAGTTCGGTCCGCAGCGCGGCGTGGGGGCTGCTCAGGCCATTCGCGACCGCAGTCAAGGCGGATGGGGTCAGTTCGGGCCTGGCCTTGACCTGCTTTTTGAGCAGGCGCAGGGCCGATTTGGCGAGCGCCTGCACCGGGTTTTGCAGCGCATAACCCAGCGCTCCAACCAGTTCCGCCGGGTCGGCTTCCTCCAGAAAATGCCGTTCCACGATGCCGAACGCCAGCTTGCTGGCCGCCGGCGCGGGGGCGTTGAGCATCGTGATGAAGTCGCCGGCATGAAGCCGGATTTCGGCGTCGGTCGGCGCCAGGCGGCCGAACATCTCGATCCAGCATTTGGCGACCAGGGGCCGCAGCGGGCTTTGCAGCTTGCGCACGACCAGCGCCAGGAAATCGGCGCGCGGCAGGCGGTCATCGGCGAGTCGCCGGATCAGCGTATCGACGACCCTCGCGTCCAGCAGCGGTTCGAAAAAGCCTTCGCCAGCGGGTGGCTCGTAGTCCAGCCCGGCCAGGATCATGGCGGAGTCGAAACCTTTCAGTGCGTGGCTGAAGAAGCCGTCGCGGCGCATCGCCATCCCGAGCCAGGGCGCCAGCGCGTCCGTCCATTCGGGATGTTGCTGGCGCGCTTCCAACATCAGTCGCGCCACGCCCTGATCGCCGCCGGTGAACCGCGCCCGACTCAACACCTGCTCGAACACCCGCGCCAGGGCTTCGCCGATCCAGGGTTCCGGCCGGTCCAGCAACACCCGCCCCACGTACAGGACGAACTTTTGCGTCCGCACCGGCTGCCGGGAACTGGCCTTGAACGCGCCCGTCACGCCACCCTTGCCGGCCAGCCCCGCCAGCAGCAGATTCAAGCGGCTGTAGAACGCCATCAAGGCGCCGTAAGCGCGCTGTTGAAACAAGCCGCCTTGCAACGCCTGCGGATTGTTGAGCGCGCCCGGCGCGGCCAGCGTGGTCGCTTGATCGCGCAGAAATTCAACCGGATCTTCCCGGATGGCTCGATAAAGATCGGCGAGCTTGGCCGGCCGCGCTTCCTGCTCGTAACGGCAAGCGCGGCGCAGCGCCTTGAACAACTCGTCGAACTGGTCGAACAGCGCCTTGCGCTGCTCGGCGGTCAGTGGTCGCAACATGTCGCGCAGCCGGTCGTCGTCGCCCTCGAACAGTTCGCGCAGCAGGGTTTGAAACAGCGCATCGCTCACGGCGTCTGCTCCGCCGCGAAGCGCAACGCCAGCAGGTGCTTGCAGGGGCCGCGTCGCAGTTCGTGTCGCTCGATCCAGGGGCAGGTGCAGCGGCCTTCCCGCAAGTAGCCTTGCGCGTCCACCCGCAGCGCGACCTGGTAATAACCGCTTTCCCCGCGCACCCAGCCGTTGGCGATCAATTCGCCGTCGTCGCGCCGCTCGCGCCGCGCGATCTCGACCGCCTCCCTCGCCAGCAGGCTTCGGGAACCTTGCAGCCGGCCGGGCTGATGCTTGGCGTCCACCAGAAACGGCAACTGGCGGTAGAAGTAGCGGTCGCGATCCCGGTCGAAGCCCAGCAAGCCCTGCTGGGCCAGCCGGTCCACGATTTCGGTGGCGCGCGGTAGCGGCAAATCCTGATGCTGGGCCAAATCGGCGACGGTGAAATGATTGAGGCTGTGAGCGGCGACGCGGGCCAGCGCCAAATCGACTTCGTCGATGTCCGCCGCGCTCAACTGGCGCAGCGCGTCGCCGTCGCCGGAGAAGCCGTGCGCCGCCGCGCCCGACAGCCCCAGCGTGAACTGGGCCGCGCCGGTGTCCGCCACCCACAGCGACGCGCCGGTCGCCTCGGTCTGGTAAACGCGCAACGTTTGCAAATCCGGCAGGATGGCTTGGAGCAACCGTAGCCGATGGCCGTCGGTGACCGCGATGAAACCGCCCTTGCCAGCGGGCGGGCGGTGGAGGATTTCCGGCTTGTGGCGCTTCGGGACCAGATACAGCGCGCCTCGGGTGCTGGCGGGAATCTGGGTGAGCAACTGGCCGGCGGTGAGGCGATCCAGCTCGAACAGGGGTTGAGCCTGGCGATGCACCGCCTGCACCTGGAGAAAACCCTTGATCCAGCGTTCCGGCAATTTGACCTTGTGCTCCACCGCCTCGCCCCGCTGCGACTGGAGCTTGATCGACTGTTCGCCCATCTCGAAATGAGCCGGCTTGCCGGGCCGCAGTTGCGCCAGATGATTGAGAAAGGCGGCGTTGAAATCGACGTTGGTGGTGCCGTTGCGGTTGAAGGCGCCATCCGCAAAGGCGTTCTCGGTGAAATCGGCGCGGGCGTAGACGCTGGCGCAACTGGAGAAACACTCCAGCCGCAATAATTGGTTGCCCGAAGTGATGACCGGATCCAGCAAGCGCCACAGATCGGGCCGGTAGAAGCGCGATTCCACCGTCTGCCGCAGACCGAGCAGCAAATTGCGGAAGACCAGCGGTTGGGCGATCTGGCCGGAGAAAATGGCGGGCAGGGCGGCATCGGTCCGTCGATCATCGACCAGTTCGGTGGACGCCATGAAGACCAATACGAGGCCGGCTTGCGCGTCGACAAGGCTGGGTTGGCGGTAGCGGGTGACGAAGTCCATGGAAGCAACCTGTCTGGGTTTGCGTTGATGCCCGAGAAGATTAAAACTAACTTTTTGATTATAGAAGCCTACTCGCGGGCAGGCATCCATCGGGAGAAGATTTCCGCCAGACGATCCCACGGTTCGCCCGGAAGAATAAAATAGGGACATTACTGTTCGCCGGGTAACCGTTCAGTCCCCTCTCCTCCATTCATGGGGGAGAGGGTTAGGGTGAGGGGGTAAGTCTTTGAAACTACAACCCCGGGGGCCGGGCCTTGCAGCAAATCAAGGACCGGGGCTACGCCGACCAGTACCGCGCCGAGGGCCAGCCAATCCATCTGATCGGGGTCGAGTTCAGCCGGGAACAACGCGCCGTGGTCGGGTTCGCGGTCGAAACGGCGTGACCTCTCGTCCCTGATTTCTCCGTCAGTCCTGCCATACTTCTCGGTATCGCGCCTCGCTCGCCCCAGTAGGAGAATCTTTCCATGTCCTCCCGTCGCCCTATACCCGCCGCTGCCCCGTTCCCCACCGACCGGCTCCCCCGGCTGCTGTTGCTGGGCGGACTGCTCGGCCTGGCCACCCCGGCGGGGGCGGCCACGATTTCGGTGCCTTGCGACACCACCCAACTGATTGCCGCCATCAACACCGCCAACGCCAATGGCGAAGCCGACACCCTCAACCTGGCAGCCGGCTGCGCCTACACCTTCACCACCCCCGACAACTACTGGTACGGCCCCAATGCCCTGCCGGCGATCAGCAGCACCATCACCATCGAGGGCAATGGCGCCATCATCGAGCGCGACGCCGGCGCGGCCACCCCATTCCGCCTGTTCTACATCAGCGGCGGGCTGACCAACGGCCTGGCGGCCGGCAGCCTGACCCTGAAGAACCTGACCTTGCGCAACGGCTACGCCAAGGGCGGCAACGCCAACGCTGGTGGTGGCGGTCTGGGGGCGGGCGGAGCGATCTTCAACCAGGGCGCTTTGACCCTGGACGGCGCGACCCTGACCGCCAACACCGCCGCGGGTGGCAGCACCGCCTCCGGCTCTAGTAGGGGGGGCGGCGGCATCGGCCAGGACGCGCCGGCCGGCCAAAACGGCGGCGGCTTCGGGGGTCCGTTCCCCTGTGGGGTCAGCCCCTGTGGCGGTGTTGGCGGCAACGGCGACAGTAGCGGCGCTGGCGGTGGCGGCGGCGGCTTCCAGGCCAACGGCAGCGCCGCCGCCGGAACCACCGGCGGCGCCGGTGGCGGCTCGAGCCGGCTGGGCGGCGACGCCGCCGCGGGAACCGCCAGCGCCGG
>JARSSO010000028.1 GCA_029624765.1 Candidatus Contendibacter sp. | reverse complement strand
CTGGACCCTGCCGCCACCGTCAGCGACATCGATTCGCCCAACTTCGACACCGGCGCGCTCAGCGCCACCGTCACCACCAATTGCGAGGCCAACGACCGTGTCGGCGTGCGCAACGAAGGCGTCGGCCCCGATCAGATCGGCGTCAGTGGCGCCAACGTGACCTTCAACCCCGCCGGTAGCGGCGTTGTCACCATCGGCACGATCACCACCGAATTCGATTGCGGCACCGCGCCGCCCACGCTCAGTATCGCCCTGAACGCCAACGCCACCCAGGCGGCGACCCAGGCCCTGCTGCGCAACCTGACCTACTTCAGCGCCAGCACCCCGACCGGCACGTCCCGGGTGGTCGCGGTGGTCCTCACCGACGGCGACGGCGGCACCAGCAACACCGCGACGAAGACCGTCAACATCGACGCCGCGCCCACGGTCTTCACCATCGTCCCGGCCAACAACGCCACCGCGATAGCGATCAACAACAACGTGGTCGTGACCTTCAGCGAGGCGGTCAACGCCACGGCCAGCGCCTTCAGCCTGGAGTGCCCGGCCGGTACGCCGATCACCTTCACCGCCACGCCCGCCTTGCCGGCCACCAATACCACCAACGTCATACTCGACCCCAGCAGCGACCTCCCCAACGGCGTGACCTGCACGGTGCGGGTGGATAAGGACGAAATCACCGACTTCGACAGCAACGACCCGCCGGACAACATGACGGCGGATTTCACCTCGACCTTCACCACCGTCGATGTCGCCCCGCGCGTGACCTCGACCATCCCGTCGGCGAGCGCCACGGTCGGCACCGGCCAGACCGTCACGCTGAACTTCAGCGAAAGCGTCGACATCGCCGCCGGCGGCATCGCCTGGAACTGCGGCGGCGCGGTGACCTTCACCCCCGCCCTGCCGCAAACCAACGTCACCACCCTGACCCTGACGCCGGGCAGCGCGCTGCCCGAAGGCGCGACCTGCACGGTGGTGCTCGAATCCACCCTGATTACCGATGTGGACAGCGTGGATCCGCCGAACCAGCTCGACGGCGACAACAGCAACGACACGACCGACGGCGACGCGGATGACTTCACGCTTGGCTTCACCGTCGATACCGCCCCGGCGTTCGTCAGCAGCAGCCCGGCCAATGGCAATGTCAACGTCAACGTCAGCAGCAACATCGGCGTCGGCTTCAACGAAGCGGTCAACGTCAGCACGGCCAGCTTCACGATCAACTGCGGGGGTGGGCCACTGACCTACACGCTCAGCGGTAGCGGCACCAACAGCATTATCCTGGATCCCATTCCCATCCTGCCCGGCGGTACGATCTGCACGGTCACGATCAACGGCGGCAACGTCAGCGACATCGACACCGCCGATCCGCCGAACGTCATGGCGACCAGCCCGAGCTTCAGCTTCACCACCCAATCCATTGCCGAAGACGATGCCTACAACGTCACCCCGCATCTGACGCTGGCCGTCGATACCGGCATCCAGAGCGGCCGGGTCACCGCCAACGACCAGTTGGGCGTGGGCAGCATCACCGGCTTCGGTTTCACGAGTTCCTGCAACGCCACGGCGCCGGGCAGCCAGCACGATGGCGGGGTCACCAACGGTCGGCTGACGCTGAACGGCGACGGCAGCTTCAGCTACGAACCGCCAGCGGGCGTCGCCAACACCACCCGCACCTTCTGCTACACGGTGAGCGGCGGCGACACGGCGAATATCGTCTTCACGCTCGCCAACACCGAGCTGGTGTGGTTCGTCGACGCGGCGGCGGCGGCGGGCGGAGTTGGCAACCAGGCGCGGCCGTTCCAGACCCTGACGGCGGCGGCGGGAGCGGATAGCGACGGCGATACGATTTTCGTTGAGTTCAACGCCTCGGCTTACACCTGCGGCATCACCCTGCAAGCCAACGAAAAGCTCATCGGCGAAGGCTCCGGCAGCACGCTGCAAACGCTGACCGGCATCACCCCGGTGGCCGGCTCGTCCTTCCCGACACTGACCAACAACAGCGCCCAATGGCCGAGCCTGACGGCGGCGGCCACCTGCGTCATCGCGGGCGCCAACAACACCATTCGCGGCTTCAACTTCGGCAATGTCGGCGCGGGCAATACCGCGCTGTTCGCCAACGCCTTTACGGCGCTGACGGTCGCCGACGCCGCGATTAACACCGATGGTCGGGCGTTGAATCTCTCGGTAGGTGCGGTCGACGTCACTTTCGCCTCGGTGTCCTCCAGCGGCACTAGTCTCCTTGAAACCGTGCGCATCAATAATCTGACCGGCACGGCAGATTTGGGCGGTGGCGCGATCAGCGGCGGGCCTGCGGGACACACCGCCTTCGTGGCCACCAATGGCCTGGGCACGGTCAGCTACAGCGGCACGATCAGCAAGACCACCACCGGCAAGCTGGTGGAAATCAGCGGCGCGGGCGGCGGTACTGTCACCTTGTCGGGCCAACTGGACTGCTCCGTCAGTTGCGGCGCGGGCGGCGCGGGCAATCACGCCCTCCTAGTGAGCGGGCGCACCGGCGGTAGCATCAGCTTTAGCGGCGGACAGCGAACGTTTACCGGCGCCAGTACCACGCCCACCATCAATCTGATCAACAACGCCGGGACGACGATCAACTTCGGCGCTGACGCCATGAAGCTGGGTACTCCAGGCAATCCCTTGACCGGCACCGCGTTGTTTGCCAGCGGCGGCGGTACCTTAAACCTGAACGGTTCGTTGGGCATCGTCACCGCCAGTAGCCGCGCCATCGACATTGACGGCATGACCTTGGCAGCTTCCTTAACCAACGCCGATCAAATTGCCACCAACGGCGCGCTGGGTGCAGGGATCCCGGCGATTGAGATTACCAACAGTTCCAGTCCATCCGGCTTTACTTTCGGCTCGCAACTGTTGATCGACCATGACGACGCCGGCGAAAGCGGTGGCGGTATCGTGCTCAGCAACAATAGCGGCAGCTATCACTTCCCGACCGTCACCCGCATCGTCAGCACTAACACGGCGGCTCTAAGCGCCAGCAACGCCGGCACCATCAGCCTGGGCAATCTCCAGGCAGGTGCGGGCGCTAATGCGAGCGGCACGGTGCTCTCTGTGCAGAACACCACGATTGCGGCGGCGGGCTTGAATTTCGTCCGGCTCGACTCCTCAGGCGGCGCCAACAACGGCATCGTGCTCGACAACACCGGGGCCTTGGGCGGTCTAACCGTCACCGGCACGGGCACGGCGGGCAGCGGCGGCGCCATCACCAACAAATCGGGGGCGGATAACTCCACGACCAGCGGTATCGGCATCTACCTCAACAACACCCGCAACGTGTCGCTGAACTGGATGCAGATCAACGATCACTCGAACTTCGCGATTCGCGGCGATAACGTCACCAATTTCGCGATGGACCGGACGATCGTGAGCGGCGCCAACGGCACCAATATTGCGGCTACACCGCGTGAGGCGAGCGTGCTCTTCAACGGTCTGTTCGGAACCAGCTCGATAACGAACTCCACGGTCAGCGGCGGCATTGAGGACAACATCCGCGTCGAGAACACGACCGCCACGCCGCTCACGTCGCTCACCGTCTCGGGCACCGGCGGCACCTCGTCCAGTTGTCAAATCCTCAACAACAACAACACCACGGGGAACATCGGCTTCCGGCTGGCGGGATTCAACAACGCCAACATGACGGTTACCGTCAGCAATTGCTTGTTCCGCGGCAATCGCACCGACACTGTCAACATCGATGCCGCAAACACGGCGACGGTGACGAGCACGGTAACCAATAACACCATCGTCGCGGGCACTGGCGCGGACAATCGCGGCAATTTGGGCATCAATGTAACTGCGGCGGCAACCGCTACTCACAACTTTACCGTGAACAACAATTTGGTGGGTACGCCCGATGGCACGACCAATCAATCCTTGATGAACACCGGCATCAATGTGTTCACCGGCAACACCTCCACCATGGTCGGTAGTACGGTGTCCAATACCGCCATCCTGGGCGGCAATACTTGTCCGAATCCGACACCGCCGCCAGCCACCGTGGCATGTAGCGGCTTCGGCATCCGGCCGTTTGCCGACCTCGGATCCACCATTCGCATCAATATCGCCAATAACACCGTAAGCAACGCGGCGTTGGACTTTGGCATTGAGGTGCGTGCCAATGGCGACGCCGCAGCGGCAGGCGGCAATGTTCAAGCGGGTGTTACTAGCAACAATGTCACCGTATTGAGCACGGCGATCGATTCAATCCGGGTGCGCTCTCGCCGCCAGGCAACGATGTGTACCGACGTGTCGTCGAATACCGCAGGCCCGGGTGGCACGGGTTTCTTCGGCATCGAATCGGTGCGTTCGGATTCCTCAACGTTCAATCTCGAAACCACGCCACCACCGGCGCTGGGTGCGCTGACCGCGGCACAGGTGATCGCCGAGACGCAAGAACGTAATCCCGCCACGTCACCAACGAACATCGATGCTCTCGGTGCCGCGTTCGTTGGTGTTGCGGCCAACACCTGCAATATCCCGTAGAACAGTAAAAGGAGGGTTTTATGGCGGAACCATTTCTTTCCGAGATCCGCATCATGAGCTTTGTGTTCGCCCCGAAAGGTTGGGCCTTGTGCAACGGCCAACTCCTGCCGATCAACCAGAACCAGGCGCTGTTCTCGCTGCTCGGCACCACCTTCGGCGGCGATGGGCGAGTGAACTTTGGGTTGCCAGACCTGCGCGGGCGGACACCGATCCACGTTGGGAGCGGTCACACGCTTGGTGAGCGTGGTGGCGAGCAGGCGCACACGCTGTCGATTGCGGAGCTACCGACGCATACACATGTCCTGGAGGCTTCAGCCTCCCAGGGAAATGATCCGAATCCCGCAAACCATGTTTTGGCGAGCCCGCTCAACCTCTCCTACGGCGCGGCGCAGAACCTGGTCGCCATGGCGCCCCAGAGCATCGCCAATGTGGGCGGCAGTCAAGCGCATCTCAACATGCAGCCTTTTCTGACGCTGAATTTTTGTATCGCCCTGCAGGGCATCTTCCCGTCACCCACCTAGGAGATACCGATGGCGCAACCCTATGTCGGCGAAATTCGCATGTTCGCGGGCAACTTCGCCCCCGCCGGGTGGATGTTTTGCGAAGGGCAACTGCTGCCGATCAGCGAGAACGAGACGCTGTTTCAGTTGATTGGCACGACCTACGGGGGGGACGGCGAGAGCACGTTTGCGCTGCCCGATCTGCGCGGGCGTATTCCCATTCACCAGGGTAGCGGCTTTATTTTGGCCGAAACCGGCGGCGTCGAGGAGATCGCGCTTACGATCAGTCAGATTCCCGCGCACGGTCATCCTTTGCTGGCGACCGCCAATAACGCCTCGACCGCCAACGCGCCGAACGCCGTGCTCGCCCAGAACACGACCTATGAGCCCTATCTTTCGCCGTCGAGCTTTCCCGCGAATACGCCGCTTTTCCCCAATTCGGTCACCGCGACGGGGGGCAGCCAGCCCCATACCAACTTCCAGCCGTATTTGTGTATCGACTTCATCATCTCACTGTTTGGGATTTTTCCGTCGCCGACCTAGAAGGGCATCATCACCATGGCCGATCCATTCGTCGCTGAGATCAGAATTTTTCCGTTCAACTTCGCCCCTAAAGGCTGGGCATGGTGCGACGGGCAGTTGATGCCGCTGTCGCAGAACACGGCGCTGTTTTCGCTGCTGGGCACTACCTATGGTGGAAACGGCAAGAGCAACTTTGCCCTCCCTGACTTGCAGGGCCGCGCGCCCATGCATCCAGGCCAAGGGCACGGATTGTCGCTGCATGATCTGGGGGAGACCGGCGGCAGCGAGACAGTATCGTTGCTTGAGTCGGAAATTCCGGCGCATAGCCACAGCGTCATGGCGTCGAATCAGCCTGCCGAAGACCGCGCGCCCGCGAACGAGATTCTTGGCCGGTCGGTCGGTGCATCGCTTTACCAGACCACGACCAGCGGTCTCCAAGGGATGTCTCCCAATGCGCTTGCCCCCACTGGCGGCGACCAACCGCACAACAACATGCAACCCTATCTGACCTTCTACTTCTGTATCGCGCTACAGGGAGTGTATCCGCCCCGGACTTGAAGAACCTGCCTGAAATAGCGCGATTTCGTTCGACCGGGTCGAGGTTCGGGCGATACGCTGAATTCCAAAATCGTTTAAATTCACCCACTTTCGAAGGATATTCCCATGGCTGACAATTCCGTTCCATTGTCCGTGGTCAGTTCACGCGACACTCAATTCCTGTGGGCCAGCATCGCCATCGGCAAGAACGTGCTTGTCCAACAATCGCCGTCCAGCGGCCGCGCCTACTGGTTCGTGGTGATCGAGCGCGGCTCGCTGAACGTCGTCTACAACCAATTGCAAAAGGCGCCGAATGTCGCGCCCAATCTCGGGCCCTACAACAGCAGCGACTACATCCTGATCGTCGCCACCCTCGGGCTGGGTCTGGACGTGACGCCAACGGGCGATTTGTTCAACTTCCTCGATCTCAACGGAGCTGGCCGCGAATTGCGCCGCGTCGAGCAGATCGCGCAGCAGTTCGGCTGCGGCACCATGGGGACCTTCGGCTACGCGCTGGTCGGCGTGCTCGGCAATCAGAACCTGCCCGGCTTCGAAGCCAGCAACATCGCGGCCACGAACGTGGGTCCGGTGCTGACCGTTCAGTTGTTGCCGGTCGTCATTCAGGGCAAGACCGTCTACACCCCCGTGCAACTGAGCGACGCTTGACTCCACTCGCGCATCTGGTGCTCTGCGGCTGGTACCGACCGGGCACCGGCTTCACGCGCGTGCTTCAGGCAGTGCTCCCGTATCTGGTCCGCGAGCACCGCATCACCTGGGTCGGCGTCGGTTACCAAGGCCCGCCGACCGATCTCGCCACCGGAGTTCGGCTGCTGCCCACCAATCTGACCGGCGGCGACCTGATGGGCGCCTACGCGCTGCGCTTGAACTGGGACACGCTGGCCGCCGACGCCATCCTGGTCCTGAACGACTTGTGGTATCTCAAGCACTATTCACGCGAACTGGCCGCGATCAAGGGCAAAGTCCCGATGCTCGGTTATCTGCCCCTGGATGGACGACTGGAACGCGCCGAACTGGTCGACGAACTGGATGGCTACGGCACGCTCGTCACCTACACCGAATGCGCCGCCCGCGATCTGCGCGCCGCTCTTGCAAGCCAGCGATCTTCGATCAAGGTCGCGGTGGCGGGGCACGGCGTCGATCTTGGCGGTTTTCGTCCGCTGTTGCCCATCGAGCAGGCGGACTCGATCGCTGCGCGGATGCGGATGGCGCAAGAGTATTTCGAGCTTGACCGGCCCAGCTTCGTGGTGCTCAACGCCAGCCGGCCCGACCCGCGCAAGCGCATCGATCTCACCCTGGCTGCCTTCGCGCGCTTTGCCCAGGGTCGCGCCGACGACGTGCGCTTGTGTCTGCACCAAGCGATTGCTCACCCACCGTTCGTCGATGCACTCAAGCAACAGGCCGACGCGCTCGGCCTTCGAAAGCGGGTGATCTTCTGGCCGCCGGCGCCGGGTCCGGTCGATGACGAGGAACTCAACCGGCTTTACAACGCCTGCGCGCTTGGGGTCAACACCGCGCTCGGCGAGGGATTTGGATTGGTGAGCTTCGAACACGCCGCGGCTGGCGTGCCGCAAATAGTGCCGGATCACGCCGCCATGGCCGAGCTTTGGGGCGATGCCGCGATTCGGGTTCCAACCCAACCCTGCTACACGGATTCTTCGCCGCTGCGGATGGGCGAGGTCGACGTCATCGCGGTCGCGCGCGCGTTCGCCGACCTGCGCGACGATCCGGTTCACTATGCTCGCGCGGCGCGAGCGGCGCGTCTGCACGCGAGTTCACCGGCCTTCGACTGGCGAACCATCGGCGAACGCCTGTGCGGGCTGCTCCGTGGCGGCCAAGGTGTTGAACCTGCGTAATACCCATTCCCGACAGGTTTCGATTGTTGATCTGGTAGGCCGGGTATCGAGCAGGGCAATGCCCTTGCGGCGAATTCGAGGCGGTGATAGCATCAAGATGTCATAACAAAAGCATCAAGATCATGCGAACGACATTGACCCTGGACGACGACATCGCCGCCAAGCTGAAGGAAGAAATGGGGCGTAGCGGAAAGCCCTTTAAGGAGATGGTCAACTTTTACCTGCGGCTTGGCCTCAACACACCGCGAGAGGCGCGGGCGACCGACCCATTCGTGGTTCGGGCGCGAGATCTGCGGCCACGCATCCCGATAGAGTACGACAACATCGGCGATTTGCTCGAACTGGTGGAAGGGGCTCTTCATAAATGAGGCTCATCGACGCCAACATTTTGCTTTATGCCTACGATGATTCCAGCACCCTGCACGGCGCCGCGAAACAATGGCTGGAAAAAAACCTGTCGGAGGCGGAACCGATACGGCTCGCATGGGTGACGATACTCGCCTTTTTACGCATCGCTACCCATCGGAAAATTTATGCGAATCCCTACTCGATTGCCGAAGCCACCGCCATCGTCGACGACTGGCTGGCTCGTCCTTGCGTGGATATCCTGCAACCGACCGCGAGGCACTGGCCCATCCTGACGGCGTTGTTGCAGAACGGTCAGGCAACCGGTCCGCTGGTGATGGACGCTCACTTGGCCGCACTGGCGATTGAACATGGCGCGACCCTGTGCAGCACCGACAAGGATTTCACCCGTTTCGACCGGCTCAAACTCGCCAATCCGCTGGCTGCCGCCCGCTAAACGAGGTGCAAGCGTTGGCCTCCCTCGCCCGCTGGCGACTGACCCCACTCCAGCAGGCGGACACTCCCACCTTCCACCTCCCCCATCGCCCCATGAACAGACGCACATTTCTGGTTGCCATGACCTATGGCGCGGGCATCGCGCTGGGCGGTCAAGTCTCACTCGGGATGGCCGCCGGTCCGGCGACCAAGGGGCAGCCGCCCGGCCCGAAAAAAGCATTGCCGTCGCTGGGCGAGCGCTTCAGCTACGATAGCCTCAAGGCCCACGTCGGCGAGACGTTCTCCGTTTATGGCGGCCCCGGCTTGCGCAAGGTCGTCAACCTGAAGCTGGTGGCGGTGGAGGGCTTGCGTCGCGACAAGAAGACCGAGCAGTTCGCTGCGCGCTTTCTCGGTCCCGCCGACGATCCCCTTCCCAGTGGGGTATACCAATTCCAGCACCTCACCTCCGGCGAGTTCCAACTGTTGATCGGACCCACCGGCAAAACCGACGCCAAGGGCCGGTATTACCAAGCCATTTTCAACCTGCTGCGCTAATGTCCCGGCCATCGCCCACCTTCCGCCCGGTTTGTCCCGAGGACCGCGATTTTCTCTTTCGCGTCTATGCCAGCACCCGCCTGGAGGAACTGGCCCTGACCCACTGGGACGAGGCGCAAAAACAGGCGTTTCTCGTCCAGCAGTTCGAGGCGCAGGACCATCATTACCGAACCCACTATCCGGGCGCCCGGCTCGACCTCATCGTGCTGGACGACGAACCCATCGGCCGGCTTTACGTGGCGCGCTGGAAAGATGAGATTCGCATCATGGACATCGCGCTGCTGCCCGAGCACCGCAATCGCGGCATCGGCGGCCGGTTGTTGCGCGAGCTGCTGGAGGAAGCCGCCGCTACCGGCCGGCGGTTGACCATCCACGTCGAACGCTACAACCCCGCGCTGCGGCTGTATCGGCGTCTGGGGTTCGCGCCGGTCGGCGAGACCGGCGTCTATCTCCTGCTCGCGGTGGAGCCACCGGCCAACCGGCCAGCCGGAGCGCTCAGGTAAAAATCGCCTCGTAACGCATGGTCTGACCCCGCGGGCCGAGGGGAACGAGGAAAATCCCCAACTCGCCCATCGACTCGTTGTGCAACGGGTAAGTGGCTTGCGGCAACAACGGCGTCAGCGGTCCGGCGAACAGCAGGGAATAGGGCTGCCGACGGTAACCGCTTTCGGCCCCCAGCGGCGTGGCGGAGGTCAGTTTCAGGTCGAGCCCGGCCTCTGGGCCGAGACGGACGTGAAAATCCTGCCCCAGGCATTCGCGCCAATGATCCAAGGTGAGAGTGTCCAGCATCGTGGTTGATCCCTTCGAGCGTGATTGATGAGCTTTCTTTATGGAGCGCGTTGCTCCAAGCGTCCAATAGTGGTGGAAAAGCAAGACCGGAGACAAGGATCGATTTTTCACCAGCGGAACTGGTGGCTGTCCCTGCTTGCCGTTGGTTCCATTCTCGCCAACACTATGAGGCAACTCATTCCACGTTCGTATGTTCGTGGTGCGTTGAAACGAAGCACCGTCCGCATAGGGAAGAGCCGCCATGCCCGACCCCGCGTTTCTCGATGATTTGCCCACGCTTGATGACAAGCTGGATTGGGATTCCGAACTCAAACGCTTGAACGAGCACATTCAACGGTGTCCGACTCCTCATGTGCTGGGAATACACGGCGACTGGGGCAGCGGCAAGACCAGCTTCATGCGGCAACTGCAATGGCGGTTGGGCGGTGAGCCACCCCGCAAGGATGGTTCCGTCTTTTGCCCCGAGCATTTCAAACCGTCTGAGGCGCAGAAGGCACTCCAAAAAAAGATTGCCACGATTTGGTTCGATGCCTGGCGCTATCAGAACGAGCCGGTGCCGGTGGTGGCGCTGCTTCAGGAGATGCGGCGGCAGATGGCGAGGTTGCCCGCCGTGGTGGAGAAGTTCAAGAAATTCGGGACCATCGCGTTGCGCTACACGCTCGACAGTCTTGCGGACGTGGGGAAAGCGATTGGCGTTGAGGGCTTGCCGAGCGCCGAGAAGATCGAAAAGCTCGGCGAACGCTGGGAAAAGGAACATCTTGCCGAGAGCTTGCCGACTGATTCCATCCGTGACCACCTGCATGAAACCATCAAGTGTCTGTTGCCGGACTCCAAAGCCGCCCGCGTGGTCGTTTTCATCGACGACCTCGACCGTTGCAACCCCAAGGCGGCTTTTCGTCTCCTGGAAGGATTGAAGATTTACCTCAGCATTTCCAACTGCGTGTTCGTGCTGGGCATGAACGAGCGCATCCTGGTCGATGCCATCCGCGAGGAGGTTTCCGCGCCCAAGGATACATCGGTTGACGAACTCAAATTGCGGGCCAGCCACTACCTGGAAAAAATCTGCACGGACATTCACCGATTGCCCTTGCCATCGAAACCGGATGAGTTGTTGACCGGCTGGCTTGGAGACGCGGGGCAACGGCAAGCTCTGCTGGTGGCGATGGCCGGCATTCGCTGCCTGCCGCCCAATCCCCGGCGGTTGAAGGCATTGGTCAATCAATGGGCACGCTTTGCCGCCTGCGTGCCTTTCCCCACGGGAAACCAGCAACGAAACGTTTGGGCTGTGCGCGTCTTGGTCGCGGCCTACATCCACCAGTTCCATCGCGATCTTTGGGAACGCTGGCATTTCAATCCTGATTTCTGGGATCAGATCAAGACGTGGTGCACGGCCGGGAATCCCTCGGCTTCGGCCAAGCTGGATGATTGGGCGGGCGCGCTCAAGCTCATTGATAAGGTGGTGGATAGCGGGGATAGCCAAAGCTCGCCGATCTGGAAACTCGGCTTTGTTAATCCCGGCGACATCGAAATCTTCTGGATCAGCTCGCTGATACGGGCACATGCGGATTTTCTGGTTGCCAATGATTTCATCCTGCTGTTGAAAGGGCAGGGAGCCACATCATGAGCCAGCCGACCCCAACTCCCATCCCCTCGCTTTGGGACGACTTGAGCTTGCGGCCTTATCTGGGCGAAATCAGAAGGCGACATGGCATCGTCGAAATTCTCGCGCTGCCGTCCATGCGCGACTTGCCGCCCATGCGGATCGAAACCCTGTTTGTGCAGCCATTGCTGGCCGAAATCCCAGTCAGCGCGGACAGCGATCCGAAGCAATGGCCCCAGGGTCAAAGCCTATTTACAGCGCTGGAACGGAATCCCCGCTTGGTGGTGCTGGGCGACCCCGGCAGCGGCAAGACCACTCTCGCCAACTGGTTGGCTTGGCGGCTGTCGGCCGGGTTGACCACGCCGTTGCCGCCGGTGTTGGAAGACCGGGTGCCGCTGCCTTGCGTGCTGCGGGAGATGAAGGCGGATATTTTCGCGGCTGAAACTACGCTGCCCGATTTGGCGGAAAGGACTGCGCAACACTTGCTGGGAGACAAAGCTGATATTGCGTTACTTGCCAGCCTGCGTGAGCGTGTGGCGGCGGGAAACTATGTGCTGATCCTGGACGGCGTGGATGAAATCCCCGCATCGCACCGCAAAACCGTGGCGGGTTGGGTGAGACAGGCCGCCGCGCAACAGGCTTGTGTGCTGGCGACCTCGCGCATGGTCGGTTACGAGGACAGGCCGGTGGATCGGGAGGAAATCGTTTTTCTTGGAGACATGGATTCGCATAAAGGATTGTTGCGCAAACTCAAGCACATGGCTGGTAAAGGATTTTTGGACAAACTCGGGCACATGGCTGATGACATCCTCGCAGATGCCGCCAAGGCCATGGAAGAAAAGCTCGCTTGGGCTAGGCGGTGCTACCTGATGCCCTTCGACGCCGATCAAATCGCCGTCTTTGCCGAAAACTGGTATCGCCAGCGTTGTGGCACGGAACACGAGGCGCGGGAAAAGACCGCCGATTTGTTGGCCGCACTGAATCGTTCGGAAATCACTCAACGGCTTGCGCGTACACCCAACCTGCTAGCCCTGATGGCCATTGTTCATCGGGAAACAGCCCACCTACCGGACGGCAAGGCGTTGCTTTACGAACAAATTGCCAACGCCTACATCAACACCATTGACAGTTATCGCAAGATCGAGCCGGGCGATGCTTTGGCTCCTTTCGGGTGGAAGGAACGTAAAGCTTGGCTGGCGCGAGTCGGCTTCGAGATGCAGCGACGCCGAAGCGAGGAAACGGAAGAAGCGAACCGCGACGCCGGCGTGCTGGCCAGCGAAGCGGATGTGCTGGCCTGGTTAGCCGACGCGATGCGGGTTTCCGGCGTCGCCCAACCCGAACAAACTGCTGGCGCCTGTCTGGGCTGGGTGGCGCGGCGCAGTGGTTTGTTGCTGCCGCGTGGCGAGGGATGCCATGCGTTCGTCCACCTGAGCTTTCAGGAATATTTCTGTGCCTGTTTCCTGGCCGACCGCATCGTCAGCCCTGCTTTTGTCAAGAACGGCGAGAGTAAAGATGGTTTGGTCAGCCGGGATTTGTTACGCCAGTGGGGCGGCGAGTCGGTCTGGCGCGAAACGCTGGTGTTCTTGTTCGAGTTGCTTTCCGCCGAGCGCGACGCCGACTGGATGGACGATTTGGTGGATACTCTGTTCGAGTCGAAACCAGATACCGGTTTTGACGAGAACCGT
Organism: Candidatus Contendibacter sp.; assembly: GCA_029624765.1. Taxonomy (GTDB): domain Bacteria; phylum Pseudomonadota; class Gammaproteobacteria; order Competibacterales; family Competibacteraceae; genus Contendibacter. The sequence continues at coordinate 84,788 of JARSSO010000028.1, read as the reverse complement.
GCGACCTTGGCGGCGCGGGCACTGGCGGATCAGCATGTACGCCTGAGTCAAGGGAAACGGGAGTTGCTAGCGGATCGTTGCAGTATTTCGGCGATAATCGATTGGTACCAGCGATCTTCATCCCGGTTGGATGTGTTACCCACGCTATTAGAGGCTGGTTATGCCACCATCGTCACTGGACCGGATGACGGCGCTCGCCAGAATACAAAAACTCGACAGGGTGATAATCCCCCCTTGTTTACTCGAAAAGTTACTAATCTGAAGGAAATTCAGCACGAAACTGGACTACGGGTACTGATTGTAACGGGCAATGGAATTGCTGATGTGACGCCATTGGAGGGACTGACTGCTTTGAAGGGGATTGACCTCAGCGGCACGGGCGTGGTGGACGTGAAGCCGCTGGCGGGATTAACTGCCCTGGTGTTGCTTGACCTCAGGGGCACAGGCGTGGTGGATATGACGCCATTGGAGGGACTGACCGCTTTGCAGGGGCTTGATCTTAGCCTCACGGTCGTGGTGGACGTGACACCGCTTGCTAAGCTTACTGCCTTACGGTCACTTGGCCTCAGCGGCACGGATGTGGTGAACGTGACACCGCTTGCTAAGCTTACCGCCTTACGGTCACTTGGCCTCAGCGGTACGAAGGTTGCCAATGTGAAGCCCCTGGCGGGACTGACCGCCTTGCGGTGGCTTGACCTCAGCGGCACGGAGGTGGCGGATGTGAGCCCGCTGGCGGGGCTGACCGCCTTGCGGTGGCTCGACCTCAACGGTACGGGGGTGACGGACGTGAGCCCGCTGGCGGGGCTGCCGAATCTTGAGATTCATATCGACGGCAAGGCGATACCTCCCGCAGCCTCGAATAAAGAATAAGCCTCACCGCGCGCCGAAGCCGGGTTGAATGCGTCGCCGCGACTTGCTGCCGGTTCGGACGGGCTGGTGCCACCGGGTTTTTCTTGCCCTTCGGAACACCTTCACTATTGTCCCACCTGCTTGTAAACACTACTATTTTCCATATCTAAATTGCAATTTTACTTTTGTCAGCCATGTATCTGCGCCGCCAGTTGTTCCCCACCCTGCAAACCGCCATGAGCCAGTGACGGCCCGCGCCGAGTAGCTTTTCCGGCCGCGCCTGGCCGCTACAGCGGTTTCCCCTGTTTCAAATCCTGCCGCACTTCCTGGTAAATCTCGGCGATGTCCTCAATCGCTTCCATGATTTCTTCCGGTGCCTCGCCTTGCACCGCCAGGTTGCGGATCAGAATCAGCAACGGTTCCATCCGTTCCAGATACCGCACCGTTTCCCAGCTCATCGCCTCGTCAACGTGGAGCAGCAGCCGGTCCCAGTTCGGGAAACCGGCGTGTTTGACCACCTCGCCGCGCAGACAGCCCCACGCCCCTTGCAGGTCGGACAGGATGGTTTTTACGTAATGGTCGGGCTCGATGAAGAAAGCCATGAATTTCTTGCACTCCAATCACCGTTGTTTCAACAGGTGCTGCATCGCTTCCGCCCGATCCCAATCAATGCGGTCCGTATCCCTGAGAAAGCGAACCAGGCGCCGGAAACTGACCCAATTGGCGTTCTTGCCCTGCTGGCGCAGGTACTGTTGCAAGCCATCCGCGTCGAGTTCCAGCAACGGGCGGGGCTGTTTCGGCGTCGACCAATAGGTGTCAACGAATCGCGCGATGTTATCAGTATGCTCATTGGCCATTTTCGGGCTCAAGCCACCGGCCAACAGCTCCTTGTGGAATGCGACTAGGACTTTTTGATTGCCCCCACCGATGGCGTGCCGGGTGGCTTCGGCGCTGAGGGGTTGTAGCGTGGTCGTCACCTCGCCCTGTTCCTGAACCCGGCGGTACGCCTCATTCAAGCTCCGCCGGATGCCCGAGCCGAACATCAGCCGGTAAGGCATCAACAAGCTGTCGTAGATGATCCGGTCCTCGAACGGCAGCAACACCGCATCCACCAACACGGGCGGAGGCATCGGGATGACCTCCTGAATCGGGCTGACCAAACCCAGGACGCCGTAGGCTTGGGGCGATTCTCGCTCCGTCAGGAAAACGGCGTGCTTTTTCAGATACCGTAAAATGTAAAACTGGCCCGCAACCCGATAATGCCAACTGGCGACCATCTCCAGATCGGCATCCGACAACCGGGCGGGATTTTCGGCGATGAATCCTTCCCGGAGCGCGTCATCTTCCCAAAGCGCTTTCCGCAGTCGGCCAGCATCCTCCGGGCTGATCGTCTCCGCTCCGGGCACGAGAGGGACATGCGCGACCAGTTGACGCTGCACGTTGACGTAATGCAGCAGCGGCAACCAGATTCCGTAGAAGCGCTCGATTTCCTGTCTCGATAAGTTCATGTTCCGAAAACCTCAAGTGTCTCTTGCCATAACCCGGCTAACGCAACGCCATGAATGCTACCATTTTCTTCATCGCGCGGATTTCGCCAGTATAGCCAACTGACGGAATGCCTGACGACGCAGGATTAACGCTTGTCCGGCCAGCCGCGATGCCGGACAATCCAACCCCATTGGCAACTTGATGAGAGACCCATAACAAGGGAGGTATGCAAGCATGAAACGGCAAGTGCGCAAGGCGGTTTTCCCCGTGGCCGGCCTCGGAACCCGATTCCTGCCGGCGACCAAGGCCAGTCCCAAGGAAATGCTGCCCATCGTGGACAAGCCTCTGATCCAGTACGGCGTCGAGGAAGCGGTGGCGGCGGGGGTGGATACCCTGGTGTTCATCATCGGCCGCACCAAGAACGCCATCGCCGACCACTTCGACAAGGCTTACGAACTGGAGGTGGAACTGGAAACGCGCGGCAAGACCGACCTGCTCCAGGTGGTGCGCGGCATCGTCCCGCCCGGCGTGGAATGCGTCTACGTGCGGCAGGCCGAGGCGTTGGGCCTGGGCCATGCGGTATTGTGCGCCCGGCCGGTGGTCGGCGACGAACCGTTCGCGGTGATCCTGGCCGACGACCTGATCGAGGAAGACGCCCGGGAAGGCGGCGCGCTGAGCCAAATGGCCCGCTATTTCAACAAATACCAGTGCTCGATTCTGGGCGTGGAGCGCGTGCCCAAGGAAGATACCCAAAAGTACGGCATCGTCCACCCATTGCCGTTCGCCAACCGCATCAGCAACGTGGACGGCATCGTCGAAAAACCCAAGCCCGAACACGCTCCTTCGAACCTGGCGGTGGTGGGCCGCTATATCCTGACCCCCCGCATTTTCGACTTGCTGGCCACCATTCCGCGCGGGGCGGGCAATGAAATCCAACTCACCGACGGCATCGCCGCCCTGCTGAACGAAGAGCAAGTGCTCGCCTACGAATTCTCGGGCCGGCGCCACGACTGCGGCAGCAAGCTGGGCTATCTGATCGCGACCGTGGAATATGGCGCGCGCCATCCCGAACTGGGTGAGCGATTCCAGGCCTATCTGCGTGCGAACGCCCATCGGCTCGATCCATCCGCCTCGGCCGCCGCCGATTGACCCGCGGTATCGGCCCGCGCCACGGCCGTATCGAACGCTCGGTCGATTCCGCCAGTCCCGAGAGGGGGGAAAGTACGATGTCGCAAGGTTTGCTGGTGATCAACGCCGGTTCGTCCAGCATCAAGTTCTCGGTGTTCGCCCTGTCGGCGGACGGTGGCGAACTGGCCCTGGTTTGTCGCGGTTTGCAGGAAAACATCGGCGAGGACGATCCCCATTTCAAGGCGTTCGACCATGCCGGCCTGGTGTTGGCCGACGTTCGGCCGACGCCACCGTCCGGCCAGTACCACAAACTGGGGCCGGATCATCGCCGCCGGGCATCCGATCCGCCCTCGTTGCTGTCCTCCACACCCACGTCCACGGCGATTTACGATCATCAGGCAGCGCTGCGCGACCTGCTGGCCTGGTTGCGGGAATCGCCGGACTTGCCCGACGTGATCGCGGTCGGGCACCGGGTCGTGCATGGCGCCGAGGAATACAGCGACCCGCAACGGCTGACCCCGGACATCCTCGCCCGCCTGGAGCGTTTCATCCCGCTGGCGCCGCTGCACCAGCCGCACAACCTGGCCGGGATCCGCGCCATCCTGGCGGTGCAACCCGACCTGCCGCAGGTGGCCTGTTTCGATACCGCATTCCACCATGGCCAGCCGGAACTGGCGACGTTGTTCGCCCTCCCCCGCGCCTACCGCGCGGAAGGCGTGCGGCGTTACGGGTTCCACGGCCTGTCCTACGAATACATCGCCGGGGCGCTGGCCGAGGCGATGGGGACGCCGGCCACCGGTCGGGTGGTGGTTGCCCATCTCGGCAACGGCGCCAGCATGTGCGCCATGCGCGACGGCCAGAGCGTGGCCAGCACCATGGGCTTTACCGCGGTGGAAGGTCTGCCGATGGGCACCCGCAGCGGTTCCCTGGACCCCGGCGTGCTGATCTACCTGATCGAGCGGCACGGCATGGGCGCCAAGGACCTCACCAACCTGCTGTACAAACAATCCGGGCTGCTGGGCCTGTCGGGATTCAGCAACGACATGCGCGATCTGCTGGCCAGCAAGGAGCAAGGCGCGGCGCTGGCGGTGGATTATTTCTGCTACCGCATCGCCCGCGAACTCGGCTCGTTGGCGGCGGCGCTGGGGGGATTGGACGCGCTGGTCTTCACCGGCGGCATCGGCGAACACGCGGCGGCGGTGCGCGAGCGCGTGGGCGCGCTGTCGGCCTGGCTAGGCATCGAGCTGGACCCGGCGGCCAACGCCAGTCACCGCCAACGCATCGACCGATCTGAAAGCCGGACGGCGGTGTGGGTATTGCCCACCAACGAGGAACTGGTCATCGCCCGGCATACCCGGCGGTTGGTGTTGGCGAAGTAGAACCCGTTTTCCGCTCGCCGAGCCGGCGGGGAGCGGTTGGAGAAGGTCCGACGGGCACGGACGTGTTGGTTCCATAAAAACCCTCGAAGAACATGATTTTTGTCATGTGCAGAGCACGCCCTCAAAACCCAATATGAGCCACGAGAAAATAAAGATGCAAACGCTGAACATGAGGATGCGATGGGCAAGGCTGTTATCTTTCATTATGGTTGCATCATTATTAGTATTTGGAATCTCCAGTATTAAAGCGCTCGAGCTAGAACCGTCTCCAATGAAAAAGCAACCACCGGCCAATCTGCCTTTCCTGCTCAAAGGTACAGTGGAGCTATTAGGTAAAGCAGTCTCCAATTTATCAGTGACTTTATACGAAGTGCAAGAAACACATTCACGTGCTGTTGGCAAGGCTGTTACTGACAATCAGGGGCAATTTTTCATTTTCCGTAATGGTGATAGCAAGCAGTCACCACTTTATCTTATTGCGCGGGGAACCGAAAATAGTCCCGTCGCACTGATGGCGATTGTTGACTTGGACAAGATGGCTTCGAGCCATACCAGGCATATTGTGATTAATGAGCTGACTACTGTCGCTGCCGTTTGGGTCACAGCTCAATTTCTGGATGGTGATATGCTTACAGGCAATGCCGTCGGCCTCCACAACGCGATGGGCAACGCTAACAATTTGATTGACGTTGCAACAGGCGATGTCGCGCCACTGGTTATGGATGGTGTCAATATACAGACCACCACGCTTTCAATTCTCTACTCACTCGGCAATTTGTTAGGAGCGTGTGCGGGTGGAAACGACTGTGACGGTCTCTTTAAAGCCGCCACGCCTCCCATCGGCTCGCCACCAACGAACACCTTGCAGGCTGCTCTCAATATTGCCCGCAATCCTTGGCGTAATATTGAAACGCTTTTCGGATTGTTGCCTGATCAAAATAGTGCTTACTTCAAACCAATTCTGCGTTACGCACCAACGGCATGGACGCTCTCTCTGATCTACACCGGCGGCGGACTTGATGCGCCAGGTGGAGTCTCCATTGATGCCAAAGGTTTCATCTGGACAAATAACAATTTTCTGGTCGGTTCCCAGTCATTTTTACAGCAGCGAGGATTTAGCGGCCTGGGTGTGACGAAACTGACTCCAAATGGCAAGCCCCTTTCACCACCCTTTGGATTCCAGGGCGCGGGCATCAACGGCGCGGGCTTTGGTATCGCTATCGATCAGCGAGGTCATATCTGGGTTGGAAATTTTGCGGGCAACAGCGTCTCGGAACTTGACGCCAATGCACGTCCCGCAAATGATATCGGCTATACCGCAAACGGGGGAACGAACAAGATTCAGGGAACGGTAGTTGACCAGCGTGGCAACGTCTGGGCAGCAAATTTAGGCGGTAGCTCGGTAAGTTTTTTCCCTGTGGGTCGTCCAAAAGATGGGGTGACCTTTGATGGCGCAACTTATCCAAAGTGTGGCTTCAATCAGCCATTCGGTATTGCCATCGACCACAATGGTCATCCCTGGATAGCGAATATGGGTAGCAGCACCATTGCCAAGATTGTTCTCGATAATCCCGAGTTATGCCCAGAAGGCACAGTAGATGTGGGCAGTGCGCCGCAAATGATTGCAATTGACTCCATCGGCAACCTTTGGATCACCCATTTTGCCAGGGGGCATGTCACGCTCTATCAGCCCGCCACCGGCGGAAAAGCGGATTACGATGCCGGCGGCAGCCTGGTCGGTGGATGGGGCATCGCGGTTGACGGCAAGGACAATGTCTGGATTGCCGATTTCTGGGGTACTCGGGTCGTCCAGCTCTGTGGTGTGCCCGAGGATTGTCCCAGCCAGCAGCATCGGGTGGGCGACCGGATTTCATCTAGTACGGGCTATGGTGGCGCGGGTGGATTGCAGCATATGACGAGCATCGCCATCGATCAGGCAGGGAACGTTCTGGTCACCAACAACAATAACAGCCAGTCACTGTGTGATACCGCAATTCCACTGGATGAGCCTACTTCGGTTAAACAGGAAAAACAGACCATGGGGTGTGGCGGTAACGGTGTACTCACTTTCTATGGTCTGGCCGCGCCGGTTGGCGCACCGTTGATTGGCCCTCCTTTTCAGCCCTAATGATGAATGATTTCTGCCAGTGCGGTGTTGATGATTCCTGAAATAGCAGTGGCGCGATGGCGGGAGGAAACCAGGAGTGGGATCCAGTTCCACTCGGCGCGGGTGCCGCCGTACTAGAGCCAACCTACCCCGCTGGAAATCGCTGTCGCCTGCGCGGCTACAGCGCTGGCTAAAACCGCAGATATGGAAATCAAACGGTTAACATTGCCCTTTGACGAGTGAGACCGGCAACTTTGAAAACTGACAGGAGGTGAGAATCGGGCTCGCCATTCTTCATCCCCGCCGCGCGTTCCGATACAATGGCTTCCCTCTCCGTCGGGCAAGCATCCCATGCGGATCGATCTCCACGCCTTTTTACCCCGTGGTTTCTAGTGATTGGCTGGCGTCGGCATCGCCGTCGACAGAGGATTTCCGTCTAAAAAGGCCCGCGAGCGGTTGCGACCGACCCGTGATCTTTTCGAGCGTTTGCCCCATGAGGAGCGCCTGACCGCATGAGCACCCCCACCCCCGAGCCTTCGGTCGACCTGTTGCCCGCCACTCCGTTGCGCGATCACGTCGCCGAAACGCTGCGCATCTATTTCCATAACCTCGGTGGCCAGGCGCCCAGCAATCTGTACGATCTGGTGCTGCGCGAGGTGGAGCCGCCCCTGCTGGACATCGTGATGAAGTTCACCTGCGGCAACCAGACCCAGGCGGCCATCATCCTCGGCATCAACCGCGGCACGCTGCGCAAGAAGCTTCGGCAATACGGCTTGCTCTAAACCGGCGCGAGAGGGTCATTCAAGGCATGAGCCTGGCGATTTTCGATCTCGACAACACCCTGTTGGGCGGTGACAGCGATTATCTGTGGGGCCGATTCCTGGTCGAGCAGGGCTTGGTCGATGGCGAGTATTACGAGCGCGAGAACCAGCGCTTCTACGACCAGTACCAGGCGGGCACGCTGGACATTCATGAATTCCTGGCGTTCATGCTCCGGCCGCTTGCGGAAAACTCACCGACCGAGCTCCTGAACTGGCGGACGCGATTCATCGACACCAAGATTCGCCCGATCCTGTTGCCCCGGGCGGCGGAACTGGTGGCGCGACACCGGGGTGCTGGCGATACCCTGTTGATCGTTACCGCCACCAACCGCTTCATCACCGAGCCCATCGCCGAGTTGCTGAGCGTGCCGCACTTGCTGGCCACCGAACCCGAATTCGCCGAAGGGCGTTATACCGGCCACCCCCGCGGAATTCCCTGTTTCCAGCACGGCAAGGTGCAACGGCTGGACGAGTGGCTGGACGCGACCGGCCACGATCTCACCAACAGTTGGTTCTACAGCGATTCCCATAACGACTTGCCGCTGCTCGACCGGGTCGTCCATCCGGTGGCGGTGGACCCCGACCCCGTCCTGGCGGAACACGCCCGGCGGCGCGGCTGGCCGATCATCAGCCTGCGCGGGGACTGAGGGCGCGGCGGAAGCCCGTTCCATCCCTCTCCAATTACCTTGACCTTTCGCCCACGGATATACCGATGCCTTCGAATCTGCTCAACAACGTCAATGTCGCCGCCCTGGATGTGCTGCCTACCCCCGAGGAGATCAAGCGGCAATTGCCGATGACCGAAACCGCCGAGGCCACGGTGCTCACCGCCCGCCGGATCGTGCAGGACATCCTCGACCATCGGGATTCGCGAGTGTTCGTCGTGGTCGGCCCCTGTTCGATTCACGACGTCGCGGCGGCCCGCGATTATGCGCGGCGGTTGCGCGCGCTGGCCGACGAGGTGGGCGATACCCTGTTCCTCATCATGCGGGTGTATTTCGAAAAGCCCCGCACCACGGTCGGCTGGAAGGGCCTGATCAACGATCCGCATCTGGACGATTCCTTCGATATCGCCGAAGGGTTGCGGATCGCGCGCGCGCTGCTGCTGGAGATCGCCGAACTGGGCCTGCCCGCCGGCACCGAGGCGCTGGACCCACTCTGCCCGCAATATCTGGACGATCTGCTGGCGTGGACCGCCATCGGCGCCCGCACCACCGAGTCGCAGACCCATCGGGAAATGGCCAGCGGCCTGTCCACCCCGGTCGGCTTCAAGAATGGCACCAATGGCAGCCTGGAGGTCGCGATCAACGCCCTGCAATCGGCTTCCCGGCCCCACAGCTTTCTCGGCATCGACGCGAACGGCCGGTCGGCGGTGGTCCGCACCACCGGTAACCGCTACGGTCATGTGGTCCTGCGTGGCGGCTCCGACGGCCCGAACTACGACACGGTGACCATTGCCCTGTGCGAAAAGGAACTGATCAAGAACAAGCTGCCGCTCAACATCGTGGTGGATTGCAGCCACGCCAACGCCCGCAAGGACCCAGCCTTGCAGCCACTGGTGTTGAACGATTGCGTGCATCAGATTCTGGAAGGCAATCGCTCCCTCGTGGGTTTCATGATCGAAAGCAACCTGGAATGGGGCAACCAGGCGATTCCCGCCGACCGTTCGCAACTGAAGTACGGCGTCTCGATCACCGACCCCTGCGTGGACTGGGCCACGACCGAGCGAATGCTGCGCGAGGCGCACGCCAAACTGAAAGAGGCGTTGCCGGGTCGGTTCGGGGAGTGAGGGTATTGCCGGAAGGATCTTGCGCGATGAAATTTTGCAGCCAGTGCGGCGCTCCAGTGACCTTGCGTGTTCCCGCCGGCGACAATCTGCCTCGGTATGTCTGCGACGCCTGCGGCGCCATTCATTATCAAAACCCGAAGATCGTCGCCGGCTGCATTCCCGAATGGCGGGGCCGCATCCTGCTGTGCCGACGGGCCATCGAGCCACGTCATGGCCTGTGGACGTTGCCGGCCGGTTTCATGGAGAACGGGGAGTCGGCGGTCGTGGCGGCGGTGCGCGAAGCGTGGGAAGAAGCCAACGCCGTGGTCGAAAATCCGACCCTGTACGGTTTATACTCGCTGCTGCACGTCAGCCAGGTGTATTTGATGTTCCGCGGCCAGATCAAGGATGGCGTCGCCAGCCCTGGCGCGGAAAGCCTGGAAGTCAAGCTGTTCGCCGAGGAGGAAATTCCCTGGGAGCAACTGGCCTTTACGGTGGTGCGGGAAACCTTGCAGCAATACTTTGCCGAGCGCCCGACCGGCGTGTTCAAGCTCCATGTTGGCGACATTATCCGCGAGTCGGACCACCGGTTCCGCATTCATCGTTATTCCTGAACCGCTTGCGGCCGTTCGCGCCGACATGACGTCATCGTCGAACAACTAAAATCCATCGCCAACACCCTATCCGACAACCCCAAGAGAGCTTCCATGAAACCTTATCTCATCGTGGTCGAAGACCCGGGTTCCGACAAGCTGCTCAATATTGCGCTCGTCCTGGCCGAAACCGAACAGGGAGCGGAAACCAGGGCGCGGGAGCTGTTTCCCGGCCTGCCCGAACAAGATTTCTGCGTCTACGACGTTCATGAGGTCAATCGCGACTTTCCCGACGGCTGGACCTATCAGGACTGAACGCCCGGCCGAACCGTCGGGCAAGTTTCCTTTCGAGACCAAGACCTTGCCTTGCCCACCTTGGAGATGCTTCGCATGGAGACCGACAGTAACCAAGAGACGCTTCGCATGGAAACCGACAGTAACCAGGTCGAGGACAGCATAGCGCCGGCCAGCATCTCCTATATCCTCAAGGAAGGAGAACAGATGGCGCAGATCTGGAACCCTCAGGACCGCGCCGACTATGAGCAAAGCGTGCGCGAAATTCTGGACCGGCTGGTCGGGCTACGCCAAGGAATTGAGCAATTGCGCGCCCAGACCGACACCCTTTGGGAGCGGTTCAGCACCCTTGCCCTGGAGCGGATTTTGTCTCGCCAACTGCGCGAATTTCTGGAAGGTGGCGAAGAGGAACTGCAAGAACTGGATTTGCGCCTGATCGGGGCCGACTGCGAGGCGGATCGGTTGCGGACGCGGATTCAGGAACGGCGGCGCGCGCTCGAAGAAAAGATCGCGGTGCTGGAACCGTTGGCGCACCGCACCTCCACCCAAAGCCACATCAGCATGATGCTGTCCCGAGTGGCGGGGCTGGAAGCGCATCTACTGGGTAAAAGGGATGCGGTCCTGGAAGATTGCGATCAGACGCGGGACACCGGTCACGCCACCGTCCCTGGTGATTTGCTGTACCTGCGCATCCGCTTGTTGACGACCCGGATCGCCATCATCGCTTCGAATCGCAGTAAGCATCTGAGCGAACTGGATGCCGGTCTGGCCACGCTGCTGCCCGAAGTCGAGCGGATCAAGACCGACATGACCACGCTGCTGACCCGGGTCGATTGCATCAAGGATTTATCCCGCTACTGGCTGGCATACCTCGACATCACCCAGGGGGAAACCGGTTAGGGCGATTTCCAGGCCAGGAAACGACCCGCGCCGGTTTCGACCTTCCTTCCTTATAGCGCCCGCACGCCGAGAACTCCCCGAATGGCGGCGATCTGCGCCACCACTTCGGCCGGCGCCGGGACAGCGGTGTCGACCAGGGTGCAGGCGATGTCGCCGCGCGATTTGTTGAGCATATCCAGAATGTTGATGCCGGCTCCGGAAATCGCCTTGGAGATCTGCTCGATCATGTGCGGGACGTTGGCGTTGACGATGGCCAGACGCGACCCGCCGTTGCGCGGCATGGCCATTTCCGGGAAGTTGACCGAGTTGTGGACCGCGCCGCTTTCCAGGTAGTCGCGCACCTGCTCGGCCACCATGATCGCGCAGTTTTCCTCAGCTTCGCCAGTGGAGGCGCCCAGATGCGGCAGCATGATGACGCGGGGGTGATCCTTGAGCCGATTGGTGGGGAAATCACAGACGTAGGTTTTGAGTTTGCCGGCTTGCAACGCCTCGAACAACGCCTCCTCGTCCACCACGCCTTCGCGCGAAAAGTTCAGCAGGATCAATCCAGGCTTGGCGTTCTTCAACAGCGACGCGTTGATCAACTGGCGAGTGGCGTCGTTCAGCGGCACATGCAGGGTGATGAAATCGGCTTGCGCCGCCATTTCGTTGACGCTCAATACCTGCTCGACCTGCGAGGACAACTGCCAGGCGTTGCTGACGGTGATGTGCGGGTCGTAGCCGATCACCCGCATCCCCAGCGCGCGGGCGGCATTAGCGACCTTGACGCCGATGGCGCCCAAGCCGATTACGCCCAGGGTGCGGTTGGGTAGCTCGATGCCGACGAACTGCTTTTTGCCGGCCTCGACCTGTTTGGACAGTTCGGCGTCGGTCCCTTGCAACTTGCGGGCGTAGTCCCAGGCGGTGCAGATATTGCGCGCGGCCAGCAGCATCCCGGCGATCACCAGTTCCTTGACGGCGTTGGCGTTGGCGCCGGGCGCGTTGAACACGCAAATGCCCCTGGCGGTCATTTGCGGCACCGGAATGTTGTTGACGCCGGCACCGGCGCGGCCCACCGCCTTGAGGCTGGCGGGAACTGGCCAGTCGTGCATGCTGAAGGAACGCAGCAGCACGGCGTCGGGATTTTGAATCTCGGAAGCGATCTCGTAGCGGTCGCGCGGGAGGCGTTCCAGGCCGGAAACGCTGATGTTGTTGAGGGTCAGGATTTTGTACATAAAAGGTCAACCGTTCGCCTGAAAAAAGAACACCCCGAACGCGAGCGCCCGGGGTCGATAGGAAGACAAAAATCGTCTAGCCGCGCCGTTTCTGGAAATCAGCCATGAAGTCCACCAGCGTCTTGACGCCTTCCAGCGGCACGGCGTTGTAGATGCTGGCCCGCATCCCGCCGACCGAACGGTGGCCGGCCAGGGTCAGCAGACCGGCGCTCTTGGCCTCGGCCAGGAACGGTTTGTCCAGCGCTTCGTCGGGCAGGATGAACGGCACGTTCATCCACGAGCGATAAGCCGGATCGACCGGATTTTTGTAGAAGCCGGATTCGTCGATGGCTTTGTAGAGCAACTCGGCTTTGGCCTTGTTGCGCGCTCCCATCGCCGTCAGCCCGCCTTGAGCCTTCAACCACTGGAACACCAGGCCGGCGATATACCAGGCATAGGTCGGCGGCGTGTTGTACATCGACCCTTCCTTGGCCATGGCGGCGTAATCGAGCATGGTCGGCGTGCCGGGGACGGTCTGGCCCATCAAATCCTCGCGCACGATAACGATGGTCAGGCCGGCGGGACCGATGTTTTTCTGGGCGCCGGCATAAATCACGCCAAACTTGCTCACGTCCAGCGGGCGAGACAACAAGGTGGACGACAGATCCGCCGCCAGCGGCACGCCCGCTTCGGGGATTTCGTGCATTTCGACGCCACCGATGGTTTCATTCGGCGTGCAGTGCAGGTAGGCGGCTTCCGGGTCGCACTTCCAGGATTCGCGGGCCGGCACGGTGGTGAAGTTGACCGGTTCGGAACTGGCGACCACGTTGACTTGGCAGAATTTCCTGGCTTCGGAAATCGCCTTTTTCGACCACTGTCCGGTGTTGAGATAATCCGCCTTCGCCTTGCCGCGCAGCAAGTTCATGGGGACCATGGCGAACTGGCTGGATGCCCCTCCTTGCAGGAACAACACCTTGTAGTTGGCTGGAACGTCAAGCAATTCGCGCAGATCAGCCTCGGCCTGTTCGGCGATGGAGACGAACTCCTTGCCGCGATGGCTCATTTCCATCACGGACATGCCGGAACCTCGCCAATCCAGCATTTCGGCCTTGGCCTGTTCCAGAACCGCCTCGGGAAGCATGGCGGGACCCGCGCTAAAGTTGTATGGACGTGACATGTTGGGACATCCTTCGTGACCACCCTGAAATGCGGCGCATGGTAGCAGAAATGCCGGGTTTGGGCATTATGACCACGGCCGAGAATGAGCGGGTGGAACGGGTCCGCGTATTGTCGAGTCGAGCGAGGCGGCGGGAAAGATTGCGCGCGGCGATCCCGCCATCCAGCAATGACCTATTGTTTTACTCGGTTTTTTGGGCTATACGTTTGTTCGACGCCATCTGCCTGGCTGGAAGCCAGAAGGCGGGCGCCAAGTCCAGGATTTCCAGCGTCAGGGTAAAACACGGGTTGTTGGATATGGTCACGAATCAAACGATGGGTTTTCATTCGGCCGAACCCGCCGCTGTGCCGCGGCGCGGGTCGCCGGGCGCGATGGCGGATCGCCAGTCCGGATTGCGCGGCGCCGTCGCCTTGTTCTTGGCGGCTTGTGGCCTGCCGGCCATGGCGCAGGAGACCAACCATTATCCCAATGGTACTTCCGGTATCCTGGCCGGCAGTGTGCCGGGTCCGGGTCTTTATTATCTAATGTACAATCTGTTCTACGGAGCCGATCAACTGAAGAACAGCGCCGGTCATACCGCGTTGACTCCCGATGGCGAATCCCTGGGTTTCAAAGCCAAGGCGTTTGCCAACGTTCATCGCATCATCCATGTCACCCAACTCAAATTCCTGGGGGCGGAATTCAGTTGGAATGTGGCCGTGCCACTGGTCTACCGCAGCATTCGGATCGACAGCTTCGGCATCGACGATTCCGACTTCGGGCTGGGCGATGTGAACCTGGAACCCCTGGTGCTGGAATGGCGTGGTCCGCAGTGGGACTTCGGCGTCGGCTACGGTCTGTTCGCGCCCACCGGCGACCGGGACGACCAGCAACCGGCGCAACCGGGCAAGGATTTCTGGACGCATTATCCCATCGTGGCCGGCACCTGGTTTTTCGACCGGGAGCGTACCTGGTCGGCCTCTTTCCTGGCTCGCTACGAGGTTCACAGCAAGCGCCAGTATGTGGATATCACTCCAGGGAACGATGTCTCGGTAGAGTGGGGCGTGGGCAAGAGCTTTGGCGCTTTGATCGTAGGTATCTCCGGCTATGCCCAATGGCAAGTCACCAGCGACACCGGGTCCGATATCCGCTACGACGCCGATGTCCATGACCGAGTGTTCGGCATTGGCCCGGAGATCCAAAATTTCTTTCCCGAGTATGGCTTCGGTTTCCAGTTGCGTCACTGGCGCGAGTTTGGCGCCAAGGACCGTTCCGAGGGATCGATAACCACCTTGACCTTGGTCAAACCCTTCTGACGGGCCATCCAGGTCGATTGCAGCCGGCGAATGTAGTTGGGAGCAGGTGATGAAACTGAATCTTGGCCGCTTGCTGTCCAAAATCAATGACCGGTCGGCATCGCCCCGGCAAGTGTCGGCAACCGTGCTGTTCGCGGACGGTGGTGGCAGTCGGTTGTTCGAAAAGTATGGCCCCCAGCGCGGACGGCAGATCGAGACGCGGTTGCTGGGCGTGCTCACCGCCAAGATCGGTGCTCAGGGGGGGGTTGTCGTCAAGGCGACTGGCGACGAAATCATGAGCTGTTTTCCGGATCCGGAGCGGGCGGTTCGGGCCGCCTGTGAAATGCAACGGGCTCTCAAGGACGATTCGGCGCTGATCAGCTTGAACATCTCCGTCAAGATCGGTCTGCACCACGGCCAAGTGGTTGTGGAGGAAGACAAGGTTTTCGGCGACGCGGTCAACATTGCTGTTCGAATGTTCACCTTGGCCAAGGCCGATCAAATTATCACCACCCAGGAAACGGCCGGATTGCTACCCACCGATCTTGGGCAAATGGCTCGCAATCTCGGTCAGTCGTGGGTGCCGGGCAAACAGGGCGAGATGGAAATCGCCGAGATCATCTGGCGCGACTCCACCAGTCAGACCCAGGTGGTCATCTACCAGGAAGCCTTGATGAAACTGCTGTTCGCGCGGTTGTTCTTGGAATATCGCGGTGGGAGCATCGAACTGATGCCCGATCATCGGGTGTTCAAGATCGGGCGCGGTGCCGGAAATGACTTGGTGGTAAACCGGGAACAGGTATCCCGCAGTCATGCCACCATCGAGTTTCGCCAAGGTAAATTCATTCTGGTGGACCAGAGCGCCAATGGTACTCATTTGCTACTGGAAAATGGCTCGCGTATCTTTCTTCGGCGCGAGGAATTCACCCTGCATGACCGGGGAATCATTTTTCTAGCTCCAATCATTTCCGAGCAGGATCCCGATATTATTCGTTATTCGGTGATCCAAAATGCCCAGGAGGTCTATGCGCGCGAGCACGAACTGAAGAAACAGAACCAGGATATTCATATCGAAATCGACCATGCCGACTGCACCAGGCAAGTCGGCGAAATCGTGGAATCGGAGTACTTCAAGCGTATCAACGCTCTGGCCAAGCGGTTGCGCGCCGAACGCTCCTACTAGGGAATGCCCCAATAACCAAAGTTGGTGATTGCGCCTTGGTCTGGAGTCCTTAGTCCGCTGTTGCAGTGCGCCGTTCGGCCCGCCCAACAGGAATGACGATGGTTCACGGATTATTGTTGAAAATGCTCAAGCACCCCTTTTAGCAAGTCAACCATGGGATGGTCGGGATATTTCATGACGAACACCCCTTCGCTGGCCAGCGCCATCATTTCGTCACTGTGCGGCAGAATAGCCGCCACCTCGCACCGCAGGGAATTTTCGACGCGTTGCTTGACCATTTGACTATCGAAAATTTGTGGTGTCTTGTTGACGATCAATAGCATGAGCGGCACGCTCAATTGGCGGGCTACTTCGACGGTGACAGCCGTTCCCTGAAAATCTTGCGCGTCGGGACGCATGACGATGATCAGCACGTCCGAAATCGCAATCGACAACAAGGTTTCCTCGTTCAGACCTGGGTGGGTGTCGATGAGCAGAAAGTCGAGGTTGAGTTGCTTGATCAGGCGTTCATAGCCATCATTGAGTAGACCAACGTCATAGCCTTCCCGCAGGATACGGGCGATATCACCGGTCTTCATGCTGGAGGGAATCAGGTAGATTTTACCCTTGACGGGATCGCCCAGGTTGGCGGTTATATCGAGTGCCGCGTCCTCCACATTGCAAGAGCCCCACAGGTAGTCGTTAAGGCTATGCACCATTTTTTCTTCCACCAGACCGAAGAGCACATGAATGCCTGGCGATAAGATATCGGTATCGACCACGCCGACCCGCATTCCCTGTTCGGCGAGAAGCGCTGCTATATTGGCCGTCGTGTTCGACTTGCCGGTACCGCCGCGAAAAGAATGAACCGAGATAACCTTGGGCATGGTTTCTTTCCTGGATTCCTGCTTGGCGCTTTTCAGGGAGGATCAAAAAACTTCAGGTTGGCGGACTACCGCAATCATCGTGATATCATCGAACTGGACGGCGCCGGTCATGAAGTCCTGTAGTGCGGCATAGACGTGATCGACGAGTCCGCGCGCTGTCGTTCCTTGTCGAGCCAACAGTTCGAAAAGACGGTTTTCCATGAAAAAATCACCGCCAGCATTGCGCGCCTCGGTGACGCCATCCGTATAGCAGAAAATGAAGTCGCCTGGATCAATCTGGGCGAATTCAATGGAGTAATTCGTATCGGGCATCATCCCCACGGCCATGCTGGTCGGTTTAAGTTCAAGCTTGAGATTGCCGTTGCCGTCAAAGATGACCGGTGGATTGTGGCCCGCGTTAATATACGCCAATTGACCAGTCGCAGGGTCCAGCATACCAAAAAACAAGGTAGCGAACATGTTATCCTGCATATGATTTTCAGTGATGTAATTATTGGTCAGTTGCACTGCGTTCTTCAGTGCCATGGTTCCGGTCGATGGGATGGCGCGGGTTTGCCTGCGAGTAAACAGTTGAGCCGATGTGCCCGCCTCAAGGATGTCAGTCCAGTTGATCGAATAATTTTGTTGCGCGAAAGCGCGCGTCAAACTCCGCACCAGCGCCATGAACAGGGCGGCGGGCACTCCTTTGTCCACCACGTCGGCGATGACGAAACCCAGACGGCGATTTTGGGAAAGCATGAAGGCATCATAGAAATCGCCAGCCACTTCGCGCGCGGGTTGGAAACACGCGGCCACATCCCAGCCTCTTGGTTTGGGTAGCTCGGTCGGCAGGAAGCCAGCCTGGATGCGTCTGGCGACCTGGATGTCGTGCTCAATCTTTAGGAGTTCCGCGCTCTCGATGCTGGATTCATGCTTGTGGCGTAAACGTTTGTGTTCAAGAACGAACCGCGCGCGTGCTTTTAACAATCCTTCGCTGATCGGAGTGATTAAAAAATCGTCGGCGCCCGCCCGCAAGCATTGCTCCAACTCCATGTCCTGATCCGGACTACCAATAACTATGGTGGCCGCGGCGTTTGTACTATCAGTATCCTTAATGCGCCTCAAAAACTCTTGCGCCATCATATCAGGCAAGCGCGCGGCGAATAAGATCAGATCGAAGGGGTCAGCCTCAGCCAGAGCCAATGCCTGTTTGGCTTCATTGACAATCATCACCCGTTGTGCCAGGGAAAACAGCGTTTGGACCAGGGTTTCATTGATGATTCCGCTATCGGCCACAACCAGGATGCCACCAAGAGTTTCATTCATGAAAATATCTCTCCGGATTGGCGGAAGTTAGCAACGCCATTTTACTTAGCGTGGCTACACTCAAGTTAGCGCTGGCTCGCGGGGATACGCCAATTGAACGGATCGGCATAGAATGGATCTTTGCCGTGGAGGGCCGTGACGGTGATGACGCTGTCGAATAGGCCCTTGACCGAAGTAATCAGCTTGTTGCGGGCGGTCACCATGATTTGCGTGGCAATATCATAACCCCGGCCGGTTTCCACGGCGGTGCGCTGTTCGAACGTGTTAGCGACGACACGGTCGCCGGCTACGGCGACTTCCTCGATATTGAAGGTGCGCGGGTGCGTATACGTCTCCGTGTCGCAGAACACGCTCAGGGCACCGGCAATGCCCTGTCGAATTCCGTCGTCCGCGAACGGCACCAGCCTCGGATCGCCCGCGTAACTGACGGCGATACTCGGATCCATCACCTGTACGATGTTATTGAAGATGCAATCGAACGGTGGAACCGTGTCGGCGCCGAAACGCCCGAAAAAGTCCATCACGGTGCTTAGAGTGATCACGGGGTCGGCATTGGGATCGCGCAATGGCGCGATGACCGGATAGATATCGGGATTGACCATCAACCGGGGAGCGCCGACAAACGCTTGGGAGGGAACATAGCTGTCGTAAAAGAATTGCGCCCTGGAGATTTTGCCATCGTTCTCCACCGTCAGCCAGGCGACTATATCGAGCCGATAGGTACGGCGTTCAAGACGATTGGCCGTGCGCACTTCCTCCAGGATGGCGGCAACCCGATTATCTTGGGGGATCAGGGGGTTTTGCGGCAGCAGACTGAAATCGACCGCGAATGTCGTGAAAAGGGTTTCTCGAACCTGGAAAGACTCGGTCGTGGATTGGTCACGGATGGCTTTCATGACGTTGGCGACGCCATCGTGACCGATGAAAATGCCCGCGAAAGGCAACATTTCGCCCGGTTGTCCACTAAAGACCATTTCCACATCGTCGGTTAGCAGACTTAACAAGGCGGCGGTCGCGTTGGCGTTGAGGGTGGCCTGTTGGTAGGCCGCAAAGAAGCTCTGCGCCGCTTGCTGGAGCACCGTGGAAGCAGCGGCGGGCTGGATGAAGGCCTGGATATCGACGCCCGCCTTTTGCGAGGCGCTGATCGCTTGCAGCTCGTCGTAGGATTTCGCGTCGGCGCCGCTGGGTTGCAGCAGGACGCACAGAAAGACGAACAACGATAACATCAAGCTACGCAGGTGATGCATGGACGACCCTCCTTAAGGCGGTGATGTGGCGTTGAGTTTTATCGATTATGGCATTGCCGACACGCTGGAAGCTTATGAGAGCGAATCTAATGCAATGCTTCCTTGGCAAGGGCGACGGCGACCCGGCTGCTTGGAATCTGCGCTTCGATACTGCGACACAGGGCGTCCGCGACCGTTTGAATTTCGCCCATGGTTTTATCAGGGTCGAATTCGAGAAAAACCTCGACGAACACCTGTCCCCCGGCGCGGCGCGAACGAATGCCGTGCAGGGCTTCATAGTCGTGGAAGCGCTGGGCCAGCTCGCGCAGGATCACGATCTGGTCGGCTTCCTCCAGGGTTCGGTCGAGCAGGTCGTAGAACGAACTGGACAGCACGCCAATCGCCGAGATCAAGATGCTGGCGGCGATCACCAGCGAAGCCGCCGGATCGATGTAAACCGACCAGGAGAAGCCCGACAGGAGCAGGCTCAACCCCAGGGCCAACAAAATGAAGACGTTGCCGAAGGCGCGGGTAAAGAACAACTGCCCCTGGGATTTCAGCAATGGCGAGTTCTCGGCGCGGGCCGTGCGGAAACTGCGCCAGCTCAAAAAGCCATTGATCACGCCGAAAACGATTTGGGCGGTCAAGCTGATCCACACGCCGATGCCGGCAATATGCGATGGATTGAGCAGGTTGGCGATGGCGTTGATCACGATCACCAGCATGCCCAGCAGCATGATGCTGCCCACGAACAGGCTGGAAAGATTCTCCAGCTTGCCAAGCCCGTAATCGAATTGGTGTTGGGTTCCGCCGACGATGCGCCGGATCGCCAGCCAGGACAGCAGAACGGCAACGAATTCCAGACTGGTCTTGAGGAAGTCGGCGAGCAAAACCGAGGAGTGCGCCGCGATGAGGGCGCTCAGGGTGACGAGCACGTCGATGGCGCCGGCGATCGCAGCGGTGCGAGCGGCCTCTTCCTTGGATACATTGCCTGAGCTACCGAACATCAACTTCTCCGCTGAGATCAGGCAAACGAATGTTTGCTGACCAGGTCAGGTTGGCGACGGCGCGAACCATCCGATCAGGTTGGCGGCGTGGGCGCCGGCTCGGGTTCAAGCAGGGTTTTACCCTCGGCGGCGGTGGCGCTGATTGTCATGATGCTGCTGAACCCGGCCATGTCGAATACGCCGCGCACATTGGGCGACATCTCGCACAAAACCATTTTGCCGTTGATTTTATGCGTTTTCTTGGCGAACCCCAGAAACACGCGCAGACCGGCGCTGGTGATCAGGACCAGCGTGGCGAACCGGATCAAAAACCGTCGCTCGCCCGAACCGATCAGGCTGTTCAACTGCTGCTCCAGTTGCGCCGAGGTCATGCCGTCCAGTTCGCCGGTCAGCAGAACTTCGGTCACCTCGCCGGACTTGGCCACGTTCACGGTCAACACGCTTTGTCAACCTCTTGATGATTGATTCGGTCATTACCTCTCGGCATGAAACCACCACGGCGGAAAGTCGAACTCGAACGGCCCGGCGGGGTCGCCGGGTATGCCGCGAAACGGATTCAGACTTGCAGAGGGGGAGTGCCGGGAGCGTCCGTATAACCCTGGCTGATTTCGATGATGTTGCCTTCAGGATCGGCGACCCAAACGGTCTTCCAGCCGGGAATGAAGGTGTCGAAATCCAGGGGACCAAGGGATATCCTGGCCTCCTCGCCCAGTTCGGCGAGTTTGGCGTCCACGTCATCGACCTGAAAGGCCAAATGTCGTACCCCGGCCCATGGATAGCCATCCGCGCTCGGTGGGGAGATCGGCCGCTCCTCCTTGGCCTTAAAGATTTCCAGGGTCAGGTTGCCGGAGCGAGTGTAGACCAGTTCGTCGTCCCCCAGCGGAACGACGCGCACCCGCTGGAAGCCGAAATATTTCGTGTAGAACCGCTCGATGGCGAGCGGATCCTTGCAGGTAAGTCCAACATGGGCGAAGGCAAGCGTGGACATGGTTGCGCTCTCCGTGAATTCAGGTCAGGACAGACGGTCGATGATGGCGCGGGCGAACTGATGGCAGTGGCCGCCGCTCCGGGCGGTGATCAAGTCGCCATCCACCACCACATCCTCGTTGGTGTAAACGGCGCCGTAGGCGCGCGCGTCACCGATCAGGTTATTATGAACGACGACCTTCCGCCCGCGCACCAGTTCCGGCATCGGCGCCACCAGCCACATGCCGTGGCAGATGATGCCCTTGAGGATGGCCGGTTCCGCGAATGCGCGCCGCAGGAATTCAGTAGCCGGCGGTGGGCGCTCCGGGTCTTCGGTATAGCGCAACCGATCCGCCACCATGCCGGAAGGCACAATGATCGCCGCATAGCTTCGCAGTTCGGCGTCGCTCATCCCCTCAAAGGACTCGCGGCACTGCAAGGGCGCGCGGTATTCGTGACCGAGAAACTCCAGCATCGGCTGGCCCCAGAGGCGGGTCAGCAAATGCAGCTCGATGCCCTCCTCGGCGAAACGATGCTGGTAGTACCAGATTTCCGGCTCGTAGTAGTCGCCCTCGATCAGGATGCCGATTTTTTTGCCGCGCGGAGGCATGGGGCGGTCCTCCCGCTCAGGCGACGCTGCCGTCGGGATATTGGACGACGCCGGCGAAGTGAATCTTGATCTTGCCGTTCTCGTCCAACACCCAGTTGTCGTAGAAGCGGCAGGCGCCCCTGCTGCCGTCCATGCCTTCAAACTCGATGGCCTCGACCATCATCAAGCCGTTGGGCAGTTCGGCCCAGAAGGCGATGTCGGTGGTGAGGTCCTTGAGCGTGAAGATGCGCGAGCGGAAAAATTCCTCCAGCTCCTTGTGGCCACGCACGTAGAGTGGCTGCTTGTCCGGCGTCATGCTGCTGATCAGCACGCAGTCGGGAGCGTACTGGTTGAGCAGGCCCTCGACGTTGTGGGCGATGATGAAGTCGATGTGTTCGTTGTACAGCTTGCCCAGCGGGCTGTCAGGCACGTTTTTCTTCATGACTTGAATCTCCTTGGCGACGAAAGCGTTCTGGCGTCCCGCGCCCGGCAGAGGCGCGAAGCCGGATGGGATTTAGAGCTTGGCTGAACCCTCGTGGTACTCCAGCCGGTCCACGATGTAGGTGCGGACCACCGGCTTGCCGGTGGCCGGATGGGCGCGCACCACCCAGCGCTGATAGGCGTCCAGCATGATGCGGGCGCTGTACGGCGCCGGCGGATTCCAGACGCTGGCCTTCCACTCGACCACCACGCCCAGGTTGTAATCCTCGCCCTGGCGATCCACCGTGACCGACTTGACCCGGTGATCCTCGTCGAAAAAGATGCGGATGACCCGCTGATACCAGCCCTCGAATTCCGCCTTGCCGTGCAAGGTGGCTTCGGGAAACACCATTTCCAACCCTTCGTCGGCCAGCAGGGGCAGGATGTTGACCATGGGTTCGTGGACGTCCAGCGCCTTGTACCAGTCGGCCACGAACCGTTCGATTTCGCTGTTGCTCAATTCAGCCATGGGAAACTCCTCTTTATATAGGGAAAAGCAGCGGGGGTCATTGGCCGCACCGGACGCCGATCAGTTCGGGGTGGGTATCGTTCTCCAGCGCCAGATCGATCAGGAAGCTGCCTGGACTGTTCAGCATTCGCTCAATGGCGGGAACGATTTGCTCGGGCCGCTCGACCCGGGTCGCCGCGACGCCCATCGATTCGGCCATCTTGACGAAATCCAGGGGTGGGTGGGACAGATCGAAGCTCAAAGGATAGGGACGCGGCGCGATGCCCAATTCCCGCCAATAGGCCTGGATGTTGAGTTGCAGCAACCGGTAGGACAGATTGTTGCACACCACGAACTTGACGTTGAGGTTGTGCCGCGTCGCGGTCCACAGCGCCTGGATGGTGTACATGCAGCCGCCGTCCCCGGAAAAACCGATCACCAGTTTGTCGGGATGGGCCAGTTTCAACCCGATGGCGCCGGGAAAACCCAGACCCAGCGAACCGCCGCGGGTGAGGAAGTAGTGCTCCGGCCGGCGCGGGGGGAAATAACGGGTAATCGGCGGCGAGTTGGTCAGCGCCTCGTCGAAGATCACCGCATCCTCCGGCAGACGCGGGGCCAATTCCTCCATGAACCGGGCCATGTGCAACGGCAGATCGGCGCGGCTGGCCGCGTCCTTGGCCTTCTGCTCGGCGATGCGCGCCGCCTTGGCCGCGCCGATGGCCTGGCTTCGGGCACGCGCCGCAGCCTTTTGCGCCGGATCGAGGGTCCGCTCCAACGCTTCGGCCAGGGCCGCCAGGGTCAGCTTGGGGTCGGCGACCGCGCCCAGGCTCACCCGATGGTTCTTGGCGATCTCGTAGCCGTCCAGGTCGAAATGGATGACCTGCGCTCCCGGCGCGAAGATGTCGCCCAGTTCCGGGAACACCTCGGGAAGCATGTAGGTGCCGCAAACCAGGTTGACGTCGCCCTTGCGGGTGATCGGCAGGCTCTGCGCGCCGAACATATGCCCCGTCGCCCCCTGGTAGAGGGGGTGGGTGGTGTCCATGTTCAGCTCGCCGTTGTTGGCTTCCCAAACCTCGGCCCCGAGCAGTTCGGCGACCCGGGTCAGTTCGGCCTGCGCCCGCGTGTAGGCGATGCCGTCGCCGATGAAGAGCATCGGCTGTGCCGCCGCCGCCAGTCGCCGCGCCGCTTCGTTCACCAACTCCGGTTCGGGCGCAACCCGGCTGGAGGGAATGAAAGTCGGGAATACTTCCTCGCTGACGGGCGCGTCCAGGACGTCCATGGGCAGGCATACATAGACCGGCCCCATCGGCGGGGTGGCGGCGATCTTGGTAGCCCGGCGCAGCACCCGCAGCAACGAACCGGGATCGTAGACGCAGGTTGAATACTTGGTCACCGGCTCGGCGAACGCCACCAGGTCGCCCGCCATCTGGGCGTCCATACCGAAGTATTTGACGCCGGAGTCGGCCCCGATCACCACCAGCGGCGCGTGACCCCGCTTGGCTTGGTACAGCGCGCCGATGGCGTTCCCCAGGCCCGGCGTGCTATGAATCTGCACCAGGGTGGGACGCTTGACGGCGCGGGCGTAACCGTCCGCCGCCATAACCGCCACCGACTCCTGGAGGGTCAGGATGTATTTCAGGTCCGGATAGTCGGACAGAGCATCGAGGAAGCCCTGTTCGACCGTGCCGGGATTGCCGAACATGTGGGTCATGCCATCGGCGAGAAACTGCTCGATGATGGCGTGGCGGCCGGTCTTGGGAGCGGATGCCGTCATGGGATCACCAGCCGTAGCGGCGCAGGCCCTTGTCGAGCATGTTGACCAGTTGCTCGCCGAATTCGAAAGAGCATTGCAGCGAGCGGGCGGTGATGAACGGCCAGTCCACGATCACCGAGGTGCGCCGCCCGAAATTGCCGTGATACTGCCCGTCCGGTCCCACGGCGTCGCTCAGCAGGTATTCCAGCGGATAGGGCGGCGGTCCCATGTTGAGATCGGTGTTCAGGAAGCCGGTCCCGTCCTTGTAGTCGTATTCGATGCAGTGGCCGGTGACGTGCTTGCCCCGGATCAGCGACTTGCGCGTGTCGATCTCGCGGGCAAAGGCCAGCGGGGTCACCCCGTAGCAGATGCCGGCGACCGGCTTGTCCAGCTTGTGGAATCCCAGGATCGCGTCGTGCACCCGCTGATTGTTGGCCATGTCGATCAGCGGGCCGGAACCGCCGACCAGCACCAGGCAGGAGTAGTCTTCCAACTCCTTCCACACCTCGGCGCGGCGGTTGTAATACGCCTCGAACTGGCGCAGGAAATCGGGCTCGCTGAAATAGGGGCGCTCCGGGAACCATTCCGACAGGTTGACAACCTTGTCGAGCCGGCTCGATTCGTCCAGGGCCTTGACCTTGACCGCGATATCGGGCTCGGTGACGTTGCAACGCAGCGGCGGATCGAAATAAGTGGGGTCGTAGCTGGGCGGCAGAGCGTGGGCGCGCTTGCCCTTGGGGGTGGCGAAAACCGCTTCGTAGCCGGCGGCGTCAAGATGGGTGAGGGGCCCCAGCAGCTCCACGCCCCAATAACCGTATTCCGAGAGGATGTACAACGCTTTCTTGGCCATGTCGGTTGCTCCAGGTGGCTCTAGGCCAGGTTCATTGCAAAGAGGTTTCGGTTCATGTTGTCGATGCGCTGATAGTCGAAACGGTCCACTCCCGCGAGAGCCAGGAAAATCCCCAATCCCCCGATTTCGCGGTCGTCCAGCGGCTTGTCAAGGTCTTCGGCGGTGGGCATGGTCTGGGTCCGTGGATCGTAGGCGACGCCGGTATCCTCCAGAAGAACAGTCAACTCCTGGTCGGTCTGGCCCAAGGAAACCACGATATCGCCGGTCAAGCCCTGCTCCTCATAACCATGAGTGATGATGTTGGTGGCGATCTCATCCACAGCCAGGGCCAGGCGATAAGTCGCTTCCTCGCTTAATCCCGCGGTTTGACAAGCTTGCGTAACCAGCCGGCGGATGTCCGAGAGCGCCGCGAGGCTGGCCGGAAGGCTGTGTTGGATCATGGCAGGGCGCTCGCTGGGCTAGGGATAGCTCTCCCGCAGATAGACGGCCTGATGGAAGCCGCTCATCTGCATCGTATTGAGGACGGGGCCAGTAGCGCCGATGACGTAAATGGCCACGTCACGCCCCATGCGCTGCTTGGCGAACACCAGCACGCGCAAGCCGGCGCTGGCCATGAATTGCAGCTTGTCCATGAACAGGACAAGCTTCTGCGGCTTTTCTTGCGCGGCGCGTTCGACGGTTTGGCGAAACTGATCGGCGACCGCGGCGTCAAGCTCCCCCTCAAGGGTGATCCGGGCCTCGGAACCCGTCATTTCAAGATTCGCGCTGAATGCCATGATGGATCCTCCGTAACATGTTGGTTTGGCTGAATTCAGGGACGCCCGACCAGGACGACCACGGCCCGGCCGCCGACCAGGAAGCTGTCCTGATACGGTTCCAGGGGAATCTCATGGCCGGGTTCATAGATGTCGTGGGGCGACGATAGCGCCGTGTTGGCGAACAGATGCCAGCGATAGTTGATCGGCAATTCGGGTAAATGGAAAGGCAAGGCGTCCCAATAGGCGTTCAGGGCCATGTAAAGCACCGGGTTGGTATTCCCCCCCTGCCCCGCCTGGCGCTCGCGCAGCATGAACGCCAGGGTGCGCGAGCCCGGCGACCAGTCGGCGTTCCACGCATGGACGCCATGCCAGATAAAGTCGGCCTGAGCAGTGCTCATCCCAAGGTGTTCGCGAGCGCGCAACAGCGGATGGGTCTTGCGAAAGGCGATCATCTGGCGAGCGAAGTGGAACAGGTCGGCGTTGCGTTCCAGCAAGGACCAATCGAACCAGTTGAGGTCGTTGTCGTGGCAGTAGGTGTTGTTGTTGCCGCGCTGGGTGCGGCCCACCTCGTCGCCCATCAGGATCATCGGGACCCCATGGCTCATCAACAGGATGGCCAAGGCGTTCTTGATCATGCGCTGGCGCAGGGCGTTGACGTCCGGGTTATCCGTTTCGCCCTCGACTCCGCAGTTCCAGCTATGGTTGTCGTCGCCGCCATCGCGGTTCTGCTCGCCATTGGCCTCGTTGTGCTTATGGTTGTAGGCGAACAGATCGTAAAGGGTGAAGCCGTCGTGGCAGGTGATGAAGTTGATCGAAGCGGTGGGACCGCGTCGATTCCAGCCGTAAAGATCGGGCGAACCCTGGAGGCGCTGGGCCAGGGCTGGAACCATCCCTTCGTCGCCTTTCAGGAAGCGGCGGATGTCGTCGCGGTACTTGCCGTTCCACTCGGCCCAGCGTCCGTAGGCCGGGAAGGAACCGACCTGATACAGACCGCCGGCATCCCAAGCTTCGGCGATCAACTTGCACTTGGCCAGGATCGGATCGAAAGCCAGGCTTTCCAGCAGCGGGGGATTGGGCATCGGAGCGCCCCAGGGGTCGCGACCCAGGATGGCGGCCAGATCGAAGCGGAAACCGTCGATATGATATTCCGCCGCCCAGTAGCGCAGGCAGTCGAGCACCATCATCCGCACGACGGGATTATTGCAGTTGAGGGTGTTGCCGCAACCGCTGAAGTTGAAGTAGTACCCCTCCGGCGTGAGCATGTAGTAGGTCTGGTTGTCGATGCCCCGAAAGGAGAGCGTCGGACCGTGCTCGTTGCCCTCGGCGGTGTGGTTGAACACCACGTCAAGGATGATTTCGATGCCGTTGCGGTGCAGTTCCTTGACCAGGTTCTTGAACTCGTCCACCTGCATCCCAAGCGGCCCAGTGGCGGCGTAGCCGGCCTTGGGGGCGAAAAAACCCACCGTGCTGTAGCCCCAGTAGTTGTACATGGTCTCGCCGGTGACCGGATTGGGGCGACTGTTCTCGAATTCGTCGAACTCGAAGATGGGCATCAACTCGACGCAATTCACCCCCAGTTCCTTGAGATAGGGAATCTTGGCCATGAGGCCCGCATAGGTGCCTGGGTGCTTGACACTGGCGGAGGAGTGACGAGTGAAGCTGCGCGCGTGCAATTCGTAGATCACCAAATCCGCAAGGGGCGTCTCCAGGGGACGGTCGTCCTCCCAGTCGAAGTCCTCGAAGATCAGCCGGGCCCGATGGGGGTAGGGATCGCTCCAGTCCGGCGGCTGGCCCCAGACATCGCGTCCACCGATTGCCTTGGCGTAGGGATCGAGCAGGATCTTGGAAGCATCGAAGCGGTGTCCCGCCCTCGGGTCCCAGGGACCTTCCATGCGGTAGCCATACTCGATCCGCTCGTAGTCGAGATCGAAGACCACCACGCACCAGGCGTTGCCGATACGGAACACTTCGGGAATGGGGATTTCCACCAGCGGCGTGGATGCGCCTTTCTCGAACAGCACCAGGGTGCATGAGGTGGCGTAACGGGAACAGATGGCGAAATTGACCCCCCCAGGCACCAGGGTGGCTCCAAACGGCACGGGGCGTCCCGGTCGGAGCTTGTAGCCCTGATGCTCGTGCGTGGGATAGAAATCGATGCGAGTATCCATTTCAGGCCTGCTGGAGCGTGGTTAGAGCCTCATCGACAGTGCCGGCCACGGTAAAGAACTTGAGGAATCCAGTGACCGCCATCGTGTCCTTGATGGTCTCCGCCACTCCCGCCAGCGCAACCCGCCCGTTGCGCGCGACGGCCTGGCGATAGAGCAGAAGCAGTACGCGCAGGCCAGCGCTGGACATGTAGGTGACGCCCGCCAAGTCCAGGATCAACGCGCCGTTCTGCTGCAACAGGGGCAGGACCTGGGACTGGAGCCCCGGCGCCGACCCGCCGTCAATCTCGCCGGCCACGGTGACCACCGTGATCCCGTTCCGGGTGGAAACCTCAACCTGGATCGCCATATGCCTGAATCCTTCAGTGAGTGAACAGGGTTACCGAACGGGCGTGAGGGTCGCCTTGACCCGCACGTCCTGCCGCGAATCGGGCAACTGGATGGACAAGCCCTCGGCGTCGAAGGCCGAGTAGGGCCGTCCGTCGATTTCCACCGCGGTCAAACGGACGCTGCCCTTGGGCAGGATATCCGGGGCCACCCGCAGAATCCGGCCAGGGAAACCGTCGGGCCGCGGCTTGAAGTAGAAGGTCATCGGCTGCTTGTGGGTCAGCAGGTTGAGGTAGACCGCCGACAGATAGCACAGCTCGGTGGAGTGATAGGCGCTCATCGAATGGCTGCCCTTGAGGCGTTCGTTGCCGAGCAGATAGGGCAGACCGTTGGCCAGCACGTTGAAATAGACGGCGCCGTCGTCGTGGTCGAGGAAGAAGGCGTTGTAGAACGCCGCCGCCTCCCGGCCGTGCCGCTGATAATCCGTCTTGTTCAGACAGCCGTGCAGGATCAGATAAGCCAGGATGGCCTGCTCTTGCTGCCACCAGGCCTTGCGGTCGTGCCAGACGAAGCGGTGGACTTCCTCGCCGGGAGCGAGCACCCGCTCGACCACGTCATACCAGCCGCCGCGAACCCGGTCCGAGCCTACTTCCGGCATCAACTCGGCGATTTTTTCCGCCATGGCGACATAGTCGGTATTGGGTCGAATGCTGTTGATCCGCAGCAGGTTCCAGGCGATCTTGAGGTTGTGCCCAACGACCGCGCGATTCTGCTGCCAGCCCCAGGTGGCGTCGTGGCTCCAGTCCTCGAAAAAACGCTCCTGGACAAAAGGAGAGTGCTCGTAGTCGGGGAAGTGCTGGACGATGGTGTCGGCGGTATAGGCCAGGAAATCGGCGTATTTATCCTCGCCCGTGGCCAGCCAAAGATTGATCAGATACGCCGGAGCGTGATCGCCGACCGAGTTCCAGTTCTTCTTGGCGCGGTTGTTGCCTTTGTCCAGCGAGGGCGAGCGGGGATCCAGACTGATCGGGTCGATGTGGGAGAAATAGCCTTCCTTCTCATTGTCCTTGTAATACTTGTCGAACAGTTCGATAGTTTTCTCGATGTCGTACAGGATGCGCGGGTCGCCGGTAATCCGATAGGTCTGGGTCGGACCCGCCAGGGCGTAGATCTGCTCGTACATCGGAATCGAGTCGTAGTCGTCCCCGAATTCCGAAGTCAGCAACTTGTGTTCGCGGTCGCCGGAAACCTGGACGCCGTGATACCAATAGATCAAGTCCTCGTCCGGATCGAAGAAGCGCATGTGAGCGCGCAGGTATTCCGTCCCCTTTTCGGCCGCCTCCAAAAACGACTCTTCGCCCGTGAGCATGTAAGCCGAGGCCATGCCGTAAATCATGCGGGAAATGGTGTCGGTTTCCTGCAAATAGTCGCCCTTCTTGGCGCCAGCCAGATGCAGGATGGTGCGGTAATTGCGGTAATCGATCGACTGGGCGGGGTAGTTGAACTGCCAGCGCAGGTAACTGTTGGCGATGGAGCGGATTTGCTTGACCCACCAGTCGGGCTCCTCGTGGCGGTACACATCCGGGCCGTCGCCTGGAAACACCAGGGATTTGACCTCGACGCGCAGGTCTCCCGCCTGGGGATAAAAGATGCAATAGGCGTATACCAGTTGACCGGGCCGCAACATGTCGCCGAGGCGCGAGGTGCAATCGCGATAGGATTCCTCCAGGTTTTGGGTGATGCGGGCGTAGGTGGTGGGAGTCAGATAGGCGCGGAATTCCCGGCCATCGCTGGTCTTGAGATCGAAGCTGCGCGCACCCCGGTCGACCTGAGTGACGTAGCCGGCCAGAGTATCCGAATAGGTGTACCGCTGAATGCCCATGGGTTTTGTCTCCCCATCAAAATTTCATGGATACAATTTCGCGTTGCGGAATCCGGGTTGGGCAACCCAGTTCAAGTGGTCCGGACCAAGTCGGCGGCCTTCTCGCCGATCATGAAGCAAGCGGCATTGGGATTGCTGCTGGGAATGGTCGGCATGATCGAGGCGTCGGCCACCCGCAGACCCCGCACGCCACGAACCCGTAACTGGGGATCGACGACCGCCAGGCGATCCCGACCCATCTTGCAGGTTCCCACCGGGTGCCAGATGGTGAATACGTTGTTACGCACGAAGTCGCGCAGATCTTCGTCGCTTTGGATTGGCTCGCCGGGCATGACCTCGCCGGCGTTGAACGGTGTCATGGCGCGGGTGCGCATCATGCGGCGAGCCAGCTTGATGGCATGGACCATCACCTCGACGTCGGTTTCGCATTCCAGATAGTTATGGCGAATGACCGGGGGGGCGTCGGGATCGGCGGAGCGCAGGGTTACCGCGCCCTGACTCTGCGGCTGGCCCAGGATGGCGACGAAGTTATAGGTGAGGCGAGGGTCGCCCGGGTAACTGGGCGGCACCAGCGCCGGCACGGCGGCGTTGAAGTTGATCTGGAGGTCGGGCGCGGCGGCGGCGGTGTAGGGACGGGTATGCACCAGCAGGCCAGCCTCGGCCAGGACCATGGGAATGGGCTGGACCTGGGTGTTCTTGAAGATGATCGGCATGCGCAAGTGGTCCAGCAGATTCCCGCCCACGCCGGGCAGGTCCACCACCACCGGAATACCGTGCGCCTGGAGGTGGGCGGCTGGGCCGATGCCAGACAACATCAGCAGCTTGGGCGAATCGTAGGCCCCGGCGCTGACAACGACCTCGCGAGTGACCCGTGCCTGCCTGGTCTGACCATCTTGCCGGTACTCCACCCCGCTGACCCGTCCGTTCTCGACCAGCAGCCGGGTGGCTTGGGCGAAGGTGGCGATGGTCAGGTTGGGACGATGCTTGATCGGGTTGAGGAATGCGACCGCGCTGCTGGCTCGCTTGCCGTCGCGGGTGATGTTGAATTGGTAGAAACCCGCGCCCTCGTGTTCGGCGCCGTTGAAATCCCAGTCCGGCCCGCCCTTGAATCCCAGTTCGAGCGCCGCCGCGACGAAAGCCCGAGCCACCGGGGTGGGATCGGGCTGATCGATGACCGACAGTGGCCCGCCCGCGCCGTGGTAACGCGAGGCCCCACCGATATAGTCTTCCGACTTGTTGAAATAGGGCAGGACATCCTCGTAGCTCCAGCCTTCGTTGCCCAGATAGTTCCAGTGGTCGAAGTCACGGGGATTGCCACGAATGTGAATCATCGCGTGAATCGCGCTGCTGCCGCCCAGCACCTTGCCGCGATTGCAGGTCATCCGGCGGTTGTTGATGCCCGGTTCTTCCTCGGTGGAATAAAGGTAATCCACCTCCGAACCCCATAACTTGTACAACAGGGTGGGGTCGTGAATCTCCGGCCGGTCGTCGGGACCGCCGCCCTCCAGCAGCAAAACGCGAGAACCGGTGTCCTCGCTAAGCCGATGGGCGACGACGCAACCCGAGGTGCCGGCGCCGATGACGATGTAATCGAAGGACTCGTTCATGCTCGCTTTCCTCCCTTGGCCGATCAGCGGTGATAGCGATAGCCGTAATGCCGGCGGTGGTTGAGAATCCGGTCTTCCATCGGGCCGAACAGGAGCAGGCGGGAATAGAACTCGGGCAGGGCTGGACTGCCGTATTCCAGCATGGGATAGGGATAGGGGCCGACATCCGGCATGATCGAGGTCAGGGCCGACAGCGACGCCCGGTCGATCCGTTGCATCTGTTCGTCGGTCAGGCTGAATTCCACGCAGCCCAAATCTTCCCGGCACTGTTCGACGGTGCGCGCCGAGAACAACGGGATGGTCACCGGCTTTTGCTGCATCAGCCAGCGCAGGGTTACCTGGGCCACGGGCCGGCCGATCTCATCGGCGATCCGGGTGACCTGGTCCATGATCCGCAGGTTACGCTGCGTGATGGCGTGCCAGTAGTGATTGCGCGCCGGATCGATCTCATCGGTCAGCCGGTGCGGCTGGCCGGCGGGCAACGCGCCGCGATTGTATTTGCCGGTGGCCATGCCGCCGGCCAGCGCCGACCAGCACACCAGCCCGATGTCCAGTTCCAGGGCCATGGGCAGGAACTCGGGTTCGCAGGACCGTTCGACGATGCTGTACTCAAGCTGGGTGGCGATAAACGGATTCCAGCCATGCGCGTCGGCCAGGGTATTGGCCCGGGCGATCCACCAGGCCGGGAAATTCGAGGCGCCGACATAGAGCACCTTGCCCTGCTGGATCAGGTCGTCCAGGGCGCGCAGTATCTCGTCAATGGGAGTGGAAAAATCGTAAATGTGAATCCACAACAGGTCGATATAGTCGGTGCGCAGACGCTTGAGGCTGCCCTCGACCGAGCGGATCAGATTCTTGCGATGATTGCCGTGGGCGTTGGGATCCTGGTTGTTGGTCCCGGTCTGGTCGAACAGCGAGTATTTGGTCCCGGCCACGAACCAGTCGCGGCGCCCCTCCATGAACTCGCCCAGCCAGGCTTCCGACTGGCTTTCCTGATAGCGGTTGGAGGTATCGACGAAATTGCCGCCCGCCTCGACGAAGGCATCGAGAATTCGCCGGCTTTCTTCCTTGTCGGAACCAATGGGTCCCCAGTTGACGCCGAAGGTCGCGCAACCCAGACAGAGCTCCGAAACGCGCAAACCACTTCGGCCCAGCAGACGGTAGTTCATCATGCGAGTTATGACCTCCTTCAGGTTTGGCTCAAATCCACTATTTTTCTCTAACTCCGGCTTGGAGATGAAGCCAAGTAGACCCGCCAAGCCGGAAACCCGGGACAGCAAGGCCGTTGCTGCCCGACACGATGGAATTTTGCGGAACGCCTTTTAGAATAGGTAGCGCAAGCCAATTTCCCCACTGTTCATGACAGTGTCCTTGGGAGCGGCGTCAAACTCGATGCCATTGGGGAGGTTGAAGTGGAACTTGAGCTTGCCGCCGTTGAAGTAGCGATAGCCCGCATAGAGCTGGAAGTTGTCGTTGAAATGGTAGGTCAGCCCGGCGCGCGCCTGAAAGACGGGCGCATAAGCACTTGTGCCGCTGAACACAAAACCGAAAGGACTGATCTTGGCGTTGGTGAGACCGCTGAGTTTCGATCTGAAGGTGCCATAGCCCACGCCGGCATACAGTTCGACGGGGGTGTTGGGGATGAGATAATCGAAATAGGCATTCAGGGTATAAGCGGTCAGGTCGGCCGTGCCGCCCGTGGCCGGGCCATCGAGTCCGGGACCGCCGCTGGTGGCTTCAGCGTCGTTGGTCAGCCAGGACCATTCGACATCGATGCGGAATCGCTGAAACAACTTCAATCCGGCGGCCAGGTTATAGTTGTAACCATTGTCCCAGTCCGCCCAGATTACATCGCTTTCGGCCGAGCGACTGCGGGTTTGCCAGCCAACGGTGGCTGAA
Source organism: Candidatus Contendibacter sp. (assembly GCA_029624765.1). Lineage (GTDB taxonomy): Bacteria > Pseudomonadota > Gammaproteobacteria > Competibacterales > Competibacteraceae > Contendibacter. The sequence continues at coordinate 50,506 of JARSSO010000028.1, read as the reverse complement.
ACATACGGCCGATAATCGGGGCCGAACAATTCTTGCGCTTCCCCCGGATTCGCCGCGCCAATCAACAACAGGGCACCCAATCCACCAGCCAAACCAGTAGCTTGTATTTTTTTCAACATACTTACCCCCTCGGATAGACCGATGCAATTTCGACATGGGAAATATAGTCGTCGCGCAGCCTTGGACGAGATCCATAAACTCAGTGAAACCCTAACAACCACATTCGAATGTAATTTTATTTATACATCTCCCCAATTTTCAGGAGCTTAACCAAGCCGTCATGACAGTTGACACTCAGTCTAGCATAAGACCAACTTTTTTGGTAAACTATTTTTTTGGCGGTATTGAGGAAGGTTCGGATGGGTCATGGGGAAAACTGGGTTTTGATTTATTAATCAACAAGTTGTTCTTATGGCTAATTTGCCGATTGGGAAACCCGCTGGAATCCATGGACTGAAAAGAACCGGGGCTTGATTGAGTCTAGGTCAAAAAATTTTGATTTCAAAAGTTGAGTTGTAGATGCTTGGTTTACTGGTTACGCAAGAAGCGTCCGATCCGTCGGCCGGGAAGAGACCCATCGAATGAATCCAGTGTGCGATGTCGCGGAAAATTATGATCAGTACTTTGCCAGCCAGTTGTACGACCAGCGGTACCCCCGCCCAAACCCCTCAAGTTTCGCCATCGTGGCCCGCGAGATCCATGAAGGGAGAAAAAAAGTTCTGGACTTTGGCTGCGGCAATGGCCGCTATGCCGCCCCTCTGCTCGATCAAACGGATGCCAAGATCGTTGGCTGTGACATCAGTCGGGAAGCGATTGATGAACTATCGGTACGGTGCGCCAGGCATGTCGAGGCGGGCCAACTACGGCTGGTGTGCGGCGATCTGTCGGTTCTGATCAACGCGATGGGTCGGAACGAGAATTTTGACTTGGCGATCTTGATGTTCGGGGTGCTGGGGCATATTTTCCCCCGCGTGCTTCGCCAGAAAACGCTCGCGACTATCCGGAGCCTGTTGCGGCCCGGAGGTCGAATCGTCGTTACAGTGCCCAATGCGGCGCGGCGTTTCCTCAAGCAGCAAACCATGGCGCAACACCTGGTGCGAAAGGGTCATCTTGAACCAGGCGATATTCTTTACGAACGAAAAGCCGATCATGTAACGGTAAATATGTATTATCATTTATACAGTCTTGAGGAATTTATGCGGGAACTTGAACAACAGGGATTTCGCCTGATCCAGGTGGGAGCCGAGAGTTTTTTGCCGGAGAGCGGTATTGTCAAATCGACCCCGCTGCACTGGCTTGACCGAACGCTGACAACCATTGCGCCCCTGCGTTACGCTTACGGCTTCCTCGCCGTGGCGGAGACAACGCCCGAGATAGCGACTATCCGCGCGCCGCGGACCACCGGTCCCGGTTTGCCAGGATAAGCCGCGCCGTGGGCAGCCATCCAATCCTCCGCGTCGCCGCCTGGGTGTTGGCGTGGATCGTGATCCTGAACGGTCGCGAGGCGCTGGCTGACCGCCTTGACCTGATTCAAAAGCGCGGGACACTGATCGTCGGCGTCAAGTCCGACTATCCGCCATTTGGAATGCTGGACGCCAATGGTCGGCTGATCGGCTTCGAACCCGACCTTGCCGCCAATCTTGCCCGCCGCCTGGGCGTCCAATTGCAACTCGTTGCCGTCAGCTCCACCAACCGCCTGCAAAAGCTTGAGGAAGGAGCCATTGACGTGGTGATCGCCACCCTGGGCGACACCTCGCAGCGTCGACAAATCGCCACTCTCATCGAGCCGAATTACTATGCGAGCGGCGTGGCGGTCGTGGCGCCTCCCAACGCCCATTTGTCCAGTTGGGCCGATCTGCGTGGTAGAAAGGTATGCGCCACCCAAGGCGCGTATTTTAATCGGTCCATGGCCCAGCGCTTCCTGCTCGACTTGCAGGTCTTCAACGGCACGCGCGACACCAAGATGGCCTTGCGGGATGGGCGATGCGTCGCCTGGCTGTACGACGACACCGGCATCGTGGGCCTCCTCAACGATCCGGAATGGGCGAGTTACGAAACACCGTTACCGTCCACGATGATTTCACCATGGGCCATGGCCATCGCTGCCTCGGAACATGGATCCCAACTTGAGCGCGCCATTTCCGACGCCATCGCCGATTGGCATCGCAGCGGCTGGTTGATCGAAACCGAGAAGCTCTGGGGCATCAAACCCAGCCGGTTTCTGGCCGACACGCATCAGCTCTGGATTCAGACCAGCCCGGACGGCAGCCCAGTCTGTGTCCGCCTGGCTAACGGCGAATGGGCGGCCGAGTGCAGGAACAAGTCCCTGCTGACCTCCACCGATGTCGGCGGTCTGCAACACATCGGTCTATTGATCAAGGAGTGGACGGGGTTCAACCTGACGGTTCTCTACGATGCCTACGACCGCAATCTCTTCCTGTCTGGTCTGTGGAGGACGGTGCAACTGATCGTCGGGTGCATCGTGGGCAGCTTGGTCTTGGGTTGCCTCGGGGCGTTGGTGGCCGAGGGCATTCCCTGGCTCCGGGGCCTGGTGCGACTGTCGGCCGCCATCGGCCGGATGACTCCCCCTCTACTGCTGATTTATCTGATCTTTTTCGGCGTCGGCCATATCGTGGTTTCCCGCTACGGATGGACCTTCGACGGCTCCGTGATCGCGATCCTGTGCCTGTCGCTCTACACTGGCTGCGCCATCGTCTATACCCTGCTCGAAGCATGCGCCTTGCTCAAGAAGCAGGAACCCCGCTTCGTCCTGGGCTGGCGTGGCCTACCGCGGGCGCTGCGTTTCGCCTATGCCCCCGTAATCGCCGCCCTGGTCAACGCCGTCAAGGCGACCGGCATGGCCAGCGCCATCGCCGTGCCGGAACTCATCTCGGCATCCACCGCCATCGTGGCCGAACAAGGCAACGCCGCGGTCATGATGAACGTGCTGATGATCGTCTATTTCCTGCTGGTGATGGGGGTCGTTCGATTGTTCAACTACCTTGAGCGCCGGATGCTCCAGTATGACGCCCGCTGAAATCATCCACGTTCTGGTGGTGTGGACGCCGTTCCTGGCGGGCGGCTTTCTGTGGAATATCCTGATCTCGCTGGTCGCCATGGCCATCGGCACCGTGCTCGGCGCGGTGCTGGCGCGACTGCGCCTGTCCGGGCGAAAATCCCTGGCGCGCACGGGCCTGGCCGTCACCGAATTGACGCGCAATATCCCGACCTTCGTCTTCCTGTTCTACCTGGCGTTCCTCATTCCGGTGGAATTCAAGATTTCGGACGAGATCTACGCGTTTCCCGCCTGGCTCAAGGCGTCGCTGGCGCTTTCGGTGGCCGTGGTCGGATTCGTGTCGGACAACCTCCTGGTCGCTTGGCAACACTGGCGCAACGACAACCATCCAGCCGCGCTGCTCTTCGTGCCGAGCTGGACCATGTACCTGGTGATCATCGTGATGGCCTCGAGCACCGCCTCGGTCATCGGCGTGGGCGAGATCGTGTCGCGTTGCAACATCGTGATCGCCGCGGTGAGCGGCGAGGAAATGATGGTCTGGGTCTACCTTTACGCCATAGGTTATTTCTTCGGGCTTTGTTTTCCGCTGAACTGGGCGATGGGTCGAGTGAAAAAGCGCCTGCTGGCGCGCGTCGGCGGGGCGCCCAAGCAAGAGTGTGGCGAATGCGAATGATGAGGAGGAGAACCTTGAAACAGATGGTCACGAGGCTCGGCGGCTGGCTGTCAAGCGTAATCGCGGCGGCGTTGCTGGTTTTCGCCGCGCCGGAAACGACATGGGCTGAGCATGTCATTGAACGAATTGGAAAAACTGGCGTTTTCAATGCTGGAACCCGCGCGGATGCCTTGCCATTTGCCTACCGTGACAAAAAGGATCGGCTGGTCGGTTTCTCGGTCGATCTGCTCGGTGAAATCCATAAGCGGCTTGAGCAACGCTTCGGTCGGCGGATTGAAATGAAGCTGCAACCAACCACGGCGAGCAACCGCATCGAGATGGTGGCCAGTCAAGTGATCGATATCGAGTGCGGCATCACCACCCCCACCTGGAAACGGCAGGAACTGGTGGATTTCTCGATCCCGTTCTTCGGCAACGGCACTCGCATCATGACCCTGCGCACCACCGCCGAGCGGCTTCAGGACCTGCGCGGCAAGCGCATCGCCGTCGCGGCCGGCACCACCACCGCTGGGATTCTGGTCCAGCATGTCCCCGAAGCGATATTGGTCGAGGTACCCGACATGGACGCTGGCTTCGCCATGTTCGAGCGCGGCGAGATCGACGGCGTAGCCAATATCGGCATCGTACTGCGCGCCAAGGTCGAGAAAAGCCCGCTGAAGAGCAAGGTCGTCCTGCTGCCGCGCACCGAGGAGTTTTCCTACGAATCGATGGCCTGCGTCCTGCCCAAGGACGATTCCGAGTGGCGCGCTTTCGTCAACCGGGTGCTTGCGGATCTTCTTGAAGGAGTCGATCAGTACCGGGGTTCCTATATCGAGATCTACGATCGCTGGCTTGGACCGCGCGGGGTCATCTATTTTCCCCTCGACTACAAGGTGGCCCAGCGGCTGGCCGCCTCGGTCATCTGGCTCAAATAGGGTCCCGTGGCCATGACGTTGCGCCGTCGGCTCTTCCTTTTCGTCACGTTGATCATCGCCATCGGCGTTCCCAGCACCGCCGGAGTGTTTGCCTATGTTTCCTGGCGATCCGTCCTGGAGCGAACCGAGCGGGATGGCACGCTAGTCGCCCAATTGCTGGCCCAGTCCATCAGCTTCCTCCAGCAGGTGCCGGTGGCCATTCAGGAGATCGTCGGCAAGGATGTACAGACCCAGGCGGACATCGTCGCGCACCTGGTCCAAATCGCGCGTCAGCGCAAGGCGACCGCCCTGGAAGTCAATCAGGCTCTGCACAACATCGCGGCCAACAATGGAATCCCGGAAATCTGGGTCACCGACGCCCGCGGCGCCCCGGCTTTCTGGTCACTCGACGACATCAGCGCGACCATCGGCGTCGACTCCGGCCTGATGCTGCGACCGGCCTTTCGACCGCTGCTGGAGGGATACCGATTCAGCGTCTTCACCGACCTTCAGGTTCGCAATCTCGATAGTCGCGAATTGTACTATGCCGGTGTCGCCATGCCTGATCGGAGCGGCATGGTCCTGATCGGTCGCCAGCCTGGCCGCGTCAATCAGATTCTCAACAGCATCGGCCTCAAGCGGATGGCCGAAACCGTCATGTCGGGGGCGCTGATCGACGCCATCTGGGTTTTCGACGAAAACCTCAAACCGGTGATCGCCACTTCCGTCGAGGGCGTTGACAAATCCAACGCGCTGACGGCTACCGAACGCAACATCGTGGAAAGGGTCGTCAAAACCAGCGCGCCCACCTCCTATCTTGAAAACAGCGGACTCCACGACGCGCTGTTCGGGTATCCGCTGTTGTACGTGGCGGCTCCGATTTTCAACGCGGAAGGTCTGCCCAATGGAGCGGCCCTGATGAGCCTGCCCATCAACATGCGGGCGGAACTTTATTCCCTGTTGACGATCACCGGCGGGCTAACCGCCGTGCTACTGCTGCTGGGCATGGTCCTGGCGTTGCCCTTCCTCAACCGCCTCGTCAGGCCGCTGGCCCGCCTGACCGTACAGACCCACCGCTTGGTGGAACACAACTTCAACGCCGACGAGGAAATGCACGCGGAACTGCTCAAGGTGTCCGAGAACCGCCACGACGAGGTCGGCTACCTGGGCGGCGCGCTGTACTCGATGGTGACCACCCTGAAAGCCTATATCGCCGACCTCAAGGCAACGACCGCCGCCAAGGAACGGATCGAGGGCGAATTGTCCGCCGCGCGCAGCATTCAGATGGGTATGCTGCCCAGCTCCTTCGCGTTGCCGGACCACACCGGCTGCGATCTTCATGCGATGCTGGAGCCGGCCAAGGCCGTGGGTGGCGATCTGTTCGATTTCTTCATGCTCGACGAACGTCGTTTGTTCATCCTGATCGGCGACGTGTCGGACAAGGGCGTGCCGGCCGCTTTGTTCATGGCGGTGACCAAGACCCTGTTCTCGGTGGAAGCGCGGCGCGACTCCACGTCGGTCGGCCGCATCATGGAGCGGGTGAACGCGGCCTTGTGCGAGAACAATCCGGAAGGCATGTTCGTGACCGTCTTCGCCGGTATCATGGACCTGCATACTGGCGAACTGATCTACAGCGACGGTGGTCACGAGCGCCCTCTGGTCTTGCGGCAGGATGGTCGACCGGTTCTGGTGGAGAAGCAACGGGGTGGACTGGTGCTCGGTTTCGACCCCGGCGCCGTCTACGAGGAAGATGTCATTCGTCTGACGCCTGGCGAGGGCCTGGTCGTCTACACCGACGGGGTGAGCGAGGCGATGAACGCCAAGCACGAGATGTTCATGGTCACGCGCCTGAGCGAAACCCTGGCTTCGGTATGCTGCAAGGTTCCCGCCCGCGCCATCATCGATGGCGTCATCGGCTCCGTCAAATCTTTCGTCGGCGGTCATCCGCAAAGCGACGACATCACGCTGCTGGCGTTGCGCTGGCGCGGCTCCACCGATGACGCCTCGGTCAGTGAAACCGGCGTCGCCGTTCGAGTGAATTATCGGGAACCGGCCGCGGAGACGGTGTAAATCACCCGCTCCGAACCGTTTCAGGGAGATCGACAATGCGCGGCGGGTGCCCGACCGCTTCGAGAAATCGCAACAAATCGTTCGTGGCGATGGTGGTGGTGCGGTCGTTGCGGAGGGGGTGGCAGTTGAGAAGATCGGCCTCGCGCACGCGCTGGTCCAGGACGATCCGGACCTGACCATCGGCATCGTTGATGGCCGCGAACGGGGAGACCGCTCCGGGAGCAATGCCGAGAATCCGGTCCAGATCTTCCTCGCTGGCGAACGAGAACCGCGGCGCTTGCAACAGAGCGGCCGCGACCCGCAGGTCGATCAAGGTGTGCTCCAGCGCCGCCAGCAACCAATAGCCACCTTTTTTATCCTTGAGAAACAGGTTCTTGACATGCGCGCCTTTCAGGTTGCCGCGCAGGCGCCGGCTGTCCTCGATGGTGCGCAGCGGCGGATGCTCCACGGTGGTGGTCGCGATGCCCAATTCGTCGAGCACGCGCATCAATTGCTGGTTGTCGACACGCATGGCCTTCTCGCATGGCGCGCTCGACGCCGAGCCGGAGAAAGGAGATTGGATCTCCGATGGGCCGATGGATTCAGGCATCGGAAGACGGCTCCTGTTTGGACCGGCCGGCGCGCAATTGACCAGCCCGCGCGCGCAGCCGCTTGAAATAATCCGATTCCACGATTTCGCCAACCTGTTTGGCGCGCTTGATTTCGTCGATCTCGATGTTCAATTCCTGGATCTTCTGCTTGAGTTGATTCTCGCGAGTGCGCACTTCGTGCGCGTTTTGGATGACGATGGCGGCCTGCATGGCAATGCTTTCCAGCAGGCGCAACTTGTCAGGGTCAAATTCGTTGGGTTGTTTGCCGACCAGTTCGAGGGCGCCGATAGTTTTCCCCTTGACTTGAAGCGGCACACCCAAATAGGACCTTGGCGCGAGAGCGGTCCAGGTACGCGCGGGCTGGTTCCGGGCTTCGGGCGCGGTGTCCAGGTCGGAGACTAGAATACCCTCGCCGCTGGCGAGCAGGCGCCCCACCAGTCCTTGATCCCCGGCGTAGGAACGCTGAATGTTCCCGACCGGGTCGCCTCCCAGGGCCAGATGAACCACCATCCGCCGCCGAGGCTCGTCCAGCAGGGAAAGCTCGATGGCGTCATACGGAACCACCTCGCGGATAGAGTGGGCAACGTAATTCAAGGTTTCGTCCAGATCAATACTGGAGCTGATGGAACGGCCGATCTGGTAGATCGTGCGCAGCTCGGCCATGCGCGCCTGGAGCGCCAGCACCATCTTGCTGAAAATGCGCGCCAGATGGCCAATCTCGTCGCCAAGCGTCGTGACCTCGGCGACCATTTGTTGCCGAAAGGGCTTGTCCTGTTCGATCTCGCCCGCCGTGGTGGCCAGGCGGTTGATGGGCTTGGCGATCACCCGGGCCAGCAACAGGGAAATGGCAATGGCCAGGAGCGCCATGAACGCCGCGATGCCGAAACCGAAGAGCCGCTGTTGGTCCACGGCGTCCAGGAAAGCCTGTTCCGGGAGGTCCACGACCACCATGAACGGCTGGGTTGATCCACCGTCCGCGCTCGCCACCGGCGACACGGGCGCGTAGGCGGCGACATGCCAAGCACCGTCGCATTCATGACCGTTGGGGGGTGCGGCGGCGGCGAGGTTGGCTGGGCGGCAGAACCGCACGCTGCCCCCCCGCCCGGCGGTAAACGCCGCCCGCACCCGGTCGCCCAGGAGTTGCAGCGCCGGCAACGATTCCGGCTGGTGGGCGATTCGGTCTTTGGGCGGACACTGCGCCTGGGATTCGGGGCAGGCGCCACCCAGCGGTTTTGCTTCCGCCACGCGCCGCGCTGCTTCGGGCGAAAGCGTCCCCAGGCTGCGATAAAGCAAGCCGCCTTCCCGAGACTGGCTCATGACGATACCGTTCGGATCGACCAGATACAGGGTCATGACCCTGGCCGCGTTCCGATCGGACGAGGCATGCAGCGTCTGAGCGAACATGTCGGTGAACAATTTGCCGTCGAGGTGGGTGGCCATTGCCCCGATGATCGCGCCCTTGTCGCGGATGGGCACCGAGAAGTTGATGCCCAGCCGATCGTTGACCAGGTCGCGTCGTATGCCGGAAACGAAGGGTTGACCCCGCAGCGCCATTCCGATGAAATCGCGGCTACTCAAATTCTTGCCGAGCAGTTCACGGTCGGTATGCGCCATCACCGTGCCTTCCGGGTTGTAAATGCCGACCACGTCGATCGCCGGGTTCGTCTGTTGCAGGTTGGTCAGCGCGGCGTTCACCGGTTCGGGAGGGATGGGTTGGGCGGGGGTTGGCGCCCGCAAATAGGCGGCGATGGCCGGATTGTTGGCGGCGACTTGCAGCAGATTGTGATTGTCCAGCAGCAAATTCGAAAAGCGCAATGCGACACTGTGGCCAAGCAGCGAGATATTGGCTTGCGTCTCGTCGGTCAGCGCGTCGGTGCTGGTGCGCACGACGATTCCGATGGCCGCCAGAAGCGGGACCAGCGAGACCAGCAACAGAACAACCAGCAGTTTGTTCGAAATCCGCCAGTGGCGGAACGAAAATTTTTTTTGGAGCGGGAGAGCGGGATTCTGGGTGTTCATAAGAAGTTGTCGAAACCTTCGGGCTAGCGCGCCACGGTCATCGTTCGTCAGTCAATCGATCCATGCGGTGTTAAAAGCTTTTTGAATCATCTTGGGTAGGATAGCGGAATCCCGCGCCAAAGTTGTATTGAGGAGGCATTTTCGCCATCCTTCGCGACCGGATCAAACCGCGGCTGGCGTGGAAAAGACCGTTTCAACCATGGACAAGACAATGGATAAAAAGCGAAGGTCCTCGGTAAAGCGCATCTATCCGTTCCTGTTCGTCTTTTTATGGAGCACCGGTTTTATCGGCGCCCGGTTCGGTCTGCCGTACGCCGAACCCTTGTCGTTTCTGTTGGTAAGATATCTTTGCGTCATCACATTGATGACGGTGATTGCCTGGTCGAGCCACGCGCCATGGCCCAGGGAGCCGCGTCAATGGTTGCATATCGGCGTTTCCGGAGTACTGATTCACGCCATTTACCTGGGAGGCGTATTTGTGTCGATCAAGCATGGCTTGCCCGCCGGCATCGCCGCGCTGGTGGTCGGCATGCAACCATTGTTGACCGCCGCCGGGGCTGGTTGGTTGCTTGGAGAGCGAGTGAAGGCGCGTCAGTGGAGCGGCCTGGTGCTGGGTTTCCTGGGAGTGGCGCTGGTGGTTTCCGGCAAGTTCGGGAGCGGGGCCGAACTGGGGTCGATGTTGATACCGGCCCTGGTGGCGCTGCTGGGAATCACCATCGGAACGCTTTATCAAAAACGATTTTGCGCCGGGTTCGACCTGCGCACCGGCTCGGTCATTCAATTCATCCCCAGCGCCGTCGTCACCGCCCTGTCGATCGCTTTGTTTACGGAATTCCAGATCACCTGGACCGCTCAGTTCGTATTCGCGCTCGGCTGGTTGGTGCTGGTTCTGTCCATCGGCGCGATCAGCCTGTTGAACCTGCTTATCCATGGCGGCAGCGCGGTGAACGTCGCCAGCCTGTTTTATCTGGTCCCCTTGAGTACCGCGCTGATCGCCTGGTTCGTGTTCGGCGAGACGCTCCCGCCCCTTGCCATCGTGGGCATGGCGCTGGCGGTGGGGGGCGTTTATCTCGTGGTCAAACGGACACCATAAGGAGTGTCCAGGAAAAATCGGGATTTTGGATACGATTCAGCCATTCTGGGGATGCAATGAATCGGGATCCGTGTAGGGCAAGGACTCTCCATCCCAGAGCGGATGACCACAGTGAGGACAGGTTTTTATCTTCTTTGCGGATCGAATGGTTTTTTTGATGCCTTTGATTTCCTTGAGCATCTTTTTGAGGCGTTTTTTATTTCTTTCTTTTTTTGGAACGGAAAGCTCTTCGACAACCTTGTCGTAAAGCTTTTTGACTTTTGATTCGAAAACAGGAATGTAATTTTCCACGGCGTCACCTTGAAATCAGACTGAAGCCGACGATGTCGCGCCGTCGATACCGACACGGCGTGGAAACGCCGACACAGGTTCCCGGCCTCAAAACATATTCAGTTCCAGCTTGGCTCGCATGGACATTCGCTCCGGCGTCCAGGGCGGGTCCCACACCAGTTCGACGTTGACCGATTCGACCCCCGCGCCGTGGCGAACGGCGTTTTCGACCCATTCCGGCATTGAGCCGGCCACCGGACAGCCGGGCGCGGTCAATGTCATCCGGATATCCGCATGGTTGCCGAGCGGATCGACGTCCAGGCCGTAGATCAACCCCAGTTCGTAGATGTCGACCGGAATTTCCGGATCGTAGACGGTCTTCAGCGCCTCGATCACCCGGCTTTCCATCTCGTCGGCATCAGGCAAGTTGGCGGGAGTGGTCATGGTCGGGTTTCTCGACGGATGCGGTTCATTCGGTGGCCACCGGTTCGGTATGGCGTTCCAGCGCGGCGCGCACCGCGTGCCAGGCCAGGGTCGCGCACTTGACCCGGCTGGGATAGTCGCGCACTCCGGCCAGGACGCTGAGCTTGCCCAGTCCGCGCGGGCATTCGCAGTCGGTGGTGACCACGTTGTGGAATGCCTCGAACAAATGCTCAACCTCGGCGACCGGTTTGCCCTTGAGCGCCTCGGTCATCAGCGAGGCCGAGGCGCTGGAGATGGCGCAGCCTGCCCCTTGAAAGGCAATATCCTTGATCACGCCATCCTCGACGTCCAGATACACGCTGATCCGGTCGCCGCACAACGGATTGATCCCGTCGGCCTTGTGGGTCGATTGCGGGAGGATGCGAAAATTGCGGGGCCGCTTGTTATGGTCCAGGATGACTTCCTGATAAAGATCGCGCAGGTCGCTCATTATTCAAACAACTCCTTGACTTTCCAAAGGGATTTGACCAAGGCATCCACCTCGTCGCGGGTATTGTAGACGGCGAACGAGGCCCGCGCGGTGGCGGGGACTCCGTAGCGCTGCATCACTGGCTGGGCGCAGTGATGGCCGGCGCGGATGGCCACGCCCTCGCGGTCGAGAATGGTGCCGATATCGTGCGGATGGACGCCTTGCAGGGTAAACGCCGCCAGCGCCGCCTTGTCCCTGGCCGTGCCCATGATCTTCAGGCCGGGAATTTCTTGTAGTCGAGCGGTGGCGTAGTCCAGCAGTTCGTGCTCGTGGGCGGCGACCGCATCCAGGCCGATGGCGGTCAGCCAGTCCAGCGCCGCGCCCAGGCCGATCACTTCGGCGATACTCGGCGTGCCGGCCTCGAATTTGTTGGGCAGGTCGGCGTATTCGGTTTTCTCAAAGGTGACCAGCCGGATCATGTCGCCGCCGCCCTGATACGGCGGCATGGCTTCCAGGAACGCTTGTTTGCCGTACAGCACGCCCACTCCACTGGGGCCATAAATCTTGTGGCTGGAAAAGGCGTAGAAATCGCAGTCCAACGCCTGCATGTCCACCGCTAGATGCGGCACCGCCTGCGCGCCGTCGACCAGGACCGGGACGCCGCGCGCGTGAGCCAGCTCGATCATGAGCTTGATCGGGTTGATGGTGCCGAGCGCGTTGGACAGATGGACGAACGCCGCCAATTTCACCCGCCCGCTGTCCAGCAACCGCTCGTACTCCTCCAGGATCAATTCGCCGGCGTCGGTGAACGGCGCGACCTTCAGCCTGGCTCCGGTCCGTTCGCACAGCAGTTGCCAGGGCACGATGTTGGAATGGTGCTCCATGCCGGTGATGACGATCTCGTCGCCGGCCTTGACCACGCTGCCGCCGAAGCTGCTGGCGACCAGGTTGATGCTCTCGGTGGTGTTGCGGGTAAAGATGATTTCCTGGACGCTGGCGGCGTTCAGGAAGGCGCGCGCCTTTTCCCGCGCGCCTTCATAGGCGACGGTGGATCGTTCCGACAGGAGATGGACGCCGCGATGGATATTGGCGTAATAGCCGCCGTAACACTCGCCGATGGCGTCGATCACCGCCCTGGGTTTCTGCACCGAGGCGGCGTTGTCCAGATAGACCAGCGGCTTGCCGTGGACCCGCTGGCGCAGGATCGGAAACTCGGCGCGAATGCGGGCGAGATCCAAGCCGGCGGCGCGGGCGGGCGGCAGGGTGGACAGTGCGGGCGGGGCACTCATGGCGTGGATTCTCCCTCGACGAGGTCAAGCGCCAGACGGGCGGCGAGCAGGCGGGCCAGGCGCTCGCGCAACGGCGTCAGGCGAATTTGATTCAGGTGGTCGTTGGCAAAGGCATGGACCAGCAGCGCCCGAGCCTGAGTCGCCGGAATGCCCCGGGCGCGCAGGTAAAACTCGGCGTCGGGATCGAGAAAGCCGGTGCTGGAGCCGTGGCCGCATTTCACGTCGTCGGCCAGGATTTCCAGCCGGGGATTGGAGTGAGCCTGGGCTTGTTTGGACAGCAGCAGATTGCGGCTGGTCTGGCGGGCGTCGGTCTTCTGGGCGCCCGGCCGGACGTGGATCATGCCGTCGAACACCGAGCGCGCCTTGCCGTCCAGCACGCTTTTGAACCGTTGCTCGCTGGTTCCGTGGGGCCGGGCGTGCTCGACCCGGACGTGATAGTCGCCGTATTGCTGTTCGCGCGCCAGGGTCAGGCCGTTGAGCGCGCACCGGGTGCCCTCGCCATCGAGCAGCACGGCCAGATCGACACGGGCCAGTTGGCCGCCCACCGAAACCAGATGCAGGTTGGCTTCGCTGTCGCGGCCCTGCCGAACCTGGACCGCGCCGAGATGGAAGGCTTGGGGCGATTCCTCTTGCAGTTGGTGGTAATGCAGCGCCGCGCCCGACCCCAGCGCCAGTTCGGCGAGCGGCGCGTTCAGGTAGCGACCCTGCCCCCGGTATTCGACCACCACGGTGGCGTGCGCGCCATCCTCCAGCATCAGCAGCAGGCGCGGATGAACGTTCGCATCGCCGCCAGCGGCGTAAAACACCAGGTGAACGGGTTCCTTGATCACGGTCCCGCGCGGCAGATGCACGAATGCGCCATCTTCCCAGAATGCCGTGTTGAGCGCGGCGAATGGATGCTGTTCCAGCCCCGGCAGGCGGTCCAGATATGGCTCGATCCGTTCGGGATGAGTCGTAACGGCTTGGCCGAGGCTGGTGATCAGTGCCCCATCCGGCAACTCTGGCAACCGTGACAGGCCCGGCGCAAAACGGCCGTTGACGAAAACCAGGCGGTGCGTTGGCCCATCCAGCGTCGGCAGCGTCTCAACATCAACCAGCGCGTCAGCCGGTTGCTGGAAGGTGATGGATTGCAACGCGCTCAGATCGGTCAAGCGCCAGGCTTCCTGCTGGCGAGTGGGCCAGCCCAGCGTCTCGAAACGGTCGAACGCCTCGCGGCGCAAGCGGATGATGGCGTCCGGCTCGCGGCGGTTGGCCACGAACTCAGTAAATCGCTGGCGGCGGGGATCGGAGAACAGCGGAGCGGCGGCAGTCATCACGGATGGCCTCAGGCGGCGGCCCGGCGCGCGCGGCCCGGCTCTTCGTTGTACAGCGCGTAACCCTGTTCCTCCAGTTCCAGCGCCAGTTCCTTGCCGCCGGAACGGGCGATCTTGCCGTTGACCAACACATGTACTTGACCTGGAACGATGTAATCCAACAGACGCTGGTAGTGGGTGATGACCAGGAAACCGCGTTCCGGACTGCGCAGGGCGTTGACGCCGTCGGCGACGACTTTCAGGGCGTCGATGTCCAGCCCGGAGTCGGTTTCGTCCAGCACCGCGAAACGCGGTTGCAGGACAGCCATTTGGAAGACTTCGTTGCGCTTCTTCTCGCCACCGGAGAAGCCTTCGTTGACCGAGCGCTTCAGCATGGACTCGTCCATCTTCACCAGTTCCATGCGCTCGTGGACCAAGTCCCAGAAGTCCATCGCGTCCACTGGCGGTTCGCCGCGATACTTGCGGATGGCGTTGACCGCCGCCTTGAGGAAATAGAGATTGGCGACGCCAGGAATTTCCACCGGGTATTGAAAGGCCAGAAACAGCCCCTCGCAGGCGCGGGTTTCCGGGTCCATGTCCAGCAGATTCTTGCCATCGAAGCGGATTTCGCCCTCGGTAACGGTATAGCCCTCGCGCCCGGCGATCACATTCGCCAAGGTGCTTTTGCCGGAGCCGTTTGGCCCCATGATGGCGTGCGTCTCGCCGGGGTGGATAGTCAAGTCGATACCCTTGAGAATCTCCCGATCCTCGACCGTGACGTGCAGATTGCGGATTTCCAGCATGGTGGGTGAGTTCCTGTAAGCCAATAGCCTGTGATCTCTAGGATTCAGCCGACTCACAAGCGCGGCGGCGCTAAGTCAGCCAGCTAAACCAATTTTTTAGATAATTCCACCTTTCCTTTCGTAAGCAATCAGAAACAATTTCTGAAAATTAGCGAAGCTCATCTCTGAAATATGCCCACATAAACTAACCCAACGGGGGGGATTGCTTGGTCTTTGAATTAAGTATTGTGATAACAGGGGGTATCCAGACTCTGTTAAGTCAAAATCAGCGTGAATATCTTTAAATTCTCGATCAGTGCGAGGTAGTTTAATCACAAAAAAATTAGGTTTCCTTGTTTTCAATTGATTACTATCTCGATCTAAGGCAAAGGCAATATTTACATCTTCTCGGATAAAACTAAAAACTTGATTGTTTAATAAGCGATCTGGATTCCAAGAAATGATCCACCTTACTAGATCAATTAGTTGTTTTTTACAATTTGATGTATTGGGTATCCTATTCTCTAAGTGACTGAGCACTTGTTCTAAAGAAATCACATTTGATGCCATCGTTCTCTCTCCATCATCTGTTTCTGAGAAGTCTAACTTTTAATTATCCCACGCTGCCTTCCAACTTCAGCTCGATCAGCTTCTGCGCCTCGACGGCGAATTCCATCGGCAATTCCTTGAACACTTCCTTGCAAAAGCCGTTGACGATGAGGCTGACCGCATCCTCGGTGCTGATGCCTCGCTGCCGGCAGTAGAAAAGCTGATCCTCGCTGATCTTGGAGGTGCTGGCCTCGTGCTCGACCTGGGCGCTGGGATTCTGCACATCGATGTAGGGGAAGGTGTGCGCGCCGCAGCGGTCACCCATCAGCAGCGAGTCGCATTGCGAATGATTGCGGGCGTTTTCGGCGGTCGGCAGGATTTTCACCAGTCCCCGGTAGGCGTTCTGGCCGTGGCCAGCGGAAATACCCTTGGAAACGATGGTGCTGCGGGTGTTCTTGCCGATGTGAATCATCTTGGTGCCGGTGTCGGCCTGTTGCCAATCGCGGGTCAGGGCGACCGAATAAAACTCGCCCACCGAATTCTCGCCACGCAGCACGCAACTCGGATACTTCCAGGTAATGGCCGAGCCGGTTTCGACCTGGGTCCAGGAAATCTTGGAGTCGCGGCCCTTGCACAACCCGCGCTTGGTCACGAAGTTGTAAATGCCGCCCTTGCCCTCGGCGTCTCCCGGATACCAGTTCTGTACCGTCGAGTATTTGATCGTGGCGTTGTCCAGCGCGATCAACTCAACGACCGCCGCATGAAGTTGATTTTCGTCGCGCTGTGGGGCGGTGCAGCCTTCGAGATACGACACATAGGCGCCTTCGTCCGCGACGATCAGCGTCCGCTCGAACTGCCCGGTATTGCTGGCGTTGATGCGAAAGTAGGTGGACAGCTCCATTGGGCAGCGCACGCCCGGCGGGATGTAGACGAAGGAGCCGTCGGAGAACACCGCTGAGTTGAGCGTCGCGTAGTAGTTGTCGCGGTAAGGAACCACCGTGCCCAGATATTGGCGCACCAGTTCGGGATGCTCGCGCACCGCTTCGGAAAAGGAGCAGAAGATGATGCCCTTTTCCGCCAGCTTGCCCTTGTAGCTGGTCGCCACCGATACCGAGTCGAACACGGCGTCCACCGCGACGCCGGCCAGGATGGCCTGCTCCGCCAGTGGGATACCGAGTTTTTCATAGGTGCGGCGCAGTTCCGGGTCGATTTCGTCCAGGCTCTTAGGGCCATCGCCCTTCTGCTTCGGCGCGGCGTAGTAGGAAATCGCCTGATAATCAACCGGCGGATAGTGGACCCGCGCCCAGGTTGGCTCGGTCTGGGTCAGCCAGTGGTGGAACGCTTGCAGCCGCCATTCCAGCAGCCAGTCCGGTTCCTGCTTCTTGGCCGAGATCAACCGAATGACATCCTCGTTCAGCCCCGGCGGCACGGTATCCTGTTCGATGTCGGTGACGAAGCCGTACTTGTAGTCGCTGGCGGCGAGACGTTCCAGGGCTTGAGTGCTGTCGGTCATGGCGGGATTCCGGTTCGAAATACGGTGGATCAAACGGCGCGGTCAACAATGCCGGCGATCTCGGTCCGGCTTGGCGAATGGAAACGCAGCGGGCGCGGCGCATCGGGACGGCTCATTTCCGCCAGGCTGATGCTCTGCAACGCGGCGTGAATCGCCCGGTTGATGCGAGGCCAGTGGCCGCTGACCTCGCACTCATCCTGCCGCGAGCAACCCTCGTGGCTTTCCCCGCTGCATTCGGTGATGGCAAGCGGCCCTTCCAGCGCGCCGATGATGTCGGCGGCGGAAATTTCCGCCGGTGGTCGGGTCAGGCTATAGCCGCCTTGCACACCGCGCTGCGAGGTCAAGAAGCTGGCCCGCGCCAGGGTCTTGAGTATCTTGCTGACCATTGGCAGCGGCAGGCGACATTGTCGCGCCAAGGCGGCGGCGCTGCGCGGCTGACCTTCGGCCCGCGTCAAACTGGTCATCAGCAAGATGCCGTAGTCGGCTTCTCGAGTGATACGAATCATGGACGCTCCGCGTAACGGGTCTAATCAGTACTAGATTAGTTCTATTTAGGGGTAGAATAATTCCAAACGCGGCGTTTGCCAAGAGGGTCGGCGAGCGGTGGCGGTGGAACCCGACGATTCAGCGAGGAATGGACCATGCGGAAAATGTGGTGGGCTGGCGGATTGGCGATCATGGTCGCTTTGGCGGTGAGCGGCTGTTCGGGCGGGCGACCGCCGATGAGTCCGGGCGTGACCGAAGGTCGGCTGGCGCCGTGCCCCGCCTCGCCGAATTGCGTTTCGTCGCAAGCGGACGCCGCCGACCGACGCATCGAGCCACTGCGCTATCGTGGAGAAAAGGAGAGGGAACGAGCAAGATTGCTGGAGGTTTTGAATGGCATGGATCGGGCGCGAGTGATTCGGGCTGACCCCGATTACCTTCACATCGAATTTCGTTCGGCGGTGTTTGGCTTCGTGGACGACGTGGAGTTCCTGTTCGGCCCACCTGGCGTCGTCCAGGTCCGTTCGGCGTCCCGGACCGGCTATTACGACTTTGGCGTCAATCGCGAGCGGGTGGAAATGATCCGAGCGCGGTTCGAGACCCCCAGTGGAGCTTCTCGCTGAAAATCCAAGGCGCTCGTCGCTCGCCTCGGTCGAGCGCCAGCCACGCGGCCTTCCATCGGACGGAACGGCGGGCGGTCAGTTCGCGTCGCCCAGCAGCCGACGCAGCCGCGCCCAGTCGAATGCCGGTCCCGGATCGGTTTTACGGCCCGGCGCGACGTCGGCGTGACCGACCAGCCGGTCGGGCGCCAGGGTGGGATAGGCCGTTCGCAGCGCGGCGATGACCTCGGCCAGCCGCGCGTACTGGCGGTCGTCGTAAGGAATATGATCGGCGCCTTCCAGCTCGATGCCGATGCTGAAGTCGTTGCAGCGGGAGCGGCCGGCGAAACTCGACGCGCCGGCATGCCAGGCCCGGCGCTGGAACGATACGTACTGCGCCAAATCGCCATCGCGGCGAATCAGCAGATGCGCCGACACCCGCAGGTCGGCGATGGTCCGAAAGTAGGGATGGGCGTCCGGGTCGAGGGTATTGGTGAACAGCGCGTCGATCCAGGGTCCACCGAATTGGCCGGGCGGCAGGCTGATGCCATGGACGACGATGAGATCCACCGCCATCCCGTCCGGCCGCTCGTCGTGATTGGGCGAGAGCCGCCGCCACGCCGCGTCGAGCCAGCCCGTGGCCCGATCAACCCGCATTCCGCTCACAACACCATGTTTTCGAAGTCGTAGCTCATGTCGGTGTGCGGACGTTGCAGGAAGAATCCCTGGACGTAGTCGATGCCGCAGGACCACAGCGTCGGCAGGATCATGGCGTCCTCGATGCCGGTGACGATGGTGGTGATGCCCGCGGCGGCCAGCGTGCGCGCCAGTTGGTTGAGTTGTTGCTGGCGATCCTTGTCGTTGACCAGATTCTGAATGAAGCGGCCGTCCAGCTTGACGTAATCCACTTGCAGCAGTTGAACCAGCGCCTGCGCCCGCTCGTGGCCACTGAAATGATCCAGGGAGAGGCCGCAACCCAGTTTCTTGAGCCCGCGCAGGAACGACTCCAGTGCCGCCCGCTCCTTGTTCAGTTCGGCGGCCATTTCCGTCATTTCGAACACCAGGCTGGCGGCCGGTACCCCGGTCTTGCTCAGACCGCCTTGCAGCCAGTTCAGCAATTCCTCGTCCTGCAGGATGGTGGGCGAAATGTTGATGAACAGGACCACCGACTGACCCCGCGCCTGCCGCTCGCGCAGCACCCGGATGGAATGGGCGATGACCCAGCGATCGAGCACCATGCCAATCCGGTGCCGCTTGACCAGGGCGAACACGACTTCCGGCAACAGCTCCCAGCCCTCGCGGTTGCGCATCCGCAGCAGAACCTCGTAGCGTTCGGTGGTGTCGCCGCGCAGACTGACGATGGGCTGAAACAGCAGGTTCATCCGCTGCTGCTGCACGGCCTCGCGGATATCTTCCATCAGTCGCTTTTGCCGCGAATGGTCCGCGTCCTGCTCGGCGCTCCGGCCGTGATGAACGTGAATCCGGGCATCCTTGCTGTCCCGCGCCATGCTGCTGGCCAAGTCGGCCTGCTGGATCAGGACGGCGGCCTCGCGCAGGTTGGGGCTGGCGATGCTGATGCCGATGCTGGTCCGCAACCGGGTATCGCCGCCAACCAGCCGGTAGGCGTCGGTCTCCAGGCTCGTCTGCGCCGCGCGCGCCGTGGCCAGCAGCGCATCCTGGGTGGTGAAGCCCAGCAACACCATGAAAATGGCGTCGCCAAACCGGGCGGCGATCGGATCCGGACCCAGGGCGATTTTCAGGCGCTGGGCGGCTTGTTCGATCAATTCGTCGGCGGCGGCCACGTCCTGGCTTTCCACGGCGTGCAGATTGTCCAGCGCGATCAGCATGATCGCCACCGGCTGGGTCTTGGCGGCAGCGGCGACCAGCGCCCGCTCCAGATGGGTGAGAAAATAGGGACGGTTGTACAAGCCGCTGACGGTATCCCGATTACTGAGCTGGCTGAGCTTGCGATACAGACCTTGTCCCTGTCGCAACCGCTTGGCGATGGTGGCGACCAGCGATTCCGGATTCAGGGGTTTGCTCAGCAGGGCCTCGCCGCTCAGTCCGGTCGCGGCCAACCGCGAGCCAATGTTGGCTTGCGCCGACAGCAGCAGCATGGGCAACTCCCGGAATGATTCGTGTTGATGGATGGATCGGGCCAGCGCCAGTCCATCGACGTCCTTGAGGTCCAGGCTCATCACCAGCAGGCTGGGCTGGAAATTGGCCAGCACCTGCAGAATTTGCAAGGGTTGAGCCAACACCTGGGTCACCATGCCGCGACTGTCCAGCCAACGGGCAATTTCGCGCGCGGAGGGCAACGTGTCATCCATGATCAGGATGCGATGGTGGAGTGGCTTGAAAATGCTCTCGTCCAGCGATTCCAACAACAGCGGCAAATCGACCGGTTTAAGGAAGTAGCCGGTCCCGCCAGCTTCCACCGCGTCGATTCGGGCGGTGATGTCACCACGGTCGGCCAGGAAGAACAGGGGGATTTCCGCTGGCAGGACCGGACGCAGGCTGGCGACCTGTTGCAAGATCGTCTGGCTGTCGGCGGCGTGATCCAGATCGATCAGCAGAGCCGCCGGTTGCCGGGATTGGTTCAGCAGGGCCTGCGCCTCGATAAGATTGACGAGGCGCTGCACCCGATAGCCGCCCCGCTGTTCGAGCTTGCGCGCCAGGTCGTTGGCCGATTCCGGCGCCACCAGCCACAGCGGCGGCGTTTCGAGCGCGGCTGGCCCGACGACCCTGGGTCTCGACCGTTCGCTTTTTTCCCAGCGCGAAAACAGCGGCACGGTGCGAGGTTCGTCCGATGAAGGTTGGCCCGGCGCGGTCTTGCGGACACTGTCGTTGGCGCCGGGCGTCGCGCGGCAGAGCGCGTCCGCCACCGCGATCAGTCGCTCCCGTTCCTCGCCTCGGGGCAGTTCGCCTTGTTCCAGGCACTCGCCGATCTGTTGCTCCAGCCGTTCGGCCAACACCGCGATCCTGTGGCAATCCGCTCGCGGCTGAGCCAGCGCCAGCACATCCCGCGCCGCGCGTTGCAGCAAGACGAAAAACTCCCGGCTCCATTTGATGTAGACGAGTTTTTCGGCAAGATCCTCAACACGCTTCAGCTTGCCAGCGAGCGATTCCGGGGAAGAAATGTTCGGTTCCATGGTGGACGGTCTTCTTGCGGTTCCGGCGGTCGGATGGGGAGCGAGTGTCAGCGCTCTGTGCCGACGCCTCACCGATCAATGAATAACATACTAGCAAGCATAAGGGAAACTGGCGCGCGGTCGGAATTGTTCGCGCTCCATTATCCCCTGAACCGCCGACGCTGGCCGCCAGCGGCCAGCGTCAAACCGCCACTACCGGCTCACTGGGCCTCCAGATGATAGGAAACGATCCGCTCGACTTCGTTTCTCGATCCCAGGATCACCGGACAGCGCTGATGAAGATCGGTCGGTTGCAACTCCATGATCCGCTGGGTGCCGGTGGTGGCCAGCCCACCGGCCTGCTCGACGATGAAACTCATCGGATTGGCTTCGTACAGCAGCCGCAGTTTGCCCTCCTGGTTCTTGGCGCGCAGTTTGCGGTCGATGGGATACAGGAACACCCCGCCCTGGCACAGCACCCGATGCACGTCGGCGATCATCGCGCCGGCCCAGCGCATGTTGAAGTCCTTGCGGCGCGGGCCTTCCTTGCCCGCCAGGCACTCGTCGATGTAGCGGCGCACCGGCGGATCCCAGAGTCGCATGTAGGAGGCATTGATGGAAAACTCCTGGGCATCCTCGGGAATCTTCATGTTGGGGTTGGTCAGGATGTATTCGCCGATGCGCTGATCCAGGGTGAAGCCGTTGACCCCATGGCCGGTGGTGAGCACCATCATCGACGACGGCCCGTACAAAGCGTAGCCGGCGCAGACCTGACGGCCGCCGGGTTGCAGGAAGTCGTCCTCGGTCGGCTCACCGGTCGCGCCCTCGGGGCGGCGCATGATCGAGAAAATGGTGCCGACCACGCCGTTGACGTCGGTGTTGGAAGACCCGTCCAGCGGATCGAACACCAGCAGG
The DNA here is from genome assembly GCA_029624765.1 of Candidatus Contendibacter sp. Taxonomy (GTDB): domain Bacteria; phylum Pseudomonadota; class Gammaproteobacteria; order Competibacterales; family Competibacteraceae; genus Contendibacter. The sequence continues at coordinate 28,437 of JARSSO010000028.1, read as the reverse complement.
TACTTGCCGCGCGGATACTGGGTCGGCAGGTGGTAAACGTCGTTCATCTCCTCGGAAGCCATGGCGGCGACGTGACCGGCCCACTCGTTGCGCTTGATGAACAGGTTGTTGGAAATCACATCCAGCTTCTTCTGGGTCTCGCCCTGGATATTCTCGGTGTCGGCGGTACCCAGAACGCCCACCAGGCTGCCGTAGCGGACAGCGCTGGAAATCGCTTTGCAAGCGATGACGACATCGTTGATCAGCGCGGTGAAATCGCCCGAAACCCCTTTGATTTGCCGTTGTTCTTCGATGATGAATTCAGTGATGGTAGTACCGATGGGCATGATAGTTGTCCCTGAGTTGGGCAAAATCGGCGTGGCGGAACGGGGCGGACGGTCGCCGGTCAGGCCACGGGTTTTAAGTATATCATTGGGCACAAGAATTTTCGGGTTTATCGTCCCGCGGGTCGCCCGATGTCTTATGTCGCAACGCAACATTCTTTGCTATACTTCGGTCGTTTACAATATCCAATGAGGAGAGTGCCATGTATCAGATGCCTGCGTTGATGGGTAAGTGGGTCGGGCCGCTGCAGCGGACCAATCAGTTCGTGGTCCAGCGGGTCGAACAATGGACCACGTTGCAAATGGATAGCCTGAAGGCGTATGTCGATCTGGGCGTCGCTCAGTGTAAGGTGGCGCTCAAGGTGACCGATCCACGCGGCCTACACGAGTTTACGGACGGTCAGTTCGCCGTGTTGAGCTTTGTCGGTCACCGCATGCTGGACGACGGCTGGACGCTGGCCAGGTGGAACAGCGACAGCTACCGCCAGGCCGACCAGGTGGCCCGGCGAAACCTGCTGGATTTGCTGTTCGGGTAAGCGCCGCGCGGGCCTGGAGCCGCGCCGGAACGCCGCCTTCGGGGCGGCGTTTTCGATGGCGGGCACGGGCGGCGGCGCGGTTCACCACCCTCCTAGAAAACCGAGCGGCTGGCGGGTCAAGGCGACGCTGACGATGTAGCCGAACGTCGCCAGGGCCGCGACCCAGGCGGTGGCGCGGATCGCCCGGGTCGGACCACGCCGGAGGGCGATGCCGCCGAGCACGATGTAGACGATCAGGGCCAGCACCTTGGCGGTGAGCCAGCCGTTGACGAACGGATATTGGCCGAGGACCAGGGTCAGGCCGATGGCGCTGGCCAGCAGCACGGTATCGATCAGATGCGGCGCGATCCGGACCCAGCGTCGCTGGAGTTGGGGCGAATCCATCAGCATCCACAGCCCGCGCAACGCGAACAGGGCGAAACTGAGGATCACGGTGGTCAGGTGCAGATGCTTGAGCGCAAGATAGCCGGACATGCCTTACAGCTCCCTGGCCATCACCAGCGCGTCTTCCCGCCCGCTGGTCGATGGGTAGTAACCGGGCCGCAGGCCAACCTCGCAAAATCCAGCCGCGGCGTAAAGCCGCATGGCGCGGGTATTGGAAAGACGGACCTCAAGAAAGATCGTCTGGACCTGCTCCAAGCGCGCCCCCTCCAACAGGTGATCGAGCATCCGTCGCGCCAGACCGCGCCCTTGCAGTTCCGGGCGCACGCAGAAGTTCAGGATATGGGCCTCGCCGACCGCCGCCGACATCACCGCGTAGGCCTGAATGAGACCGTGCGGCGTTTCCAGCACTCGGCAGTGATAGCCGGCGCGAAGACAGTCGCGCAGGATGCCATCGGTCCAGGCGAACTGGTAGGCCCGCCGTTCGATGGCGAGAACTTCCTTCAAGTCGGCGTACAACATCGGGCGGAACCGGCCGATCCCGGGTTTTGGCGGAGCGCTCATGGTTCGACGGTGTCTTCGGCCGGCGCGGAAGGTTCGGTGGCCAGCGCGCGCCGAGCGAGCCGCAGGTCGTCCCAAACCTTGCGTTTCTCGCGCGGCGAGCGCAGCAGGTAGGCGGGATGGTAGGTCACCACCAGCGGAACGCGGGCCGGTCCCAAGCGATGCACTCGACCACGCAACTTGCCGATGGGGGTATCGGTCGCCAGCAAACTCTGGGCGGCGACGCGGCCCACGGCGACAACGAGACGCGGCCGGATCAGCGCGATTTGCCGGTTCAGAAACGGCCGGCATTGCGCGGCTTCGTCCGGGGTCGGGTCGCGATTCTCCGGCGGGCGGCACTTCAAGACATTGGCGATGTAGACCTGCTCGCGTTTCAGGCCGACCGCCAACAGCATCGGATTGAGCAGCTTGCCGGCCCGCCCGACGAACGGTTCGCCCTGCCGGTCTTCATCCGCGCCGGGCGCTTCGCCGATCACCAGCCAGTCCGCCTGGCGGTCGCCGACGCCGAACACCGTTTGGGTGCGGGTGGCGCACAGTCCGCAAGCGGTGCATTCGCGCACCGCCGCCGCCAGTTCCTCCCAGCCCATCCCGGCGATGGTCGCCGCCCGGCGAGACGGCGCGGCGATGGGAGGATCGACGGCGGTTTCGGCTCCTCGTTCCCGGTGGTCAGCCATGGGTGGAGCGTGGTCGGCGGTGGGGAACCACTCGCCCCCCCCCTCCTCCGCCGCGATCCTCGCTTCCGACTCCGTTTCCGGCCGCGGAGAGTCCACGGCTTGCGGCGGCTCGGCCGGCGACCGGCGTGGGAGCCATAGCGGAATGTCCAATGCAGCCAGATAGTGGCGTTTATCAATCATCACGGCAGTTGGGATCGGCGCTCAATCCTCGTCGCGATCGGACAGCAGATCGTCTTCGTCGCTGAGTTCGTCGTCGCCGTCATCGGCGTCCTGGTCCTCGTCCTTGCCTTCGTCGTAACCCAGATCGTCCACATCCATGTCGTCGAAGGGACCGGACCAGTCTTCGGGAGCCTCGATGGCGTCAATCGGCAATTCGTACCAAGTGTCCAGTTCCAACTCCTCCAGTTCGCCGTCGAAGTATTGGATCTCGATAGTCTGGGCGTCCTCGTCCAGCGCGACGACCTCGAAATCGTTGCCGGTTTCCTGGTTGCGATACCAATTGCCGATAATGGGGTCAACATCGCTCATGGCCGGTCTCCTCATTCAAGTGGGGTGAGCGGGATCGCCGGCGGGGTACCGGCTGGTTTCTGGTTATTTTTGATGAATTTTGGACAATGATCCTCGCACAATTCAACCTTTGGGTTGCGGAAATTCGCAATGATCGGGCGCGCGGAGCCAGCGAGTTGGCCCGGCGCGCTCTGGAACTGTTGGCGGAGGCGGCGCGAACGCTGCCGGCGGTGGACGCCCTGGAAGTGCGGATCGGGCTGTCGGGCCTGGCCGACGCGCTGAGCGCGGCTCGGCCCAGCATGGCGCCGATCGGGAATCTGCTGCGGCGCTGGCGGGACAGTTCGACCCCGCCCGCCGATTCGACCCTGGCTGCCGCCCGCGAACTGGCCGCCGAGGGCGCGGAGGCGTTGATCGCCGCCTCGCGGCGGGCGGTGACCGAATGCGCCGCTCATGCCGCCCGTCTGCTCGGTCCGGGGCGGACGGTGATGACCCACAGCCTCAGCTCGACGGTCATGGAAACCTGTCGGCTGCTCAAGGACGACGGTCTGCGGATGATCGTCACCGAGGCGCGGCCGCTGGGCGAGGGGCGCCAACTGGTGGAGCGGCTTTCCGCATGGCGGGTGCCGACCACCTGCATCACCGACGCGCAAATGGGGCTGTTCGTCGCCCAGGCCGACGCCGTGCTGGTCGGCGCCGACAGCGTGCTGGCCGACGGAACGGTCGTCAACAAGGCGGGCACCTACCCGCTGGCCCTGGCGGCGCGCGACCGGGGCGTGCCGTTCCATGTCTGCTGCGAAAGCTTCAAGTGGCGCGCGCCGGACCAACCCGCGCCGGAACTGGAGGAAATGGCGGCGGCGGAACTGGGGATGCCGGATTGGCCGGCGGTGACCGTGCGCAACGTGTACTTCGATCTGACCCCGGCGCGGCTGGTGAGCGCCTGGATCGACGAAACCGGCGCGCGCCGGCCCCCCGCGGAGCCATGAAAAAAACCCGGCTGCCGCGAACGGCGACCGGGTCAGGGTTAAGACGCCTCGTTGTTGTTGGAAACGGGCTTTTACTTGACCGCGCGGTTGTCGACCAGGTCGGTGACCACGTTCGGATCGGCCAGGGTCGAGGTATCGCCCAGTTGATCCACTTCGTTGGCGGCGATCTTGCGCAGGATGCGGCGCATGATCTTGCCGGAGCGGGTCTTGGGCAGACCGGGCGCCCATTGCAAGGCATCCGGCGAGGCGATTGGACCGATTTCCTTGCGAACGTGAGCGATCAGCTCCTTGCGCAACGCCTCGGTCGGTTCGACGCCGACCTTGAGGGTCACGTAGGCGTAGATACCCTGGCCCTTGATGTCGTGAGGGAAGCCGACCACGGCGGCTTCGGCGACCGCTGGATGCAGCACCAGCGCCGATTCGACCTCGGCGGTGCCCATGCGGTGGCCGGAGACGTTGATCACGTCATCCACGCGCCCGGTGATCCAGTAGTAGCCGTCCGCGTCGCGGCGCGCGCCGTCGCCGGTGAAGTACAGGCCCTTGTACATGGAGAAATAGGTGTCGATGAAACGCTGATGATCGCCGTAGACGGTTCGCATCATGCCCGGCCACGGCCGGGTGATGACCAGGTTGCCGTCGGTGGCGCCTTCCAGGAACTGGCCCTCGGCGTCGACCAGCGCCGGCGTCACGCCGAAGAACGGCCGGGTGGCGGAACCGGGCTTCAAGGCGGTGGCGCCGGGCAGCGGGGTAATCAGGATGCCGCCGGTTTCGGTCTGCCACCAGGTGTCCACGATCGGGCAGCGCGCGTCACCGACATTGTGGTAGTACCACTCCCAGGCTTCGGGGTTGATCGGCTCGCCCACCGAACCCAGCAGCCGCAGGCTCTTGCGCGAGGTGGCCTTGACTGGAGCCTCGCCCTCGCGCATTAGCGAGCGGATGGCGGTCGGGGCGGTGTAGAAGATGTTGACCTGGTGCTTGTCCACCACCTGCCAGAACCGGCTGGCGTCCGGGTAGGTCGGGATGCCTTCGAACATGATCGAGGTCGCGCCGTTGGCCAGCGGGCCGTAGACGATGTAGGAATGGCCGGTGACCCAGCCCACGTCGGCGGTGCACCAGTAAATGTCGCCGTCGTGATAGTCGAAGATGTACTTGTGGGTGATCGCCGTGTGCAGCAGATAGCCGCCGGTGGTGTGCAACACACCCTTGGGCTTGCCGGTGGAGCCAGAGGTATAAAGGATGAACAACGGATCCTCGGCGTCCATCGGTTCCGGCGGGCAGTCGGCGGACGCGTTGGCCATCAGCTCGTGATACCACAGGTCGCGACCCTCGGTCCAGGCGACGCTGCCGCCGGTGCGCTTGACCACGACCATCTTTTGCACGCTCGGGGTGCTTTGCAGCGCCTTGTCGGCGTTGGCCTTCATCGGCACCTTGCGGCCACCGCGCAAGCCCTCGTCGGAGGTGACGACCACCGTGCAGGTGGCGTCGAGGATGCGATCCTTGAGCGAGTCCGGCGAGAAGCCGCCGAACACGATGGAGTGGATGGCGCCGACCCGGGTGCAGGCCAGCATGACCACCGCGGTTTCGGGGATCATCGGCATGTAGATGCAGACCCGGTCGCCCTTCTTGACGCCCAGACCCTTCAGGACGTTGGCGAACTTGCACACCTCCCCGTGCAGTTGCTTGTAGGTGATTTTCTGATCTTCCTTGGGATTGTCGCCTTCCCAGATGATGGCGACCTGATCGCCGCGAGTGGCCAGATGGCGATCCAGGCAGTTGTAGCTGACGTTGAGCCGGGCGCCCTCAAACCAGCGGATGTGGCCCTTGGTGAAGTCCCAGTCCAGCACCTTGTCCCAGGGCTTGAACCAGGTGACGAACTGATTGGCCTGCTCCGCCCAGAAGTCTTCCGGATTCTCGATCGAACGCTGGTACATCGCCAGGTATTGATCGTTGTTGATCCAGGCGCGAGCGGCCACTTCGGCAGGTACAGGATAAAGCTTGCCTTCGGACATTATCGTATCTCTCCTTTGGTGATGGGTGGGCTGTGGTATCCGCGTCCGGGTGAAAGCGCTCGCCAACGCCCCATGGCCGGCTTGGAATTTTATAAGTCTAGTCTAGCGATTGGGCGATTTCAGTCAATTTGTCGGCGTGTCGAGGGACAGGCCGGACCGGCCGCGGGCGCCGACCAAGGCCAAGTCCCAGTGCGCCACGGCCCAGGCGATGATCGCCGCCACCGGTTCGCCCGCCAGCTCCGGCGGGGGGCGCTGGCCCAGGAATCGCAGCGCGGCCGTCAGGGTGGGACCCGCCCAGCGCTCGTCCAGCGGCCGGGCGCCGGTTTGCTTGCTCAGCTTGTCGCCGCGGGCGTCCACCACCACGGGCAGATGGGCGTAGTCGGGGGTGGACAATCCCAGCAGACGCTGCAAATAAATCTGCCGGGGCGTGGAATCGAGCAGGTCGGCGCCGCGAACGACGTGGGTAACGCCTTGCGCGGCGTCGTCCACCACCACCGCCAGTTGATAGGCGAACACGCCATCGGCGCGGCGGAGCACGAAATCGCCAACCGCGCGCTCCAGTCGCTGGCGGCATTCACCCTGAACGGCGTCCTGGAAGGTCAGCGGCGCATCGGTCACCCGTACCCGGAGCGCGGGGAGCCGATCCAGTGGACGAGGACCGGCGCGGCAGGTTCCCGGATAGATGGGCGCGCCATCCCGCCCACGCGGACAACTGGCCAGCATTTGCCGGCTGCAGGTGCAGGGATAGACCCACCCGGCGTCGAGCAGCGACTCCAGCGCCGTCTGGTAATGGACGGCGCGCTGGCTTTGGCGGACCACCGGCCCATCCCAATGCAGTCCGTACCGTTCCAGCGCGCGCAGGATCGCCGTCGTCGCCCCCGGCGCGGTGCGCGGCGCGTCCACGTCCTCGATGCGCACCAACCACTCGCCGCCGCGCCGCCGCGCTTCCAAAAAGCTGCCCAGCGCCGCGACCAGCGAGCCAAAATGCAACGGTCCGGTGGGAGAAGGCGCGAAACGACCTCGCGCCACGCGGCGATCGGACGCACGATCCGCGGCGGCATGGGTCGTCGCCATGGCGCGAGCGTGGCGGCGCGCGGTTGGTCCGGCGGTCAACCGCCCTGTTTTTCGCGGATTTCTTCCAACATCTTACAGTCGATGCACAGCGTGGCGGTCGGACGGGCCTGCATGCGCGGCAATCCGATCTCCACCCCGCAGGCTTCGCAATAACCGTAGTCGCCACTGTCGATCTGGGTCAGGGATTCATTGATTTTCTTGAGCAGCTTGCGCTCCCGGTCGCGGGTGCGCAGTTCCAGGCTGAATTCCTCTTCCTGGGTGGCGCGGTCGTTGGGGTCGGGGAATGTGGTGGACTCGTCCTGCATGTGGTTGACCGTGCGGTCCACTTCGTCGAGCAAGCTCTGCTTCCACTCCAGCAGCAACTGGCGAAAGTGGGCCAGTTGCGCATCGCTCATATAGGCCTCGCCAGCGGCGGGCTGGTAAACGGACGTTGCCTGCGCGGGCGAATGGGTAGCGGCCATCGCGACTCCCTCCTCGAAATTGCAGCCAAGCCAAGGCGGCGGCATCGTTTGGTGCGTCCGCCGCCATGCTGGCATCAGCAAATCGTGACGCCATCGGCGAAAATGTACCGCAGTGAATTTCGCATGGCAAAACATCATCGCTCTGGGTGGGCTTGCTCGTCTCGCCGCGCCACCGGCTCGGTCCAGGGATCGTTGGCAACCTTCCCGATTCCGTCCAATCAGCGCCACGGCCCGGCCATACCTCCCCAACGCCTCGCCACCCCCTCTCCGCCAACCTCCGTCACCCATGCCGTCTCCGTCACGGGTTCCATCCGTCATCCCGATCTCGTCATATGTTGAACAAGTATTGTATAAATATTTGCGTTTTGTAAAAATCATGTCTAATATTATTAATCAAGCCCCCCACGTGCCGGAGGACAGGCCCATGCTGGAATCCCTGGAGCGCTTCAAGACCGCGTTCAACCAGTTGAACAAGGACACGCTGCATCTACTGGAAGACATCTATGCGCCGGACGTGCGATTCCGCGATCCGGTGCATGAACTGAATGGTCTGCCAGCGCTGCGGGACTATTACAGCCGGTTGTACGAGGGAGTGTTGTCCTGCCGCTTTGAGTTTGAGGACGAGGTAATCGCCGGGCAACAGGGAATGCTGGTCTGGATCATGCGCTTCCAGCACGCGCGCTTCCGACGCGGCGAGACGCTGGAACTGCGCGGCGTCAGCCATCTGAAATTTCGCGATGACGGCAAGGTGTTTCAGCACCACGACTATTTCGACATGGGCGCCTTTATTTACGAGCGGGTGTATCTATTGGGCGGCGTGATTCGCATGATCAAGAGTCGGCTTTAACGGCTGTTAGGAGAGCGTTCGTGAAAATCGCCATCATCGGAACCGGCATCAGCGGCCTCACCGCCGCCTGGCAACTGCGCCGTGAACACGACCTGACGCTGTTCGAAGCCAACGACTATGTCGGCGGCCACGCCCACACCGTGGACGTGGAAGTCGGGGGACGGCGCCATGCGGTGGATACCGGCTTCATCGTCTTCAACGACTGGACCTATCCGAACTTCCTTGCCCTGCTGGAACAACTGGGTGTCGCTTCCCAGCCCACGCGGATGAGTTTCAGCGTCCGGTGCGAGCGTACCGGGCTTGAGTACAACGGCGAAAATCTCAACACCCTGTTCGCCCAGCGCCGCAACCTGTTCCGGCCCTCGTTTCACCGCATGATCCGCGACATCCTGCGCTTCAATCGCGAAGCGCCAGCTTTGTTGAACGGCAGGCGTGACATCGACCTGGACGCCTGGCTGCGGGAAGGGAACTACAGCCGGGAATTCACCGACCATTACATCCTGCCGATGGCGGCGGCGATCTGGTCGGCGGAACCGGTGCTCGTGGGAGAGATGCCGGCGCGATTCTTCGTGCGCTTCTTCAAGAATCACGGCCTGCTCAGCGTCAACGACCGGCCCCAATGGCGGGTGATCCACGGCGGTTCACGCACTTACGTCGAGGCGCTGACCACGCCGTTCCGCGACCACATCCGGCTGAATTCTCCAGTGGAATGGGTGCGCCGCCTTCCGACCCACGTCCAGGTGAAGCCCTGCGGCAGTCCGGTGGAACGGTTCGATCAGGTGATCATCGCCACCCACAGCGACCAGGCGCTGCGACTGCTGGCCGATCCCACGCCGCGCGAGCGCGAGATTCTGGGCGCGATTCCCTATCAGGAAAACGAGGTGGTGTTGCATACCGATACCCGCCTGTTGCCACGCTGGAAGCGTGCGTGGGCGGCCTGGAATTACCATCTGCCGGCGCAACCCCGGGAGCGCGTGGCGGTCACTTACAACATGAATGTCCTACAAGGGTTGGACGCGCCGGAAACGTTGTGCGTCACGCTCAACCGTGGCGAGACCATCGACCCGGCGCGCGTCCTGTACCGGACCGTTTACCACCATCCGGTATTCACCGAGGCCGGTGTCCGGGCGCAGGCCCGCCGCGACGAGATCAGCGGCGTCTATCGCACCTGGTACTGCGGCGCCTACTGGAGCTATGGCTTCCACGAAGACGGCGTCAACAGCGGACTGGCGGTGGCGCGCGGCCTGCTGGAATCGCGGTGGCTGGCGGCATGAACAGTTGCCTCTACGTCGGCCACGTCCGGCATCGGCGCTTTCTGCCGCGCCGCCACGAGTTTCGTTACGGCTTGTTCATGGTGTATCTCGATCTGGCGGAACTCGATATGGTTTTCAACCACCGCTGGCTGTGGTCGGCCAGCCGGCCGGCCCTGGCCTGGTTTCGCCGCGCGGATCATTTCGGCGATCCCAACATGCCGCTGGATACCTGCGTGCGCGATCTGGTGGAACGGGAAACGGGCCGCCGGCCCCAAGGCTCGATCCGTCTGTTGACCCATCTGCGCTACTTCGGCTATTGCATCAACCCGATCAGCATCTACTACTGCTTCGCGCCGGACGGCGGGCAACTGGATACGCTGGTCGCCGAAGTCACCAACACGCCCTGGGGCGAAAAGGTCGGCTACGTCCTCGATGTGGCCGGCCAAGCCGGCGGCAACCAGCGCGCCGAATTTTCCAAGGCCATGCATGTGTCGCCGTTCATGCCCATGGACCTGCGCTATGGCTGGCGCTCCACGCCGCCCGGATCGCATCTGGCCGTGCATCTCGACGTCCTCAAGGGATCGACGCGAATGCTCGACGCCACCCTTAGTCTGCGCCGTCAGCCGCTCGACGGTCGCGCCATGGCCGGGGCGCTGGCCCGTTTTCCGTTCATGACCTTGAAGGTCGTCGCCGCCATTTACTGGGAAGCGCTGCGCCTGCTTTGGAAACGCATTCCGATCTTCCCGCATCCCTCGACATCCGGCAAACCCATGGAGAGCTAAGTCATGCACCCAGAATCGGTGATGTCGTCCCCCCTGGACTTGTCCGCGAACGCCACGCGACGACCGTGGCGCGAACGCGGGTTGCGTAGCGCCGTGTTCAAGCGGCTGGCCCGGCTGGAGCACGGTTGCGTCGCGGTGGCCGACGCCGACGGCGTTCATGAATTTGGCCGCGCCAGCGCCGACTGCCCGCTGCGCGCCATCGTCACCATTCACGACCCTGACGCCTACCGCCTGCTGGCCCTGCGCGGCAGCATTGGGGTGGGCGAGGGTTACATGGCGGGCGAGTGGTCCTGCGACGACCTGCCAACCCTGGTGCGCATCTTCGTCCTGAACCAGGACGCGCTGCTCGGACTGGAACACGGCCTGACCCGGCTGATGATGCCGCTGTTCCGGCTGCTGAACCTGGGGCGCGACAACACCCGCCGGGGCAGCCGCGCCAACATCGCCGCCCATTACGATCTCGGCAACGAGTTTTACCGCCTGTTCCTGGATGAAACCCTGATGTACTCGGCGGCCGTCTTTCCGACACCCGATACCGGGTTGCGGGAAGCGTCAGTCGCCAAAATGGATCGCATCTGCCGCAAGCTGGAACTGAACCCGGACGATCATGTGCTGGAAATCGGTTCCGGTTGGGGTGGTTTCGCCCTGCACGCCGCGCAGCGCTACGGCTGCCACGTCACGACCACCACCATTTCCCAGGAGCAATACCAGTTGGCTCGCGAGCGGGTGCGGGAGGCGGGGCTGGAGGACCGGGTGACGGTGCTATGTCAGGATTATCGCGACTTGCGCGGCGCCTTCGACAAGCTGGTGTCCATCGAGATGATCGAAGCGGTGGGCGAGCGCCACCTGAACGCCTACTTCCGCGCCTGCGCCCGACTGCTCAAACCGCGCGGCATGATGTTGCTGCAAGCCATTACCGTCGCCGATCAGAAATACCAACAGTATCGAAACGAAGTGGATTTTATCCGCCATTACATTTTCCCCGGCGGCTTCCTGCCCTCGCTGACCGCCATCGCCGATAGTGTGGGTCGGGTCACGGATCTGCGCATTTTTCATCTGGAAGACATTGGCGCCCATTACGCCACCACCCTGCGCCATTGGCGGGAGCGATTCCTGGCCAACGTGGATCGGGTGCGGGCGCTCGGTTTTCCCGACACCTTCATCCGCATGTGGGAATACTACCTGTGCTACTGCGAGGGGGGCTTTCGGGAACGGGCGATTGGAACCGTGCAACTGTTGTTGACCAAGCCGCTGTGCCGACGCGAGCCGCTGACGTCGGCGCTGGTTTAGCAACATCACTCTTACCCCAGCCCCTCTCCCAGCGGGAGACAGGTTCAGGAGTCGCCATGCTGCTCAACCTCATCGCCTTTCAAATCGGCTGGTTCGCCTGCGTGCTGGGCGGGGCGCGGGGTTGGCCATGGCTGGGCGTGCTGGTTACCGCCGCCGCCGTTGCCCTGCATCTGTACCGGGCGGTCCGGCCACGGACGGAAGCGGTGCTGATCGGGCTGAGCGGCCTGCTGGGATTCGTCGCCGATTCGCTGCTGACCGGGATGGGCCTGCTGCGCTTCCCGTCGGGGCAGTTCCACGCCAACCTGGCTCCGTACTGGATGGTGGCGATGTGGATGCTGTTCGCCACAACGTTCAACGTCGCGCTGAACTGGCTAAAACCGCGCCTGGGGCTGGCGGCGCTGCTGGGAATGAGCGCCGGGCCGCTGGCCTACTATGGTGGGGCGCAACTGGGCGGGGTGTCGTTCGAGAACCCAACGGCGAGCCTGCTGGCGGTGGCCGGGGTGTGGACGCTGGCCATGCCGTTGCTGCTGGTCATCGCCAATCGCTGGAACGGGATGGCAAAAATAGCTCCGACCAGTGCCGAACCCGGCAGGTCCGGCACAGCAGGTAGGCCAGGGTGACCACGTTGCCGAGCAGGAACAGCGCCATGATCCAGGCCGCCGCTCGCCATGGGCTCGGCTCCACCAGCGCCAGCCAAACGGCGACGAACAGCAACCCCACACCAAGGTCCAGCAGCGTGACCACGCCCCACGGATCGGCGACGACATGGCGCAACCCGGCCAGCACGGAGCTTTGGCCGCTGGCGATCAGAATGGCGGCCACGAGCAAGCCGAGCAGGATTCCGCAAACAATGACGACAATGCGCAGCATGAAGATTCCCAAGACGATGAATGGAGCTTTCCAACAAGACCGCGCCGGGGGCGGGAAGTGCGTTTGCTTCTCCCTCATTCCATGATGGGCTTCGACTTTTTCCTGGCCGGCTGGGCGGTCGCGGCGCTGCTGATGCTCATTGCCTGGGTGGTGCAATGGCGCACTGAAGATGCTGGCGTGGTGGATTTCACCTGGGCGGCGGGGCTGGGAGTGCTGGCGCTGGGATATGCCCTGCTCGCCGATGGCGACCCGCTGCGGCGGATGCTGGTGGCGGCGCTGGCCAGCGGCTGGTCGTTCCGGCTGGCCGCCCATATTCTGGTGGACCGGTTGTTCGACAAGCCGGAAGATGGCCGCTACCAGCGGCTGCGCGCGCACTGGCGCGAGCGCACCCAACTCAAATTCTTCGGCTTTTTCCAGGCGCAGGCGCTGTTGGCCGCCGTGTTCGCCATACCGTTCCTGGTGGTCGCCCTAACCCCGCGACAACCGCCCCTGCCGGCCCTCGTCGCCGCTTTGCTGATCTGGCTGGTGGCGGTGGGCGGCGAGACGCTGGCCGACCGGCAACTGGCGGCCTGGCGAGTTGATCCAGCGAATCGGGGCCGCACCTGTCGGGCGGGGCTGTGGCGCTATTCCCGCCATCCCAACTATTTTTGCGAGTGGCTGCACTGGTGGAGCTACCCGCTACTGGCCTGGGGTTCGCCGGAATGGTGGCTGACCCTGCTGGGACCGGCGCTGATGTTGTACACCCTGCTCAAAGTCACCGGCATCCCCTACACCGAACAGCAGGCGCTGGCCAGTCGCGGCGACGATTACCGCGCCTATCAGCGCACGACAAGCGGGTTCGTACCCTGGTTTCCCAAAAAGGAGGTTTCCTGATGCTCAACACCGCCATTGATCTCATGGAACGGGGCTACGTGCCGGACTGGCTGGCCCGGCTCGGCATCCGCCGGTTGCTGGCCGGGCGGTTGCGCACCGAGGCAACCGGCGACGACCGGGCGCGCGAAGCGGCGCTGGCGCGGCTGGAGGCGGAGTTGCGCGCCAGTCCCGTCGCGATCCATGCCCAATCGGCTAACGAACAGCATTACGAACTGCCCGCCGGTTTTTTCGAGAAAACCCTGGGGCCGCGCCTGAAATACAGTTCCTGCTGGTGGCCGGAAGAGGTAAAGGACCTGGAAACCGCCGAGGCGGCGATGCTGGCCTTGACCTGCGAGCGGGCCGAACTGGGTTTCGATCAGGATATCCTGGAACTCGGGTGCGGCTGGGGTTCGTTGACGCTGTGGATGGCGGAGTTTTACCCGGACTCGCGAATCGTGGCGGTGTCGAACTCCAATTCGCAACGGAAATTCATCGAGGCGCGCTGCCGGGAACGCGGCTTCGCCAACGTCCAGGTCATCACCGCCGACATGAACGATTTTGCCACCGACCGCCGTTTCGACCGGGTCGTGTCGGTGGAGATGTTCGAGCACATGCGCAATTACCAGGAATTGCTGGGACGCATTCACGCCTGGCTGCAACCCGGCGGCAAATTGTTCGTCCACATCTTCACCCATCGGCAACTGGCCTATCCGTTTGAAACCGAAGGGGAAGACAATTGGATGGGGCGCTATTTCTTCACCGGTGGTTTGATGCCCTCGCGCGATCTGTTACCGCGCTTTCGGGGCGATCTGACATTGGAGGAGCAATGGCATCTCGACGGTCGCCATTACCAGCGTACCCTGGAAGCCTGGCTGGTCAACCAGGACCGGCATCGGGATGAGATCATGACGCTGTTTCAAGATATCTACGGTCCCGACCAGGCGGAGCGCTGGTTTCAGCGTTGGCGGGTATTTTTCATGGCCTGTGCCGAACTGTTCGGCTACCGCCATGGCGAAGAATGGGGCCTATCGCACTACCGGTTCGGCAAGCACGCTGAACCGGCGGCGTAGTTTACAGACCAAGACTCGCTCGAACTGGGCCAGCACTGGATTCGTTCGCTGGCACGCCGATGGACCGTTCAGGAATCCCCGGCGGCGCCATCCGGCGCGATGTCCTTGCGGACCGATTCCACCAGGCCCTTCAAATCGCCGCCCTTCATGCCGATCTCGCCCAGCACCGCATCCAGGATCGGCTGCTGGGCGCGGTAGGCCAGCGCCGCCGCGACCGCCTGCTCGGCCAGGTTGCCGCCGGCGCCGCCCGGTCCACCGGAACCGCCCGCCGCGCCGCGATTGAGCCCATCCACCTGCACGATCTTGATACCGTCGATCTTTTCCAGCGGCTTGACGGACGCTTCGATGATGGCCGGCAATACGTCCAGCAGCTTCATCTTGACCTGCATGGCGATCTGTTCCGTTGCCAGCGTGTTCAGGGCGGCGTTGCGCATCTCGATGCCTCTGGCTTCCACCTGGTATTGCACCTGCTGCGCCTCGGCCTTGATCTTGATCGCTTGCGCGTGGTTTTCGGCGGCGTCCTTTTCCGCTTCGGCGGCGACGCGAATGCCGATGGCCCGTTGCTGGGCTTCCTGGTCGGCGGCCACCAGCGCGATCTGTTTTTCGCGCTCGGCGATGGCGACCTCGCGGGCCGTCTTGACCTGCTCCTCGGCGCGGGCCGCCAGGGCGCGGGCTTCGTTGGCCTGCTTTTCGGCCTCGGACTGGGCCTTGGATTTTTCGGCGACGGAAATCAGCCGCTCCTGATCCGCCAGCGTCGTCAGCTTTTCCTGCTCGATCTTGGCGACCTGCAAATCCCGGGTGGCTTCGATCTGGCGCTGCTGGATGGCGCGATTCCTCTCGACTTCGGCCTCCTTGACCTGGCGCTCGGCGTCGATCTTGGCCTGCTGGGCCTCGCGGTCCCGCTGCGCCGTGATGCTGGCCACCTCCGCCGTCTGCTGCGCCCGCCGGGTGGCGACTTCCTGCTGCTGCTGCAAGGTTGCGAAGGTCTGGTCCTTTTCGATGGTCAGCTTGAGTTGAGTCGCCTCAAAGTTCTTCTGGGCGATGGCCACCGCCGTGTCCTGCTCAATCTCGTTGCGTTCCCTGGCGCGCTGCTGGGTTTGCTGGGTCAGCTTGGTCAGACCCTCGGCGTCGAAGGCGTTCTGGGCGTCGAAGTACTTGATCGGTGTCTGATCGAGCCGCGTCAGGCTGACCGATTCCAGTTCCAGGCCGTTCTTGAGCAAGTCCTCCGACACGGCGTTCTGCACCGCCTGAATGAAGTCGGCGCGCTTGTCGAGCAACTGGTGCATGCTCATCGACACGGCGGCGGCGCGCAGGGCATCGACGAACTTGTCTTCGACCAGTTCCTTCAGCGAATCGGGGTGCATGGTACGCTGGCCCAGGGTCTGGGCCGCGTTGGCGACGCCTTCGACGTTGGGGATAACGCGCACGAAAAACGCCGCGACCGCGTCCACCCGCAACCGATCCAGCGTGATCAGGCTGTCGGCGCCGGCTCGGGACACCTCCAGCTTGAGGGTGTTCATGTTGATGTTCACGCATTCGTGAAACACCGGCAATACGATGGCCCCGCCGTCCATCACCACTTTTTGCCCGCCCAGGCCGGTGCGGACGAAGGCGAGTTCCTTCGACGAGCGCCGATACAGGCGCGCGAAGATGATGCCGACCGTCAACAGGCCAACCAGGAAAAGCCCGGCCAAGATGCTCATTTCCAACAAATTGCCCATTTTTAATAAATTACTATCCATTTTCTTCGATCCCGCGATGGTTAGAGGAGGTCCGGACGAGGATTGGGGATGGCCAGAAACCGTGACCCCGAAATCTGCCTGACCAGCAACACCGACTCGCCAGCGCCGAATTGCAGGTCCGCGTCGTCTGGCTCTACCCGGACGTAGAGTGTTTGTCCGTGTTCGTTTTTCACGCGCGCTTCGGCTGGATAGTTCACCCGCGCGGTGCCGTTCACCACCACCGCGACCCGCCCTACCAGGCTGTCGAAACTCACGGCGGTCGTCTCGTCGCGCGGGATGATGCGGGCGATGGTCGCGCCCGACATCCGAACGACCGGCAGGGCGCCCAGAAACGCCGCCACGGCCGAAACCGGGGCTGGCGGATAGAAGCCGAACGTTCCATGCACCAGGGCGTTGAGAACATAGCCAATGAGGGCGAAAGCGGTCAGCAGAATCACCAGCAACACCAGAATAGGCACCTTGCCGACGTGAAGCCAGCCCAGCCAGGAATCGGAAGCGCCCTCGACGCCGTGGGCCACGTCGGGAACGAAATGGTCGAGCCAGCCGGACAGGCTCATGCCGACGAGCAGCGCCAGCCCTTCGACGACGGCGATGGCCACCAGCAACAGGGCCGCAACGGTGAACGGCCAGGACTCCGGCGCCAGAAACAGATCCACGGTCCTTGATCTCCAGGGGATTATCGCGCGCCCCGCGTTGCCTTGAGGGCGGCCAACCGTTCGGCGATGCGGTTGCCGCGCTGCATGTCCGCCAGTTCCTTGAGTTTGGCGGCCTGCTCGTTCAGACCGGGGTTGATGCCGCTGGTCCCGGTCTGCCGCGCCATCACCCGGCCGAACGACGCTTCGGCGTCGTCGACCCGCGTCTGCCGATCCGGCCCGCTCCCCGCAAACGGCGAGGCGGCCTGGCTGGCCAGGCTTGCCTGATAATCGGTCAGCGCCTGATCGAGTTCGCGCTTCTTGGCCAGCAAGGCCACGATGTAGCTTTCCAGTTCCTTGCCGCGCTCGGCGTGCTCGTCGAGGGCTTTTTGCAGTACTGGCAGCAAATCCTCGATGTCGGCCTGCCGGCCGATGGCGGCCTTGGCCAGGTCGTCGCGCTCCAGGGTCAGGGCGGTATCGATCCGCTCGCTCAACTTCTCATGTTCCGCGTTAAGCCTGGCCATCCGCGACAGTACCAGATGCTTGGCCGCTTCCGCCTTGCCGAGATCGACCCGGACCTCGGCGATCACCTGTTCGATCTCGCGAATCGCTTGCGCCATGGTGGCTTCCGGGGCGAGATCCTCAGCCTTGTCGAGCAGGGCGTGGGCGCCGCCGACAATGATTCTGGCAACGCGGGTGGCGAACGTGTCAGCCATTGTTCAACTCCTTCCCTTTTCGGGTTGCGATGATGTCGGCGATTTCGAGGATGTCCGGCAGGTAGCGATTCAGTACCCCGGCGTCGTAGGTTGCCGGCTGGGTGGTGACGGCGGCGCGCAGCAGCGACGTGAACAGCCGAAAACACTGTTGGGCGAGAACCGCTTCAACGTCGAGCGCCTCTTCCTGGCTGGCCTCCTCGCTCAAGCGAGTGGAAACCAGCGTGGCCATGATCCGGGGGGTCCACTCCGACACCAGGCCAACCAGATCCGAATGGATTTTCTGTTTGCGCTCATGGACCGAAACGGTATCCAGGAACGGCTGCGCCAGCGCCCGCATCCATGCCGCGCACATTTCGGGGCTGGTCATGCCGGCTTCCTGCTTGCGGATTCGCGCCAGCAACGCCCGCAGTTTCTCGCTGGGGGTTTTCGCATCCGCCTCCTGCAACGACGACAACCACTGGAAGTCTTCATCGGGAATGCGGATCGAAAGGGTCTGCATTTGGGCCATGAGCGCGCCTGTTCGCGGTGGACTGGTTACGATGATTTAAAACTCGCGTACATTTGTATACAATCTATCGGCTTGGTAGGAGGCTTGTCAAGCGCGCTTAGTCGAGCACCGGACGGCCGGTCTATTTCGACTAGACTTGCGGCAGTTGTCGCGAACGGGAAGGGGAAAGCCGATGAAAGAAAATTCCGAGCAACTCAAGCAACGCATCGCCGCGCTGGAGCAGGAAGTTGCGGCGCTGAAAAAACGCGGTTACCCCTATCGAGGCATCCGCAAGCGCTCCAATCGTTATTTTTGGGGACTGCCGCTGTATGACATCGCCTTGGGACCGGATTTGGAGAAAGGCGAAATACGCGGCCACGCCAAGGGCATCATCGCCATTGGCGACCTCGCGACAGGAGGGTTGGCGATGGGTGGCGTCGCCCGGGGTCTGATTGCCCTCGGCGGCGTGGCGCTGGGCCTAGTGCTGGGCTTCGGCGGCCTGAGCACCGGTCTGCTGGCGGTGGGCGGCCTGGCGGTGGGGGGAATTGCCGTCGGTGGCGGCGCCATCGGTGGGATTGCCATCGGTGGCGGCGCCTTCGGCTATTACGCCGTGGGTGGCGGCGCGTTCGGGGAGCACGTCATCAGCGGCATGGCCCAAGACCCGGAGGCCGTCCGCTTTTTCAACGACTGGCTGCCGGGATTACGGAACCTGCTGCCCCCGCATCGCTAGCTCCCTTTCCCGCTCGGCTTTGGCGTGAGCCTGGCCAGACGAGAAAGGGAAGCGAACGATGGGTTATTCGTGGCCGTGGGCGATGGGTTTTTCGGTAAAGAGATAATCCCTCAGCTCTTTGTCGAAAGCGGGGTCTCGCCGGCGGATCCATTCCAGCACCATGGCCGCGTGTTCCTTTTCCTCGTCCCGGTTGTGGGCGAGGATAGCTTTTAGTTCCGGATTCTTGCAGGCGTTCACCCGCTGGTTGTACCAGTCGACCGCTTCCAGTTCCTCCATCAGGGAGGTGATGGCTCGGTGCATGTCGCGGGTTTCATCCGACAATTCGTTGATCGGCTCGTGATAACCTTCATTCGCCATTGGCGGGTCTCCTTAATTCCAGGCTCCAAAGAGAAAGGCCAACCGTTTCCGGTCAGCCTTTATGATATTGGTGGAGGCGGGGGGACAGTCACTCCATCATTTTCATGATGGACTGGACTATTCCTTCATCTGATCTAGGCTAATAAACCAGCATCGACCAGAGGATGGCGTTTATGGAAGAAGATATTTACACCGCCGGTTTATTTGACGGTGAAGGCACCGTAACTCTTTCAACCGCTAACGGTAAATTTCGTTATCCCGTTGTATCCGTTTCAAGCACCACCCTTTGTTTACTTGAATTTCTCCAAGAATGCTATGGTGGCCATATCAGTAAGCACAAAGCTTACAAGAAAAACCACGCAGCTTCGTGGAGCTGGAAAGTACGCTACGATGAGGCATTAGCTTTTCTTGAAAGGGTATTACCCTATCTCAAGGAGCCTGAAAAGCGCCGTCGTGCGTTGCTTCTAATTCAAGACTACAAAAAAGTCACGCGCCGAAACGGGCGATACTCCCCAGCGCAACTGGAAGAGAAACTTGCCCTGGAACAACGATTCTTCCATCCTAGTGATTCATAGATGCCTTTCGAGCATCCTCAGAACCCTATGAGTCTCTAGCGGGCTTACTCGTTTCCGATTCACCCGACGGCGTTAGCATATCTCCAATCCGGGGACTTAGCGTTCACCGTTTGAGCCATCTTTTCCAACGGACATCGCTGTCCGTGGCGACCATTCCAATCGAACCCCCGTCCGCAAATCCTCCGCCCTCGGCCCTACATGCATAGCCTGGTCTTTGTTTTAACCCTTCGCAACCCGACCGGCAGGGCGGCGAACGGCGGTTCCGGTAAGTTTTAGAGCCTCACCCCCGGACAGGATCGGCGCGAGCTGATGTTAGTCGACCCCTGATTCGCCCCGAAAGGCTCCGAACCTCACCAGCAAGTTTCGGTCAGGGGCTGGCGGTCTTAGGCCGCCAGAGCGTAGCTGTCGTCGTTGGCAACTATGATTTGCAGCCAGATTAACGAGGCGAGCTGCATCCTCGGCATGCGCCTCGGGTTTTGCAATCCACGTCGAAACCGGATCGCCCCCATGGGTAAATCTATGATAGCGCGGCGGGTGGGAAGTTCCAAAGCCCTATCGCTCCCGCATCAGCCGCTGCTTGTCGCGTTCCCAGTCGCGGTCCTTTTCGGTCGCCCGCTTGTCGTGCTCCTTCTTGCCCCGCGCCAGGCCGATGTCCAGCTTGGCCCGGTTGCGCTTCCAGTACATCGCCAGGGGAATGAGGGTATAGCCCTTGCGCTCGACCGAGCCGATCAAGCGGCTGATCTCTTCCTTATGCAACAAAAGCTTGCGGGTGCGGGTCGGGTCGGCCTGGACGTGGGTGGAGGCCGAGGTCAGCGGCGAGATGTGGCAGCCGAACAGGAACGCCTCGCCGTCGCGCAGCAGTACGTAACTTTCCTTGAGATGGGCGCGGCTGGCGCGCAGGCTCTTCACTTCCCAGCCCTGCAAGGCCAGACCCGCCTCGTAGTGCTCCTCGATAAAGTAGTCGTGATACGCCTTCTTGTTGCCGGCGATCTGATGGTTGCCTGGAGTGGTTTTCTTGCTCATGACCGTTCGGTGAGGTAGCCGGGGCCCGCGGGCCAATGCGCGAGGCTTGAGGATGAACGCGGATTCAACCAAACTTGCCCGGTGAAAGTCCAATAACCCAGTCAAGCTGTCAAATGATCACGCCGCAACGGAGACAAGTCGTGGCGACCGTCAAGAAGAGCGCCCTGGTCCTGTATTCCGCGGCCGACATGTACGCCCTGGTCAACGACATCGAGGCCTATCCGCGATTCTTGCCCTGGTGCCGGTCCAGCAGCGTCATCCGTCATACCGAGGACGAAGCGCGGGCCACCATCGAGATCGCCAAGGGCCGGGTGCACAAATCCTTCACCACCGTCAACCGGATGCAAAAACACAAGATGATCGACATCCGCCTGCTGGAAGGTCCCTTCCAGCGCCTGGAAGGCTATTGGCGCTTCGAGCCGCTGCGAGCCGACGCTTGCAAGGTCTCGCTGGACATGGAGTTCGAATTCTCCAGTCACCTGTTGCGGATGGCCGTCGAACCGGTGTTCAAGCAAATCGCCAACTCGCTGGTCGATGCGTTCTGCAAGCGCGCGGTGGACGTCCATGGCAAGCGATGATCCCGCGACGCTCCGGGTTGAGGTGGCCTACGCCCGACCCGATGAACAGCGCGTCATCCCGGTCGACGCGCCGGCCGGCGCCACCGTGGAACAAGTGATCGTCCTGTCGCGGATCCAGGAACATTTTCCGGAAATCGACCCCAAGACCGCCAAGGTCGGCGTGTTCGGCAAGCTGAGCAAGCTGTCGGCGACGGTGCGCGCCGGCGACCGGGTGGAAATCTACCGGCCCCTGCTCGCCGATCCCAAGGCGGTCCGCAAACAGCGCGCCGCCGAAGGCAAGCGGACGCGCAAGGGTGGCGGCGTTTTGGAGCCGGGCGAGGGTTAGTCCACCTTGCCCTCGACGCGATCAAGGGTATCACCCGTGAAAAACAGGGCGACATGACGCTGTTCGACCAGCTTGCCGTCCTCGCGGTAGCTGTAATAGTAGTCCCAGCGATTTTGATGGAACGGGTCGGTCAGCAGCGGCGTCCCCATGATCCGCTGCACCTGCGGCCGGGTCATGCCGGGGCGCAACTGGCCGACCATGGTTTGATCGATGTAATTGCCCTGACGGATGGGAACGGAATAGAAGCTGGGCAAGGGCGTTTCACAGCCGGCGGTGAAAACGAACAGCAGGACACCGACGGCGCGTAGGGAGCGGTACGACATGGAAGACCAGGTCCGGGTTGTCTGAACGTCGTATCATCATAACGTACAGGCGACCCATGGGTAAGCGCAATCACCGGAGAGTTCGGCGTGGGCTCAAAAGAACTCAAGCAGGCCGGCCTGAAGGTCACCCTGCCGCGCATGAAGATTCTCGACATGCTGCAACATCAGGATGGCATGCACCTGACCGCCGAGGAGATTTTTCGGGCGCTGGAGGAATCGGGCGAGGAGGTCGGTCTGGCGACCGTGTACCGGGTGTTGACCCAGTTCGAGTCGGCTGGATTGGTCAAGCGCCATCACTTCGAGGGTGGTCACTCGGTGTTCGAGCTGAACCAGGGCGAGCACCACGACCACATTCTGTGTCTGGAATGCGGCCGGATCGAGGAGTTTTGCGACGAAGACATCGAACAGCGGCAACACGTCATCGCCCAGCGCCTTGGTTTTGAACTGGCCGAGCATTGCCTGATTCTTTACGGCCACTGCAACCGCGCCGATTGCCCCCACCGTTCGCCCGAGGAGGGCGAGAAGCGCGATGGCGCGATGGCGCGGGGGGAGGATTAGGGGCGGCCCCGGCGCGGTCAACGCGCCAGGCTCCGATCCAAGGCGCGATAGCTGATGGCCTCGGTAAGATGCGGGGTCTTGATGCCGTCGCTGCTCGCCAGATCGGCGATGGTTCGGGCCACCTTCAAAATCCGGTGATAGGCGCGCGGTGACAGCCCCAGCCGCTCCAGCGCCTGTTCCAGCAACCGGTGATCGCTTTCGCTCAAGGCGCAATGGCGTTCGATTTCGCGGGTTCCCAGGGCGCTGTTGGCCTTGCCGGCGCGATGCAGTTGCCGGTCACGCGCCGCGCAGACCCGGGCGCGCACGGCGGCGCTGCTTTCCTCCGCGACATCGCCCCGCAATATCCGGTGGGCCAGGCGCGGCACTTCGATATGCAGGTCGATCCGGTCGATCAACGGCCCCGACACCCGCGCCCGATAGCGGCGCACCTGTTCCTGCCCGCAGGCGCAGCGCCGTTCGGCGTCGCCCAGATAGCCGCAGGGACAGGGGTTCATCGCGGCCACCAGTTGAAACCGCGCCGGAAAATCGGCCTGGCGGGCGGCGCGCGAGATGGTGATCCGTCCCGATTCCAGCGGCTCGCGCAAAACTTCCAGCACCCGCCGGTCGTACTCGGGCAACTCGTCCAGAAACAGCACGCCGTGATGGGCCAGTGAAATCTCGCCGGGCCGGGGCTGGCCGCCGCCGCCGACCAGGGCCACCCCGGACGCGGTGTGATGCGGCGCCCGGAACGGCCGGACACCCCATTGCGTCAAGTCCAGCCCTTGCGCGCTGATCGACGCGATGGCGGCGGTCTCCAGCGCCTCCGCCTCGGTCAGCGGCGGCATGATGCCCGGCAGCCGGCTGGCCAGCATGGTCTTGCCGGTGCCGGGCGGGCCGATCAGCAGCAGGTTGTGACCCCCGGCGGCGGCGATTTCCAGAGCGCGCTTGGCGTGGTGCTGGCCGCGCACGTCGCTCAGGTCCCGTTCCAGCAGGCTCACCAGCGGTGTGCTTGGTTGCGGGGCCGGCGGTTGCAGAGCGGCGCCCGTGGCCAGTTGCCGGCAGACCTCCAGCAGGTGAACCGCGCCCAGGACCTTGACGCCGCCGACCAACTGCGCCTCGGCGACGTTGTCGTTGGGGACCAGCAGGGTGCGCCCGGCGGCGTGGCAGGCGAGCGCGGCCGGCAACACGCCGCGAATCCCGCGCACTTCCCCGCCCAGGGCCAGTTCGCCGAGAAACTCGTATTGCCCCAGCCGCTCGCGGTTGACCTGGCCCGAGGCGGCGAGAATGCCCAGCGCGATGGGCAGATCGAAGCGACCCCCTTCCTTGGGCAGGTCCGCCGGAGCCAGGTTGATGGTGATGCGGCGGCTGGGAAATTCGAACTGGCTGTTCAGGATCGCGCCCCGCACCCGGTCCTTGCTTTCCTTGACCGCCGCCTCCGGCAGGCCGACGATGAACAGCCCCGGCAGGCCGCCGGACAGGTGAACCTCCACGCTGACCAGGGGGGC
Organism: Candidatus Contendibacter sp.; assembly: GCA_029624765.1. GTDB lineage: Bacteria > Pseudomonadota > Gammaproteobacteria > Competibacterales > Competibacteraceae > Contendibacter. The sequence continues at coordinate 4,434 of JARSSO010000028.1, read as the reverse complement.
GTCGATGCCCACCTGAGCGCGGGTGTAAACGATGGCGAGCGACATGACGGGGCTTGGTGGGTAGAGAGCGAAGCGCCTTTTGGAAACCGGCGGAGGCAGCGGTCGACCGGCAGGCGGTGGTTTTGCACTGTTTTAGTGCGCGGACACGTCCCTAGGCGTCGCCACCCTCCGGTTCGGCGGGCTTTTCCGCGCTCTTGCGGCGCTTGCCCGCGCCGGCCTTGGCTTCCAGTTCCGCCACCTGCTTCTCCAGTTCCTCCAGCTTGGCGCGAGTGCGGGCCAGAACCGCTTGTTGCACGTCGAATTCCTCGCGCGTCACCAGTTCCAGCTTGGCGAAGGTCGCTTGCAGGGCGGCGTGAAAGTTCTTCTCCATATCCGCTTGAAACTGGCGAAAACTGGGCGGCACCGCGTCGGCAAACCGCTTGGCCAGTTCATCGAACACCTTGGGGTCGATCATCGCGAATTCTCCGGGGTGGATAGCGTGTTTCATTAAGTTTAACGGGATTTTGCCGGTTTGCGCGCGTCCGTATCGCACCAAAAAAGTGCGGATACTCGGGCGTGGCGTTGAATCGAAGCCAAATTCGTTGTTCCCCGAGGGGGCAAAAACTAATTAACTAATTGTTTTTAAAATATTTATTATTAGTGGCACACGATGTGCAAATCACCAGCCAAACAAAGGGCGGCGCTGGCGCCACGAGACCGCCGGCGTGCCCAAACCGTTAGGTTGCGCCCCCCGGGGCATCAAGCCACAGGAGATCTGGACCCCATGAAACTGATTACCGCGGTTATCAAGCCGTTCAAGCTGGACGATGTTCGGGAGGCTCTGTCGGAGGTGGGCGCCCAGGGTATCACCGTCACCGAGGTCAAGGGCTTCGGCCGTCAAAAAGGACATACCGAACTATATCGCGGTGCGGAATATGTCGTGGATTTCCTGCCCAAGATCAAGATCGAGATCGGCGTGGGTGACGAGCTGGCGGAGCGGGTCATCGAAGCGATCACCCGCGCCGCCAATACCGGCAAGGTCGGTGACGGCAAGATTTTCGTGTACGACCTGGAAGACGCCATTCGCATCCGCACCGGCGAGTCCGGGCCGGACGCGCTGTGACCGGAACCTGCTCAATCCTTCAATCATGTTGTATCCGAAACCTTGGAGAATTTCACCGATGAGTAGAACGATGCAAGCGGCAAGACAGGGTGGATTGCTAGCGGGGCTGGGGATGCTGGTTCCCGCGCTGGCACTGGCGCAGGAAACCGCCAAACCCGAACTGAACTCGGGCGACACCGCCTGGATGCTGACCTCGACCGCGCTGGTGTTGTTCATGACCATTCCCGGCCTGGCGCTGTTTTACGCAGGCATGGTGCGGGCCAAGAACGTGTTGTCGGTGATGATGCAATGTTTTGCCATCACCGCGCTGGTGACGGTATTGTGGACAATTTACGGCTACAGTCTGGCGTTCGACGCCACCGGCATGGAAGCCGGGCAAATCAATCTGAATTCGTTCATCGGCACCTTCGCCAAGGCGTTCCTGAGCGGCGTTACGGTGGAGAGCCTTTGGCAACCGGTCGCCACCGTGGCGAACGCCATTCCGGAAACGGTGTTCATGACCTATCAGATGACCTTCGCGATCATCACTCCGGCGTTGATCGTGGGCGCCTTCGCCGAGCGGATGAAGTTTTCCGCGCTGCTGTTGTTCATGGGATTCTGGTTCACGCTGGTTTATCTGCCGGTCGCGCACATGGTCTGGGGCGGCGCCGGTTCGCTGATTGGCAGCAACTGGGGCGTGCTGGACTTTGCCGGCGGCACCGTGGTGCACATCAACGCGGGCATCGCCGGGTTCGTGGCCTGTCTGGTCATTGGCAAGCGCAAGCACTATCCGACCATGGCGATGCCGCCGCACAACCTCAACTTCACCATCATGGGCGCGTCGATGCTGTGGGTGGGCTGGTTTGGCTTCAACGCCGGCAGCGCGGTGGCGGCCAACGGCAGCGCCGGCATGGCGATGGCGGTGACGCAGATCGCGACCGCGACAGCAGCGTTGGCGTGGATGTTCGCGGAATGGCTGTCGCACGGCAAACCCAGCGTGCTGGGCATCGCCTCCGGCGCGGTGGCCGGGTTGGTGGCGATCACGCCGGCGTCGGGCACGGCAGGTCCGATGGGCGCGCTGCTGATCGGCGTCGCCGCCGGCGTGATCTGCTTCCTGGCGTCCACCAAGCTCAAGCGGGCCCTGGGCTATGACGATTCGCTCGATGTGTTCGGCGTCCATGCGGTTGGCGGCATCGTCGGCGCGATCCTGACTGGGTTGTGCGCTGACAAGATAATGGGCGGCGTCGGTTTGGCGGAGGGCATGACCATCGCCAGTCAGCTCTGGGCGCAGTTCAAGGGAGCGGTGTTCACCCTCGTCTATTCCGGGGTTCTCAGTTTCGTCATCCTGAAAATCGTGGATGTACTGGTAGGCTTGCGAGTGACCGAGGAACAGGAAACCGAGGGCCTGGACATCGCCCTGCACGACGAGCGCGGCTACAACCTGTAACGATCGCTGGCGGACAGCGGAGCGCGCGGGAAGCCGAAGTCCGCCCAGCATCGCGCAAGGTCACGGATTTCGGTTATATTCCCGCCTGGTCTTGGGTCAGGCGAACGCGGGAGGGCATCCATGAAACTGATCACTGCAATCATCAAGCCGTTCAAGCTGGACGACGTGCGCGAAGCGCTGTCGGGAATCGGCGTACAGGGCATCACCGTGACCGAGGTCAAGGGCTTCGGGCGCCAGAAGGGGCATACCGAGCTGTATCGCGGCGCCGAGTACGTGGTGGATTTTTTGCCGAAGGTCAAGCTGGAAATCGCCGTGGACGACGGTCTGGTGGACAAGGTGGTGGAAGCGATCCGCTCCACCGCCAACACCGGCAAGATCGGCGACGGCAAGATCTTCATCTACGACCTGGAGCGCGCGATCCGGATTCGCACCGGGGAAATGGGTCCCGGCGCGCTGTAACCGAGTCGTGAAGAGTATGACAAGGGGTGGAATCCGTCGGGGTTCCGCCCCTTGTCGTTTCCTGGGCGCTGGCCCGACCCTCAGGGCTTGATTCCGTATTTTCGATAGATTTGCCGCAGTTCGTCCTTGGCGGCGCGAATTCCCTGGGCGCGACTGCTGGCGCTGCCGATGGTCGAGGACGACAGCCGCCGGATGTCGCTGTTGAGATTGTCGATGCGGGCGCGATCCTCGTAGCCGATGTAGACCGGTTCTTGGGGTTCACCGCGTCTTTTTTTTCGGGAGGTAGGCCGGTCCAGTTCCTCGACGGAGACGCCCCGACTGGTGGCCCGCAACTCGCGCAGTTGCCGCGTGGCGCGCTGCATGCTCTGGGTATTGTCCGCGCCGCCGGTCGGGGTGGGTTGCGACTGGATGTCGAGCGTTTGCGCCGCTTGGCCTTCGGGGGGAGGCTTGCTGTCGTAGTGAACCTGGCCGTTGGCGTCGGTCCATTTGTAGACTTGGGCCTGCGCCATCGCGCTGAGCGTCAGGGTTAGGGTCACGGTCAGGGAAAGAGCGGAGCGCATGATCGGTATCCCTCGTGGTTGTCTCTTAAGGAGACACTATCACAGATTTTTTAATAACTTGTCATACTCGCTGTGTGAACCGATCCAGAACCATACGATAGTGTCCGAGTCTTTCATAATTCCTACCGCTCGCCAACCAATACCGGCTCGCACTGCATAAACCGGGATGGAAGTGTTCAGCTTTTTGAACTCCACACTGGGATGGCGCGGGTTCTGCTTCCACAACCGGTAGTTTTTTCTAGCGGTTTCTTGATCCGCTCTGGCAGATTTCGGAATCGTTCCAAAAACTCCGGGGTCAGTTCAGATTTCATCAAAACCCTTTACTAACGTTTCTCCCTGTGCCGATTGGCGCAAGGCTTTCCGTGCCAGTTCCGCCAACTTGTCTTGTGGTTGTTGGAGGGTTTTTTGCCAGTTTAACTCGTTCTCGATATCTTCCAACCATTGCTCGGCTATTTCGTCCTGAATTTCGGCAGGTAGGGTCGAGGCTTGTTGAATGACTTTTTCAAGCCGGGTTGACATGTGGATGCGCCTTTCATTAGGTGATTCTGACTTGGAAGTTAGGGCTCGTTCTTGCTCACCCCAACCTGCGCGGGCTGACGTAAGTTCGCGATTGATGCGCTTCGCGACGCTCAGCGCATCCTACGGCCCTTCTCCTTGCCTTCGGCTCTGCGAAAACCTGGCCATAGGACTTTCACCTACGAAGTAACGCGCCATGCCCGGCGCACACGCCCCGCTTCACCTGCCCCGTGTAGCGGGGTCAGGTGCAAGCCCCAGTTAGGCCGGGTTGGAATTTTTTGAGTTGTCAAGATACGGAAACTCAAGCTACACAAATCGGCTCAATGAGATCTCCCGTGGAGGCCACAAGATGTAGTGTGTGGGTTTCACGC
>JARSSO010000027.1 GCA_029624765.1 Candidatus Contendibacter sp. | reverse complement strand
ATTCGCGAGGGGGGGCGCACCGTCGGCGCCGGCGTCGTCGCCAAGATCATCGAGTAGTTCCCGGTTTGACTGGCTGGAATCGCCGAGGCGGATTCCGGCCAGCCACCCTAAAGTTACAGGCCAGTAGCTCAATTGGCAGAGCAGCGGTCTCCAAAACCGCAGGTTGGGGGTTCGAGACCCTCCTGGCCTGCCATCTTCCCGATGGCAGATTCCGATCCCACCCGCCCGTTCCGATGGCGCGAACCGATGCCGAGCGCGTAGAGCCAAGATCGCATGAATTCGACCAAGCCCGAACCGCAAGCCCTCAATCGTGCCGATACATTCAAGCTGCTGGCCGCCGGTGCCATCATCCTGAGCGCGCTGGTCGCTTTTTACGTCTTCGCCACGCATTCGCTGCTGGCGCGCGTCATCGGCCTGCTGGCGGCGACGGGCGTGGCGGTGGCCATCGCTCTGAAAACCGAAAGGGGCGCGGAAGCCCTCGAATTCATTCAGGATGCCCGTACCGAACTGCGCAAGGTGGCTTGGCCGACCCGCGCCGAAACCACTCAAACCACGTTGGTCGTGATCGCCATGGTCGTGATCATGGGGTTGTTGCTGTGGTTGCTGGATGTGTTGCTGTTCTGGCTGGTTCGACTGATTACCGGCTGACGGAGCAACGGCATGGCGATGCGGTGGTATGTGGTGCAGGCCTATTCCGGCTTCGAACAGCATGTCAGGCGTTCCCTGCTGGAGCGGATCAATCGCGAGGGTCTGAAAGACCGGTTCGGCCAAGTGTTGGTGCCCACCGAGGAAGTGGTGGAAATGCGCGACGGGCAGAAGCGCAAGAGCGACCGCAAATTCTTCCCCGGTTATGTGCTGGTGCAGATGGAGATGGACAACGAGACCTGGCACCTGGTCCGCAACGTCCCCAAGGTGCTTGGTTTCATCGGCGGCACGAGTGACAAGCCCGCGCCCATCTCGGAAAAGGAAGCCCAGGCCATCTTGCAACGCGTTCAGGACGGTGTGGATAAACCCCGGCCCAAGGTACTTTACGAACCCGGCGAAATGGTGCGCGTCACCGAGGGACCGTTCAACGACTTTGAGGGTGTGGTTGAGGAAGTCAACTACGAAAAAAGCCGGTTGCGGGTGGGGGTGATGATTTTCGGTCGGACCACGCCGGTGGAACTGGAATTCAGTCAGGTCGATAAGGTATCCCGCTGACCGGCGTTCGCCGGTCGCCTTTTCGCCGTCCGGTCACGGGCGGTTCATTCGGGGAGCCGCGAGGCGTTCGTACCCGTCAGGAGCTACGATGGCAAAGAAAGTCACCGCATACGTCAAGTTGCAGGTCGCGGCCGCCAAGGCCAATCCCAGTCCGCCCGTCGGCCCCGCGCTGGGCCAGCACGGCGTGAACATCATGGAATTTTGCAAGACCTTCAACGCCCAGACCCAACATCTGGAGCCGGGCCTGCCGATTCCGGTGGTGATCACGGTCTACAGCGACCGTAGCTTTACCTTCATCATGAAGACCCCGCCGGCTTCGGTGCTGCTGAAGAAGGCGCTGGGTCTCGCCAGTGGCAGTTCCAACCCGAACACCAAGAAGGTGGGCACCGTGACGCGCGCCCAGTTGGAAGAGATCGCCAAGACCAAGACGCCCGATCTGACCGCCGCCAGTCTTGACGCGGCGGTGCGGACCATCGCCGGCAGCGCCCGTTCCATGGGCCTCAATGTGGAAGGAGTCTAAGCCATGGCCAACCGTTCCAAGCGGATGCGGGCGATCCGCGCCAAGCTGGTTCCGGGCAAGTTTTATTCAATCGAGGAAGCGCTGGATTTGCTTAAGGAGGTTTCGGGCGTCAAGTTCCGCGAATCGGTGGATGCCGCGGTCAACCTGGGCGTCGATCCCCGCAAATCCGACCAGGTCGTGCGCAGCGCCACGGTGTTGCCGCACGGCACCGGCAAGACCGTGCGGGTAGCGGTGTTCGCCCAGGGCGCCAACGCCGAGGCCGCCAGGGCCGCTGGAGCCGATGTGGTTGGCTTCGAGGACTTGGCCGAGTCGGTCAAGGCGGGCAATCTCGATTTCGACGTGGTCATCGCCGCGCCCGACGCGATGCGGGTAGTCGGCCAGTTGGGCAAGATTCTCGGTCCGCGCGGGCTGATGCCCAACCCCAAGGTCGGCACCGTGACCGCCGACGTGACGGGCGCGATTCGCAACGCCAAAGCCGGTCAGGTCCGTTATCGGACCGACAAGGCTGGCATCATCCACTGCACCATCGGCAAGGTGGATTTCGCGCCGAACCAACTGCGGGAAAATTTGCAAGCGTTGCTGCACGACTTGCAGAAGATCAAGCCCGCCACTTCCAAGGGGGTCTATATTCGCCGCGTGACCGTCTCCACCACCATGGGTCCGGGCTTGGCGGTGGATCAGGCCACGCTTTCGTTCTGAACCCAAGCGTCTCCGGCGCCGCGCCGGGGACGAAGCGAACTTTGGGCCGACCGGAAAACCGCCGGTCAGCGTCAAAGACCGCGGGCGCCGTCAGGCTTAATCGCCGCCGGTTCGCCGGAGTAGCCCGCGCAGACGGCAAGGCTCTGCCGGATGATTCCCGATCAGGCCGCCGTTCCCATTCTCCACACCGTGGAGGAGAAACCGCGAGGTAACGCAATGAGTCTCAATCTGGCGGAAAAACAGGCTGTGGTGACCGAAGTCGCCAAGGTGGCTGCCAGTGCGCACTCCGCGATCGCCGCCGAGTACCGGGGTCTGAGCGTGGCTCAGATCACCAACCTGCGCGTCAAGGCGCGGGAAACCGGCGTCTATCTGCGCGTCGTCAAGAACACCCTGGCACGGCGCGCCGTGCAAGGGACCGAGTTCGAGTGCCTGCAATCGAGTCTGGTGGGGCCGCTGATTCTGGCGTTCTCCCAACAAGATCCAGGCGCGGCGGCGCGGTTGTTCAAGGAATTTCTCAAGGAAAAAACCAACGACAAGTTGGTCGTCAAGGCCCTGGCGGTCGGTGGACGGGCGTTTCCAGCCACCGAGCTGGACCGTCTGGCCAGCTTGCCGACCCGCGACGAAGCGATCAGTTTGTTGATGGCTACCCTGCGGGCGCCGCTCGACAAGTTGGCGCGGACCCTCAACGAAATTCCAGGCAAACTGGTGCGCACTCTCGATGCAATTCGGCAGCAGAAAGAAGAAGCTGCCTGAGTGTCTTGGCAACCCGGCCCGATTGATCGAAAGTGATTGATAGCGCCCCTATCAGGAGTGAATTTGCAATGGCTGTTTCGAAAGAAGACATTTTGGAAACCATCGCCGGCATGACCGTGATGGAAGTCGTGGATCTGATCGCCGCGATGGAAGCGAAGTTTGGCGTGACCGCCGCCGCCGCCGTGGCCGCCGCCCCGGCTGCCGCCGTGGCCGCCGCCCCGGTCGAGGAAAAGACCGAGTTCGACGTGGTGATGACCAGCTTCGGCGAGAAGAAAGTCGAAGTGATCAAGGTGGTCCGCGCCCTGACCGGTCTGGGGCTGAAGGAAGCCAAGGACGCGGTGGAAGGCGTGCCCTCCACCATCAAGGAAGGCATTCCCAAGGCCGAGGCCGAGGACGTCAAGAAGAAGCTGGAGGATGCCGGCGCCAAGGTCGAGATCAGGTAGGGGCCGCGCTGTCTCCCATCTCCGCTGGGATGGCGGCGCGTGGCATCGCCCGCCTTGGATGGACTGAAGCGGAAACGGCTGGCGATCCCTGCTGGGGTCGCCGGCCTGTTTCCGTTTGATTGCGCAGGGCTTGTTCAATCCGCCCCCGCCGCTGGCCGCGGGGTGAAAATCGGTTCCCACCCTGGACTGGTTCTTCGAGAGGAATCCCGATGGCTTACACTTTCACTGAAAAGCGACGCATTCGTAAAGATTTCGGCAAGCGTCCCAGCATTCTTGAGACGCCCTACCTGCTGGCGATTCAGCTGGATTCGTACCGCAAGTTCCTGCAAGCCGAGACGCCGCCGGGAGAACGTCGGGAGGAAGGATTGCACGCCGCCTTTCGCTCGGTGTTCCCGATCGTGAGCTATTCGGGCAACGCGCGATTGGAATATGTCAGCTATCGACTCGGCGATCCGGTGTTCGACGTTCGGGAATGCCAGTTGCGCGGGTTGACCTACGCCGCGCCGCTGCGAGTGCGGCTGCGGCTGGTGCTGATGGACAAGGAAGCCGAGGCCGGCGCCCACAAGATCAAGGACATCAAGGAAAATGAGGTTTACATGGGCGAACTGCCGCTGATGACCGACAACGGCACGTTCGTCATCAACGGCACCGAGCGGGTCATCGTCTCGCAGTTGCACCGCTCGCCCGGCGTGTTCTTCGACCACGACCGGGGCAAGACCCACTCCTCGGGCAAACTGTTGTTCTCGGCCCGCATCATTCCCTATCGCGGCTCCTGGCTGGATTTCGAATTCGATGTCAAGGACATCGTGTACGCTCGCATCGACCGCCGCCGCAAACTGCCGGTAACCATCCTGCTGCGGGCGCTGTTCGACGAACCCAACCCCAACGACCCCCAGGCGCGCAGCGTCAACGAACGCATTCTCGATATCTTTTTTGAGACCAATATGGTTCGGGTCGGCGACGAGGGGTTCAGCCTGGACCTGGTGCCCGAGCGCCTGCAGGGCGAGACCGCCAGTTTTGACATCCGTGTCGGCGACCGCCTGTTGTTGGAAGCGGGCCAGCGCATCAAGGCCAAGCATGTCCGCGAGCTGACCAGGGCCGGGGTGGGAAGTCTGCCGGTCCCACGCGAATACTTGGTCGGCAAAATCCTGGCTCACGACCTGCGCGCGCCGGACACCGGCGAATTGCTGGCTCTGGCCAACGACGAACTGACCCTCGACAAGCTGGAGAAGATTCAGGCCGGCGGCGTCGCCGCCTTCCAGACCCTGTACATCAACGATGTCAACCGCGGCCCCTACCTTTCCAATACCCTGCGGGCCGATCCCACTCGCGGCCAGTGGGACGCCCAGGTCGAAATCTACCGCATGATGCGTCCGGGCGAACCGCCGACCAAGGACGCCGCCCAGCGTCTGCTGCAAGACCTGTTCTTCTCGGCGGAGCGCTACGACCTGTCCGACGTGGGCCGGATGAAGTTCGACAGCCGGGTCGGCCATCGCCGGACGCCGCTGCCGGGAATGGCGGTCAAGGAACACCCGCCGGGCGTGCTGTCGATGGAAGACATCCTCGCCGTGCTCAAGGTGCTGGTCGACATCCGCAACGGCAACGGCGTGGTGGACGATATCGATCACCTCGGCAACCGTCGCATCCGCTGCGTGGGCGAAATGACCGAAAATGTGTTCCGCATCGGCCTGGTGCGGGTTGAGCGCGCGGTCAAGGAACGGCTGAGCCTGGCCGAGGCCGAGGGACTGACCCCCCAGGACCTGATCAACGCCAAGCCGGTGGCCGCCGCGATCAAGGAATTCTTCGGCTCCTCCCAACTGTCGCAGTTCATGGATCAGAACAACCCTCTGTCGGAGGTGACCCACAAGCGCCGGGTCTCGGCGCTGGGGCCGGGCGGACTAACCCGCGAGCGCGCCGGCTTCGAGGTGCGCGACGTGCACGCCACCCACTACGGCCGGGTTTGTCCGATCGAGACGCCGGAAGGTCCGAACATCGGCCTGATCAACTCGCTGGCGGTCTATGCCCGCACCAATTCCTACGGGTTTCTGGAAACCCCGTATCGGCGGGTTGAGGACGGGCGGGTCGTCGATCAGATCGACTATCTGTCGGCCATCGAGGAGGGTCAGTACGTCATCGCCCAGGCCAATACCGCGGTCGACGCCGAGGGCCGGCTGATCGACGAACTGGTGTCCTGTCGCCATCAGAACGAATTCACCCTGGCCGCGGTGGACCGGGTGCAGTACATGGACGTATCGCCCAAGCAGATCGTGTCGGTGGCGGCGGCGCTGATTCCGTTCCTGGAGCATGACGACGCCAATCGCGCCCTGATGGGCTCCAACATGCAGCGCCAGGCGGTGCCGACCCTGCGCGCCGACAAGCCGCTGGTCGGCACCGGCATGGAGCGGATCGTGGCGCGCGATTCCGGCGTGTGCGTCATCGCCCGGCGCGGCGGCGTGGTGGATTCGGTGGACGCCGGCCGCATCGTGGTGCGGGTGAACGACGCCGAAACCGAGACCGGCGAGCCGGGCGTCGATATCTACAACCTGACCAAGTACACCCGCTCCAACCAGAACACTTGTATCAACCAGCGCCCGCTGGTGGGGGTCGGCGAGGCGGTGGCGCGCGGCGACGTGCTGGCTGATGGACCGTCCACCGACATGGGGGAACTGGCCCTGGGTCAGAACCTGCTGGTCGCCTTCATGCCGTGGAACGGCTATAACTTCGAGGACTCGATCCTGATTTCCGAACGGGTGGTGCAGGAAGACCGCTTCACCACCATCCACATCGAGGAACTGTCCTGCGTTGCCCGCGACACCAAGCTCGGGCCGGAGGAGATCACCGCCGACATCCCCAACGTCGGCGAGAGCGCGCTGGCGCGGTTGGACGAGGCCGGCATCGTCTTCATCGGGGCCGAGGTCAAGTCCGGCGACATCCTGGTCGGCAAGGTCACGCCCAAGGGCGAAACCCAGTTGACCCCGGAGGAAAAGCTGCTGCGGGCCATTTTCGGCGAGAAGGCTTCCGACGTGAAGGATACCTCGTTGCGGGTGCCCTCAGGCATGGACGGCACGGTCATCGACGTGCGGGTGTTCACCCGCGACGGCGTGGAAAAGGACGCGCGCGCGCGCCAGATCGAGGAAGCCGAGTTGAAGCGGGTCCGCAAGGATCTGAACGACCAGTTGCGCATTCTTGAGGACGATCTGTATCAACGCATGGAGCGGATGCTGGCTGGCCGTCCGGCCGACGGCGGGCCCAACGGGTTGCGCGGCGGCGAGACCATTACGGTCGATTACCTGCGCGGATTGCCCGGCGAACGCTGGTTCGAAATCCGGATGCGGGACGACGAACTCAACGACCAGCTTGAGAAGATCGCCCGCCAGATCGAGCAGCAGCGCAAGGATTTCGACAAGAAGTTCGAGGAGCAGAAGCGCAAGCTGATGCAAGGCGACGATCTGGCTCCCGGCGTGCTGAAGATGGTCAAGGTGTACCTCGCGGTCAAACGCCGGGTCCAGCCGGGCGACAAGATGGCCGGCCGCCACGGCAACAAGGGCGTGGTCTCGATGATCGTCCCGCAGGAGGACATGCCCTATCTTGAGGATGGTACCCCGGTCGACATCGTGTTGAATCCATTGGGCGTCCCGTCACGGATGAACGTTGGCCAGGTGCTGGAAACCCATCTGGGCTGGGCGGCCAAGGGGCTGGGCCTCAAGATCGGCCGATTGCTGGACGCCGGGGCGCGGATCGAGGAACTGCGCGCCTGCCTGGATCGGGTTTATAACGGCGTCGGCGAGCAGCGCGTGGATTTAGCGCAACTCGGCGACGGTGAAGTTCTGACCCTGAGCCGGAATCTGCGTGACGGCGTGCCGGTGGCGACCCCGGTGTTCGACGGCGCGACCGAGACGGAACTGCGCGAGATGCTGCGGCTGGCCGAGTTGCCGGAAAACGGCCAGACCACCCTGTTCGACGGCCGCACCGGCGATCCGTTCGACCGGCCGGTGACCGTCGGTTACATGTACATGCTCAAGCTGAACCATTTGGTGGACGACAAGATGCATGCCCGCTCCACCGGCCCGTACAGCCTGGTGACCCAGCAGCCGCTGGGCGGCAAGGCGCAGTTCGGTGGTCAACGCTTTGGCGAGATGGAGGTATGGGCACTGGAAGCCTATGGCGCCTCCTATACCTTGCAGGAGATGCTGACGGTCAAGTCCGACGACGTGAACGGCCGCACCAAGGTCTACAAGAACATCGTGGACGGCAACCACCGCATGGAAGCTGGCATGCCCGAATCGTTCAACGTGCTGGTCAAGGAGATTCGCTCGCTGGGAATCAACATCGAGCTGGAAAACGACGTGGCGGCGCCCCGACGCGACGAATGACGCCGAGACGCCCGCCGCCCCTTCGGGCGGGACAACACCATTGCGTGGGTGAGAGATGATGAGAGAGCTGCTGAATCCGTTCAAGCTGTTCGACGAGATCGAGGATTTCGACGCAATCCGGATCGGATTGGCCTCGCCGGAGATGATTCGGACCTGGAGCCGCGGCGAGGTGAAGAAACCCGAAACCATCAACTACCGAACCTTCAAACCGGAGCGCGACGGTCTGTTCTGCGCCAAGATTTTTGGTCCCATCAAGGATTACGAGTGCTTGTGCGGCAAGTACAAGCGGCTCAAGCACCGCGGCGTGGTCTGTGAAAAGTGCGGGGTGGAGGTGACCCTGGCCAAGGTGCGGCGCGAGCGGATGGGCCATATCGAACTGGCCTCGCCGGTAGCCCATATCTGGTTTTTGAAGTCGCTGCCGTCGCGGATCGGGCTGTTGCTGGACATGACCCTGCGCGATATCGAGCGGGTGCTGTACTTCGAATCCTACGTGGTGATCGATTCCGGGATGACTCCGTTGGAAAGAGGCCAGATGCTGACCGACGAAGCCTATTTGGACGCAGTCGAGCAGTACGGCGACGACTTCGACGCCCGGATGGGGGCCGAGGCGATTTACCAGTTGCTGCACGGTCTGGACCTGAAGCAACTGGTCGTCGATCTGCGCCGGGATATCCTGGAGTGCGGTTCCGAGACCAAGCTCAAGCGGCTGTCCAAGCGCCTCAAGCTGGTCGAATCCTTCCTCCACTCCGGCAACAAGCCGGAATGGATGGTATTGACCGTGCTGCCGGTGCTGCCGCCCGATCTGCGGCCGCTGGTGCCGCTGGACGGCGGACGCTTCGCCACCTCCGATCTCAACGATCTTTACCGGCGGGTGATCAACCGCAACAACCGGCTCAAGCGGCTGCTGGAACTGTCGGCTCCCGACATCATCGTCCGCAACGAAAAGCGGATGTTGCAGGAAGCGGTGGATTCGCTGCTGGACAACGGCCGGCGCGGCCGGGCGATCACCGGCAGCAACAAACGTCCGCTGAAGTCGCTAGCCGACATGATCAAGGGCAAGCAGGGCCGGTTCCGCCAGAATCTGCTGGGCAAGCGGGTGGACTATTCGGGCCGCTCGGTGATCGTGGTCGGCCCCACCCTGCGCCTCCACCAATGCGGCCTGCCCAAGAAGATGGCGCTGGAGCTGTTCAAGCCGTTCATCTTCAGCAAGCTGCAATACAAGGACATGGCCACCACCATCAAGGCGGCCAAGAAGATGGTCGAGCGCGAGGAGCCGGCGGTCTGGGACATCCTGGAGGAAGTGATCCGCGAGCATCCGGTGATGCTCAACCGCGCGCCCACCTTGCATCGCCTGGGCATCCAGGCCTTCGAACCGGTGTTGATCGAGGGCAAGGCGATTCAATTGCATCCGCTGGTCTGCACCGCCTTCAACGCCGATTTCGATGGCGACCAGATGGCGGTGCATGTCCCGCTGTCCATCGAGGCGCAGTTGGAAGCGCGGGCGCTGATGATGTCCTCCAACAACATCCTCAGCCCGGCCAACGGCGACCCGATCATCGTGCCCTCGCAGGATGTGGTGCTGGGGCTGTATTACTTGACCCGCGAACGGATTAACGTGCCGGGCGAGGGCATGGTATTCGCCGATGTCCGCGAGGTTCATCGCGCCTACGAGAACCGGCTGGTGGATCTGCACGCCCGCATCGAGGTGCGCCTGCCGGGCGAGGAAACCGGCGCGACCGGCCGGGTCCACGCATTGGAGCGGGTCAAGACCACGGTGGGGCGGGCGCTGTTGTCCGAGATTCTGCCCCAGGGCCTGCCCTTCGCGCTGCTCAATCAGGTATTGACCAAGAAGGCCGTCTCCCGGTTGATCAACGAGTGCTACCGTCGGCTGGGATTGAAGGATACGGTGATCTTCGCCGACCAGTTGATGTACACCGGTTTCCACTACGCCACCCGCTCGGGCTCCTCGATTGGATTCGAGGATTTCCGGATTCCCGCCAGGAAGACGGCGCTGTTGGAGAAGGCCGAGCAGGAGGTCAAGGAAATCGACGAGCAGTACGCCAACGGTCTGGTCACCAAAGGCGAGCGTTACAACAAGGTGGTGGACATCTGGTCGCGCACCAACGACCAGGTGGCCAAGGCGATGATGGACAACCTCGGCAGCGAACTGGTGGTCAACCGCGAGGGCCAGACCGTCCGTCAGCCGACCTTCAACGCGGTGTTCATGATGGCCGATTCCGGGGCGCGCGGCTCGGCGGCGCAGATTCGCCAGTTGGCCGGCATGCGCGGGCTGATGGCCAAGCCGGACGGTTCGATCATCGAAACCCCGATCAAGGCCAACTTCCGCGAGGGGTTGAGCGTCTTGGAGTATTTCATCTCCACCCACGGCGCTCGCAAGGGTTTGGCCGACACCGCGCTCAAGACCGCGAATTCCGGTTATCTGACCCGGCGGCTGGTGGACGTGGCGCAGGACATGGTGGTGACCGAACCCGACTGCGGCTCCCAGGAAGGGGTTTGGATGGCGCCGGTGGTCGAGGAAGGGGACATCAAGGAACCGCTGCGCGACCGGGTGCTGGGTCGGGTGGCGGCCCGCGATGTGTTCGCGCCGGGCAGCGACGATGTCGCCATTCCCGCCGGCACCCTGCTGGACGAGCAGTGGGTGGCGAAGTTGGACGCGCTGCGCATCGACCAGATTCAGGTACGCTCGGCGATCACCTGCCGGACCCGTTACGGGGTGTGCGGGGCTTGCTATGGCCGCGACCTGGCGCGCGGTCACCGGGTCAACATCGGCGAGGCGGTCGGCGTGATCGCCGCCCAGTCCATCGGTGAACCGGGCACCCAATTGACCATGCGCACCTTCCATATCGGCGGCGCGGCTTCTCGCACCACCGTGGTCAACAGCGTGCAGGTCAAATCCCGGGGCAAGCTGCGGCTGCACCGAATGAAAGTGGTGCAGCGGCGGGATGGCCATTTGGTGGCGGTATCGCGCTCGGGCGAAATCACTTTGGTGGATGATCAGGGCCGCGAGCGGGAGCGCTACAAGGTCCCCTACGGCGCCGAACTGTCGGCGGTGGACGACAGTGTGGTGGAAGCCGGCCAGGTCATCGCCCGCTGGGATCCCTATACCCACCCGATCGTGACCGAGGTCGCGGGGCTCGTCCGCTTCGCCGAATTCGAGGAAGGCATCACCGTGCAACGGCACGCCGACGAGATCACCGGCCTGTCCAGCCTGGTGGTGATGGACCCCAAGCAACGCGGCGCGCTGGGCAAGGACAAGCGGCCGCTGGTGCGGCTGACGGATGGATATGGCAACGACCTGTTCATCCCCGGCACCAGCACCTTGGCGCAATATCCGCTGCCGGCCGGCGCCATCGTCAGTCTGGCCGACGGCGCCGAGGTGGCGGTCGGCGACGTCGTTGCCCGCATTCCCCAGGAATCCTCCAAGACCCGCGATATTACCGGCGGTCTGCCGCGCGTCGCCGACCTGTTCGAGGCGCGCAAGCCCAAGGAGCCGGCGATCCTGGCCGAGAAGTCCGGCATCATCGAGTTCGGCAAGGAAACCAAGGGCAAGCAGCGGCTGGTGATCCGCGACAAGGGTGGCGACATCCTGTACGAGGAACTGATTCCCAAATGGCGGCACGTCGGCGTGTTCGACGGCGAGCATGTGGAACAGGGCGAAATGATCGCCGACGGCGAGCCCAACCCGCACGATATCCTGCGGCTGCTAGGGGTGCAGGAACTGGCTGCCTATCTGATCAAGGAAATCCAGGATGTCTACCGGGTGCAGGGGGTGAAGATCAACGACAAGCACATCGAGGTGATCATCCGCCAGATGTTGCGCAAGGTCGAGATCCTCCACTCGGGCGATACCCCGTTTATTCCGGGCGAGCAGGTCGAGCGGACCCGGGTGCTGGAGGAAAACGACCGGGCCCAGGCCGAGGGCCGGATGCCGGCGCTCTGGCAACCGCTGTTGCTGGGCATTACCAAGGCGTCGCTGGCGACCGAATCGTTCATTTCCGCCGCCTCGTTCCAGGAAACCACCCGGGTGCTGACCGAGGCGGCGGTGCGCGGCCTGCGCGACGACCTGCGCGGCTTGAAGGAGAACGTCATCGTCGGCCGGCTGATTCCGGCGGGCACCGGCCTGGCCTATCATCTGCAACGGCGGCATAACTGGGTGCCCAGCCAGCCGGCCAGCGGCGCGGGGCACATGTTCGAAAGCAGCGAGTCGGAGGTCAAGGCCATCGCCGAGGACAAGAGCGACGATGGCGAGGATCTGGCGGTCGCGGAATGAACGCGTGACCAGGTAACGGGCATCCTTGGGTAGAGGCGGGAACGCGCGGCGCCACCCGCCTTTTTCACTCAGCCGCGCGGACGCGGGTGCCCTCGTTCTCCGCGCCATCCCGATGCGCCAATCCCATGACCGTTCTGCTGGAAACCCGCAATCTGATCAAGCATTTTCGCGGTGTGGAAGCCGTGAACGGCATCGACCTGGCGTTGCCGGCCGGACGTTGTTTCGGCCTGCTCGGTCCCAACGGCGCGGGCAAGACCACCACGGTCGAATTGCTGGAGGGCATCCAGGAACCCACTAGCGGCCTGATCCGCTACCGGGGCGAGCCGCTCGGCCCCCGGTTTCGCCAGGACGTCGGCATCATGTTTCAGTCCACGGCCCTGCAGGATCATGTGACGGGCCGGGAAAACCTGCGGATGTTCGCCAGTTTCTACCAGCGAATCTTGCCACTGGCCGAACTGATCGAAGCCTGCGCGCTGGGCGAATTTCTGGACCGCGATACCCGCAAGCTGTCGGGTGGCCAGCGTCAACGCTTGTTGTTGGCCATTGCCTTGGTCAATGATCCGGAACTGCTTTTTTTAGATGAGCCGACCACCGGTCTTGACCCGCAGGCCCGCCGCAACTTTTGGGAATTGATCCACCGGATCAAGGCGCGCGGCAAGACCATCCTGCTGACTACCCACTACATGGAAGAGGCTTATCATCTGTGCGACGAGATCGCCATCATGGATCATGGCCGGATCATCGCTCAGGGTGCTCCCCGCGAGTTGCTGGCGGCGCACTTCGATGATGTGGTGCTGCAACTGCCCCTGGCGGATTTTCCCGAACCCGCGCCGCCGCTGGCGCTGACCCTGATGCGGAGCCAGGACGCGGTGGAAATCCTCACCCGCGATGTCAACGCCGCCATCCGGGAATTGCTGGCGTGGAATATCTCGCTGGCGCGGCTGCAGATCCGGCCGCGCACCCTGGAGGATCTGTTCCTGGAACTGACGGGGCGGGGGCTGCGGGGATGAATTTCAAGCGGTTCTGGGCTGTTTTCGTCTGCCGCAATTGGGAATTCCTGCGGGACCGCTCGACCCTCACCTGGAATTTTTTATTCCCCCTCTCCCTGATTGCTGGTTTCGCCGTCGCGTTTTCCGGTCCGGGGCTGGCTCTTTACAAGGTCGGGGTGTTGGGCGATGCCGCTGGCGGTGGCGAGAGCACATTTTTTCAAGCCCGCCATGTGCGGTTTATTCCCGTTGCCGACCTCTCCGTCGCCTTGCCCAAGGTCGAGCGCCACCAACTGGATATGTTGATCGACCCGGCTGGACGACGCTACTGGATCAACGACGAGTCGCCCAAGGGTTACGTCCTGGAGCGCGTGCTGCGCGGTTCCGACGCGCCCGCCACGTTCGCCAAACAGACCGTGAGTGGGCGGGCCATCCGCTACGTGGATTGGATCGCGCCAGGCATCCTGGCGATGAACATGATGTTCAGTTGCCTGTTCGGGGTCGGCTACGTCATCGTCCGCTACCGGAAAAGCGGGATGTTGAAGCGGTTGAAGGCCACGCCGCTGACGCCGCTGGAGTTTCTGTCGGCCCAGGTCGTTTCGCGGCTCTGGCTGATTCTGGCGACCACCGCGCTGGTGTTCGCCGGAACCGATGGGGTGATCGGTTTTCCGATGCATGGTTCCTACCTCGATCTGGGCATCGTGTTTTTGGTGGGGGCGATCAGCCTGATCAGCCTGGGGCTGATCGTCGCCGCCCGCACCACCAGCGAGGAAGTCGCCGCCGGCGTATTGAACCTTCTCAGTTGGCCGATGACGTTTCTCTCCGGGGTGTGGTTTTCGCTGGAGGGTGTTCATCCGGTACTGCAACAGTGCGCGCAACTGGCGCCGCTGACGCACATTATCGACGCGGCGCGGGCGATCATGATCGACGGCGCCGGTCTGGCGGCGATTTCCGGGCATCTGTTGGCGCTGAGCGCCATGAGCGTTGGCTTCATGGTGGTGGGGGCCTGGCTGTTTCGGTGGGAGTAGGTCCGATGGGAAAAAAGTTGCCAAGGCTGCCATCCTTGCTGGAGCGCAAACTCTATAAAACGGGGCAAACGCGGGGCGCCGATGATGATGTCATTTACCAAAACCGGGTATCCCGCAATAGCACCGTCCTCATACCCTATGCTTTTTGGGACAGAGCATCGCATCCGCCAGAAGGCGAATCCGCTTTTGAAAACGGCTTTATCGCTCTGATTTCACCGGATATGTATTTTGGCAACCAGAAAACAAACCAGGAGCTTGCCGATCGCGGGCTGGAGCTTGGGCAAAATGCTCTTGTTTTCTATGAAACAAGGGACCAATGGAATGCCTACAGTCCCGATACGCATCATTGGAAAGGAGCGCAAAGCCGATCCGCGCCGTTTGGTGGTGAGTATGTTGCGCGTATTCCAGGAACGACGGCGATGAACCGTGGAGAAAAGATAATCAGGGGGTTTAACTCAACTTCGATTAAAGGCGCCGGAATTCGGGTGTTTGAATATGCCAGCATCCAAACTATTGAAAATTGCCGAAAACAGCTTGAAGCCTTATTTTGGCTTTGCAAGGATTCGGGCCATGTTGCAATAAAGAATGGCATGATTGAATCCGATGTTATTCAGCGCAAAGCAGAAAAGCTTAAACAATGTCAGGAAAACCATTTGCTCGATTATGAAAAATTGCAGCAATCACGCATATTGAACAGAAAAAGGACGACTATTTGCCCTTTGTGTCTTGAGGAAATATCCAGCGAAGGCTTTTTTAACCGGTTGCAACAGGCCGATGGCCGGGAAGTACCCGATCTTACGGTGACGCAATTAAATCTTTTCCATATCGATGACTTACAAATTGGTGTATTCAATCACCGCCCATATAATCTAGGTTGGGGGCATCATCATTGCAATGTGGTAGTGAGAGATGCAGGAATAGAGTCAACACTGGATTGGATGGATGATGTGCTCGATAAAAATATTGATGAGGGTTACTTTACGCCTAAAAAGAGACCAAGCTGAGAAGTTCTTTTTTCCGGATTTACCGTGACAATACGAGGTATATCATGTTGTTTTTTATCTATTTTATTACTGATCTCCAATCGCGCTGCTATTCGGGAAACCCAGACTGGATCAATTTCCATGACGATTGCGCGCCGCCCAAGCTTCAATGCCGCAATTGCGGTGCTGCCCGAACCGCCGAAACAATCCAATACAATATCACCGGGATAAGTGGTTGCCTGGATAGCATGTTCAAGTAACGCCGCCGGTTTCTCGGCGGGGTGTTTGCCCCGATAAGGGCGGACCGAAGGAAAATTCCAGACATCCGTGAATTCCTTTGAGGAATCCATGATAAATGGACGAATGGTGTCTTCATAGGAAAGTATGGATTCAATTTTACCTGTGCTCAAAAGAACCATGCAGACTTTTTCATATTGCTCTCGGCTGGGAACGTTGCGGCCTGCTTCCCAGTTTGAAATCGTCCCTCCATGGTTGATTCGACCATACAAGCCGGTTCGTTCAGCCAGTTCATGCGCGCTCATTCCTGCTTTGACTCGCATCTCCTTAAGGTAATGGCCAAATGGAGAGCGGTGCAAATTTCCCTCGCTGGCCGGTTCAGCGAAAATAATGCGCTCGGTATGTGGATACCATTGGCGCAGCGCCTCCTTTTTCATCTTCTGCTTCCATCCATCGAATCCAGGGTCATTAGGCTTGGTCCAGACAATTTGCGAAAGAATATTGAAGCCATTGGAAAATATCACTTCCAGACGGGCAGCCATTGAAGAAGCGCAGAAACAGAACAGAGATCCATTAGGCTTAAGCACACGACGCCATTCCTTGGCGTATTTAGTCATCCATTCCAGGTAATGCTTGTCCTCTTCAAATGCGGTGTCGTTGTAAATATTCTGCTTTTTGGTTGAATGATAAGGTGGGTCAGTTAAAACCAGAGAAATACTTTGATCGGGAATTTGCCGAAGCAGCGCCAGGGAATCGCCTTCCACCAGCATCGCCTGTGTCGACGATGCGCGAACGGATTCTTCAAGAGCTATTTTAATATTCTGAAAATCCAGTTCTCGGTTACTCATAAAGTCTCACTGCGATTCTTCCCTTTCCGGTCTTGATGACTTGGAGTTTTCCAGCAAAGGCCAGCGCGCTTTCAAATATTCTTCAACGGCATCGCGAATTACCCACGCCATGGAAACTTTTTGGCGCTTGGCAATCTGCTCAAGTTCCAAATAGTGCTGCTCGGGAAAACTGACGGATGCACGTACTGTGCGCTCCGTGGTAGCTGTTGATGATGCAACTTTACGATTGGCCATGGCGGATACCCAAAATTCTTGCATCACTTTACATCAAAATGATGTAAAACTCAACAAATTGAATAACCGCCGCTCGGCCGATCCTCCGGCGGCGGTAATCGCTCAATACTCGTTCAGCCGCGCCAGTCGTTCCTGATAGCGGGCTTTGAGGCAGCGGACATCCGCTCCGCAACTGTCGCGGGCGACCAGCCAGGAACGTTGATCCTCGCGCAGGCGGGCAGCCTGGCGCGACGGCAGGCGGTCGAGCAGGGAACGGTAGGTCACCGCCAGGTCCTCGTCCATGCGGTTCAAGTCGGGGTTGTCGCACACCGCGATTTCGGCGGCGGTGCTGGCGCGGGTGCAGTCGTAACTGGCGGCGAGCGCGGCCAAGGGCAGCAGACTGAAGCAACAAAAAGTCAGGGACAAGGTTTTGCGCACGGCAGATTCTCCGGGTTGAGGATTCGCCTATAGCATTACCCGCCGCGCTCGCGCTCGCAAGCCACGTTGTCGGCGAACCGCGCCGGGCGGGACGCGGTCAAATTCGCCGCTCGTTCCTTGTACCCGGAGAATGTCGATGTCGTGGTTGCGCCGTTCCGTTCAGATGCCTCGCCCGGAGGATGCACCGCCGGGCCGTTCGACGCCGTTGCCCGTGTCGGCGCGACATTACGTCAACGATCATCCCCTCCAACCGCCATTTCCCATCGGTATGGAGCAGGCGCTGTTCGGACTCGGCTGCTTCTGGGGCGCGGAGCGGAAGTTTTGGACCCAGGCCGGGGTTTACAGCACCGCGGTCGGTTACGCCGGCGGTTTTACCCTCAATCCAACCTACGAGGAAGTTTGCGGCGGCCTGACCGGCCACGCCGAGGTGGTGTTGGTGGTGTTCGATCCCACCGTCGTCGCCTATGGACGGTTGCTGAAGATTTTCTGGGAGTCGCACGATCCCACCCAGGGCATGCGCCAGGGCAACGATGTGGGTACGCAATATCGCTCCGTGCTCTATGTCCACGACCCCGCCCAGCGCGCCGCCGCCCTGGCCAGCCGCGACGCCTATCAGCGGGCGTTGACCGTCGCCGGTCATGGTCGGATCACTACCGAGATCGCCGACGCGCCGCCGTTCTACTACGCCGAGGACTATCACCAGCAATATCTGGCCAAGAACCCCGGTGGCTACTGCGGCTTGGGCGGGGTCGGCATCTCTTGTCCCGACGGTTTGGCGGCATGACGGTCGTGGCGTTGCCGACCGTCGCCAACGGGGAAGCCCGCGAAATAGCCGAACAGACCTGCCGGTTGCGTGGCTTGCTGGTGGGCGCGGCGGTCGGCGATGCGCTGGGCCTGCCGGCGGAAGGGTTGTCTCGCTGGCGCGCGCAACGGCTGTATCAAGGCCAGTGGCGACATCGGTTGGTCTTTGGTCGCGGCATGATCAGCGACGATACCGAACATACGATCTTCGTGGCGCAAAGCCTGCTGTGTTATCCCAACTCGCCGGAACGGTTCGCCCGTCGCCTGGGCTGGTGTTTGCGCGGCTGGCTGCTGTCTCTGCCTGCTGGCGTCGGTTTCGCCACGCTGCGGGCGATTCTCAAGCTGTGGCTGGGTTTTCCGCCCACCCGTAGCGGCGTCTGGTCGGCTGGCAACGGTCCGGCGATGCGGGTGGCGCTCATCGGCGCGTTCTTCGCCGCCGATCCCCGGCGCCGAGCTGCCTATGTCGCCGCCTCGACCCGTATCACCCATGCCGACCCGAAGGCCCTGACCGGAGCGACCGCCATCGCCGAGCTGGCGGCTTGGATCGTGCGCGACCGGCTGACCCAGCCTCCCTCTCTCGATGCGTTCATCGCCCTGGTGCGCGCCTGTGGCCCGGACGACCATGACTGGCTGTCCCTGGCGGATACCATCCACCGCGCCGCGCGGGACGATTGCACCGTTGCGGAACTGGCGGAGCGACTTGGATTGGAGAAGGGCGTGACGGGCTACATCTACCACACGGTTCCCGTCGCGGCCTACGCCTGGTTCCGGCATGGCGGCGATTACCGGCGGGCCTTGACGGCGGCGCTCGATTGCGGCGGCGATACCGATACGGTCGGCGCGATTGTCGGCGCGCTAGCAGGCGCGACGGTGGGGGAACCGGGCATTCCGGGAGCCTGGCGGGCAGGCGTGGCCGACTGGCCGCGTTCGCTGCCGTTGCTGCGCGTCCTGGCCGAACGATTGACGGCCGGCGCGGCCAGTGGCCAGCCGGCCGCGCCGGTACGCTATTGCTGGCCGGCGATTCCGGCGCGCAATCTGGCCTTCCTGCTAATCGTGCTGGCGCACGGCTTCCGGCGGTTGCTGCCGCCGTACTGAACCTTTGAGCCGCCGAGTCGCCGATGGGATCGCGCCGACGGGACCGCTAGGCGCTCCAGCCATTCTGGTATATGCTACGTTGCACTGCAACATCGCTTACCCAGGAAGGCACGGCCATGACCACCGCCATTCTCGTCGTCCCCACCGAGCAACGGGTCGGGCTGACCACCGTCGCCCTCGGTCTGGTGCACGCGCTCGACCGCGAAGGCATTCCCGTCGGCTTCTGCAAACCGATCAGCCAGCCACACGCCACCGACACCGGCCCGGAACGCTCGACTCGACTGGCCCGCATCGTCACCAGCCTGACCCCGCCCGAACCGATCCCGGTGGCCGAGGCTGAGAACCTGCTGGGCCACGGCCGGGAAAATATCCTTCTGGAAGAGGTGATCGCCCGCTACGAACAGGCCGCTCAGCACGCCGCCATCGTCGTGGTCGAGGGACTGGTCGACACCGAGGAACAGCCTTATGGCACCCACCTCAACGCCCGAATGGCGCAGAGCCTGGACGCCAAGGTCATCATTGTCGCCGCGCCCGGTCACGACACGCCGCGCCAGGTGGCCGACGCCGTGGAGGTGGTGGCCCGCGCCTACGGCGGCATCCACCACGAACGGCTGCTGGGCTGCATTCTCAACCTGGTCGACGCGCCGGTGGATCCAGCCGGCCATATCCGTTTCGACTTCAGCCGCGCCGAGAATGGTTCCGGCATCAGCCACGAAGCCGAATTCCGAGCCGAGTGCGTCCGCCACTGGCCGGAGACCTTCAAGTTGATTGGCTGCATTCCCTGGCAGCGCGAACTGATCGCGCCGCGGGTGCGGGACATTATGCACATGATCGACGCCCAGGCGATCAACGAGGGCCAGTTGGACCGGCGCGTCACCCATGTGGCGCTGGGCGCCCGCACCCTCGCCAACAGTTGTCAGGATCTGCGGCCTGGCGCGATGGTGATCGCCCCGGGCGACCGCGACGACCTGCTGCTGGCGGTCTGCATGGCGACAATCAGCGGCACCCGCATCGCGGCCATCCTGCTGACCGGCGGCCTCAAGCCCGACCCGCGGATTTGGAAGCTGTGCGGGCCGGCGCTCGACGCCGGTCTGCCGGTGCTGACCATTCCCTACACCACCATGCAATCGGTGCTGTACCTGCCCTACATCAACCTGGAAGTACCCATCGACGACCGCGACCGCATGCAGCGCGCCACCGAGGCGGTGGCCGCGCACATCAGCCTGGCCTGGAAGGAGCCGCTGCTGACTGCCCTCGCCGAGCGCCGGCTGAGTCCGCCGGCGTTCCGGCACATGCTGGTCGAGCGCGCCCGTCACGCCAACAAGCGCATCGTCTTGCCCGAGGGCAATGAGCCGCGCACCATCGAAGCGGCGATCATCTGCCACCAGCGGGGCATCGCCCGCTGCGTGCTGATGGGCGACGCTGGGCGCATGCGCCGGTTGTCGGCGCGGCGCGGCATGACCATCCCCCCGGATATCGAGATCATCGACCCGACCCAGATCGACCGGCGTTACATCGACGCCATGGTGGAATTGCGCGGGCACAAGGGATTGACGCCGGGGCTGGCGGAGGAACAACTGCACGATGCCGTGGTGCTGGGCACCATGATGCTGCACTTGGGCGAAGTGGACGGACTGGTGTCCGGCGCGGTGCATACCACCGCCAACACCATCCGCCCGGCCCTGCAATTGATCAAGACCGCGCCCGGGGCGCGGCTGGTGTCGTCGATCTTTTTCATGTGCCTGCCCGAACAGGTGCTGGTTTACGGCGACTGCGCCATCAACATCGACCCCAGCGCCGAGGAGCTGGCCGACATCGCCATCCAGAGCGCCGATTCGGCTCTGGCTTTCGGGATCACGCCGCGCGTGGCGATGCTGAGCTACAGCACCGGCGCCTCGGGCAGCGGCAGCGACGTGGACAAGGTCAAGGAAGCAACCCGGCTCGCCCGCGAGCGGCGGCCCGATCTGCTGGTCGACGGCCCCTTGCAGTACGACGCGGCGACCATCAAGGAAGTGGCGGAGAGCAAGGCTCCAGACAGCCGGGTGGCGGGCCGGGCCACGGTGTTCATCTTCCCGGATCTGAATACCGGCAACACCACTTACAAGGCGGTGCAGCGCAGCGCCGAGGTGATCAGCATCGGCCCGATGCTGCAAGGCTTGAACAAGCCAGTCAACGATCTGTCGCGTGGGGCGCTGGTGGAAGACATCGTGTTCACCGTCGCCCTGACCGCGATTCAGGCCGAGCAGACCCGCGAGCGGGAACGCGGCGGGCGTTGATCAGGCCCGCTCGAAGGTTTCCACCCGCGCCGGCGGCAGGTTGCTCCAGACGATCTTGCCGGACAGCCGCCGGAAGCCGGGCAGCAGGCGGACGTGAGTACCGCGCAGATCATAGGTGAATTGCACCAGCAGGCTGCCGGGTTCGAGCAGGGTTTCGAATTGCTGGGCGACGGCCCGGGTGGTGGCGGGGTGCAGGGAGCGCAGCGGCAGGCTGGACACGATGCTGTTCAGGCGCGGCCGGGGGTGGCCCAATAGGTGGCCCAACTGGGCGGCGTCGCCCTGAATGACGCGCAGTTGCGGGAACCGCTGACGCAAATGATGAGCCAGGGTGGGCGAGCGTTCCACCACCATCAGCTTCCAGGGCGGCACGCCGTGCTTGAGCAGGGCGGCGGTGACCGCGCCGGTTCCTCCTCCCAGTTCGACCACCAGCCCGTCCCGCTCCAGCGGCACGCGCGCCGCCATGCCGCTCGCCAGAGCGGGGGCGCTGGGACAGGCCGCGCCCATGGCCCGCGGATTAGCCCAGATTTCGCGGGTAAACAGCGCCAGCGAGGCGGCGCCAGGGCTGCGTAGAAAAACCTTGACCAGACGTTTCATGATCCTACCTGATCGTGGATGCTGCTCAACGGCGACGCCGGGATGACCATGGACGGGCATTATAATTCCTCTCGTCGCCCGGCGGGCGGCAGTCCGGAAAGTCGGCGGGGGGAGGAAACCAGGGGGGTTGCGAAGGAAGTCCGCGACGCGCGGCAACCGCCGCGCTTGGAGCTACTTAGGGAGCGCGCAATTGTTCCTGCTCGGCCTCGAACAACACCGAGGCGATTTGGTGCAGACCTTCCTCTTCGGCGGTTTCGGAGATTTCTTCCCACGAAGCACCCCGGTCGATGGCGGCGGCGGTTTTACTGCCCGCCGGCAGTTCCTTGCGAACCTCGTGAAGGTACGAGTTCGTGGCCTCGGCCGGGTTCTCGACCGCGTCCGGCCCTTCCCGCAACGCTTCCTGCTCGGCCTCGAACAACACCGAAGCCAGCTTGTGCAGACCCTCTTCCTCGGCCAGTTCCGAGATTTCCTCCAGGCTGGCGCCCCGGTCGATGGCGGCGGCGGTCTTGCTGGAATGGGGCAGATCGTCCCGGAAGGACCGAAGCATTTGCGCGATGTTCTTCATTTCCACTGAACGAACTCCTGGCGACTGATGATGGGTTATCGGACGAGCGGGCCGGAAGTCTATTATGCCGACGGTCAAAAGCCAATCGCGCCGGGAAAGGCCAGGCTCAATAGGCCTCGAATTCGAACCGGGCCGCGCCGATCGTCAACACATCGCCCGTTTCCAGGGCCAGCACCTCGTTGGTCGCCAGTCCGTGACAGCCAACCTGAACCGAGCCTGGCCCCGCCAGGTTCTGAATCCAGTACATGCCTTCCCGGAACAGCAACTCGGCGTGCAGTGGCGCCACCCCGGCGGCGGCGATTGGCAGGCCGGCCTGCGGGGAACTGCCTAGCGACAGCCACTTGGGCACGTAATAATGGACGACCTGCCGGCTGGCCTCGTCGTCGCGCTCGAACCGCGCGTGCAACAAGGTTCCCGGATTGCCGACGCCATTGATCTCGGCGACCCGGTCCTGAATCGATACCAGGTTGGCGTAGCGGTTTCTCAGTATGGCCCGCGCGTCCTCGTTGCCGCTTTGCCGGTCGCGCTGGTGCAGGGCGTCGACCAGGTCGAGCAGATAATGGCCGAACTTGTCGCGCGGTTCCTGCGGATCCCAGTCCAAGGCCAGGTCACGCTCCCCATGGCGATCCCAGACCAGAGTCAGCTTGAGGCGGTATAGATCACAGATATCCAGGTTATCGTTTGCTTCCAGCAGGCGCCATTGGCCGCGCGCCAGCCGCTGGCCGTTCTGGCCGGTATAGGTTCGGTCCTGGTCGCTGGCCGGCATCAGCGCCAACTGGTCGCCCAAGGCGCAGATCACGGCGTGCAAGCGGGAGATTCGGGTGTATTCCGGGACGAAACCCAGGGCGAAATCGCCAAAGCCCGCGCCCGTGTTGGGATTGTAGCGCCCCAGGATGATGAAGGGGCGCGACACCAATTCGATCCGCGCCGGGGCCTGGGTGGGATCGGCGACCAGCAGCAGCGCCCGGCTGAGCGTGGTGCCGCGACCGAGCGCCTGATGGGTGGCGGTGACCGATGCCCGCAGGCGATGGGTGCGCTCATCGTCCACCGTCAATTTGAGCGGCAACGTGAAGCTTGAATCGCCGGTCGCCCCGACCAGGGCGACGGTATCGGTTCGCGGCTCCGGAGTATCCAGCCAGAATTGCTCGTGCCCCGGAGTGAGCGAGACCTCCTGGCCAGTGCCCCAGGTGGTCTCGCTTCGGCGCGGCGGAGCCAGCCGGATTTCGTCCGGGCCACGATAGGCATGCCAGGTTCCCCGGTGGTCGAGCAGATCGAGTTCCAGTTGCAACGTGGCTGGCCCTGGTTCGACCCGCGTCAGCCGGTAATCGAGATACACCGGTTGGGCGTCCCGGCCATCGAGCAGGCGCAGAGAGAGCATCTGACCGCCGTTGGTGAATTCCAGATCGGCGCCGCGCAGCCGCACGCGGATTTCCCGGTACAGCCACCAACTGGGGTTGATCAGCAGGGCGCCCAGGGTGCCGCCGGGTTCCGGCCCGGCGTGCGGAGTGATGGTCAGGGCCACCAGCATCGGCTGTTGACTTTCGGCCAGCCGTGTCATCCGCTGTTCGTAGTGGGTCAGCCACGCGGCGGGAGCATTGCGCGCCAGCCACTGATAGCGATGGCGAAATCGACGAAAGACTTCCCGGTCCCGCGCGTTCTTGTGGTCCTGTTTCGCGGCGATTTCGTCGAGCAATTGCAGGAATGCGCGCAAGGGAGGCAAGAGAGCCGACGCGGAAGCCGGTTTGGCTGGCGGAGGCGTGGGGGTGGATTTAGCCAGGGTGATCGCGGGGGCAGGGGAGGGTGGGGATTTGGCCGGCGCGGGCGCGGAGGCGGAGCCGGCGTTCGCGGTCATGCTTGCTGCTTGCGAGGCATGGGCTTGGATCGGGGTGGTTTTCGCCGGTTTGGGGGCGAGGGCGACGGTTTGTTCGGCGGCGGGCGTCTCGTCCAGAGCGAAATCGAAGTCGAAATCCAGCTCCGTCCCGGCCAGGTCGAATTCGCCGCCGCCGCCGGGCGTGGCGGGCGTGGCGGGGGCGGAATCGCTGAGAAAACAGTTTCGCGCGGCTTCGTCCACCAGCGTCGGGGTGATCTCGCGCTCGGACTGCAAACTGGTCAGCAGCAGGACCGTGTCGCACAACAGGGCGATGGTCCGCGGCACGCCCTGGCCATGGTGAGCGATCCGTTCGATCATGGCCGACGACAGCCGGTCGTCGGGGTGGCCAGCGGCCCTGAACTGGTGGGCGACGAACAGGCCCGTTTCCATTGGGCTCAGCCGTTCAAGACGGCAATGAACCTGGAGGGATTTTTGGAGCGGGCGCAGCTCGGGTTGGCGCAACTTGCCCTCGATCTCCGGCAGCCCCGCCAGCACGACCTGTAGACGCTGGCCGGCCTCGACCGCCGACCCCTCCACGAATTCCCATAGCCGCAGCAAGGCGCCGACGCGGAGGTGATGGGCGTCGTCGATGAGCAGGGCGACCGCCTGGCCCCGGCTGGCGCGCGTGGCCAGCGCGTCGCGCAATTGCCGGCTTTGTCGCTCGATATTCGATTCGTCGCCTCGCAATTCCATGTCGGCGCACAGATAATTGAGGATGTCGGAGAAGTCAAGCCGAGGGTTGCCGAGCAGGATGAAGCGGATATCGTCGGCTTCCGCCATGCAGCGGTGCAGGAGCGAGGTTTTGCCGAGTCCGGCCTCGCTCGTCAACAGCAGGAGTCCTCGCCGGGTCCGGATGCCCCGCAGAAGGGTGGCGCAAGCGGTGTCGAAGTCCGCGTTGCGATAAAACCCGCGCGGATCTCTCGGGCTAAACGATTTTTCGTCAAGTCCAAAATGGTTGGTATGCATCATTCCCTCCTTGCCGCCAGCCGCTGTTGCGCATTTTACGACCCGCGGATGAATCTCGACAGCCCCCGACATGCGCCGAGCGGTCTCCGCGCCTTGGTTACGGAGGACACGATCCCGAACCGTTACCGTCCGGATTCCGTGCGCCTTTTCATCGGGTTGCTATACTGCTGCAATTCGCGCGCTTCGCCCGCGCGGCTGTTTCCTTAAATTTTAGAACAATAATCGTCGTCGGTTATTTGCCGCATGGCCGAGGATTCGCGCACGCCCTCTCCGTCCCCTGTCCCCGCGGCGCCGGATTCGGGCGCTGTTCCACCCTTACTGTTTCAGCCGCTGGCGCGCTACCGGCGGTTGTTTCGGCGCTGGCTGCGGATCAACGGGCAGTGGTGCGGGTTGCTGGCGGGCGGTCTGGTGGCCTATGCGCGCGCCCTGCCGCCGACGGCGGGGCGCGGGGGATGGTTGATCCGGCGGGCGGCGGTGCTGGCGGCGCGGCGACTGGACCCGGCGCTGGTCGATCTGCCGTTCGCCGTCCAGTTGCGCCTGCGGCTGGAGCGGCTCGGCCCGACCTATATCAAACTGGGCCAGATCATGGCGGTGCGCGAGGACATGCTGCCGCGCGTCCTCACCGATGAGTTGAAAAACCTGTTCGATCAGGTTCCCGCCGTGCCCTTCGCGACGATTCGCGCGCTGATCGAGGCCGAGTTGGGCCAGCCATTGCCGGAGTTGTTCGCCCAGGTCGAGGAGCGGCCGCTCGGTTCCGCCTCGCTGGCGCAGGTGCATCGCGCCACGACCCGCGCGGGTCAGGCCGTGGTGATCAAGGCGCTCAAGCCTGGCGTGCGCGAGACGGTGTTGGCCGATCTGGTGTTGCTGCGTCTGCTCGGCGGCGTGCTGAACCGGCTGTTTCCTCATTATCAGCCCGCCGCCATCATCAGGGAATTTC
The DNA here is from genome assembly GCA_029624765.1 of Candidatus Contendibacter sp. Taxonomy (GTDB): domain Bacteria; phylum Pseudomonadota; class Gammaproteobacteria; order Competibacterales; family Competibacteraceae; genus Contendibacter. The sequence continues at coordinate 72,804 of JARSSO010000027.1, read as the reverse complement.
GCGTCTATACCGTCCGCGAACTGGACCTGACCACCGAGGCGGACCATGGCGAAACCTTCGCCGCGCATTTTCACGATCTGCCGGCCATCGTGTTTCCGCGCATAGTCCGGGAACTGAGCAGCGCCAGCGTGCTGACCATGGAATATCTGGAAGGCTTCAAGCCGGGCGAGCCGGCAACCTTCGACCTGGAGGAAGCGGCGCGGACGCGGGTGGTCAAGCTGGGCGCGCTGGCGATTTTGCGGATGCTGTACCGGGACGGTTTCTTTCACGCGGATTTGCACGCCGGCAACCTGCTGATCCTGCCGGGTCCGGAGGTTCGGGTAGGGTTCGTGGACCTGGGCATGGTCGGCCGGTTTGGGGACGAGACCCGGCGGCGGCTGTTGTACTACTACCATGCCCTGGTCAACGGCGATGTCGAGAAGGCTGCCTGGCATCTGAGCGGCATCGCCGATCTCGGGCCGGGCGGCAACCCCGCCGAATTCCGGCGGGCGGTGGTGGAGTTGTCGCGGCGCTTCCTGCTGCGCGCCCGGCATGGCGATTTCAGTATCGCCCGGCTGATTTTGGAATCGATGCGGCTGGGCAGCCGCTACCGGATGTATTTTCGGGTCGATCTGGTGCTGATGGTCAAGGCACTGGTCACGTTCGAGGGGGTCGGGCGGATGGTGGACCCCAATTTGGATGTGGTCGCGCTGTCGCGGTTGTACATTGGTCGCATCTTCCGCGAGCAGTTCCAGGTGAAGCGCCTGGCGCGGGAATTGTGGCGCAACGGTCCGGAACTGCTCGATCTGGCCGGGCGGCTGCCCGAACTGCTGGCCCGGTCGTCTCGCGCGCTCGACCGCCCCGACCCCGCGCCGGCCGCCAGCCCGCTGATGGGGTTGCGCGGGGCCATTCTTGGCGCCGCCTGCGTTCTCGGCGGGGTGCTGACCCTGTTGCAGTCGGATGCCTGGCTGCTGGGCGGGGGATTGCTGTTGGCGGGGTTCTGGTGCTATGGGCGCGGGGGATAGGGTAGGGGGTAACGCCGATGCGGCGGGTTTGCTTCCGCGCTACCAGCGAACGGGATATGAGCACGACAATTTTCCACATTTATTAACAATTAATAATTCCTTATAATTCGGTGGCAAATAATAACGAACGATGGCTATAGCCGCCGTTGTGCCGACATACAGGAGAGAGCCTTGATGAAACACCCTTATCGTTTGTTGCCCCTGCACCGCCTAGACCGGGGAATTCGCTACGCTCGACCCAAGCAGCGGTTGCCCCGACGCATCACCACCGACGACCCCGCGTTGTCGGTGATGACCGACCTCTGCCAGGTGACCGCCGTCACCGCCGAACTATCGACCCCGCTCAGCCAGGGCTTGGACATCATGATCAAGCGCGGAGTGCGCATCCTGCTGGTCGTCGATGCCGATGACAACATCCTCGGATTGGTCACCAGCCGCGATATCGACGGCGAGAAGGTCAACCGGATTTTGGCCAAGGCCCACTGCACTCGCGAGGACCTGTTCGTCTCCGATGTCATGACCCTTCGAGTGAAACTGGAAGTATTGATGATGGAAGACGTACTGGATGCGCGAGTGGGGGACATCATCGCGACCCTGCGGCAGGTCAACCGCCAGCACGCCCTGGTCCTGGACATCGATCCCGAAACCGAGATACCGGCGGTGCGCGGCATTTTCTCGCTGTCGGAGATTGGCGCGCGGCTGGGGTTGGACATCAATCGCTCGCGGCAGCCGACCACCTATGCCGAATTGGAGAAAGCTGGGGCCGCGTTGTAACCACCGCTTTGACGAGCGGCGCCGACCTGTACCGACAGTTCCTCGATCATCAGCCGGCGTCATGAGGGTTCCAACCGAATATTCGTGGGGGGCAACCGACCGGTTGCCCCTCATGGTTTCGGCCGGTGGAAGACTTTTGACTGGGGACCGAATCAATCCGGCCGGCGCAAATGCACGTAAGGCGGCAGGTTCCGCACGCGCCGATCCTCGATGGGGCTGCCGACGGTGAAGTGATACAGCGACTGCCACGCCAGGCCGTCCAGCCCCAGCAATCGGTGCATGGCGTCGTCGAAGAAACAGCCGATGCCGGTGGCGCGGATGCCGGCGGCTTCCGCTTCCAGGTAGAGGCTCTGCCCCAGCAGGCCGGTTTCCCAGAACAGTTCCCGGTAGGCCCACGGCTGGCCCTGGAGCGGACCCGCGAACTCGGTCAGAAAGCCGACCGCGAAGCAGGAATCGGCGGCGATGTCCTGATGACAGGAAATCGCGCGCGCCGCGTCGCGGGCGTCGCCCACAGTGAGCCGGTACAACGGCAGATGTTCCGGCGCTGGTTCGACTCGCGACCACTCCCATTCGCCATGCAACGCGCCGCGCAATTCCGGTAGTGCCTCCGCCGTCCGCGCCAGCAAGTAGATGCCGGGCGATACGCCTTCGACCCGGTGGGTGAACAACAGCGGATGCACGCGCGGCCACCACGGCCAGGCATCGAGCGGCGGCGCGTCCGGACGCGGCAGCAGCGCGTCCAGCATCCCGAACCAGCGCTCGGCGGGAAGCGTGGTCGCGCCGTCGAACGCCACCGCGCTGCGCCGTTGGCGAATCAGCGTCGCGGCGCTGGCCTGGCAGCCGGACTCGGCCAGGGGTGGGCGCGGAGGGGGTTGGAAGACGGGCGACGGAATCGCGCCGGGTCGATGGGCGGCGTGGTCGACCTCATCGATGCCGGGCCAGTCGCGCTGAGCATGGCTCAGCCGGTTGGCGCGACCGGTGAAGGAGAGATCGCGCGCCAGCGTGCCGGGCGACAAATCCATCGGCGACGGTTCGGGGCCCACCCACAACGCGACCTCCGGGCTTTCAAGTTCGGCGTCGGCGAAATCTTCCGCCCGGTCCAGCCCCAGCACGGCCGCCAAATCGGCGTCGCCCCAGCCGGCGAGCAACCGCGCCCGCCAGCCCAGCGCGGCGGCGGCGTAGGCGACGGCGGCGATGGCGTGGCCGCAATCGTGCTGGCAGTAGCGGTAGGCCCGCAGGCCGTACTTCCAGGCTTCGCGCCAGTGAACGCCGGTCAGCGCCAACACCACTCCGCCGGATAGTCCGTTGCCCCAGGTTGAGCGGCGCGGCGCGGCGCGCTGTTCGAGCACATGATCGTGGCTCAGGTAGTGATGGACGCCGGCGTTCAGGCCGGGCAGGGCGGGGCAGATCAGATAGCCCTCGGTCGGGTGCAGGTTGCCGCTGGACGGATTGCAGCGCAGCGCCCAGCGCGAACCCGCGTGCTGCTTCCAGGCCGACAGCCCTAGCGCCAGTTCGAACAGGATCGCCAGCGAGTCGCGTTCGAGAGGGTAGGGGGCTGACCGCTCGCCGCGCCGGATCGACTCGAACGGGGTGGCCAGGGAGTCGGCTCGCAACGGGAGCTCAAGGCGCGGCGCTCCAGCGTAGCGACGAAACGGATCGGGCTGATTGGCCCAGTCGAGTCCGCCAGGACCGGGTGCGTAGCGGTTCAGGTGATGCTTGCTCGCCTGATGGTAGGCGATGACCCGCGCGAGGGGAGTGGTATCGGGGCGGTCGGGTATCATGGGCGGCGTGCTTGAAAGACGGCTACGAGCGTCCCTGGACGGCGCCCGGCGGACTGAAAGAGCCAGTCGTTTCCGTTCGACCGCGTGCCCGCAACCAGGCCGCATGTTTCTGGCGAATGTCGGCCAGCACTTCCAGATCGATCCGGTCGTCGTCGCGGATTCGCTCGTCGTAGTTTTCCCAACCCATGAAATCGCGCAGCGCCCGCAGCGTTTCCTCGTCGCACACGCCGCTGGCGACGCCCTTGTGGAAGCCGCGCGCGTGGAGGATTTGCTGCAACTCGTTGGCGAGGGCGGTATCGATCCTGACCAACTGGCCGGGGTCGCCGCGGAAGTAGGTCAGGCGGTGAATGGCATACAGCCGTTCCAGTTCGGCGATGGGCGCGGGATGGTCGTAAACCGAGATGTCCACGTAGCGGTCGTCGAAACCGCCATAACCACCGCCGGCCCGCGCGACCTTGAGCGCCGCCGATTGCTGGCCGCGCCGGTCGCCGCCGTTGGCTTGGCCAGCCTGCAAGGCGGCCATCAATCGCACCGCCAGCGGTCCGGGCGTGGTCTCGAACGTCCGCACCATGCTCTCCACGACCGGCGGGCCGGCCAGGGTATTGCCCTGGGCCGCGCAGCACGCTCCCCGCAAGCTGCCGGCCCAGTCGAAACAACGCGCGCCGGTGAAACTGGCGGCATGACCCTGGGCGTCGATGATGCCGACCTGGCGATAATCCCGCTGTGCGTCGGCACCGGTCAGAATCGCCACCGCCTGTTCGGGCGAAGCGCCGTTTTCCAGCAGCGCCAGCCCGCGCGGGCCATAGCTGGTGTTGCAATAGGATTGGGTTGCCACTGCTCCAACTCCCGCCTTGGCGAACGGGATGGAGACGCCGACATTGGGAAACTTGGACTGCACGGCGACGCCGAGATCGCCGTTGGCGGGATCGAACGCGACGATGGAAAAGGTCATGCGGGTTTCTCCGTTGAGGTTTCGCTGAATTTGGTGGATGGATGAACCATCATGCCGTTTTATCGCCGCACACCGGACATTCCGGCCAACGCGGAACCTTTAGCGTCCGCCATTCCATGCGCGCGGCATCCAGCAGCAGCAGTCGACCGTCGAGCGTCTCGCCAAGCCCGGTCAGCACCTTGACCACTTCCACCGCCTGCAAGCCGCCGATCACGCCGACCACCGGGGCAAGCACGCCGGTTTGCGCGCAGGTCTCGGTGGTTACTTCCGCGTCGCGGTACAGACAGCGGTAGCAGGCGCCAGTCCCGCCCGGTCGCCAGACGAGTAGCTGTCCTTCCAGCCGGATCGCCGCCCCGGACACCAGCGGCACGCCAGCCTGCACGCAGGCGGCGTTGATGGCCAGTCGGGTCGGCAGATTGTCGCAGGCGTCCACCACCACGTCGGCCCGCCGCGCCTGTTCCAGCAATTCGGTGTCGTCCAGCATTTTCGGGACGGCGACGATCTCCACCAGCGGATTCAGCGCCAAGAGTGTGTCGCGCGCCGATTCGACCTTGGGCCGGCCGATATCCGCCGTGCGGTGGATGATCTGCCGTTGCAAATTGGACAGGTCCACCCGGTCGAAATCCACCAGCGTCAAACTTCCGATGCCCGCTGCCGCCAGATACATCGCCACCGCCGACCCCAGCCCACCCAGGCCGACGATCAACACGCCGGACTGACGCAGCCGCTCTTGCCCTTCGATGTCGAAGTCCGGCAGCAGAATTTGCCGGCTGTAGCGCAACAGTTCTTCATCGGTCATGGCGGTTCGAAGCGTGGTGGACGGGAATTTGGATGATGTCCGATTGTAATAGGCCTGACCAACCCGTTGAATCACCATTGCCGGCAAACTGGTAAACTTTGTCCGCCATGCTGACTCTGCGCCAACTTTCCCTGCAACGCGGCGGCAAGCCGCTGTTTGAAACCACCTCGGTAACGATTCATCCCGGCTGGAAGGTCGGGGTGATCGGCGCCAACGGCTGTGGCAAGTCCAGTCTGTTTTCGCTGTTGTTGGACGAACTGCATCCCGACGCCGGTGACCTTGATCTCCCGCCGCGCTGGGTCATCGCCCATGTCGCCCAGGAAACCCCGGCATTGCCGATGCCCGCGCTGGATTTCGTGCTGGACGGCGACGCCGAATTGCGCCAGATCGAACGCGACCTGCAAGCCGCCGAGGCTGCCCACGACGGTGCGCACCAGGCGGAGCTACACGCGCGGTTCGACGCCATCGGCGGTTATAGCGCCCGCGCCCGCGCCGGCAAGCTGATGGCCGGACTCGGTTTCAACGCCGACCAGATGGAACGGCCGGTCGCGGAATTCTCGGGTGGCTGGCGGGTGCGGCTGAACCTGGCGCGGGCCTTGATGTGCCGCTCCGATCTGCTGCTGCTGGACGAACCGACCAACCATCTCGATCTCGACGCCGTGCTGTGGCTGGAGCAATGGCTGCGCGCCTATCCAGGCACGCTGTTGCTCATCTCCCACGACCGCGATGTACTGGACAACGTCGCCAGCCACATCGCCCACATCGACCAGCGGCGAATCACGCTTTACCCCGGCAACTACGCCGCCTTCGAGGAGCAGCGCGCCGCCCGGCTGGCGCTGCAACAGGCGGCGTATGAAAAGCAGCAGCGGGAAATCGCCCATCTGGAAAGCTTCATTACCCGCTTCCGGGCCAAGGCCACCAAGGCCCGCCAGGCGCAAAGCCGGATCAAGGCGTTGGAGCGCATGGAGCGTATCGCCGCCGCCCACGTCGATTCACCCTTTGAATTCGGTTTCGCCGCACCGGAGCGATTGCCCAACCCACTGTTGAGCGTGGAGAAGGTAGCGGCGGGTTATGGCCAGCGGCAGGTTTTGGACAACGTCAATCTCGTCATCGGTCCCAGCGCCCGGTTGGGTCTGCTCGGGCCGAACGGCGCCGGCAAATCCACCCTGATCAAGCTGCTGGCCGGACTGTTGCCGTCGCTGGCCGGACGGATCGAAATCGGGCAAGGCTTGGCCATCGGCTATTTCGCCCAGCATCAATTGGAACAGTTACGACCCGATTGGAGCGCCTTGCGGCATTTGCAACAACTGGACGACCGCGCCTCCGACCAGCAATTGCGGAATTTCATCGGCGGTTTCGGCTTTGCCGGCGACCGGGCGCTGGACCCGGTCGAACCGTTCTCCGGTGGCGAAAAGGCGCGGCTGGCGCTGGCGCTGTTGGTTTGGCAGCGACCCAATCTGTTGCTGCTGGACGAACCGACCAACCATCTCGATCTTGACATGCGCCATGCCCTGACCCTGGCCTTGCAGGATTACCAGGGCGCGCTGGTCGTGGTCTCGCACGACCGCCATCTGCTGCGCACGGTCACCGACGAGTTTCTGCTGGTGGCGGATGGGCAAGCGCGGCCGTTCGACGGCGATCTGGACGATTACCGCGACTGGCTGAGCGAGCGTCAGCGCACCGTCAACCGGGACACCGCGCCGCGCGCCGCCGGCAACGGCAACAGCGCCGTCGACCGCCGCGAACAGAAACGCCAGGACGCGGAGCGTCGGCAACAACTCGCGCTCCAGCGCAAGCCGTTGGAGCGACGCATCAGGCAACTGGAACAACGGATGGAAACATTGCACGCCGAACAGCGAGACCTGCAAACCGCTCTCGCCGATCCGGGCAGCTACGACGACGCCAACAAGAACCGCCTCAAGACGTGGCTGATGCGCAAGGGTGAAGTGGACCGGGAGCTGGCCGCGCTGGAAACGGAATGGCTGGAAACGCAGGAAGCGGTGGAGGCGCTCGGGCGCGAAATCTGAGCCGCGCCCGCAAGCACCGTTTACAACCCGCTCTTCAAGCTGGCCTCGATGAATTCGTCCAGATCGCCGTCCAGAACCGGTTGCGTGTTGCTGGTTTCGACACCAGTGCGCAAGTCCTTGATGCGCGACTGATCCAGCACGTAGGAGCGAATCTGGCTGCCCCAGCCGATGTCAGCCTTGCTGTCTTCCAACGCCTGAGCCTGGGCGTTGCGCTTCTGCAACTCCAGTTCGTACAGCTTGGATTTGAGCTGCTTCATGGCGGTCGAACGGTTCTTGTGCTGAGAGCGGTCGTTCTGACATTGCACCACGATGCCCGTCGGCAGGTGCGTGATCCGAATCGCCGACTCGGTGCGGTTGACGTGCTGGCCGCCCGCCCCGGAGGCGCGGTACACGTCCACCCGTAAATCCGCCGGGTTGATGTCCACCTCAATGCTGTCGTCCACTTCCGGCGCCACAAACACCGCCGCGAACGAGGTATGTCGGCGGTTGCCGGAATCGAACGGCGACTTGCGCACCAGGCGATGCACGCCGGTTTCGGTCCGCAGCCAGCCAAACGCATAGTCGCCCTCGAACCGCACGCTGGCGCTTTTGATCCCGGCCACCTCGCCCGGCGAGGCTTCCAGCAACTCAGTCTTGAACCCGCGCCGCTCGCCCCAGCGCAAGTACATCCGCAGCAGCATTTCGGCCCAGTCCTGCGCCTCGGTGCCGCCGGAGCCGGCCTGAATGTCGAGAAAGGCGTTGCCGGCGTCCAGTTCGCCGGAAAACATCCGCTGAAATTCGAGATCGGCGACCACGCAGGCGTGGGTTTCCAGGTCTCGCGCCACTTCGACGACCGCCGCTTCGTCACCTTCCTCGCCGGCCAGAACCAGTAATTCGGCGACCTCGTTCAGTCCCCGGTCGAGATGTTCCAAGCGGTTGACCACGATTTCCAACTGGGCGCGTTCCTTGCCCAGCGCCTGCGCCCGTTCAGGGTTGTTCCAGATATCTGGTTCCTGCAATTCGCGGTTGACCTCGTCCAGCCGCTCGCGCTTGGTTTCGAAGTTAAAGATACCCCCTCAGAGACGCGCAGCGTCCCCGCAGGTCGTTGATCCGGTTGAAATAGGGATTGAGTTCCTGCATGGCTTGGATCATCCGGGGTGGGTGGGCGAGAGGGGAGGGGATTGTAGCGGCGGGACTGACACAAGTCATTCTCCGCCGGGACGCTGGGTGATGAAGCCCAACGCCCGCTCGATCCGCGCCAGGGTCCTGCGCCGGCCCAGCAGTTCCAGCGTGATGTCGATGGGCGGCGATACCGCTGTGCCGCACACCGCGACCCGCAGCGGCTGCGCCACCTTGCCCAGCGCCAACCCGGTTTCCTCGGCGACCTGGTTCACCGCCGCGTGAATCGGCCCGGCCCGCCACTCCGGCAAGGCGGACAACGCTCGACTTACCGCTTGCAGGGGAGCTTCGGCGGCGGCCGTCAGATTCTTGCTGGCTGCCTTGGCGTCATAGGTTTCAAATTCGCGGTAGAGAAAGCTTGCGGCTTCCGCCATTCCTTTCAGGGTGTCGGAACGCTCGGCGAAAGCCTTGACCACCTCGGGCAGGGCGGGTCCCTCGCTGGGGTCGATGCCCAACTGGCCGATGTGCCAGCTCAAATGGCGGGCGACATGCACCGGCTCCAGGGTTTTCAGATAATGTTTGTTCAACCAGATCAACTTGGAAGGGTTGATCGCCGACGCCGCCTTGTTGCACCCGTCGAGATCGAAGCGCCTTACCATCTCGTCCAGCGAGAAGATTTCCTGATCGCCGTGCGACCAGCCCAGCCGCACCAGGAAATTCAGCACCGCTTCCGGCAAATAACCCTGATCGCGATATTCCATGACGCTGGCGGCGCCGTGTCGCTTGGACAGCTTCTGTCCGTCCGGCCCCAGAATCATCGGCACGTGGGCGTAGCAGGGGACTGTCGCGCCGAGTGCCTTGAGAATGTTGATCTGCCGGGGTGTGTTGTTGATATGGTCGTCGCCCCGGATCACATGGGTGATGTTCATGTCCATGTCGTCCACCACCACGCAGAAGTTGTAGGTTGGGCTGCCGTCGGCGCGGGCGATGACGAGATCGTCCAGTTCGGCGTTCTGAAACACGATATGGCCGCGAATCAAATCCTCAACGACGACCTGGCCGTTGAGTGGATTCTTGAATCGCACCACCGGCTCGACCCCTTCGCGCGGTGGTCCCTGATAGTCGCGGTAACGGCCGTCATAGCGCGGTTTTTCCTTGCGGGTCATCTGCTCGGCGCGCAGCGCCTCCAGTTCCTCGCGGGTGCAGTAGCAATAGTAGGCGCTGCCTTCCCGCAACAACTGGCGCAGCACTTCGTAGTAACGGTCGAATCGCCGGGTCTGGTAAAACGGCCCCTCGTCGTAATCCAGCCCCAGCCAGTTCATGCCCTCCAAGATGGCGTTCACCGCTTCCGGGGTGGAACGCTCCAGATCCGTGTCTTCGATGCGCAGCACGAAGGAACCGCCATGATGACGGGCATACAACCAGGAAAACAGCGCCGTGCGGGCGCCACCGATGTGCAGATAGCCCGTGGGGCTGGGAGCGAAACGGGTTTTGACCATATCAGCTTGCCTGGAGGGTGGTGAACAAAAGAAAAGTGGGTCAGCCCTTTTTCGGCTTAACCGGCCGCCGCCAGTTGGCGATGTCCCTGCGTGGCGCACGGGTCAAGCACAGACCGCCATCCGGTACATCGCGGCTGACCGAAGACCCCGCGCCCACCGTGGCGCCCTTGCCGATCCGCACCGGCGCCACCAGCGAACTGTTGGAACCGATGAAGGCGCGGTCGCCGATCACCGTCTGGTGCTTCTTGGCGCCGTCGTAATTGCAGGTGATGGTGCCGGCCCCGACGTTGACCTCCGCGCCGATCTCGGCATCGCCGAGGTAAGTCAGGTGATTGACCTTGGAACCCAGCCCGATCCGGGTCTTCTTGGTCTCGACGAAATTGCCGATGTGCACGCCGGCCGCCAGTTGGGTGTCCGGCCGCAAGCGGGCGAAGGGGCCAATCTGCGATCCGGCTCCTACCTCCGCGCCTTCGATTCGGCAGTGCGACAGAATCTCGACATCGTCACCGATGATGGCGTCGCGCAGCACGCAGCACGATCCGATCCGCACCCGGTCGCCCAACCGCACCGTGCCTTCGAACACCACGTTGACATCGATGACCACGTCCTTGCCAGTGGTCACCGTACCGCGCAGATCCACCCGAGCCGGGTCCAACAGGGTCGCGCCCTCACGCATCAGTCGTTCGGCCTGGCGCCGCTGGTGGAACCGCTCCAGTTGCGCTAGTTGCCCACGGTCGTTGACCCCGAGTACTTGCTCCGGCTCGGCCACCGCGAATGCCTCGACCGCCACGCCGTCGCGCACCGCCAGCGTCACCACATCGGTCAGGTAATATTCACTTTGGGCATTGTCGTTGTCGAGTTGGGCGACCCAACCACGCAGTTTCGGGGTCGCGGCCGCCAGGATTCCGGTGTTGACCTCGCGCAGGCGCCGCTCCTCGGCGGTGGCGTCCTTCTCCTCGACAATGCGGCATATCCGACCCTGTTGGTCGCGCACGATGCGGCCATAGCCGCCGGGATCGGCCAGTTCGACCGTCAGCAGCGCCAGTTTGCCCTGTTGAGCGGCAGCCACCAGCGGCCGCAGGGTTTCGGCGCGAATCAGCGGCACGTCGCCATACAGCACCAGCGTCACGCCAGCATCGTCGAGCAGCGGCAGGGCCTGCGCCACCGCGTGACCCGTCCCCAATTGTTCGACTTGTTCCACCCATTGCACGCCTCGCTCGTGTATGAAGATGGTTTTGACCCGCTCGCCGCCATGACCATGCACCACCAGCCGCGCCGTGGCCTCAAGATCGCCGGCCGTCGCCAGGACGTGAGCCAGTAACGGTTTGCCGCCCAATGGATGCAATACCTTGGGCAAATCCGAAGCCATCCTTTTACCTTTGCCAGCCGCAAGGATCACGACCGAAAGCTGTTGCATGACGGGTACGCCTCTCTGAAAAAACTCTCACATTATACCGAACCTTCCCCAATCCAGGCTCCGGACGGCGGATTCGAAACAGGGCAATCGCGCTATGCTTTTTTCCTATCCAGCGTAAACAAAAAGGCCGTGACACGGGGTCACGGCCTAGCGGGGTCGAGATGATTATTATTGTTAGCCTGGATTAACTCGATTTGCGTAGCTTGCGCAATCTTTCGATCGTTTGCAACTGCGCGATTGCCTCGGCCAGTTCGGCCTTGGCCCGGGCATATTCAAACTCGCTGCGATGGTCGGCGATCACTTGTTCGGCGCGTTGCTTGGCGGACTGCGCCGCGGCTTCGTCCAAATCCTTGGCGCGTTCCGCAGTGTCGGACAGGATGGTAACCACATGCGGCTGGACTTCCAGCAACCCCCCTGACACGTAGAATAACTGCTCCTCGCCGCCCAGCAGCCGAACCCGAACCTGACCGGGTCTCAACCGCGTCAACAACTGGCTATGGCGCGGCAAAATACCTAACTCACCCAATTCACCCGGCGCGGTCACCATCTCGGCGGCTCCGGAGAACAACTCCTTCTCCGCGCTGACGATGTCGACGTGCAGTGTCATGGCCATGGTGCGTCCCCTTGTCGGTTGCGAACGGATCGCGGCTTCGACGGCGATGCGCCGCCTTGAGCCGCCAACCCATTACAGCTTGTTGGCCTTTTCCACGGCTTCGTCAATCGAACCGACCATGTAGAACGCCTGCTCGGGCAGGCTGTCGTATTCGCCGGCGACGATGCCCTTGAAGGCCGCGATGGTGTCCTTGAGCGCGACGTACTTGCCGGGCGAGCCGGTAAATACCTCGGCCACGAAAAACGGCTGCGACAGGAAACGCTGAATCTTGCGAGCCCGCGCCACCACCAGCTTGTCCTCGTCGGACAGCTCGTCCATGCCGAGAATGGCGATGATGTCCTTCAGTTCCTTGTAGCGTTGCAGCGTGCCCTGCACCGCGCGGGCGGTGTCGTAATGGTCCTGACCGACGACCAGCGGGTCCAACTGCCGCGAGGTGGAATCGAGAGGGTCCACCGCCGGATAGATGCCCAGCTCGGCGATCTGGCGCGACAGCACCACCGTGGCGTCCAAATGGGCGAAGGTGGTGGCCGGCGACGGGTCGGTCAGGTCGTCGGCGGGCACGTACACCGCCTGAATGGAGGTGATGGAGCCGGTCTTGGTCGAGGTGATGCGTTCCTGCAACACGCCCATCTCCTCGGCCAGCGTCGGCTGATAGCCCACCGCCGATGGCATGCGGCCCAGCAACGCCGAGCATTCGGTGCCGGCCAAGGTGTAGCGGTAGATGTTATCGATGAACAGCAGCACGTCGCGGCCTTCGTCGCGGAAGTTCTCGGCGATGGTCAGGCCGGTCAGCCCCACCCGCAGCCGGTTGCCCGGCGGCTCGTTCATCTGGCCGTAAACCAGCGCCACCTTGTCGAGCACGTTCGACTCCTTCATCTCGTGATAGAAGTCGTTGCCCTCGCGGGTGCGTTCGCCCACGCCAGCGAACACCGAATAACCCGAGTGCTCGATGGCGATGTTGCGGATCAGTTCCATCATGTTGACGGTCTTGCCCACGCCAGCGCCGCCGAACAGGCCGATCTTGCCACCCTTGGCGAACGGGCAGAGCAGGTCGATGACCTTGATGCCGGTTTCGAGCAATTCCGTGGCGCCGGACTGATCGGCGAAACTGGGCGCGGGTTGGTGAATCGACCGATAGGCATCGGTCTCCACCGGTCCCTTATGATCGATGGGCACGCCCAGCACGTTCATGATCCGCCCCAGAGTCGCCGTACCCACCGGCACGGTCACGGGTGCGCCGGTATTGGAAACCGCCATATTCCGCTTCAACCCTTCCGACGGGCCCATGGCGATGGTCCGAACCACGCCGTCGCCCAACTGCTGCTGCACTTCCAGGATCAGCCCGTTCTCATCGAGGCGCAGCGCGTCGTAGAGCTTGGGCACCGACCCGCGTGGGAACTCGACGTCCACCACCGCGCCGATGATTTGCACGATATTGCCAGAACTCATGATTGGGTTCCTCTTAAGCTTGTTTCACCACGCGCCCGCGCCAGAGCGAAAACGGACGCGCGCCGTGACCTTATACCGCCGCGGCGCCACCCACGATCTCGGCCAGTTCCTGGGTGATCGACGCCTGCCGGGCCTTGTTGTAGATCAGTTGCAACTCATCGATGAGAGCGCCGGCATTGTCGGACGCGCTCTTCATGGCGACCATGCGAGAGGCCATTTCGCAGGCGACGTTTTCCACCAGGGCTTGATAGACCACGGATTCGCCATAACGTCGGAGCAGCAGTTCGATCAACTCCTTGGGATCCGGTTCGTAGATGTAATCCCAACGATGGCTGGGCGCGGCTTCCTTCACCTCGGTGGTCACCGGCACCAACTGCTCAATCTTGGGTTTCTGGCTCATGGTGTTGACGAACTCGTTGTACACCAGATAGACCGCGTCGACACGCCCCTCCGCGAAGGCGTCGGCCATCACCTTCACGGGTCCGAGCACGTCCTCGAATCGGGGCGTGTCGCCCAGGTGGGCGACATGGGCGACGATATTGCCCTTCAGTCGGCGGAAGAACTGGAACGCCTTGGTGCCGATCGTGCATACATCGATCTCAACATTCCGGTTGCGCCATTGCTGCATGGCGGTGATCGTCGCCTTGAACAGGTTGGTGTTCAACCCTCCGCACAAACCACGGTCGGTCGACACCACGATCAGCCCGACGCGCTTGACCTCGCGCTCCACCAGTCCCGGACTGCGATACTCGGTATGCGCATGGGCCAGGTGCGAGATGACGTTGCGAATCTTGTTCGCATAGGGCCGGGCCGCGCGCATGCGATCTTGCGCCTTGCGCATCTTGCTCGCCGCCACCATTTCCATGGCCTTGGTAATCTTCTGAGTACTTTTGATACTCTTGATTTTGGTGCGTATCTCTTTGGCGCCGGCCATGGTGACACCCGCTTAGACGTAGTGGGTCTTGAAATCTTCCACGACCTTCTTCAGGCCCGCTTCGATCTCGTCGTTGTAGTCGCCCTTTTCGTTGATCTTGTCGATCAGACCGGCCTGGTTCGCCCGCGCATACGCCAACAGGCCCGCCTCGAAATTACCGATCTTGTTGAGGGCAATGTCGTCCAGATAACCACGATCCGCCGCGAACAGCGAAATCGCCATTTCGGCCACCGACATCGGTGAGTATTGTTTCTGCTTCATCAGCTCGGTCACGCGCTGGCCGCGTTCGAGCTGCTTGCGGGTGGCTTCGTCCAGGTCGGAGGCGAACTGGGCGAAAGCTGCCAACTCGCGATATTGGGCCAAGGCCAGCCGGATACCGCCGCCGAGCTTCTTGATGATCTTGGTCTGGGCGGCGCCGCCGACGCGGGATACCGACAAGCCCGGATTGATGGCAGGTCGGATGCCAGCGTTGAACAGGTCGGTTTCCAGGTAGATCTGGCCGTCGGTGATCGAAATCACGTTGGTGGGCACGAATGCCGACACGTCGCCGGCCTGGGTCTCAATGATCGGCAGGGCGGTGAGCGAACCGGTCTGGCCCTGCACCGCGCCGTTGGTGAGGCGTGCAACCTCGTCGGCGTTGATACGGGAAGCCCGCTCCAGCAGGCGGGAGTGCAGGTAGAACACATCGCCGGGGAAGGCTTCGCGGCCCGGCGGGCGGCGCAGCAGCAGCGAGACCTGGCGGTAGGCCACGGCCTGCTTGGACAGGTCGTCGTAAACGATCAGGGCATCCTGGCCGCGGTCGCGGAAGTATTCGCCCATGGCGCAACCGGAGTACGGTGCGGTGTAGAGCATCGCCGCCGACTCGGAGGCGCTGGCGGCGACCACGATGGTGTGGTCCATCGCACCGTGCTCTTCCAGCTTGCGCACCACGTTGGCGATCGAGGAGTTCTTCTGCCCGATGGCGACGTAGATGCATTTGACGCCGCTACCCTTCTGATTGATGATCGTGTCGATCGCCACGGCGGTCTTGCCGGTCTGGCGGTCGCCGATGATCAATTCGCGCTGGCCACGCCCGATCGGCACCATGGAGTCGATGGCCTTGAGGCCGGTCTGGACCGGCTGGCTGACCGACTGCCGCTCGATCACGCCCGGCGCGATGACTTCGATGGGCGAGGATTGACTGGCGTTGATCGGCCCCTTGCCGTCGATCGGTTGACCGAGAGCGTTGACCACGCGGCCGAGCAGCGCCTCGCCGACCGGGACTTCCAGAATGCGGCCGGTGCAGAGCGCCTTGTCGCCCTCCGCCAGATGTTCGTAGTCGCCCAGGATTACGGTGCCGACGGAATCGCGCTCCAGGTTCATGGCGAGGCCATAGGTGACCGGATCGCCTTCCCGGGGGGCCGGGAACTCGATCATCTCGCCCTGCATCGCGTTGTCGAGACCATAAATCCGGGCGATGCCATCGGCCAGGCTGACGATGGTGCCTTCCGTGCGCGCTTCGGCGGTCGCCTGGTAACCTTGCAGGCGCTGCCGAATCAGATCACTGATTTCGGATGGTTTGAGTTGCATAAAGCGGTATTCCCCTTACTGGCTCAAGGCCGTGGCGAGTTTGTCCAGCCGGCCGCGCGCCGAACCGTCGATCACCCGATCACCGATCCGGATCACCGCGCCCGCGATCAATGACGGGTCCGTCTTGCAGTTCAACATGACGCTGCGCTTGAACCTTATCCTAAGCGCCTTGGTCACGCGCTTGCGCTGGGCATCGGTCACGGCGGCGGCGGAAATCAGTTCGGCGTGGAGAACGCTTTCGGCTTCCGCGCGAAACCGTTCGAACAGAACGGCGATGCTGGGAAGCAGGTGCAGGCGATGAAACTCCGCCAACATCTTGAGGAAGGTGACGAACGTCTCCGGTATCGCCTCGGCGGCGCCGCGAACGTCGCGGCACAATCCGGCCACCAAATCGGCTTTTTGCTCGCCGCGCAATTGCGGATTCCAGGGACCCAGCAGCCGTTGCATGGCCGGATCGCCGGCAATGGCGGCGGCCACCTGCAACAGTTCGGACCAGAGCGGCAACGCCTGGGTAGCCTGCGCGTCCTCAAACGCGGCGCGCGCGTAGGGCCGGGCGGCGGAGGTGGGTCGGACGACGGTGGTCGTTTCAGCCATTGGCGTGGTCCATGTGGTTATAGCTGAGCGACCAGGTCATCCAGCAGGGCGGCGTTGGCCGCTTCGTCGACCTCGCGCTTGAGAACCTTGCTGGCGCCGGCAACCGCAAGGCTGACGACTTGGTTGCGAAGTTGCTCGCGGGCGCGATTGACTTCCTGCTCGATCTCGGCCTTGGCGGCGAGGAGTTGGCGGTCGCCCTCGGTCCGGGCTTCCTGTTTCGATTGCTCGATGATCTCGTTGGCGCGCTTGTGAGCCTGGGCAACGATGTCGGCGGCCTGCTGTTTGGCTTCCTTCAACAGTTGCGCCGCCTTGGCCTTGGCCAGTTCCTGCTCGCGCACGCCGCGCTCCGCGGACGCCAAGCCATCGGCGATGCGCTTCTGGCGATCCTGCATGGCCTGCATGATCGGTGGCCACACATACTTCATGGTAAAGAGCACCAGCAGGCCAAACGTGATCATCTGCCCTATCAGAGTGGCATTGAAGTTCACGCGGTTACCTCCTCAGGATGCACGGGGTTGCGGTGTGGAGAAACCCCGAAGATCACTTGATCAGAGCCTGCACCGGTCCGAGGAACGGGTTGGCGAAGGTGAAGAACAACGCGACGCCGACGCCGATCATGGTCACCGCGTCGAGCAGACCGGCGACGATGAACATCTTGACCTGCAACGCGGGGATCATCTCCGGCTGGCGGGCGGCGCCCTCCAGAAATTTGCCGCCCAGCAGGGCGAAGCCGATGGCGGTGCCCAGCGCGCCCAGTCCGATGATCAAGGCCACGGCGATGACGGTCATACCCTGCACGTTGGCAATCAGGCTTGCAGCTTCCATTAGTTTCTCCCGAATATTGAGGTTGGGGTGTGGATGGAACGAAAACCGGGTCTGGAGGAATCCGGCCGGACGGGTCCGGAATCCTCGCGCTCGGTCAGTGATCCTCGTGTGCCATGCTCAGATACACGATGGTCAACACCATGAAGATGAAGGCTTGCAAGGTGATGATCAGCAGATGGAACACCGCCCACGGCCAACTGAGCGTAAACTGGATCCACCAGGGCAACAGTGCGATCAGGATGAAGATCAGCTCACCGGCGTAGAGGTTGCCGAACAGACGCAGACCGAGCGAAATGGGCTTGGCCAGATCCTCGACGATTCGCAACAGCAGGTTGAACGGCATCAGCCACTTGCCGAAGGGGTGGGTCAGGATTTCCATGGCGAAATGCTTGGGACCCTTGACCTTGAAACCGTAGTAGTAGAGCAGGAGCAAGACCGAGATGGACAGGCCGAAGGTCGAGTTCAGGTCGGTGGAGGGCACCGTGCGCAGATAGGGAATGCCCAGCAGGGCGGCGATGGCCGGCAACAGATCCACCGGGAGCAGATCCATCGCGTTCCACAAGAACACCCAAACGAAGATGGTCAGGGCCAGCGGCGCGATGACCGGATTTCGGCCGTGAAAACAGTCCTTGACTTGGGTATCGACGAATTCGACCAGGATCTCGCAGAGATTTTGCAGCCCCCCGGGCACGTCGCTGGTCGCCGATTTCGCCGCCTTGGTGAACAGCCACAGGAACAATGCTCCCAGCCCGATCGAGAAAAGCAAGGTGTCCACATGAACAACTCCAAACCCACCCGTCTCTTCCCCGTGCAGGAACTTCATCTGGGCAAGATCGAACCGGAGATTGGTCAAGTGGTGGATGATGTACCCCGTCGCGGAATGACCACTTTCGCTCATAGCGTCCTCACCGAAGCGTCGAATGTGAAGGGTAGTGCCAGCCAATACGCCATCAGCGCCGCCATGTACGCCAACAGGAGGGGAAGCGGCGAAACCTCAAGCCACAGCAGAGCGACGCTTAGCAAGACGCCCGTCAGCAACAGCTTGACCAGTTCGCCCAGATAGAAGGCCCGGGCGATCTTGGCGGCGGGCGAGCCGACGCGAACCGAGAAGACCTGGCTGGCGAAGTACAGGGTAACCAGGGTGCTGACGCCACCGCCGATCAGGGCGGAATAGGCGGCCTGGACGCCACTGACGCCGAGGGAAGCGATGGCACCCAACAGCGTGACAAGCAGTTGAATGAGGAGGATGGTCCGGGTGACCCGTTTTGCGCCCGTGGCTCGCATTTTTCTAATTCTCTAGGCGCCGCACCGCGCTGGGCCTGTTTATAGGTCTATTTATGGTCTGTTTTGGTTTTATTTCTCCCCGAAACCCGCCATCCTGGCTTTCCATGGCTGCGTAGAGCGCCACGAATTATAGGGAATTTGCCGCGGTGGGGTCAACGAAAATTACCGCGTCACTTGACCCGGGAGAGTATGCCGTCCAGCTCGTCCAGGCTGTTGTAGTGGATGACCACGCAACCCTTGCCGGAGGCCACGTGCCGCACGCGCACCCGCGCGCCCAACCGTTCCGACAGATCATCCTGTAACAGCCGAATATTGGGATCGAGCGGCTTGGCCGCCGGCGCCGGCGCCGGCGCGCCGGCGCTTTGTTGAAGGCGACGGGCCAGCTCCTCGGTTTCCCGGACCGATAGCCCCCGCAGCAGCACTTGGCGGGCGGCTTCCCGCTGCAAGGGCGGCGGCAGGGGCAGCAGGGCGCGGGCGTGACCCATGTCCAGCTTGCGTTCCCGCACCAGCCGCTGCGCGTCCTCGACCAGTTCCAGCAGCCGCAGCAGATTGCTCACCGCCGCGCGTGACCGGCCCACCGCATCGGCGGCTTGCTGGTGAGTCAGGCTGAATTCGACGATCAGTCGTTGCAGGGCGGTGGCTTCTTCCAGGGGATTCAAGTCCTCGCGCTGAATGTTCTCGATCAGCGCCATGGCAATGGCCGCCTGATCGGGCACCTCGCGGATCACGGCGGGCACCTCGCGCAGGTCGGCCAGTTGCGCCGCCCGCCAGCGCCGTTCCCCGGCGATCAGTTCGTAGCGTCCTTCTCCCAGCGGCCGCACCACCACCGGCTGCACCACGCCCTGGGCACGGATCGATTCGGCCAGCTCCCGCAAGCTGTCTTCGCGCAAGTCCTGGCGCGGTTGATAGCGACCGGGCTGGATGTAATCGACCGGCAACGACCGGAACGTCTCGACCGCCGCCGGGTCCGGCGGGGCCTCGCCGCGCGTCGCCACGCCCAGCAGCGCGTCCAGGCCACGCCCGAGGCCGCCCTTTTTCTTGATCATGCGCCCGCTCCTTCGCCCACCCTGGCGGCGGGCCGCCGCAATCTTTTTCGTACTTCCTTGGCAAGTTCCCGGTAGCTTTGGGCGCCGCGCGAGCTGTCGTCGTAATGGATGATCGGCAGACCGTAGCTGGGAGCCTCGGCCAACCGCACGTTGCGGGGAATCAGCGTTTCGAACACCGTCGCCCCGAAATGCTCGACGATCTGGGCGGAGACGTCGTTGGCCAGGCGGTTGCGGGGATCGAACATGGTCCGCACCAAACCCTCGACGCGCAGGCCGGGATTGGTGGATTTGCGCACTTTCTCGATGGTGTCGAGCAGCGCCGACAGCCCTTCCAGCGCGTAATACTCGCACTGGACGGGGATGATCACCGACTGAGCGGCGGTCAGGGCGTTGACCGTCAACATGTTGAGCGCCGGCGGGCAGTCGATCAGGATCACGTCGAAGTTCCAGACCACCGGGGCGAGGGCGTCGCGCAGACGGCCGGGCGCGTTGTCCTTTTCCAGCAGGTTGACCTCGGCGGCGGTCAGGTCGCCGTTGGCCGGCAGTAATTGCATCTGGGCTTTTTCGACCCATTGCAGGGCCTTGGTCAAGGTGGCTTCGCCCAGCAGGACATCGTAACTGGTGGCCGGCACGGTGTGCTTGTCCACGCCGCAGCCCATGGTGGCGTTACCCTGCGGGTCGAGATCGATCAGCAGCACGTTCTGCCGCAGCGCCGCTAGGCAGGCGGCCAGGTTGACGGCGGTGGTGGTCTTGCCCACTCCCCCCTTCTGATTGGTAATCGCGATGATGGCGGCCATGCGTTCAGTCTCGGGAAGCGAACGCCAGATGCACCAGATGGCGCTCGGCGTCCAGATGGGGAATCCGCAGCGGGTAAACGCCGACGACCCGGTAGCCAGGCGGCAGGCGGGCCAACTCGTCGTCGGGGAAGATCCCCTTCATGGCCAGCAACCGCCCCGTCGGCGCGCACAGTCGCCCCGCGTCGGCCACCAGATCCGCCAGGGTTGCGAACGCCCGCGACACGACGCTGTTGAATGGAGTAGCCGGACGATAGTCCTCGACCCGACTGCGCACCACGTCGACGTTCGGCAGTCGCAATTCGACGGCGGCCTGGGTCAGGAACCGGGTGCGTTTGCCGTTGCTGTCCAGCAGGCAGAATGCATGGTCCGGCCGGGCAACGGCCAGGGGAATACCCGGTAAACCGGCGCCGCTGCCCACGTCCAATACCCGCGGCCCCTCCAGCCAGGGCAGGATGGACAGGCTGTCGAGCAGATGGCGGACCACCATCGCCTCCGGTTCGCGCACGGCGGTCAGGTTGTAGGCGCGGTTCCAACGCTCCAGCAGGGACAGATAGGCCGCCAGGCGCTCGCAGGCTCCCTCCGGCAATCGGATGTCTAATTGTTCGCATCCCTCGATGATGGCTTGTTCGATGTGCATGAAATGCCGCCGCTCGCTGTCCACGGACCCCGTTTCGACATAAGGCGCGCATTGTAACATGCCGGCTGGCGATGACGGGGACCCGCCCGCGGCTCTCGGTCTCCGTCGGCTCCGCCTCGCCAGGCGGCGGACGCGGCGGCGAGGAGGCGAGGACCTGCGATGTGAAGGCATCTTGGAGGAACGCCGAAAAGCTGCCGGGAACTCTCTCGCCCGTCGGCGGGCGAGAGGGTCTTTTCAGCGGATTCGCTTACGGAAGCCTGTCGGAAAGCACCTCTCAGTACAGCACTTCTATCGCGGTGATGTCGTGGGTGCGCAGGGAAAGCACCGCGCTGCCGCCGGATTTGCGCACCGTGATGCGGATCATGCCTTCCACGACGCCGTCCAGTTGACCGCGATACTGCGCGCCGCTCGCGGTGCGCAGCTTCACGATCTTGCCGACATGCTGGCTCAGTTCGCCAATCGAAATGGGGTGATAGGTCTGATAGATTTTTTTGGTTGCGGCGGGAGAGGGAGAGGGGGACGGCGCCGAGGCGGTGTTCGGTTCCAATTCCGGTTCCGATTCGGGCTTGAGTTTGATGTTCAGCGCCTTGGTGATTTCGGCGGCGTTCCAGTCCACGGTGAGGTCGGTAACCGCGACTTCGTTCACCTTCATCCGGAGTCCAAGCAGCTTGACGATGTCGGCGGGAGCGTATTCGCGCAGCTCGGCGGGGTTGATGGGCGCGGGGGGCGCGGCCGTGATGGTCAAGGCGCCTCCTTGGGTCAGATAGCTTTGGTAAGCGTCGATCATGCCGGGTCCCAGGGTGACGCCGTTGGCGCGCAGGCGCTCCACCACCCGCTGGACATGATCGGCGAGGTATTCGGGAAGCGATTTGCCGGCCTTGGCGGCGCAGTAGGCGTTCCGGCGCTGGTTGAGGCCGTCGTCCCGCAGCATGAAGTTCAGCTTGGCCAGCTTGGGCGTGAGCGAGAGGGGCAGTTCCATCAACGATTTCGGCGGTTTGGTCAGGGCTAGGCCGATGCTCAGGTTCAGCGTTGCCCAGTCTCGCATGTCGCTGTCCAGGCGCAGCTCCAGCACGTTGTTCTTGGGATCGATGCGATAGCCGATTTCCACGTTGCCGAGGAATCGGTCGTAGCCCATTTCCCGCCATTCGGGGGCGCCGAACGCGGTGATCGGCCCGCAGCCCAGCGCGTCCAGGTGGTCGAACGGCGAGCTTTCGTCGGCGTGACCACCGGGATCGACGCCGAGAATGCCGCCGCTCAGCGACAGCTCGAAATCGTGGAACGACAGCGCCAGCGACTCCGGTAACTGATTTTGGCTCAGTTGCCAGCGGACATTGAGCAGGGTCAGGAAGTTGGGAGTGTTAAGTCGGACGGCGCCGATGGAAATGGAGTCGTCAAGGACCATGGGCCTGATCCGCAAGCGGCTGACGCCCACCGATCCGGCCGGGGATATTTCGATGCCACCGTAGCTGATTTCGGCGAAGGGCTTGGCTTCCGTGACGATCCGGTCCATCTCCTGTTTGGTGCTGTACCACAGGTAGCCGACGGCGCCCGCGCCCAGCAGGATCACAACGATGACGATGGCGATGACGATGCTCAACAGCTTGCGCATGGCTGGATACCTGGTGGGCATGGTTGACCGGATCATTGTACGTCATGGCCGGCCACGTTGCCGATGGTGAGCGGGCCGCCTGTTTTTTGTTAAGCTTGCGTCGTTTTGTCCGCCGCGCCCGCCCGCGCCCGCCACTGGAGAGATGCCGTTGATGAATTTCGCTGGAATCGGCCTACAGATCCCGTCGCTGCTTTTGCCCCGGCCCGGCGAGGATCTGAGCAAGTGGGCGGTGGTCGCCTGCGATCAATACACCTCGCAGCCGGATTACTGGGCGCGGGTGGACGCGCTGGTGGGCGATGCGCCATCCACGTTGCGGCTGATCCTGCCGGAAGTCTATCTGGGCGCGGCCGACGAAACGCGGCGAATCGCGGCCATTCAGGAGGCGATGCGCCGTTATCTGGCCGACGGCATCCTGGTTCCGCAACCACCCGGCCTGGTGCGGGTGGAACGGGAGACCGCGCTGGGTCGGACCCGCAAGGGCTTGATCGTGGCGCTGGATTTGGAGCATTACGATTTCAACCCCGGTGCCCGAACCTTGATTCGTCCCACCGAGGGCACCATTCTGGAGCGTCTGCCGCCGCGTATCCGGGTGCGCGAGGGCGCATCACTGGAACTGCCGCACGTCATGGTGCTGATCGACGATCCGGAACACGCGGTGATCGACCCTCTGTTCGCCGAGCCGCTGGAGACTTTGTACGACGTTCCGCTGATGCTGGACGGCGGTCGGGTGCGTGGCTGGCGGGTCGAACATCCGATGCTGATCCAATGGGTTGTGGAGCAGTTGGCGCGGCTGGCCGAGCCGGCGGCGTTCAACGCCCGTTATGGCGTCAGCGACGCGCCGGTGCTGTTGTACGCCATGGGCGATGGCAATCATTCCTTTGCCACCGCCAAGGTCATTTGGGAAAACCTCAAGCGCGCCGCCCCCGATCCGGCGGCGATCATGAACCATCCCGCCCGCCATGCCCTGGTGGAGCTGGTCAATCTCCACGACGAGGGGCTGGAATTCGAGGCGATCCACCGGGTGGCGTTCAACGTCGATCGCACCCGATTGTTGACGGCGCTGGCGGAATTTCTTACGGCCCAAGGCTCGACGCTGGCGGTGCTCGATTACCCTTCCTGGGAGGCGGCCCAGCAAGCCTGGCGGGAGATGCGGCGTTCGCCCGGCCGCCACGTCATCGGGTTCGTCAGCGAGAATCGTTACGGGGTGTTGGCCATCGGTCAACCGCGCCTGACCTTGCCGGTCGCCGGCTTGCAAGCGTTTCTGGATCAATACCTGCCGAGCCAGCCCGGCGCGCGGCTCGATTACATCCATGGCGGGGACACGTTGGAGCAACTCGGCGCGCGACCCGGCAACATCGGCTTTTACCTGCCGGCGCTGGCCAAGGAGGACTTCTTCCGCACCATCATCCGCGACGGCGTGCTGCCCCGAAAGACCTTCTCGATGGGCGAAGCCGACGAGAAGCGGTTCTATCTGGAATGCCGGCGGATCACGCCGGGAGAGTGACAGGCAACGGGAGATGGGAACGCGGGCTTCGCCGCCGCACCCTGTGCTCTCCGTTCCAAGACCCAATGTTGGGAAACCGCCATGTCCAGGGCTCCAGACCTTGCGCGAGTGCGCAATATCGGCATCGCCGCGCACGTGGACGCCGGCAAGACCACCTTGACCGAGCGGATGCTGTACTATGCGGGCGCCTCCCACAAGATCGGCGAGGTCCACGAGGGCGCGGCCCACATGGACTACACGGTCGAGGAGCAGGTGCATGGCATCACCATCACCGCCGCCGTGACCCAGTTGCCCTGGCGCGAACATCGAATTCAACTGATCGATACGCCGGGCCACGTCGATTTCACCATCGAGGTCGAGCGCTCGATGCGGGTGCTGGACGGCTGCGTGATCGTGCTGGACGGCGTGCGCGGGGTGGAGCCGCAGACCGAGACCGTCTGGCGCCAGCGCACCCGGTTCCGTTTGCCCGCGCTGTTCTTCGTCAACAAGCTGGATCGGCCCGGCGCCGATTTCACTCGCGCCCTGGCGACGGTGCGCGAACGGCTGGCCATGGAGCCGGTGGCGGTCACCGTACCGTTGCCCGATTACGACGGTTCGGTCATTCACCTGCTCGACAAGACCCAGTTGCGGTTCACCGGCGAGAAGGGCGAGCGGGTGGAAGTTGCGCCCTGCGACGGGGCGAACTGGGAACGGGTCCAGCCCTGGCGGGAGAGTCTGTTGCTGGCGGCGGCGGAAATGGACGACGCCCTGGCCGAACGGGTGTTGGCGGAGGAGGAGCCGGAGCCGGAGGCCATTTGGGCGGCGCTGCGCCAGGCCACCCTGGCCGGCAGGGTCTGTCCCTGTTTCGCCGGCAGCGCCCTGCGCAATCAGGGGGTACAGCCGCTGTTGGACGGGGTGGTTCGGCTGTTGCCGGCTCCGACCGAACGGCCGCCGAGTCTGGCCCACCGACCCGGCGGCGGCGAGGAATCGGTGGCGATGGAAGCAGACGGACCGCTGGCGGCGCTGGCGTTCAAGGTGCAACTGTGGGAGGGCCGCCGCCATGTATTCGCCCGATTGTATCGGGGGATCCTGAAACCCGGCGACGAGGTCGCGATTCCCGGTCCGAACGGAACCCTGCGTCAGGAACGGGTGGCGCGGCTGTTCGAGGTGGACGCCAACCACAAGACCCGGCTGGACGCGGCGACCGCGGGTCAGATCGTGTTGCTGGCCGGGCTGCGCTGGGCGACCACCGGCGATACCCTGTGCGTGCCGACGCATCCACTGTGGCTGGAGCGCATCGAGACCCGCGCGCCGGTGCTGGGCCTGGCCATCGAGCCGCAATCCAGCGCCGACGAGGAGAGGTTGCTGGAGGCGCTGGACAAGTTGCAGCAGGAGGACCCGACGCTGCGGGTCGAGGAGGATCGGGAAACCGGCCAGCGGGTGTTGCGGGGCATGGGCGAATTGCACTTGCAAATCGCGGGCGAGCGACTGCGGCGGGAATTCAACGTCAACATCCGGGTTGGCAATCCCGACGTGGTGTTGCGCGAAACCATCGCCCAGGCCGCCGAGGCCGAAAATCTGTTCCATCGCCAGATCGAGCAGCCGGACGGCAAGAAGCTGGAACTGAAAGCCTGGGCGCGGGTGGCGGTGGAGCCGCTGCCACGGGGGGCGGGCACCACCGTGATCGCCGAGCCGCGCGTCGAGCCCGAAGGCGTCGAGCTGAATCCGGCGCAGCGGGACGCGGTGACGAGCGGCGCCAGTGACGTGCTCGACAGCGGCCCGACGACTGGATCACCGTTGCAGGATTTGGCGGTGCGCGTGCTGGCGGTGGAACTGTTCGGCGCGTTGTCCAACCCGACGGCGTTGCGGGTCGCGGTGGCGGAAGCGGCGCGCAAGGCGATGGCCCGGGCGGGCGGTCTGATCCTGCGGCCGATCATGGCGACCGAGGTGGTGGCGCCGGAAAGCGATGTCGGCGCCGTCATGGGTGATTTACAGGCCCGGCGGGCCACGATCCGAAGCACGACAACGCTGGGCGAGATGACCATCATTCATTGCGACTGCGCGCTGGATCGGCTGCTGGGGTATATCACCGATCTGCGCGGCATGACCCGCGGGCGCGGTCAGTTCACCATGACCTTCGACCGGTTCGATGTCGCCTGATCACGGCAGGAACAACCGCGCCGCCGCTTCCGGGTTGCTGGCGAAGTACAGATGGAGATATGAGGCGGTCAGCCGTCCCTCCCGATAAACCGCCTCGCCGGGCTTGCCGTCGCGCTGGCGGCGACCGTGCGCCAGCGGCTTTAGCGGCGTTTCCAGCCGGGAATGGTGGAAAGTGTGGCCGCGCAGTTCGCCTTCCGGCAATTCCACTGCCTGCATTCCCAATCCCACCAGCTTCGGTTGCAAAGCCGCGTGACCCGGCAGCAAGCCGAGCATCGGCGCCCGATGACCTTCCTTGTCGGCCAGCAACTCCAGGGCGTAGAGCAGGCCGCCGCATTCGGCATAAAGCGGTTTGCCGGCCTGGTGATGCCGCCGCAACGACTCGCGCATGGATGTGTTGGCGGCCAGCGCGTCGAGATGCAGTTCCGGGTAGCCGCCGGGGAGATAAACACTGTCCACCTCGGGCAATTCCGCATCCACCAGCGGCGAGAAAAATACCAGATCCGCGCCCAGTGCCCGCAAGGTATCCAGGTTGGCCGGATACAAGAAGGCGAACGCCATATCGCGGGCGACGCCAATCCGCGCGCCGTCGAGCAATCGCGCCGGCGGTTCGATGCGCGCGGCTGGAAAGAAGACCGGCGGCGGCAATTCCGCGAGCCGGGTGCGGCCGACCAGCGCGGCGACGCTCTCCAGCCGGCTTTCCAGATCGGCGATTTCGGCCGCCTGCACCAGACCCAGATGGCGGTCGGGCAGAGCGATTTCACCGTCGCGCGGCAGCCAGCCGAAATAGCGCAACTCCGGTGGTAAACTGTCGGCCAGCAATTCGGCGTGGCCCGGCCCCGCGACCCGATTGGCCAGCACCCCGGCGAAGGGAAGTTCCGGACGGTAATGCGCCAGGCCATGAGCGACCGCGCCAAAGGTTTGCGCCATGGCGTGGGCATTGATCAACGCGAGCACCGGCACGCCGAACAGAGCGGCCAGATCGGCGCTCGAAGGCGTGCCGTCGAACAGACCCATGACGCCTTCGATCAGGATCAGGTCGGCTTCTTGCGCGGCCCGGTGCAGCAGCGCCTTGCAGTCGCGTTCGCCGACCATCCACAAATCCAGTTGATAAACGGGTTGGCCGGAAGCGCGCTCCAGGATCATCGGGTCGAGAAAATCCGGCCCGGTCTTGAATACGCGCACGGTGCGGCCCCGATTGCGGTGATAGCGCGCCAGTCCGGCGGTGACGGTGGTCTTGCCCTGACCGGAGGCCGGGGCGCTGAGCAGCAGGGCGGGGCAGGTGGCGGACATGATGGATTCCGATGGCTGGCGACGGGGGAGCAGGCGGTTCGATGTTAAGCGCGATCCGTGGAACGAAGCTTCCTTGCCCATGATATTTTCCACCTTGGCTTAAGTCGATGCGTCCCGAAACCCCTGAAAATCAGCGCTCCCTGCGCTATGGCTACACCACCGGCGCTTGCGCGACCGCCGTCGCCCTGGCGGCGGCGTACCGATTGCTGGCGGACCTTGAACTGGATCGAGTGGAAATCACGCTGCCGCGCGGCCAACGCCCCGTATTCCGGCTGGAATATTGCCGGTGGACGGCAATGGGGGCGGAGGCGGCGACGATCAAGGATGCCGGCGACGATCCCGACGTGACGCATGGGGCGCTGATTTTCGCCCGAGTAGCGTTGAGCGAACCGCCGGGAGTGCGCTTCCATGCCGGACCGGGGGTGGGCACGGTGACCCAACCCGGCTTGCCCATTCCACCGGGCGAGCCGGCCATCAATCCGACGCCGCGCCGGATGATTTCGGAGCATTTGATGCGACTGGCGACCGAGTGGGGCTATCGTGGCGGCTTCGAGGTCACCCTCGGCATTCAGAACGGGGCGGAGTTGGCGCTGCAAACACTCAATCCCCGGCTGGGCATCGTCGGCGGGCTGTCCATCCTCGGCACGACCGGCATCGTCCGGCCGTTTTCCTGCGCCGCCTACGTTGCCTCCATCCAGCAGGCGATTGAGGTTGCCCGAGCCAATGGGCTGACCCATATCGTGGCTTGTACCGGGGCCGCCAGCGAGCAAGCCATGCGCTCTTGTTACCCGTTGCCGGACATGGCGTTGATCGAAATGGGCGATTTCGCCGGCGCGGTGCTCAAGCACTTGCGGCGTGCGCCGGTTCCCCGTCTGACGCTGGCCGGCGGTTTCGGCAAGGTCAGCAAGCTGGCGGCGGGCCATCTGGATTTGCACAGTCGCAGTTCCAGCGTCGATCTCGCGCTGCTGGCGGTGGAGGCGGCGGCGCTGGGCGCGGATACAGCATTGCAAAAGGCGATGCGAACCGCCAACACTAGCCAACAAGCGCTGATGTTGGCCCATGCGGCGGGTTTGCCGCTGGGCGACCGGATTTGCGTCATGGCGCGCGATCAGGCTCGCGCCATTCTGCCGTCGACGGTGGCGGTGGAAGTATGGGCCACCGACCGCGAGGGCCGGCTGGTTGGTCATGCCGATTTCGCGTAATGCGCATCCTGATTCTGGGTGGCATCGGCGAGGCGGCGCGGTTGGCGCGGCTGCTGGCGCCGGCTCATCGGGTGACGTACAGCATCGCGGGAAAAGGGCGGTTGTCGGACCTGCCCTGTTCGACGCGGGTGGGCGGGTTCGGCGGCGCGGAAGGTTTGGCGGCGTTTCTGGGCGAGAACGACATCGAACTGCTGATCGACGCCACGCATCCCCACGCCGCGCGCATCAGTGGGAACGCGGCGCGGGCGGCTCGGTTGGCCGGTATTCCGCTCTGGGCCTACCGGCGCCCACCGTGGCGACCGGAACCCGGCGACGATTGGCGCCTGGTAGCCGACTGGGCCGGAATCGTGATGGCGCTGCGGGAGTTTCACCGACCGTTTTTCACCATCGGCCTGGAACCCTTGCGCCACGCGGCGGAAATCCCGCCGGAGCAGCATTGGCTGGTCCGCTGCCTGGCGGCGGAGTCGCCGGCTTCGTCGCGCCTGACCCTGTTGTGCGTCGCCGGACCCTTTGCCCTGGAGCGGGAATTGACTCTGCTGCGGGAAAACCGGATCGACGTTCTGGTGGCCAAGCATAGCGGTGGCGGCGCGGTCGAGGCCAAGCTGACGGCGGCGCGGCAACTGCGCATTCCCGTCGTGCTGCTGGAGCGGCCAGCCTTGCCGACGGCGGATCGGGAGTTTACCGAAGTGGAGCGACTGGCGGCCGAGTTGGCCAAAGAGAATGAATGAGCTTCGGTCGCGAAAGGCTTGCCTTTGCCGATGCGCTCGCACCGCCACCCCAACCGAATGACGTCGGCGGTTTCGTCGGGCGAGCTTTTTCGGCGTTATTTTTTGGATGGGACGTCGGCGGGCTGGGTGTTTGCGGCGAAGATATGAAACATCTTTTCGTCCCACTCCGCCGGCAAGCAGCGCGCGACTTTTTGGGTTTGCGCCGATAGGCGAATATCTTTGGGGGTCACGGTGACGCCTCGAATGAAGGTGGCGCAATCACTGGCGGTCAAGCGAGTGGACGGGTCGGCCGGGCGCGAGCTTTCGACCAGCAGAGTTTGGTTGTTGCCGGTACGCACCACCCGCACGGCGCCCGCCGCGTTTCGGCTGAACTGGCAGGGAGCCGGAAAATCGAAATCGACCGCCCCGGTTTTTCCGGCGCCTTCGTAAGTCAAGCGACAGCCGGCCAGGCTCAGCTTGAAGTTACCGACATCGGCGGTTTGCGCGCTTGATTGAGTCGAAGGTGGTGGAGATATCGGCCGCCCTTCGGGAAATTCTTTTCCAGCGTGACCGGGGTTGCAGGCAAGAATTGCCAGGGAAAACAGCAGGCGCCGTTTCTCGATCATCCTAACTGACCTCCCAAAACCAGGTTTGCTTGCAGAAATCGATGTATTCGCCGGTTTTGGTTTGGCCATTGTTCCAAAGATCGAAGTGATCGCCGCGGCCGCCGCGAAAACCGGTGATGTCTTTGAAAAAGAGCAGGCCGGTCTTGCCGCCGACCGTGGCGCGAGTTTCGTCCGCCGTTTTGGAAATTTTGGGACGGCCCACTTGGTTCCACAGATAATTGGCCAGTGACTCGGCGCCACGCGCGTGGCCGTGCTTGCATTTGGGCTCGGTGTACTTGGTCAGATCGAAGCCGGCGCCGATGAGGCAGACGCTCATGCGAATCGCGCATTGATTTTCCCAGCCTTGATTGCAGGGATGTTGTTCGGTGGGATAGCTCGACCAAAGTGAAAGAAAATTGGGCAGAGTGCGCTTGGCCATGGATTCCTCCTTTTGAGTGTGAGCGTGATATTAGCAAGGTTCGGGCCAACACAGTAGGGCCTGATTTCGTGTCGATAAAATTACAAATTTAGAGCTTGCAGCCGCTCCTCGAAGCGGGGTTTGATGATCCCGTCGTGCGTGGCCGAGGCGTCGAAGACGACATGAGCCTTGGTCAAATTCCGCCGCTTCGCCAGTTTGTCGAGGTTGGTGGAGCGCGTCGCGGTGCCGCCTCCCCGGGGACCCGACGCGCAGTAGAGGTGAAACACGACTCCGCTGTCGCGCAACCAGTTGGCCCAGAGCATTTCCCGGTGTGCGTTGTGCTTGCTCTCCCACGCGGTCCATTGCGGTTGGGGCGCTTTGGGGTCCGGCGCGGGTGTCGGCGTCGATAGCGCCCCGTGGGCTTGACCGTAGAGGCAATCAAACCCCCAGCACTCCACGATTTTGTCAGCATATTTGTCCGCTCCCCGGGTTCTTGCCAGGGCGAGCATGACCTTGCCGCCGCCGGAATGCGCCGCCAGAACGATCTTGTCGACCTTGCTCGGATCATCGAATTCGGGAATCGGCGGGTTGGGTTTTTGCTTTTGCAATTCCTTCGAGACCAGGGGCAAGTACCATTGCAGGGCGTTGGAGGGGATGGTATCCGCTTCGTCTCCACCCAGAATGCCACCCTGCGCGCTCTGCGAGAGGGTGGGGGCGATCAAAATGACCTGTTTGACGGGACTTGGACTGTCCAAACTGGTCCGTAAATCGTGATCGGGTTGCTGGAAGTAGTCCCGAATCGAAGTTTGGCCGGTGCCGTGCAGGAAGAGGATGATGTTGGCCTTCTCGCCGGCTTTGAAGCCGTTGGGAACGCAGACCGCCGTGAGCGGTTTCGCGCCGTTTTTCAGGTCGATGTTGTCCAGGTAGTAATCTGTCGCCATGGCGGTTTCCTCTGGGTGGATAGCGCGCGGTATTTGGAGTTGAGTTGCTGCCGCCGTCGTGCCGGAGGCGCGAATGTGAAATGTGCTGTTACCGGTGAGGGATAGGCTGGCACCGATGAATGGCGGCTGCAAGCTTTAACTCGAACGACCATCGTCACTTCCTAAGAGCCATATCGGTTCTTCGAGGGTTCTTGTGGAATTGGCCCCTCTAGACGGGGTTCAGCCTGTCAATCTGGCTGAAGGTCGGCATTACTATTTTTAAATCAATAAATTTGGAGTGGTGTTTTAGCCCGGCCTAGCTGACTCTACAAGAACTCTCGAAGAACCTAAATCAAAGAGACCGGGAATTGCTGAATTTGCACCGAGCTCCCCATCGTGGCGAGCACCACGGTGCAGCACCGTGGTGCTTCTTGTCTTCAACTCCCATGACATCGGTACAAAAATGGCCTTGACAGCATTAATAACCTCTGCTATCCAAAAAACCTTGAAAAAGCGATTTCCTATCATCTCTCCTATCACCTCCTATCACCTCGATGGGCTAGGAGAAAAGTGGCAGGGGCATAGCCATGAAAAATATCGTCACCACCGTATTCATGCTTGTCGTATGCATCGCTGGAACCGTGATCGCTGCGGCGGTCTACTTCACGGTCACCTTCGGGGTGTTGGGTTGGCTCGTGGGCGCCAGCGGCGCCAGGCTTGGAGAGGCGGTCGGCGCTGCCACGGGTGCGCTCGGCTTCCCTGTCGGCACAGCCTTCTTCGGTATGCTGTTCTGGGACCGGCTGGTTCGTGAAGACGGCAGTCCCGACCGCATCGCGCAAGGCCTCGCACTGATCATTGGATTGCCTCTTGCGCTGATCCCGCTGCTATCCCTCGGTCTCCCGGCCCTTGAGGCTGCGGCGCGCTTCAAAGCCTTAGGCATCTTAGCGCTCGGCGGGTTTCTGGGGCTGGCCGGCTGGATCGAGGAGAAAATGCGGAGGAGCTGAATGCCATGGTCGCGGTGCCGACTCGCATCGCCTTTTTGGCGTCCTTGGGGGCCGCTGCGCGCCACGGGAGACCTTTCCCATGATCGAGCACACACCGAGCGCCGCAGGCACCGCGGCGCTATTCGTGTGGCTCGTGGTTCAAGAAGAACGGCGCCTTGCCGCGGGGCGACTGGCATGAGGTCAAGTTCGACATCATGCGGCGTGCCGATGCGGCGAAGTACGCGCAGAATGCGGACTTGGCGACCCTGCTGCTGGCGACCGGCAATGCGGAGCTGATCGAGGACAATCCGCATGAGCCGTTCTGGAGCATCGGGCCCGATGAATTCGGCCACGACTGAGCCGGCCGCGTGCTGATGGAGGTTCGCGAGCAATTGAGAGGTAACTGCGTACCCAATCCGGCTTCGAGGTATGCATGAAAGTCATCTTGAAAGACGCGCTCATTGTCTTGATCCCGCAGACGGAGGACGAGGCCACCCATCTTGCCCGCTGGAAGGCGGCGCACGTTGGCCACGTGCTGCTGGCCCGCCCGGACCAGGAGTCCGAGTGGCAGCCGCTGGAGTTGCACGACCTCGGCGAGCGGATCGAGGCCTGTCGCGAGCCCATCAACGTGGTCAGCAACAGCGCCGATCCGGTCGCGCGCACGATCAGCAATCTGGCGAGCACGCCCTTCGAGCTCGACGGTCGCCGCTATCGATCCGTGGAGTCGTTCTGGCAAGGGCTGAAGTACCCGCTCGATGCGGATCGGCTGCGGATTGCCGACTGCGAAGGCCCGCGCGCGCGCTCCGAGGGAAGCCGTCAAGGATACGGCAGGATCATCGCCTACGGGGGCGCGGAGATCACCGTCGGAACCTATGACCACTGGCAACTGATGGAGCGGGCATGCCGGGCGAAGTTCATGCAGAACGCCGAGGCCCGCTCGGCGCTGCTCACCACAGGAGAGCGCCCGCTCGTGCACATCGTCAGGCGCGACAGCCGGTCGATTCCCGGCGTGATCATGGCGCAGATTTGGATGCGCATCCGCCGCAGGCTCAGGGAGCGCGCTTCCGAGCCCGCGAGCGCATAGACCAATCGCAATCGGAGTGTTCATAATGATGACACGCAGACAGATCCTGTGGGCTCTTCCTGCTCTCGCAGCAGTGCTCCCGGGACAGGCGTCCGCCGCGACGCGCTGCACGAGCGCTGATGCTCAGGGAGCGCCGGTGTGTGAGACCGGCCTCGTGATCGGCAACGTACCGACCGTTCGGCAACGCTGTCCGCAATGGTGCTGGGCGGCGTGCATCCAGGCGGTGTTCTCCTTGCAGGGTCGCGAGATGGCCCAGGAGGCGGCAGTCCGGAAAATTTTTGGAAAGGAGGTGTGCGCACCGGCAAACACGGCCCAGATCATCCAAGCCGTCAGGGGCGACTGGATCGATCAATACGGCTTCCGTTTCCGCGCCAGCGCCGAGCAGCTTCCAGATGCTGCCCTCAGTGTACGCACTAGCAAGCCGCGGCTGGAGAGCGCTGCCGAAGCGGCGGTCGATATGACGACGGCCATGTTCTTCAACGACGGGGCCAGGCGCATCGTCGCCGAGCTCGACCGGGGCAACCCGCTCATCGTCGGCGCGTTGGGGCATGCGACTGTTCTGACCGCCGTCAGATACTCAAGACTTCGCGACGGCCACGTTGCGCTGAGCGAGTTGACGGTGCGCGATCCCTGGCCAGACAATCCCAACCGGCGGACGCTGAGCGTATCCGAGGTTCAGGGCGCTTTCTTCGTCGCGCGCGTCTGGATCGAGAAATGAGAGCCCGTCGATCAACTTTACTACAGGACTACTGCTGTGGAATCCGGGTCTCCCCGGATTCCGACCATATTAAGGTTTACGCCAAATACACCCGCTCCAGCGCCCCGCGCGAGACGTTGCCCTTGCCGTCCTCGGCCTCGATGTAATAGCGCACGTCGCCGGCGCCGACCGGCAGCTTGGCGGTGTAGTAATGCGCGACGATGGCCGCGCCGGTCTGCGACGGATACGGGCCGTTGTCGGTCATCGCCAGGCGAGTTTCACCCGTGGCGGCGCGTAGTACCAGCGTCACCCGTTTCAGGCCGGCGATGTCGTGGACGAAGGTATGCACCGTGCCCTCGCGCGGCGCGTCGAGCAGGCAGCCCTGCCCCCAGCGTTTGCCGCCCGGATTTTCCGGCGTGACCCACGGCGCGAAAATGGTCGGGCCGGTGCGGTCCTTGCCGGCGGACAACAGCGCGTCCACCTCGCTTTTGACCATCCCGTAACCGGCGTTGGCGGCATTGGTCACCTGCTGGTCCCAGATGTGCTGGCCGGTCCAGTACCAGTAGCAACTGGTCTCGGCGGTCAGCATCAGCCGGCTGATGTCGTCCAGCCACGGCTTGCCGGGCAGGGCGTCCTCCAGCGCGTGGACCATGTTCTGGAACGCCGTCAGCACCGCCCAGGAATTCAGGTCGGGCGAGTAGGGCTGGTCGTAACGGCTGAACCACTTCATGAACTGCGGATCGCCGTTGTCCGCGCCGCTCCAGGAGCCGGGCTCGATGTGCGCGGCTTGGGCGGGATCGGGCGGAAAACGGTCCAGATAATCGTGAACCGTGGTCAGCTCGAAGCGCGGATCGCCCTGCAACCACTGCACCAATTGCCCGGTGTTGTGGTTGTAGTAGCTATCCGCGCCGCCGCCGTGATTGTCGCCGTCGGAGTGCAGCAGGAAGAATGGCGGATGCTTCGGATCGAAAGTGCCGGTATCGACAATCTGGTTGTAGACCTGCCCCAGCACGTCGGGGTATTGCAGCGCGCCGAACCCGCCCCGCGCATCCTCGTTGCCGATGTAGCGCTCCGCCGGCACCGCGATGATCTGGTGAATTTTCCCGTCCGGGTCTTCGTATTGGACGTACTCCGGCCGCAGCAGGCTCGGCGAAATCCTGGACCCCGCCCAGATGTTGCGCAGTTGCAGCCAGTCGTTGACCGGCGGGTTGACCTGCTCGGCGGGATTGGGCGGCAGCATCCCCTCGTTGATGCCGGCGTAGGGATAATCCTTGCACGCCCGAAAACGGTGGATGGAATCGTAGATCACCGCCTTGACCCTGGCCTGGTTCAGCGCCGGAATCATGCGGACGTGGAAAGCGGTCTCCGGTGGAAACATCACGCTGGACGCCTCGACGCCGAAGGCGGCGCGGATGATGCCGCGATGCCATTCCACCTGCTTGACGATGTTGCGGGCCGGGGTCAGCGCCATCAGCGGATGGAAGAAGCCGAAGGCCACGAAATCGACACGGGGATGGCCTAGAACCGTCTTTTCCTGGGCGACGGCGCGCAGTTCGTGGTTCCAGCCGCCGAAGCGCCCGCCGCACAGCCCGTCGGCGGCGCAGCGGTCCAGTTGCTCGATCAGCGAGCCGCTCCAACTCGTCGACAACCCGGCGTGGGGCAGGCCACCGCTGGCGTACTGGCGCACGGCGGTCGGGATGAAATGGGTGTAGGGACCGCCGCGCGCCCCGAAGATCGAATCCTTCTCGCCGTCCCAGTACAGCTGGTCGGTGGCGTTGTAGTAGGGCTGGTGCATGTGCTTGTGGATGCCGAAATACAGCTTGACCGGTGCATCGCCCGGCCCGGTCGCGACCCGGATGACCGGCTTGAGCTTGGCGTTCGGCGCGATCCGCAACGGACGGAATTCCTTGATCCAGTCGCCGCCGCCGGATTGCCGAATATCGGCCTTGCGGCAGCCCTCCACCTGCACGTTGATGGTGTTGGGCCACAGCAGCCCGGCCGGAACGCTGGCGGTGTAGGTGTATTCGCCGCCGCCGCCGGCGCTGGCCTGGATCGCGTCGCCCTTGATCAGGCACGGTCCGTCCGGCGCGTGCAGGATTACTTGGGGAAATGGCACCGTTCCGTCGGTGACGAAGCGGATCGTAAAGGGCGGATTCTTGCCGGATTCGTCGCATTGCAGCGCGTCGGGCAGGTCAATTCGCAAAATACGGGTGAAAACGTCAGCCATTGAAAACCTCGCGTTGGTTTGTCTTGCACGCATCAGTTTAATCAAGCAGGCGCGAATTGCCGCCCGAACTTTGGATCAGCCTGGTTCCTGGCGCGAACCACTTTGAGGACGGCGGTCGCATCCTTTACACTCTATCTTGGGGAATAGGAAGATAACCGTTTGATTTTAAGAACCGTTCCGGCTAGGGGGCGACACCGAACATGGCGAAAAACGTGAAGTTCACCAAGATTGTGGCGACATTGGGGCCGAATTCCCGCAATCCGGACACGGTGGAAAAACTGCTGAGGGAAGGGGCCGACGTGATCCGGCTGAACTTTTCGCACGGCAATCACGACGATCATGCGTTGTCGGTGCGGCTGGTGCGGGAAGCGGCGCAGAAGCTGAATCGCTACATCGCCATCTTTCAGGACTTGCAGGGTCCGAAGATTCGGCTCGGCCAACTGGAGGGTGAATCCCTGGACGTGGCGGCCGGCGAAACCCTGGTGCTGACCACCGACGATTTGGTGGGGGGAATCCATGATGGCCTCAAAAAAGTGTCCATCGACCATCGCGACTTGCACGAGGAGGTGAAGCCGGGTGACCGGGTGTTGATCGACGACGGGTTGTTTGAACTGACCGTCGAACGCATCGAGGGACGCGAGATTTTCACCCAGGTGGTCAACGGCGGCCGGCTGAAACCGCGCAAGGGCGTCAACCTGCCCAACGTCAAGCTCAGGATTTCGGCCATCACCGACAAGGACCGCGCCGATTTGCAGTTCGCCTACGACCACTGGCTGGATTACGTGGCGCTGTCGTTCGTGCGAGACGCTGACGACGTCAAGGAGTTGATCGATGTCATGCTGACTACCTACGGCCGCAAAATTCCGATCATCGCCAAGATCGAAAAGCCGGAAGCGTACCAACATATTGAGGAGATCATCGCCGTGGCCGACGCGATCATGGTGGCGCGCGGCGATCTGGGGGTGGAAACCTCGCCGCAGGACGTGCCGTTGATGCAGAAAAGCATCATCCGCCAGTGCAACATCGCCGGCAAGCCGGTGATCACCGCCACCCAGATGTTGGAATCGATGATCAACAATCCCCGGCCAACCCGCGCCGAGGCCAACGATGTCGCTAACGCCATTCTGGACGGGACCGACGCGGTGATGCTGTCGGCGGAAACCGCCGCCGGTCAGTATCCGGTCGAGGCGGTGCGGATGATGAAGGCCATCGCCCTGAGCGTCGAGGCCAGCGATATTTTTAAGACCTTGATGGAGAAGAACGTCCTGACTCAGGAGGAACTGCTGGCCAGGGCCTCCCTGCGCATCGAGGATGCCGTCCATTTCGCCACCATGGATCTGGCCGACAAGGTGTGCGCCCGCTATATCGTCGGCTTCACCAACAGCGGAGCGAGCGTGCTGAGCCTGGCCAAGTTTCGGCCGCTGGCGCCGTTGATCGCCTTCAGCCCGAAAGTCGCCACCTTGCGCAAACTGGCTCTGGTCTGGGGGGTGACGCCGCTGCAACTGGGAGCCGTCGTCACCTCCGTGGACGATCTACTCGGGTCCGCCACCGAGTTTCTGCTCAACAAGAATCTGGTGCGGGAAGGCGAAATCGTGGTGTTCACCGCCGGAGTGCCTGTCGGCGCATCCAGCGGCGCCAACCTGATCAAGGTGGTCAGGGTGGAGCGGGGGGATTAGGGCGGTTGATAGAGCGTTATCGTGATCGAGCATAGTGAAATCCAACCAAGAAATACCGGTGGCTGATGTTCATTCCCTTTGATCGCAAGCCCGACTGGCGCCATCCGCCGTTTGTCATGCTCCTGCTTGTTCTTGCCAATATATTGGTTTTTATTTTTTTTCAAAGCGACGATGAGCGGCGCATGAAGGATGCCATCCGCTATTATTTTGAGTCGCGCCTCGACCGGATCGAGTTGCCGCGCTATGTCGATTATGTGAATGGGGTTTCCCAGCGTCCGACCACCAGTTCAGCCGCGAACCGTTCGCCGCTCGATATCGGCGTTTTGCTCAAGATGCAGCGCGACAAAACCTATATGGAACGCTTGCGGGGTGGCCGAATCGTCAGCCTCAAGGATGCGCAATACGCGGAATGGCAAATCAAAAGAGTGGAGTTTGAGCGGCTCCTGAACCGCGTTACTTCGGAACGCCTCGGTCTGCGCCCTGCGCAAGTCGATGTGCAATCGCTGTTGGCTCACATGTTTCTACATGGCGGCGTGGCGCACCTGGTCGGTAACATGCTGTTTTTGTTCGCGGTCGGTTTCATGGTCGAAGCGACGCTGGGCGGCTGGATTTTTCTCGCGAGTTATATCGCGGCGGGTTTGGGGGCCGCCGGATTGGATATTCTCTTCAATGGCGACAGCATCGTGCCACGCATCGGCGCTTCGGGTGCCATCTCGGGCGTCATGGGACTGTACGCCGTACTGTTTGGGTGGCGGCGGGTGTCTTTTTTTTACTTCGTTCTGGTCTATTTCAATTACACCAAGGCGCCGGCCCTGGTATTGCTGGTCTTGTGGGTGGCTTGGGAAATCTACGGATATTTCGCCTTTTCCGATATCAGTAATATCAATTATCTGGCCCATATCGGCGGGCTTTTGAGCGGCGCGCTGATCGGGTTGGCGTTCAAATTCCGGCCCGCCTTGATCAATACCGACTATCTCGACGAGCCGGAGCGCGCCGCCCGATATCAGGAGAAGTTATGCCAAGCCGAGGCGTACATGAATGAGCTGGAGTTTGGCAGAGCCAAGCCCATCCTGAAGACACTGCACCGCATTCGTCCGCAAGATCGCCGCGTGCTGTATCAGCTTTATCAGGCTTGCCAGGAGGAACCCGCCGGTGAGGATTATCACGAAGTTTGCCTGGAAATACTGAGTCTCGCCGAACGAGACCCTGCAACCGACCGGTTGATCGCCGATGTCGCGGAAGAATATTTGAAACGGGCGCGGCCCAAGCTCCGGCTCACGCCAGCCCAGATCGAGCGGCTCGCCGCGCGCCTGCTTGCAAGCGGGTATACAGCGTCCGCGGAACGTCTGGTGCGGGTGATGCTGGATAACCCAACGCATTTTGCCGATCTGTCCGTCACGCTAACAAGACTGGTCAGTGCTTATCGCAGCCACCAGCCGGACAAAGCTCAGACGTACCAAGACTTGCTGCTCACCCGCTTCCCCAACTCGCCGGTGGCGCGCTCGCTGGCTAATAAAAATTCGTAACCGTTCGGATTCCCTGGTGGTTTCGCCCCGTATGCCGTACCGGACGAGAGGGATCTGCACGGCTACAAAAACTCTTAAGGTCTGGCAAGGCTCCTGATCAATTTTTGATAGGCCAGCACCTCAGGCTGGATGGCATGCTCCGGGTAGTGGGTTTGCAAGAAATCCAGGAGCTTAACGGCGAGCACCGGCTGGCGTAGCTGCTCGAACAACAGCCCGGCCGCCATGAGGTACAAACGCGGCAAGTGTTCACTGTCGGGGTAACGGTGGTGGAAACCATGGATCAGCCGCACCGCGCTTGTCGCATCGCCAGCGGCTTTTAGCATTTCGGCGAGCGGCAGGTAATGCGCTTCATGGGCGGGCTTGAATTCGGGGTTGACGCGCAAGCAGTCCACCAACACTTCGACAGCTTGGCGAATCTGCTTGTCGGCGAGCAAATCCGTGATGAGGTCGCGCCCCAGCGCGCACAAAGTCGCCGAGTCGTCCAACATCTTGATCAGCCGATGCAGGCGTAAGCGGCGCGTCAGGTCATGTGGGCGGGTTTTCAGGAAATATTGCAGTTCGGCAGCGGCGGCGACATGGTCTCCGCGCGCCATGAACGTTTCGTAGAGATCCAGCTCTGGCGGGGAGTCATCGCCGACATCAGCCTGGTCCCGACCTTCCGGTTCGAAATCGAGCGCTTCGTGGTACTGGTAGATGACATAGCCCATCAGGTGAAACATCACTAGCAGGTAATAGGCGCTCACCGCGTCGGCGAGCAGGCTGTACATCGGCGAATAGGGGTGGCTATAAACCCAGCCGAGTGCGTTTTGCCAGGCGATATGCAAGCAATAGAGCAGCCCATACAAGCCCGCATAGGCCCAACCCAGGCGCCGGATCAAGTCGATGAGGAGAAACGGATTCAAGGCGTTCAACAGGCTGCGGGTCATGGCGAGGACGATCACGCTGGCGGGAAGAACCAGCCAAAACAGCATGGCGAACAGGAGTACTGCCTTGGAGCCCAGATTCTTGCCGAGTAAGCTCGCTACCTGATAGCCGGTGATAATGACGGCGGCCTGTTTGAAAGGCAGTGCATAGCCGCCGATCATGACTTTGGCGGAGAAGGGCGCCTGCGGATAGCCGTCGGCGGTGTGGCTCAGCACCTCGTAGGCGTATTTCAATAACACCAGCATGACGACTACGCTGAACAACCAGCCGACTACGCCCGCTTGACTGAGCCAGGCATGAAGGATGGCATAGCCTGTGCATACGAACAGCGCTGGTGGCAATAGCGGGTAGAGAAAAAAGCGTGGGAGACGGCTCCAAAAAGGAGTGATCGAATGCCGTTTTCCCATGGTCTCTCCAACTCCAGGTTTGAGGACAATTTTGGGTTAAATTTAAGGATGTCGTTTCCGGGACTCCGCTTGGAGGGCGCATCGCATGGCTTCGTACATGAGAATGCTGCCCGCCACCGAGACATTGAGCGAGTCGATGTTTTCCGCCATCGGGATATAGACGAAATCGGTGCATAGATCCCGAAGTTCTGGACTTAAACCACTACGCTCGTTCCCCAATACAATCAATGACGGGTGTTCGAACTTGAATCCGAAATGAGTCGATAAGGCTTTTGGACACGCGCCAACGATTTGCAGCGAGTGCTTCCTGCATTGGGTTTTCAGTTTCGGCATGGTGGTGGCGATGATTTTCTGGGCAAAGAAACTGCCCATGGACGCACGAATCAAATCTGGGTTGAACGGGTCCACCTCTTCGCCGACGACGATCAAACCGCACCCGCCAACCGCCATCGAGGTTCTCAACAGGCTGCCCAGGTTCCCATTCGATTGCAGGCTTTGCACGACCAACCATAGCGGGCCGCGAGTCAGTCCATCGTATTCGAGCGGCCAAGTGCGTTGTTTCACCAAGGCGGCGACACCGGATGCTTGTTGGGTCGTCGAGATCGAGCGAAATTCCTCCGGCGAGAGCTTGAACGTCGGGATGCCTTGACGCGCAAGCGATCTGATTTTGCTGCGGGCGATGCCGGATTTCAGCAGGCGCTCGCTGTATAAAGTGGACTCGATTTCCCACTCGTGATCCAGCGCCGAGAGGAAATTGCGAATTCCCTCGATGAAGAACACCCTTTGCGCGTCTCGTAACTTTCGAGACGCTTGGAGCGCGCGGGAGTGGGCGAGAATTTCCGGGGTGTCGGCACGAGCCTCGTGGCTCTTCGATTCACCGAACATCTCCTCTTGGGCGGCTTGCCCGAAATGCGATATTCATGCTGTTGGTTGCGTTCATTGCTTTGGGACTTCTTCAGCCCTTTTTAGTTTTTGGAATGTTTTTTGTTCAAAATAAGCCAAGTAGGGTATGCATTGCATACCATTATTCAAATATCTCAACAACTTCAGGTCCCTACAAAGGTACACAGTAGTACCTAACTTGGGTTTCTATTCCGAAGATGGCAAGCGACAAACTGCTATATCGCATTCAATCCATGCTTCGATAACAGTACGGGTGACTGCAGAATTGTTGATCCTATCTAGAACGTAATCAAGATATACCTCAAGATTTCCAACAGCAGGAAATCGTGAATCCCGAAAAGCATCCGTTGCTAGATCACCAATTGGATCATCGCGTTCCCTTTGCTTTGCAAGCCATGAACGAAGAGGTAGCGGTTTGTCCGTATTAACTACAGTCAGTTCGTGAGCCATATCAGAAACGAGGTGTCGAGCAACTTGGAGTTCAATCGGCTCAAGCGTATTATCTTCATCTTCTAGTATGAGTCGATATGCACAGTCCATTAATCGTAAGACAAAATCTCCATAATGGTGTACAGAAGAGTCGTGCAACCGATTCATTATCGCTAAGGCTGCTTCCCGTTCGAACCATTCACCTTGAACAAGATGTGTTTCAAGTAGATTATGAATAGCCTGTTCAAGCTTGGGACCACCCATGATTTTGCCAAGTAAAAAAAGCTTTTCCGAAGATCCGGTTTGGAGTTGGGCTAGCCGACTAGACACAGTAAGATCAGTAGTGAATCCGATCTTAATGGGGCCGTTTGTTCTAGATCCGACGAAATAGACTACGCCATACCGTTCGCTCATTTGCCATCATCTTTGTATTCAGATCAACGCGGTATTTTTTGACTAGCTGGCGAGAAAGTAACAGCTTGACGGTTTGATAGAAATAGTTCGGACAGTTTTTGGTTCCATTTAGGGTACACGCCCATGAAAAAATCAACCGCTTAGGAATTTTTAGTGTTGGAGTAGACACCTGACATGGATTTAATCCCATTTTTGAACCCCAACCCCTTGATTCAAGAGAACAAAAATTGCCTGAAGTATTAATAGATCCCATCGGGAAAAACCCGCGTCGTTTGTCGCCGAGCGCGCGACCGCGAGCATCCCCGATGGACAATGATGGAAGCCTAAGCCACGACTAGCGGGCGGACGCTCACGCCGCCAGCTTCACCGTGTCCGCTACCTGCTGATACTCCTCCACCTGATTGAAGTTCAGGTAGCGGTAAATCTCCGCGCCCTTGGTTCCGATTTCGCCCATGTACTTCATGTACTCCGCGAAAGTCGGAATCTTGCCCAGCAAGGCGCAGACCGCCGCCAGTTCCGCCGAACTCAGGTACACGTTGGCGCCCTTGCCCAGCCGGTTGGGGAAGTTGCGGGTCGAGGTCGAGACCACGGTCGCGCCATCCGCCACCCGCGCCTGGTTACCCATGCACAGCGAACATCCGGGCATTTCCATCCGCGCCCCGGCGGTGCCGTAGATCGCGTAGTAGCCTTCCTCGCTCAACTGGCGGGCGTCCATCTTGGTCGGCGGCGAAATCCACAGCCGGGTCGGGATATTGGCTTGGCCGCTCAGTACCTTGCCAGCGGCCCGGTAGTGGCCGATGTTGGTCATGCAGGAACCGATGAACACCTCGTCGATCTTGTCGCCGGCCACGGCGGACAACGTCTTGACATCGTCGGGATCGTTCGGACAAGCCAGCAACGGCTCCTTGATCTGGTCCATGTCGATCTCGATGATATCCGCGTACTCGGCGTCGGCGTCCGGCTCCATCAGCGTCGGATTGGCCAGCCACGCCTCCATGCCCCTGATCCGGCGCTCCAGGGTCTTGGCGTCCTGATAGCCGTTGGCGATCATCCACTTGAGCAGCGTGATGTTGCTGTTCAGGTACTCGATGATCGGTTCCTGGTTCAACCGCACCGTGCAGCCGGCGGCGGACCGTTCGGCGGAGGCGTCGGACAGTTCGAACGCCTGCTCGACCTTC
Organism: Candidatus Contendibacter sp.; assembly: GCA_029624765.1. Classification (GTDB taxonomy): domain Bacteria; phylum Pseudomonadota; class Gammaproteobacteria; order Competibacterales; family Competibacteraceae; genus Contendibacter. The sequence continues at coordinate 28,863 of JARSSO010000027.1, read as the reverse complement.
AGGTCTGGCAGCCCCTCGATTTCCAGAATCCGGCCGTTGAACACGTTCTTCTTGCCTTCCTTGGCGACGGTCAGCGTGCCAGCCTGAATTGCGGCGTAGGGGATAGCGTTGACCAGGTCGCGCAGGGTGATGCCGGGCTGCATTTTACCCTTGAAGCGCACCAGCACCGATTCCGGCATGTCGAGCGGCATCGAGCCGGTCGCCGCCGCGAACGCCACCAACCCGGAACCGGCCGGGAAGCTGATGCCGATGGGGAAGCGGGTGTGCGAGTCGCCGCCGGTGCCGACGGTGTCCGGCAGCAACATCCGGTTCAGCCAGGAGTGAATGATGCCGTCGCCGGGGCGCAGCGCCACGCCGCCGCGACTGGAAATGAAGTCGGGCAGGGTGTGATGGGTCTGCACGTCCACCGGCTTGGGATAGGCGGCGGTATGGCAGAACGACTGCATGACCAGATCGGCGGAGAAGCCCAGGCAGGCCAGGTCTTTCAACTCGTCGCGGGTCATCGGGCCGGTGGTGTCCTGGGAACCGACCGTGGTCATCTTCGGCTCGCAATACGTGCCGGGACGGATACCGGCCACGCCGCAGGCCTTGCCGACCATTTTCTGCGCCAGGGTGAAGCCTTTGCCGGAATCCTTCGGCGCCACCGGGCGGCGGAAGATCGGGCTGGGGCCGAGGCCCTGGACTTCGCGCGCCCAGTCGGTCAGGCCGCGACCGATGATCAGGTTGATGCGCCCGCCGGCCTGTACTTCGTCCAGGAGCACATCGGATTTGAAGCGGAACCGGCTCAGTTCCGCGCCGGTGTCGTGATTTCTGACGACGCCTTCATAGGGGTGGATGTCGATGACATCGCCCATGTTCATTTTGGTCACGTCGCAGTCGGTGATCGGCAGCGCGCCGGCGTCTTCCTGGGTGTTGAAGAAAATCGGGGCGATCTTGCCGCCGAGGCAGTAGCCGCCGTAGCGCTTGTTGGGCACGTAGGGGATGTCCTCGCCGGTCCACCACAGCACCGAGTTGGTGGCGGACTTGCGGCTGGAGCCGGTGCCGACCACGTCGCCGACGTAGGCGACCGGATAGCCTTTCTGTTTCAGCGCCTCGATCAGTTTCAACGGGCCGATCTTGCCGGGTTCGTCGGGCTGGATGCCCGGACGCTCCATCTTCAGCATCGCCAGCCCGTGCAGCGGGATGTCGGGTCGGCTCCAGGCGTCGGGGGCGGGGGAGAGGTCGTCGGTGTTGGTTTCGCCGGCGACCTTGAACACGGTGACGGTCGCTTTCTCGGGCACCTTGGGCCGGCTGGTGAACCATTCGGCCTCGGCCCAGGATTTCATGACTTGCTGGGCGTGGGCGTTGCCGGCATCGGCCTTTTCCTTGACGCCGTGCTTGTAGTCGAACATCAGCAGGGTGTGCGACAGCGCCTTGGCGGCGGCGGGGGCGCACTCGGCGTCGTCGAGCAGATCGATCAGCGGCTGGATGTTGTAGCCGCCCAGCATGGTGCCGAGCAGCTCGGTGGCGCGCACCCGGGAAATCAGCGGCGACCGGGTCTCGCCCTTGGCGACGGCGGCCAGGAAGGCGGCCTTGACGTAGGCGGCCTGATCGACGCCCGCCGGCACCCGATGGGTGATGAGTTCCAGCAGGAAGTTCTCTTCGCCCTTGGGTGGGTTTTTAAGGAGCGCAACCAGGTCGGCGGTCTGCTGTGGGCTGAGCGGCAGGGCGGGAATGCCCAGCGCGGCACGCTCGGCGGCGTGTTGGCGGTAGTTTTCGAGCACGGAAGAATCCCCTTGATGATGGCGCGGTTTCCACGGGTCATGGAGACCGGTGCGGTGGATCGTGGTGAATTTAATGGGGTGACCGGAACGCGCCCATTGAAATGAGCGGGCGCGTTCCGGTACAAAAAACAACGGCCATTGTAGCGTTGAAGCGAGGCGTCTGTGAACGTCGGCTTGCGGCTGCCTCGCTTTATCGTTGACGCCCGGATGCCTACTCCTTGTCGGGAATCGTCAGCGCCAGGAACAACGCGCCTTCGTCGCGCTTGATCAATACCGGGATGGGTCGACCCGTCGGCAACGCTTTCACCAGATCCGCGAACTGCTCGGGTTCGGTAACCTCGGCATGGTTGAGGCGAACGATGATGTCGCCCGGACGAATGCCGGCGCTGGCGGCGGGGCCTTCGTCGACGTCCTTGACCAGCACGCCCTGCGTGCCGGCTTTTCGCTTGCCGGCGGGCAGGTCGGCCACGATCAGGCCCAGCCGGTTGCGGGAGGACGGTTCGGCGATGGCTTGTTGCAGCTTGGTGTCCTCGGGCAGTTCCGCGATGCGGACGGTCAAGGCTTGCTCCTTGCCGTCGCGGATGACGGTCAGCGGCAAGCTGACGCCGGGCCGGGTGCGGCCGACCATCAGCGGCAAATCCTTGGAGGTGGGCACCGGCTGACCGTTGAAGGCGATAATGATGTCACCGGCCTTGACCCCGGCCTGCTGCGCCGGGCCGTCGGCCAGCACTTGCCCGACCAGGGCGCCGCGCGGCTTGTCGAGTCCGAAGGATTGCGCCAGTTCCGGGGTGACTTCCTGGATCATGACCCCCAGCCAGCCGCGCGCCACCTTGCCGCCGGTCTTGAGCTGATCGACGACTTCCATGGCGACGTCGATGGGCACGGCGAAGGACAGACCCTGATAGCCGCCGGAACGGCTGTAGATCTGCGAATTGACGCCGATCACCTCGCCGTCGAGATTGAACAGCGGCCCGCCGGAATTGCCGGGATTGACGGCGGCGTCGGTCTGGATGAAGGGCACGTAGTTGTCGCTGGGCAGGCTGCGGCCCAGGGCGCTGATGATCCCTTGAGTCGCGGTGCGCTCGAAGCCAAACGGCGAGCCGATGGCCAGTACCCACTGGCCCACCTTGGCTTTGTGGCTGTCGCCGATCTTGACGGTGGGCAGGCTGGCGTCGGTTTTCACCTTGAGCAGGGCGATGTCGCTGCGGCGATCCCTGCCGACGACCTGGGCGGGCAGTTCGCTGCGGTCGCTCAGCCCGACCACGATGCTGTCCACCTCGTCGACCACGTGGGCGTTGGTGACGATGTAACCATCCGCCGAAATGATGAAGCCGGAACCGACCGAGGAGCGCGGCGGCGTGGGTAAATCCGGCATTTGCTCGAAAAACTTCTTGAAGTAGTCGTGGAACGGGCTGTCTTCGGGAATCCGTGGGTGACTGCGTCCCAACGGATTTTGCTTGGTTTCCGCCTTGGTCTGGATGCTGACCACCGCCGGGCTGTACCGCTCGACCAGGGTGACGAAATCGGGATAGTCCGCCGCCCGGGCCAGCGCGCTCCCCAGCAAAAAACCAAGCAGGGCGATGGGCCAGAGCGAGGTTCTGAGTTGTTGCATCGAAAACTCTCCTTGAAAGAATCCTTGAAAGAATCGGTGAAATTCGCGAAAAACCGTCAAGTTCGTCGGGATTGACCATGGCGGACCGGCTTGGTTCGGGCGGGGCCGGGCGCAACCTGGCGCGGCGGCATCGGTCAAAGCGAGCGGTTCGCCCCGAATTTCGACCCTGTCCGCCGACCCTTGAGGTGTAGAGTCATGGCCCAAACCGCTTCCACCATGCTTCCACTGGGCACGCCCGCGCCTGCGTTCAGTCTGCCGGAACCCGCGGCTGGCCGGGTCGTCGCCCTGGCGGATTTTCAGAACGCTCCGGCGTTGCTGGTGATCTTCATGTGCAATCACTGCCCGTTCGTCAAACATATCCGCGAGGGTCTGGTTCGGTTCGCGCGAGAGTGTCAGGCCCAGGGACTGGCCATCGTCGCCATCAGCGCTAATGACGTGGTGAATTATCCTGGCGACAGTCCGGCGAAAATGGCCGAGGAAGCCCGGACGTTCGGTTATCCCTTTCCGTATCTGTACGACGAGACCCAGGCGGTGGCCAAGGCCTATCGAGCCGCCTGCACGCCGGATTTCTTCCTGTTCGACGCGGCTCGCAAGCTGGTTTATCGCGGCCAGTTCGACGGCAGCCGACCGGGTAACTCCATTCCAGTGACGGGCGCCGATCTGCGCGCGGCGGTGGACGCGGCGCTGGCGGGTGGACCGGTTTCGTCCGACCAGAAGCCCAGCATCGGCTGCAACATCAAGTGGAAAGCGGGGAGCGAGCCGGAATATTACCGCTGAGCGACCGCGACATCGGTTCCTCGACGGACCCCCGTTTTCCAAAGAAGGGCGCCACGTCCCTCCCCTGGCGGAGAGGGCGGGCGGTCTTCTATGCCCCGGCCCCTTCCGGTTTCAGCGAGGCCATGTCGATCACGAACCGGTATTTCACGTCGCTGCGCAGCATTCGCTCGTAAGCCTCGTTGATCTTCTGGATCGGGATGATTTCGATATCCGAGACGATGCCGTGCTGGGCGCAGAAATCCAGCATCTCCTGGGTTTCCCGGATGCCGCCGATCAGTGAGCCGGCCAGCCGTCGCCGCTTGAAGATCAGATTGAAAACGTGTGGCGCGGGGTGGGGGTGATCCGGCGCTCCAACCAGACACATCGTCCCGTCGCGCTTAAGCAGGTCGAGATAGGCGTCCAGATTGTGCGGCGCCGCCACCGTGTTGAGAATGAAGTCAAAACTGCTGACGTGCGGCTTCATCTCCTCGGGGTTTTTCGACACCACCACTTCGTTGGCGCCCAACCGCCGGGCGTCGTCGGTCTTGCCCGGCGAGGTGGTGAACAGCACCACCCGCGCGCCGAGGGCGTGGGCGAACTTCACCGCCATGTGGCCCAGACCGCCCAGACCGACGACCCCGATCTTCTGGCCGGGACTGACCTTCCATTGCCGCAGCGGCGAGTAGGTGGTGATCCCGGCGCATAGCAGCGGCGCGGCGGCGGCCGGATCGAGCCGGTCCGGCACCCGCAGCACGAACCGTTCGTCAACCACGATCCGGTTGGAATAGCCGCCGTAGGTCATCTTTCCGGTATGCCGGTCGGGACTGTTGTAAGTGAAGACGATCTCGTTCTGGCAATACTGCTCCAGACCTTCCCGACAGTCGGGACAGGTTCCGCAGGAATCGACCATGCAACCGACCGCCGCCAGATCGCCGGCTTTGAAGGTCGCGACCTCGTTGCCCACCTGGGTAACTCGACCGACGATTTCATGGCCGGGGATGACCGGATAGACCGCGTTTTGCCATTCGTTGCGGACGGTATGCAGATCGGAATGGCAGACGCCGCAGTAGAGAATTTCGATTCGCACGTCGCGCGGTCCCGGTTCGCGCCGCTCGAAGGCATGAAGATTCAGGGGAGTGGTTGCGTCTTGAGCAGCGTATCCAAGTGTTTTGATCATGAGGGTCAACCTCGCTGGTGGGAAGAGGGAGGGGGACGCGAGTGGGAGTCGCTCCACGCGCGGTTCGCCCCTTGCGATCAACGTTCGATGGTATAGACCAGATCGGCGCCGATCCCGGCGGTACTGCTGGCCGATACGAACATCAGACGCTGGCTGAGCTGATATTTGACGTTGAACGTGTTCACAGCGTTCAACAATCCGACGCCGTAGCCGATGTAGAGATTCGGCGCCAGATATTTGCCCAGCATAAGCGAGGTTCCATCGCCACCGTCACCGGCCGATCCCAGTTGCAGGGCATCCAGGCCGAACGCCTCGCCCAGACTCTGGGTGAACGCGCCGCCACCCAGTCCCAGGGCGCTGGCGGCCTTGAACAGCAGCGCGGACTCGCCACCCGATCCGCCATTTTGCGGCCCCCGGCCCAGCACCAGATAGGACAGAATACTGGAGTCGGGCATCTTCGGGTCCGAGAACAGCGTCATTTTGGGATTTTTCAGCGTGCCGCGGATTTGTGCGCCAGCAGTAACGCGCGTGCCGGTAAAGACGCTGCCCGATGACTGTCGCACCACCCGCAAATCCAGACCGGGGTTGTCGAGCGGGCTGCTGCTGAACAGCAGTTGTCCGCGCTGAATTTGAATCTCCTCGCCAAAGATCCGGTAATTGCCGGCGACGACTTCGATGCTGCCGCTGCCTCGCGGGGCCAGTTGCGGGGTTTCCTCGATCAGCAGATTCCCTTGTAAACGACCCTTGAAGGCAGGCGTTTCCACTTGCACGTCGTTGCCCAGAATCACCCGGACCCTGGCGAAAACATCCAGTCCCCTGGGTTTGGGCGGCGCTTCGCCATCGGCGCCGTTGACGATGACGACATCGTCGGACGCCCTGACCGCGCCTGGCCGTTCGCCGCCTGGTCGCAGATAAGCCCTTGGAATGGTTACCGTTCCATTGACATGGACCTGTTGCCGGGTTGCCTCCAGTTGGAGATCGGGGGTGATCTGGACTTGCAGATCGGTGGTTTTCAGCGCCTGGAAATTTTCGCCCCGGACTGTCAAATTCAGTTGTGGCTTCAGCGGATCGACGGTTCCGCTCAGTTGCAACTGACCGGGCGCGGAGCGGACCGAACCGGAAAGGCGCAGCGGTCCCTGACCATCGCTGGCGGCGGTGAATTGGAGGTTCTCCAGCTTGATCCCGGCTTTGGGAATGCTGGCCCCGGCGTTCTCCAGTCGGATGTCGCCGCGCAGCGCCAGCCTGGGAAGCGTGCCGGTGACGTTGACATCGGCCCGCAATTGTCCCGTGACGTTTTGCACCTGGGGCGCGAAGGCGGAGACGATCTTCAGATCGGTGATCGCCGCGTTGATTTTGCCGCTCAGCCGGGCCGCGCCGAACGGGTCTTGCGCTTGCAGACTGGCCTGCAATTGTCCGGTTTGCGCCAGGTCCAGCCGCGCCTGACCGCTCGCGGTCCGTCCATCGGTTTGCAGTTGCGCGCCGCCGCCGTTGAGCTTGAAACGAACCGGCTGGCCGTTGGCTTCCATGCTCAGGCTGCCGGGGGCGATGGTCAGGTTGGCCCTGGCCTGGAGCGCGCCGCCGATCTTGCCGCTGGCGCTGGCTTCGCCGCCGATGCGGGTCGCGAGCGTCATGCCTTGAGGTAGAAACTGCTTGAACCGGTCCGGGGTGAGGTCGCTGAGTTGCAGCCGACCGTTGAACGCGCCGGACTGTTCCCATTGACCTTGCAGGCACATCCGGGTGGGGGCGCTGCTCAGACAAACGACATCGAGGCTGGCGGCCTTGGCCGAGGCGCGCGCCAGGGCCGGCTTGTCCAGATTCCAGGTCCCGGCGACGGTGTCCCTGGCGCTGAGTTGCGTGACGCGGCCCTGCCAGAGCAGGGACGGGGTTTGCAGGCTGCCGCTGAGCGCCAGGAGAAAGCGGCCCGGCTCGCCGGCCAGCTCCGCCTTGAGATCGTGCGCGGCGGGCGTGCCGCCGCCGTCGAGGGCGAGCGATTTCCAGCGTTGACCACCGAGCGTCAGCCCTTCGCCGCTGACTTTCAGGACGGAACGGTTGGCGCCGCCGAGGTCCACGCGGGCCTCGCCGCGCAATTGCTGAATTTGCGTATCGCCTTGCCGCAGGTCCCGCACGGTGAAACTGGCCGCCACCGCCGGCCGGTCGGCGGGACCGCTCAAGTTACCGCTGCTGGCGATGGTCCCGCTCAGGCCGGGGAGCAGGGATTTCAGTTGCGGCGCATCCAGTTTCCAGCGCAAATCCCAGCGTTGCGCCAGCGACCCGTCCGCTTCCAGCCGGGCGTCGCCGGCATTGATCTTCAGGGCCTTGATGGTCAGATTCCGGTCCTGAACCGCGACATCGGCGTTGCCGCGCACCGTTTGCCCGCTCAGCGTCCCGGCCAGTTCTTCCAGCAGGAGGTTGGCGCGCAACCCCGCCGGTTCCAGTCCGCCATCGCTTTTGAGCCGCAGGTTCAGCTTGCCGGGCACGTCTTTCCAGTGCGCGCCGGGGTTGAGTTCCGTGCCGGTCAGTTCGGTGCGCCAGCGCACGGCGGGCAGCCAGGCGACATCGGCGTTGCCCTGGATCGCGCCTTCCAGCGTTTGGCCGTTCAGCTTCACTTCGCGCACCGCCTGGTCGGAACCCTGACCGGTCAGCGTCCAGCGGCCCTTGGGAATATCGGGGCCTTGCACCTCGGCGGCAAGCTGGAACCGGTAGTCGTTGAACGTACCTTCGGCGGTAAATTCGCCCTGGGCGCTTTCCACCTGGGCTGGGCCGGTCAGCGGCCAGGCCAGGGATTGCCACTGGCCGGAAGCGTTGAAGCGCAAATCGGCGAATTGCAGATCGCCCTTGGCGGTCAACGCCAGTGGCCGGTCGGCGGCGGTCAGTCGCAGTTCATCCAGCTTCACCGCCCGTTCGTTACCGGCGGCGGTGAATTTCAGAATGGCGGGACCCAGTTCGGGCAGGGTGGCGCCGATTTCACCCTGACCTTCGAACCGGGCCAGCACGCCGCGCGCATCGAGTTGCACGGTCAGGGGCTTGCCGGCCAGGTCCGGGACGAAGGGTTTGAGGTCCGCCACGTCCAGCCTGGCCTGAGCCGACCAGGCGGGTTCCGGGCGCAGCGGTTGGCGGACCTCGCCGCTCAGGTTCAGCGTGGCCGCGCCGGTAACATGCTGAGTTAGTCGCAGCCGGTCGCCCAGTTGGCCCTCGATGTTGCCTTCGCCGGTGAAAACGCCATGGCCGGGGGTCGGCAGTCGCCAGTTCAACCGGACCTGGAGCGGATAGTCGCCGATGGGATTCAGCCGACCACTCAACCGCGCCTCGCCCTGGGGCGCGCGGACTGCCAGGGTTTCGATGGTCAAGCCCTCGGTCTCGGTATGCGCCTTGAGGCTGACAGCGTCGATGACGATGGGCTCAGCGCCCGGCGGCTGAATGCGGAGGGCATGACCTTGCAGGTCATTGACGTGGATCGCCAGGGGCAGGCGGATGTCGGGCAGAACCAGCGGTTCGGTCGAAGGCGCGGTTTCCTGGCTGGGCGGCCATTGCAGTTCCAGCCCATCGACCTGGAGGCGATGGACGGTCAGCGCGGCGTCGAACAGATCAGTGGGTTGCCAGTCCAGTTCACCGCTGGCGAGCGCCAGCTTCAACCCGCCTTGCTCGTAACGCAACTGTTCGATCCGCAAGGGTCCCAACAGCCGGCCACTGACGGAGCCGACGCTCAACTGGCCGGGCAAGACCCGTTCAGCCAGCGCCAACAGGCTTTTGAGGCCGGTTTCGGTGGAAACGGCGATTCCACCCGCCAGCACGAGCAGGAGCAACAGGAACAGAAGCAGCCGGAATGGCCAGAACAACAGGCGGCGCACGGCGCGGGACAGGTTCACAGATCGGGTCCGATGCTGAAGGAGAATCGGAACGTATCGCCCGGCGGGCGATCCAGACCGGAAGCCAGATCGATGCGCACCGGCCCGACCGGCGAGCGCCAGCGGAGTCCAAACCCGACGCCGGTCTTCATGTCGGGCGTTCCCCCATCGAAGGCATCGCCGCTGTCCACGAAGGCGGCGAGGCTCCAGCCGTCCCAGACGCGGTGTTCGTATTCCACGCTGCCCACCAGCAGATTCTTGCCGCCGATGACCGTGCCCTCGTCGTCGGTGGGACCGATGCTGTTGTAGGCGTAGCCGCGCACGCTGGCGTCGCCGCCGGTGAAAAACCGCAGGGAGGTGGGCAGGTTCTCGAAGCCCTGGCTGATCAGGGTGGTGCCGGCATCGCCCCGCGCGATGATCCGGCTGGCGTCGTTCAAGGCATACACGCCTTTCAGATGCAACAGGCCTTGCGCGAAATCGAGGTCCGAAAGCAGCGCCGTCGAGGCGCCGCGCAGTTCGAAGCCGAACAGGAGGCCGCGGGTGGGATACAAACGGTCGTCGGCGTCGATCCAGGTCCAGTTCAGGCTGGGAATCAGCAGCAGCGCGCTGGTCCGGGGCTGGTTGCCGACGCTGAATTCCTCGTACTGATAGTTCAGGCTGTAATTTTTCAGCCACTTGCCGTCCTGCCGCTGCCAGCCGCCGCCGATGATGTATTGTTCGTAATCCTGCTGGTTGTAGTTTTGCTGGGTGTAGCCGGCGATCAGGGTGTAGGCGTCGGTGGTGGGGTCCTGGCCGGGAATGGAGTACTTGCCGCCGAGAACCACCTTGATCGGCGACCAGAGCAGTTCTTCCTCGGCGTGGTGTCCCTGGCGGTTAAGCCAGCGTTGCTCCGCTTTTAGCCTGACCCGCGCGCCGGTGTCGGTGCCATAGCCAGCGCCGGCGCTGAACTTGTGCTGCTTGCCAGGTTCCAGTTCCACCTCGACCGGAGTCGTCTCGGTAGCGGCGTCGGGTGGGGCGTTGACCTGAACCTGGCTGAAATATGGGCTGCCGTTGAGATCGCCTTGCAGTTTCAGCAGGTCGTTGGCGTTGTAGGGATCGCCCGGTTTGAAGCGGGGATAGCGATTCAGCAGCTTGGGAGACAGGAAATCCTGCTTGAAGGTGATGGCGCCGAAACGATAGCGCGGGCCGGTGTCGTAATGTAGCCGGATCGCGGCTTCATAAGCTTGCAGGTTGACCTCGATGACGTGCTCGGTGAAGCGGGCTTTGAAATAGCCGCGCTCGGTGGCCAGCCTTTCCAGCCCCTGCTTGAACTGCTCGTACCGGGGTTGATCGAGAACCTGGCCCTGGGCGAGCGGTATGTTGGCCACCGCCTGCTGGAAGGCCGGGTCGTGCTGGCCCTCGCCGAGAATGCGCACGTCCAGCGTGGCGATGCGCAGCGGCCGGCCAGGCTGGATGCGATAGCGCGCTTGCCAGCCACCGAGAATCCGACTCAGGGACGACTCGATGACGGGTTCGTAGAAGCCGAACGGTTGCAGCGCCTCGCGAATCTGCGCCTCGGCCCTGCCATGCAGCCAGCGCAAGCGGGTTTCCTCGGGCGCGGTCTGGTCGGCGAAGCGGTTGAGTTCCAGCAGGACCAGCACGTTGTCGCGCAACGGTCCGTCCACGCCCTCGACCGTCACCGTGAGCTTGCCGTTTTCGCTGGTTTCCGTGGCGGTCAGCGGCGCGGCGTCTTCCTGGGCCGGCAGGGGTTTGGCGGCGCCGGCCAGGACGCAGAGCAGCAGTCCGATGAACGCGAGACGCGGGCTGGAACGGGGCATGAGGAGCGGTCGCGGGCGATGGTGGGCCAATGACGTTGGCGGTTGAACGGGGCGGGGCGCGGTTCCAGGGCAAGCAGCGGCTATAATCCGCCAAACGCTATTTAGCACGCTTCGCGGTTTTGGCAAATCCCCGCGGGCCGCGACTTTCAAGAACCGCCTGGACCTTCCCCATGCCGCATTCCGATTTTCCCACCCTCGAAGCCTTCGTCGGCAGCACCCCGCTGGCGCGGTTGCAACGGTTGCCGGGCCCTACCACCAACGTCATTCTCGGCAAGCTGGAGGGCAACAATCCCGCCGGCTCGGTGAAGGACCGGCCGGCGCTGAGCATGATCCAGCGGGCCGAGGCGCGCGGCGACATCCACCCCGGCGACCGGCTGGTCGAGGCCACCAGCGGCAATACCGGTATCGCCCTGGCGATGATCGCGGCGATCAAGGGCTACCGCCTGACCTTGATCATGCCGGAAAACCAGAGCGCCGAACGTCGCGCCGCGATGCGGGCCTACGGCGCGGAATTGATCCTGGTCGGCAAGGACGAGGGCATGGAAGGCGCCCGCGATCTGGCCGCGCAACTGGAACGGGAAGGGCGGGGCCGAGTGCTGGACCAGTTCGGCAATCCCGACAACCCACTGGCCCATTATGAAACCACCGGTCCCGAAATCTGGCGCGATACCGGTGGGCGCGTGACCCACTTCGTCAGCGCGATGGGCACCACCGGCACCATCATGGGCGTGTCGCGCTATCTGAAGGAACGGAACCCCACGGTGCAAATCGTCGGCGTGCAGCCGACCGAGGGTTCCAGCATCGCCGGCATCCGCCGCTGGCCGGTCGAGTATCTGCCGAAGATCTACGATCCCACGCGGGTGGATCGGGTCATGGATGTCAGCCAGGCCGAAGCCGAGGACACCACGCGCCGGCTGGCGCGGGAGGAGGGCATTTGCTGCGGCGTGTCGGCCGGGGGCGCGGTGGCGGCGGCGCTGCGATTGTCGGCGGAAGTCGAAAACGCCGTGATCGTCACCATCATTTGCGACCGGGGCGACCGGTATCTGTCCACCGGGCTGTTCGGGGATGGGGCCTGAAACGCATGTCGCTACCCATCTCCACGGCTGATCCGCCGCCCCGGAAAATCGAACCGCTGCTGAAGTGGATTTGGCGTTCCTATTTCCGCGTGGCCCTGGTTCCATTGCTGTTGGTGGGGGTGGGTCTGATCGTCGTCTTTTGGCTGGCCAACAATCTGGCCAGGGACGAGAACATCGACGCCATGCGCCAACATGCCGATGAAGACCTGGTTTACATTGTCCAGCGCCAAACCGAAATTCTGCGCGGGCAATTGGAAGCCGTGGCGCAAAGCACCCGTATTTTCGCGGGCGCGGTGCAACGGGCGTTGCTGACCCCATTGATAGCGGACGAGATTCTACCCCAGGAACGCGGCCGTTACGCCTACGGCGAGGGCGGCATGTACTACTCCACCCAGGACGATGGCGGCGCCGCCGTCTTTTACAGCGGCATCGTGCCGGTCGGAGAGCGGGAGCGCGACAAGGTCCTGCGCACCTCGCGCCTGGATGCGCTCATGCGCGATCTGCGCCGGAATACCCCCCTGGTCAGCCAACTCTATGTCAACACGTTCGATTCGCTGAACCGGATTTATCCCTTCATCGACGTGCTGAAACACTATCCGCCCCGGTTGGATATTCCGTCGTTCAATTTTTACTACGAGGCCGATGCCCGGCATAACCCCGGCCGGGAAACGGTTTGGACCGATGTTTACGTCGATCCGGCCGGGCAGGGTTGGATGGCCTCCAATATCGCCCCCGTGTACAACGGCGACTTTCTGGAAGCCGTGGTGGGATTGGACATCACCGTATCGGCCCTGATCGACAGCATTCTGGCGCTGCGGATTCCCTGGCGAGGCTATGGCGTGCTGGTCGGCAAAAACGGCGTCATCCTGGCGCTGCCGCCGCCTGGCGAGCGCGACCTGGGCCTGACGGAACTGAAAGAGCATCATTACGCCGAGCTGGTTGCGCGGGACACGCTCAAACCCGACGACTTCAATCTTTACCGGCGGGCGGAATTCGGCCAACTGGCGGCGGCGTTCCAAAATCAGCCCAGCGGAGTGGGGGAGACGTTCCTGGCGGGCGGACGCAAGCGGATCGCCTGGGCGACCGTGCCGGGGGCCGGTTGGAAATTGCTGATCGTGGTGGCCAAGGACCAGGTCCATGCTCATATCGTCGAACTCGATCAACGTCTGAAGCGACTCGGCATCCTGTTGGTGGTCGGACTGATCCTGTTTTACGCCGGGTTTTTCGCCGTGCTTTATCTCCGCGCCCGTCGCATGAGCGTTTTCTTGTCCGCGCCGCTGGTCCGGATCAATGCCATGGTGGAGCGGATCGGGTCCGGCGACTACCAACAGATTGCCCCCCGGTTTCCAGTGTGGGAGTTGGACGATACCATCCAATCCCTGGTCGCCATGGGCCGGCGCCTGGGCGAAACCAACCGCGCGTTGCTCACTACTCAGGAAGCCCTGGATCGGGAGCGGATGTTGCTGCATTCCCTCATCGACTCGATTCCCGATCTGATTTTCTACAAGGACACCGCCGGCGTTTATCTCGGTTGCAACAAGGCCTTCGCCGATTCGCTCAAGCGCCGCGAGCGGGACATCGTGGGCAAAAGCGACCTGGAGTTGTTTCCCGAACGGGTGGCGTTGATCTTTCGCGCCAACGACCGGCGGGTGCTGGCGAGCGGCCAGCCCCAGCGCGACGAGGAATGGCTGGATCATCCGGACGGCCGGCGGACCGTGATCGAGACCCTGAAAACGCCTTATCTGGACCCGACGGGAAAGGTACTGGGGTTGATCGGCGTGAGCCGCGACATCGACCGGCGCAAGCAAATGGAAAAAGCCCTGGCCCAAGCCAAGCACGACGCCGAGGCGGCCAGCCGGGCCAAGAGTGAATTCCTGGCAGCGATGAGCCACGAAATCCGCACGCCCCTGAACGGCGTGCTCGGTATGACCGAGTTGTTGTTGCAAACGTCTCTGGATGAGCAACAGCGCGGGTTTGCCCAAACGGCCCTGCGCTCGGGCCAGGTGCTGCTGACCATCGTCGACGACATTCTGGACTTTGCCAGGATCGAGGCCGGCAAGCTGGCGCTGGAGGTCGTCGATTTCGATCTGCGGCGCCTGATCGAGGACACCGTCGCCCTGCTGGCCGGCCAGGCGCGCGAGAAGGACCTGGCCTTGCGGATGACGTTGCCGACCGGCCTGCCGGCCCGCTGGCGGGGCGATCCGGCGCGGCTGCGACAGATTCTTGTCAACCTGCTGGGCAACGCCATCAAATTTACGGCCCGGGGGCAGGTTGCGATCCGCGTCGATTTGGAACGGGTCGCGGACGAACGAGGAACGCTGCGGTTCGCGATCAGCGACACCGGCGTCGGGATTGCCGCCGAAGCGCGGCCTCGTATTTTTGAGGCGTTCACCCAGGCCGACGGCTCGATCGCGCGCCAGTATGGCGGCACCGGTCTGGGTCTGGCCATCTGCAAGCAACTGGTCGCCTTGATGGAGGGCGAAATCGGCGTCGACAGCGTGTTGGATCAAGGTTCGACCTTCTGGTTTCGGATCTCCCTGCCGCGTTCCCCAGCCGACGCGGAGGAACCCTCTCCCCCGGCGCTCGCGGCAAGACCTGCCCGGTTCGATGCTGACGTGCTGGTCGTGGAGGATAATCCGGTCAATCAGGAGGTGACCCGCGCCATGCTGGAATTGCTGGGGTGTCGAGTGGAAGTCGCCGCCGATGGCCGCGCGGCGGTGGACGCCGTGGCCCGGACCGCCTATGACCTGATTCTGATGGATTGCCACATGCCCGTGCTTGACGGTTTCGCCGCCACCGCCGAGATTCGCCGCCAGGAACAGGACGGCGGCGCGCATCCGCCGATCATTGCCCTGACTGCCGACGTCACCAAGGGATTTCGCGAACGGTGCCTGGCGGTCGGCATGGACGATTACCTGAGCAAACCGTTCAGTCAGCCGCAATTGGCCGACCTCATGGCAAAATTCCTGCCGCGCGTGGTTTCGCCATGACGCACGCCGGTTCCGGTCGCCCGCGCATCCCCCTGGAGCCGTTCGTCGTCCACATCCAGGATTTGACCCACGAAGGCCATGGCGTGGCGCGGCGGGACGGCAAGGCGGTGTTCGTCGAGGGCGCGTTGCCGGGTGAGGAAGTCCGCTGCGTCTACACCGCCCGCCGGGGTCGCCATGACGAAGCGCGGGTGCTGGAGGTGTTGACCCCGGCGCCGGAGCGGGTCGAGCCGCGCTGCGCGCATTTTGGCCTCTGCGGCGGTTGCGCCTTGCAACATCTCGACCCCGCCGCGCAACTGGCGCGCAAGCAGCGCTGGTTGCTGGACAGCCTGACCCATATTGGCAAGGTGGAGCCGGGACGGGTGCTGGAGCCGCTGACCGGTCCGGTCTGGGGTTATCGGCGGCGGGCGCGGCTGGGCGTCAAGTACGTGACCAAGAAGGGGCGGGTGCTGGTGGGCTTCCGCGAGCGGCGCGGTCCCTACGTGGCCGATCTGCGCTGCTGCGAGGTGCTGGACGAGCGGGTCGGCGGCCTGTTGGAGGAACTGGCCAGGCTGATCGAAACTCTGTCGATCCGCGACCGGCTGCCGCAGATCGAGATAGCCGGCGGCGACGCGGTCATGAGCTTGAATTTTCGGGTGCTGGCGCCGCCGAGCGAGGCGGATTTGGCGCAACTGCGGTCGTTCGGCGAGCGCCATGGACTGGCGCTGTACCTGCAACCGGGTGGGTTGGACAGCGTGCGACCGCTGGATCATTTCCCCTCACCCCCGACCCCTCTTCCACTAGGGGAAAGGGGAGCGTTGAGCTACCGGCTGGCGGATGGGCTGGAGCTGGAATTCCAGCCCCAACATTTCATTCAGATCAACGCTGCCCTGAATCGGTCCCTGGTCGAACGCGCCCGCGAACTGTTGGAAATCGGGCCGGAGGATCGGGTGCTGGATTTATTCTGTGGACTGGGCAATTTCACCCTGGCGCTGGCCCGGCGGGCGCGAGAGGTGGTGGGGGTAGAAGGAGATGGCGGCCTGGTCGAGTGGGCCAGGCGCAATGCTGCTCGCAACGGGATCGCCAACGCCGCGTTTTACGCCGCCAACCTGGCCGGCGATCTGATCGGACAGCCCTGGACGCAGGGTGGTTACGACCAGGTTCTGCTCGATCCGCCCCGGTCCGGGGCGTTGGAGCTGATGCCCTGGATGGCGACGCTGGGGGCGCGGCGGATCGTCTATGTTTCCTGCCATCCCGCCACCCTGGCCCGCGACCTTGGCGAACTGGTCCACCGTTTCGGCTACCGGCTGGAAAGCGCGGGAGTGCTGGATATGTTCCCCCATACCGCGCATGTCGAGTCGATGGCGGTGCTGGCGCGGTGAGTGGCCTGGTGGTGATAACCAGTCATGCTATCCCGCGCGGGAAGCTTTCGTGGTGTGGTTGCGGGAGAAGTTAGGGGTATCTGAGAGAGGCGCGGCGTAGGGTTAATCGCCGCTAAACTATCATGGATTTGATTGGAAACTTGCTAATGGCTATTGACGCACGAACACGCCAGATTCTTTGGGGTAAGGCAGGCGCCATCTGCGCCTTTCCCAATTGCAACCGTCCACTCATCCGGGACGCAACCTTGGATGACCGAGAAGTGCTGGTCGGAGAAATAGCGCACATTGTTGCCCAAAGCCAAGGCGGGCCGAGAGGTAACGCTAAAGTGCCGGGTGGAAATATTGATGCGTATGAGAATCTGATTTTGCTATGTCATGAACACCATGAACTTGTTGACCAACAGTATCATACTTATTCTGTCGAGCGGCTTCTCCAATTCAAAGCCGATCATGAAGAGTGGGTTCTTAGCCGCTTATCAAAGCACCAGGAATTTGAGGGACTTCATCGACCAGAAAAACTGGTCACAGAGACAGTTTTTTCAACCTTGTTACCCATTTCACAGCTACCAGATTACGTATACTTTGGAGAGTGCACAGTCCCTGAAACTGAGGTGAAATCACTGATTAAATGGCCGAACGAACAGCGAATATATATTCCATTTATCATCCGCAGTGGGCAACTTTATGCGTTCAACAATCTGGCGAATTATGATTCACCGTTTGCTTCAATCATTGATCCAATTGCAGCAAAGCGACGCAACGTGAGCGACGACTGGCTTGATAAACCAGAGCAAGCGCGTTGGTACGTTGAACTACTCAATCGTACAGTCAATAAAATTACTGGGCGTTTAGGGCTGAAACTTGATAAGGAACACCATCGATACTATTTCGAGCCAGATGAACTTGGAAAAGATAAACGCATATCATACCAGACAGTCAGTGGAATCACATCCAAACGTAGTGTCGCATGGAATCCGCGCTTTAGGCACAGCGGCGAACCTAAGAATTATTGGGAGCATTTAGCTGTCAGTCTACGCTTCCATAGATTTGAACAGCGGTCGTGGGGTATCTCGATTCGCCCTGAGCGAAGATTCACATCAGATGGATTTATACCATTGGAAGGTAAATCGACTGGCAAAAAAAGCACAAAGCGCAAGTCAAAAATGTATAACTTCGATATCTTACAAGAGGTGCAGTTTTAGCGCGATTTCCTCTCGCAAGGGAAACCTCGGATCGTTTGCAATTTTGGCGGCCAAGCCATCGTCATCGATAATACGCTTATAAGCGGGTCCATCACATGGCCGGAAGTAGAGGGAGACAAGGCTGATCGAATGGCTGTAAGTTATGAGGATGATCTGTTCACACTTGCCGACTTTAACGAGGCCAACGATTTCGAAGAGTTTGACGATGATATCGACGAACTAAACACCGATGAAGGAGCTCAAGTTGAAGACTGATTCCACGCTCGTGCGATGCGAACTGTTCGACGAGCCTTCTTTGGAATTCGCTTCAGATAGGCTTCATCTCTGTCCTAAACGCGGTATCACGCTTTTCGGTCCACGGTCATTGGACATGGGCAAGCGACACCCGGAGACTATTTGAGTTGGATTCATTGGCACTGGTGAAAGCATAGAATCAGCCCGCCGCTGGTTGGAGTTATGCTCGGAAGGGGTACCTGGAGATGATAAGAACTATCTATTTCCAGGTTTTAAAGTAGACCGTGGATTCTTTAGCGAGTTATCCTTTGAGGATGAGCTTATTGAGAAGCTGACTGTTCGGGAGACTGAATCTCTCGAGCAACACCGAATTAGAAGGGAACAGTTTGAGCAAACTGTCACTCTTTTGAGCGACAAGTTGCGCTTGCTTGCACAACGAGATCGATCACCAGAGTATGTAGTACTCGCATTGCCCAAAAATTTGGTCAAAGCTTATGGCAAGGTCGATTACTACGATAAATCCATAGGACAAATTCATCGTGACCTTCGACGTGCAATTAAAGCGGTCGCGATGAAATATCGTATTCCGACGCAAATCCTTCTACAGAGGACAACTGAAGCGACGCCTAATAGCAAGGATGTTGACCATCGCTCCAAATGTGCTTGGAATTTCTTTACCAGCCTTTATTATAAAGTCGGCGGTATCCCATGGATGCCGTCCGGACTAAATGGCGGTACATGCTATGTCGGCATCAGTTTTCATCGAGTACCTGGATCGAAAAACTCTTCCTACTTCACTGGGCTTGCACAGGCATTCGACGAGCAAGGAAATGGCTTGGTGCTTCGTGGACAGGACTTCGTTTGGGATGTGAGTAAGCATGGTAATTCACCGCATATGCCAGCGCAGCTTGCAGAAGAACTTGTATCTCTGGTGCTCAAGCGTTATCGGGACGAAATGAAGCAGTCGCCACGCCGAGTCGTCATTCACAAAACAACAGAATACTGGCTTGAAGAACGCCAAGGGTTGCAAGCTGCGCTGCAAGGTATTGATCAGTTTGATCTAGTAGCTGTCCGCCCTACAGGGGATGTTCGACTCTTTCGGGATGCCCGATACCCAATTCTTAGAGGAAGTTACATCTCTTTGGGCGAGATGCATCTGCTCTACACGACCGGGTATATCAGCGCACTGCAAGCATTCCCACATGGACATGTACCTCTTCCTTTAAAACTGACGGATCATATTGGTGATAGCTCGATCAAAGATATCCTACGTGAACTTATGGTGCTGACAAAGATGAATTGGAATTCGGCAAACTTTGGAAGCTTGCTTCCAATCACGTTACGTTTTTCGAGCCTTGTCGGTGATATTATGAAAGAAGTTCCTCGTAATGTTGATCCACTACCGCAATTCAAATACTACATGTAGTCTAAATTCCGGGGTTATCTTCATTCACGGAATATCTCCTGGTTCGCGTTGAAATGTGATTTCATCGCTCCCATTTCGGTATGTTCCCCTCAATCTGCCCCATCGCCAGATTCCCCTATACCTCGCCATGCTCACCTCCTTCCACCTGCAAAACTTCAAAGCTTGGCAAGACACCGGCCGGATCAATCTCGCGCCGCTCACGGTGATCTTCGGCGCCAACAGCGCAGGCAAGAGCAGCCTCGGGCATTGGCTGTTGGCGCTCAAGCAGACCGCGCAATCGACCGACCGGCGCCGCGCCCTGCACTTGGGTGACGACCGCGCGCTGGTGGATTTGGGCACCTTTGCCGACTGCCTGCACGGGCACGATTTGGCCCGAGAACTCGAATTCAGCCTGCGCTGGCGCGTGTCCGGCGGCTTGGCCGTCAATGATCCCCTGACGATGCAACGGTTCAAGGGCGATGAATTGGGGCTGGATGTCGCGCTGGCCGCCGACAGCGCCGGCCAACCCTCGGTTCGCGCCTTGCGCTATCGGCTATTCGACGGCTTCACCGAAACCCTGAGCGTCAAGCTCGAACGCAACGCGGCCGACCAACTGGAGCTTGAGGCGACCGGCTACAAGCTGGTGCGCACCGTGGGCAAGCCGTGGCCCTTGGACGCGCCGGAAAAATTCTACCGGGTGAGCGAAGCGTCGCTGGCCCGCTTTCAGAACGCGGGGTTTCTGTCCGATTTCGCCTTGGCGCTGGAAGCGATGCTGGATCAGTTTTATTACCTTGGCCCATTGCGCCAAGCGCCCCGCCGAATCTACCAATGGGCGGGCGACGCCCCCGAAGATTTGGGGCCGCGTGGCGAATACGCCGTGGCGGCGATTCTGGCCGCCGAGGCTCGGGGGCGCACTCTAAATCTGGGACTCCGCCAGCGGTGGCGGCCCTTTGGCGAGATCGTCGCCGGCGCTTTGAAGCGG
The DNA here is from genome assembly GCA_029624765.1 of Candidatus Contendibacter sp. GTDB lineage: Bacteria > Pseudomonadota > Gammaproteobacteria > Competibacterales > Competibacteraceae > Contendibacter. The sequence continues at coordinate 8,646 of JARSSO010000027.1, read as the reverse complement.
TTGGGGGTGATCGCGTCGTTCTCGGTAAAACCGGTGGCGCAAGGCCGCAAGGAATACGAGGTGCTGGTGCGCACCCACGGCGAGGCGAGCGAAGTCAAGCTCACCGATGTGGGCTTCGGCGTCTCCCAAGTCTTGCCGACCATCGTCGAAGCCTTCTATTGCCCGCCGCGCTCGGTGGTGTGGATGGAGCAACCGGAAATCCATTTGCATCCCCAGGTGCAGGCCAATTTGGCCGATGTCTTCGTCGACGCCATCCACGCCCGCGAACATGGCGAAGATCGGGGAGTGCAATTGATCGTCGAAAGCCATTCCGAGCATTTTCTCAACCGCTTGCAGCGGCGCGTCGCCGAGCGCAAGCTCGATCCGGGCGAAGTGGCGATCTATTTCTGCACCCACGGTCGAAAGGGGGCTGCGATGAAACGGCTCGAACTCGACGAAGAGGGCGAGATTGCGAACTGGCCGGATCACTTTTTCGGTGACGAAATGGCCGACATCGCGGGGCGGACGCTGGCGGCGATGGAGCATCGGCGCAAAGCCAAGGCTAGCTGAACGTGCGAGCCTGGGTGATCGACACCAACGTGCTCCTCGTCGCCAGCCGTCGGCATGAGGACGTATCGCCAGCTTGCGTCACGGCTTGCGTGCAGTGCCTGGAAAAGATCATGCGGGAAGGCCGGGTGGTGCTCGACGATGCCTACCGCATCCTGGGAGAGTACCAGCACAAGACCAATCCAAACCGGAGCAAGGGTGCGGGCCAAGTGTTTCTCAAATGGCTGTTACGCAACAGGAATCGCTGCTTGTTCATCGCCTTGCGGGAGCATCCCGAACGAGGGTTCCGCAGCTTCCCGGAAGACCCCGAACTGGCGCAGTTCGATCCGGCGGATCGGAAATTCATCGCGGTCGCCGCAGCCTGCCCGGAGCCCACGGAAATCTTGCAGGCAGCGGACTCGAAGTGGCTGGGTTGGGTGAGTGCGCTCAAGCGGCACGGTATCGCGGTCCGGTTTTTGTGCGAGGACGACCTGCAACGGTTTCGCGAGCGCAAGGGCATGACATGAGCGATTTCCATCGTTTTCCCCACACGCCCCACCTGGCTTGGCTGGGCAAGGGCGAGCCGCGCGACGACAAGGTGCTGTCCAAGGAGGAAGCTGACGCCCTGTTATCCGCTCCGGTCCGCGTGGAAGAGAAGATCGACGGAGCGAATCTTGGCCTCTCGGTCGGGCCGGACGGCAGGCTGCGCGCCCAAAATCGCGGGCAATATCTCGAAGCGCCCTGTCGGGGCCAGTTCACCCGCCTCGCGGCGTGGCTGGCCGCCCGCGAGATCGAGTTGGCGTCAGCCTTGGGGCAAAATCTGGTCCTGTTCGGCGAGTGGTGCGCGGCACGGCATTCGGTCGAGTACGAACAACTGCCGGACTGGTTCGTGGCGTTCGACGTTTACGGCCGCGAATCCGGGCGATTTTGGAGCGCCGCGAGACGCGACGAGTTTTGCGCGCGTCTCGGCTTGGCCGTCGCGCCCGCGCTGAGCGAAGGGCGCACGTCGCTGACCGCTTTGCGCGAACTGGTGACCACTCGCCGCAGCCGGTTCGGTGACGGTTTGATCGAGGGGGTGGTCGTCCGGCGCGACCAAGGAGATTGGCTCGGCAATCGCGCTAAACTGGTGGCGCCCGGTTTCACGCAGGCGATAAGCGAGCATTGGCGACGGCGGGCGCTTACGTGGAATCGGCTTGCGACGCAAGGGACAGCCTTGGCTTGATTTTGGCTGGCGGCGCTTGGAGGATCAGGTATAACGGATATTTTATCAACCAAATCTCTTTTATGACATTGGTTTACAATATATTTGATAACGATTATCATTTAGGAGATCGCTGATTGCCGGCGCTCCAATGAACATATCCCAACCCCGGAATCCTTACATGCGCAACCGATTGATCCCCCGTATCCTGCTATCCGCCTGCTGCCTGCTGCCCACCCTGCTGTCCACGCCGGCGCTCGCCGGCGGCGAGGTCAATATCTACTCGGCGCGCAAGGAAGACCTGATCAAGCCGTTGCTGGACGATTTCTCCAAGCAAACCGGCATCGCCGTCAATCTGGTGACCGGCAAGGAGGAAGCCTTGTTGCAGCGCCTGCAAAGCGAGGGCGCCAATACCCCCGCCGATGTGTTGCTGACCTCGGACGCCGGTCGTTTGGCCGCCGCCCAAAGGGCCGGCGTGCTGCAAGCGGTCAAATCCCCGGCGCTGACGGCCAAGGTGCCGGTCAGCTACCGCGATCTCGCGGGCTACTGGTACGGCCTGTCGGTGCGCGCCCGGCCAGTGATCTACGCCAGGGACCGGGTCAAACCGGCCGACCTGTCCACCTACGAGGCGCTGGCCGACCCGAAATGGAAGGGCAAGGTTTGCGTGCGCTCTTCCGACAGCGTTTACAACCAGTCGCTGGTGGCCGGGATGATCGCCCATCACGGCGAGGCGAAGACCGAAGCGTGGGCCAAGGGTTTGGTGGCCAATTTCGCCCGGCCGCCCAAGGGCGGCGACCGCGACCAGATCAAGGCCGTCGCCGCCGGCGAATGCGATCTGACCCTGGCCAACACCTATTATCTGGGCGGCATGGTCAATTCCAGCGACGAGGCGGAGAAACAGACCGCCGCGAAGGTGGCGGTGTTCTGGCCCGACGCCAAGACCACCGGAGTTCACGTCAACGTCAGCGGCGCCGGAGTGACCGCCCATGCCCGCCATCGCGATGAGGCCGTCAAGCTGCTGGAATTCCTGGCCAGCGATTCGGCGCAGCGCTGGTATGCCGAAACGAACAACGAATATCCGGTCAATCCCGCCATTCCGCCCAGCGCCACGCTCAAGGCCTGGGGCGAGTTCAAGGCCGATACCCTCAACGTCGCCAAGCTGGGCGAACTGAACGCCGCCGCCGTCCAGGTGATGGATCGGGCGGGGTGGAAGTAGACATCACTCGCTTCCAGCTCCTCTCTCGCTGGAAAAGGGGAGTTTGGGCGCGCGCCGACCGCTGGACCTGGCTGGTAGTCGGCGTCGCCCTGGCGCTGGCCTTGCCGGTGTTGACCGTGTTCGCCACCGCCCTGCAACCGGCGGGTCCGGTCTGGCGGCATCTGGCCGCGACCGTGCTGGCGGATTACGTCCGGGATTCGGTGCTGCTGATGCTCGGGGTCGGCGTCGGCGCGCTGCTGATCGGCGTGCCCGCCGCCTGGCTGACCAGCATCCACGAGTTTCCCGGCCGGCGGTGGTTCGAGTGGGCGCTGTTGCTGCCGATGGCGATTCCCGCCTACATCGTCGCCTATACCTATACCGGCCTGCTGGATTTCGCCGGTCCGTTGCAAACCGCCCTGCGCGACTGGTTCCACTGGACCCGCCGGGACTATTGGTTTCCCGAGGTTCGCTCGCTGCCGGGGGCGGTGGCGATGCTGGCGCTGGTGCTTTACCCCTACGTCTATCTGCTGGCGCGGGCGGCGTTTCTCGATCAGTCGGTCGCCGTGCTGGAGGTGAGCCGCACCTTGGGCGCGGGGCCGTGGCGGCGTTTCTTCGCGGTCTCCCTGCCAATGGCCCGGCCGGCCCTGATCGCCGGGGTGTCGCTGGTGCAGATGGAGGCGCTGGCGGATTACGGCACGGTGCAGTATTTCGGCGTCGGCACCTTCACCACCGGCATCTTCCGGGTCTGGCACGGCATGGGCGACAGCGCCGCCGCCGCTCAGTTGGCCGCCCTGTTGCTGCTGTTCGTGTTCACGCTGCTGGCGTTCGAACGACTGTCGCGCCGTCGGGCGCGCTTCCACCACACCGGCAACCGGCGGCAGCGTCCCACGCGGATCGCGCTCCGTGGTAAAAGGCGATGGCTGGCGACCGTGGTCTGTCTTCTTCCGTTACTGTTCGGTTTTCTGATTCCAGCCGGGCAGTTGACGATCTGGGCGGCGCGGACCGCGCCGCACATGTTGGACGGGCGATTCCTGCGGCTGCTGACCAGCAGTCTGTCCTTGGCGCTGGGCGCGGCCCTGTTGATCCTGGCGCTGGCGCTGCTGCTGGGGTATGGCCGCCGCTTACGGCCCTGGCCATTGACGCGGCTGGCGGTGCGGTACGCGGGACTTGGGTACGCCGTGCCCGGAACGGTGATCGCCATCGGCGTGATGCTGCCGTTCGCCGCGCTGGATCGCGGCCTGGACGGCTGGGCGCGACACTGGTTCGGCGTTTCCACCGGCTTGCTGCTGAGCGGTACGCTGGCCGCCCTGCTGTTCGCCTACTGCGCGCGGTTCCTGCCGGTGGCGCTGCACAGCATCGAGGCCGGGCTGGCCCGCATCCGGCCGAGCATGGACGATGCCGCCCGTTCGCTGGGGTCGGGGCCGCGAGCGGTATTATGGCGGGTCCATGTCCCGATGCTGCGCGGCAGCTTGTTGACCGCCGTGCTGCTGGTGTTCGTGGACGTGCTCAAGGAACTGCCGGCGACCCTGATTCTGCGTCCGTTCAATTTCAATACCCTGGCGGTGCGCGCCTACGAACTGGCCTCGGACGAGCGGCTGGCGGATTCGGCCCCTTTCGCGCTGGCCATCGTGTTGGCCGGCATCGGGCCGGTCATTCTGCTCAGCCGCGCCATGGGCCGTTCGAGACCCGGCTATGACGCCGTTCCTTGACTTGACCGACCTCGCTATCGCCTATCCGCCCCGGCGGGTGATCGAGGGGGTATCCCTGCGGATGGACCGCGCCGGCATCGGTTGTTTGCTCGGTCCCAGCGGCTGCGGCAAGACCACGTTGCTGCGCGCCATCGCCGGCTTCGAGCCGCTGCAACGGGGTTCCATCCGGCTGCGGGGCGGCGAGCTCAGCCGGCCGGGCTGGACCCTGCCGCCGGAGCAGCGGCGGATCGGCATGATGTTTCAGGACCTGGCGCTGTTTCCGCATCTGACCGTGGCCGACAATGTCGCGTTTGGCCTGCGCGGCTGGAAAGCGGCGGAACGGCGGGCGCGGGTCCATGAATTGCTGCGGCTGGTCGGGCTGGACGAGTACGCCAGGCGTTATCCGCACCAGATTTCCGGCGGTCAGCAACAACGGGTGGCGCTGGCCCGGGCGCTGGCGCCGCGGCCGGGACTGCTGCTGCTGGACGAGCCGTTTTCCAGCCTGGACGTGGCCCTGCGCGAGGGGCTGGCGCGCGAGATCCGCGCCATCCTGTTGCGGGAGGGTATCGGCGGTTTGCTGGTCAGCCACGATCAGTTCGAGGCGTTCGCCTTCGCCGACGAAATCGGCGTGTTGCGCGAGGGCCGGCTGTTGCAGTGGGATAGCGCCTACAACCTCTATCATCGCCCGGTCGACCGCTTCGTCGCCGATTTTATCGGCCAGGGCGTATTGCTGCCCGGCCGCATCGGAGAGGACGGCCGGGTGTTGACGGAGCTGGGCATTATCGACGGCGCGTTGCCGGACGGTTACGCGCCGGGCGATGCGGTGGAGGTACTGGTGCGGCCGGACGACGTGATTCACGACGACGCCAGCCCGTTGAACGCGGAGGTGGCGGAACGGGCGTTCCGGGGCGCGGAGTTTCTCTATACCCTGCGGCTGGCCAGCGGCGCGCGGCTGCTGTGCCTGGCCTCCAGTCATCACAACCATGCTCTGGAGCAACGGATCGGTATCCGGCTGGACATCGACCATCGGGTGATGTTCCGGCGAGGGCATGGCGCTGGCGCGGAGGCGGGCCGGAACGATTGAGAATTTTTTAGGAACCACAAGTCCATTCGAGCCGCTTCACTGCATGAGCGCCGTCGACGGAATGGACCGCTTGAGTGATTGACTCATAAGCGGATGACTTGGTGATGATTTCCAGGCGCCCATCGCCATTCAGGTCAAGCGCGCCGAATACTTCGTGAACCGCCAGGGCGCATTCGGCGATACAGGCTTCGGGGTAGAGGCTGGACGCGATGGGCAGGGTGGCCACCTTGTCGCCCACCAGCTTGCGCAGCAGCAGCACGGAATAATCCCCGGCCACAGTGGATGTCGCGCTGCCGCGATGGCGCGACGCGGCGACCAGCACTTCGTCGCGGCTATCGCCTTCCAGATCGATGCGCCACAACTGCGAAAGTGTGGGTTTCGGATCGTTGATTCCCTGCTCCCGCAGCCAGGCCGAAACCGCCTCGCGGTAGACCGGACTGTTCCGGTCGAGCACGCTGGGCCGACGCGGTGCCGCGTCCCAGGGAGCGCCGACCAGGGTGGCGGCGCGGAGAGGTAGTGATGCCTTATGGTCTGGACGATAGGTGGGATTTGCGCAAACCTCGCTGGTCCGGGCTTTGGAAAGCGTGACTTTTTTCAAGAAATTCCCATCGCTGGCATAGACGCGGAACACTAGACCCTTTTTCACGAAGGCCGCCGCGTCTGGGGCCGGTAGCCAGTTGGCCCCCGACGCGGCGCCGTATAGCTGGCCTGAGGTTGCGTCGACGATGGGCGCGACCACGGCGGGCTTGCCGGGGCCGGCGTAGCTTGCCGTCCCAAATCCAGCCAGCCATGACAGCACGAGTAAGTATCGGTACCTCATCGCCTTATCGATGCCTCACGCAGTCGTAATCGGCGGGCCGCGAGCTTCCCGAGGTTCTCCGCTCCCCTCGCAAGCCGAGGCGGGCCACCGCGTCCAGAAACTGGTTCCAGTTGGTCAGCGCCGACAACGGCGTCGGAACGCCCAGTTCCGCGCATGCTTCCTCCAGCGCGGTGCGCGTGGCTGATCCGTAGTCGCCATCGACATTGCCGTCAAACCGCATCTCCAGCATGTAGTAGCAAACGCCCTGCATGAACAGGGTGTGGCTTCGCGTGGTGTGAAAGCCGACGCTGCCGCCGTCGTCGATATGAAAATGGTCGCGATGCGCGCGGTTGTAGTTGTAGTCCAGCACGGTCCCGAAGTGCTTGCGCAGCACCGCTTCCACGCCCAGGTAGAAGCTGGGATATTCTTCGAATCGATTCGTGATGAAGGATTTTCCAGGCCAGAAGATCGCATCGAGATCGAAGGCGCGACCCATGCCGTGATAGCCGGGTTTGTTGACATACGCCCCGGCGGATACGATGGCTTGCGCTTGACCGTGGGGATAGACTCGCCATAATTCGCTGAAACAGGCTTCGAGCTTGAGATAAAAAGCGTTGGTGCAACGGAAATTGTGTTGCCGGCCGATGGTGCCATAGGCGGCCACCGGTTGACGTGCGTAATGGGTGGGTACCGAACCAATGGTATTGAAGGTTTTCTCTGTCGCTGACATATCGCGTGTCTCCGGGAAAGGGGAGTTTTGAGTTTGCGCGAACTTTGCAAGTTAAAAGAAACATTTTTCATACCAGTCCATGGAATCGTGATCTCATGTAACGATTAGCCTCCGATCAATGGATTGATGGGGTCAAATCGGTCCACGACAAACTTTTCCGACTCACTTTGGACCGGTTCATTTTGAGTTTTCATTCAAAGAGCGAGGCAGTTTATGACCAAGGACAAACAACAAGCGGCGATTGAAAGCAATGCGTCCTTTGGCCCCATCGAATTCGACTATTACCCGGTCGGCGCGGGAGGTGAATGGTTCGCCAAATGGCTGCCTGGTTATCCCGCGCCCTCCCAAGGCTACAAGATTCATGTTTCGGCCCGCCTTGAGGATGCCGAGATCGTGGCTCGGGCGGTGCTGCCCGTCCTGCGTCGTTTGCGGGTTGCCCACAAGGTGGTCCGGGACCTGGATCGTTACCGGCGACAGATCGCCACGTCACAGCGGGGCAAGTTCATCACGGTCTACACCCAGGACGCTTCCCATGCGCAACGGGTGTTGAGCGCGATCAATCCCGAACTTCAACAACTCCGGGATTTCGGCGGCATCCAGCCGGGGCCGTCGCCCACAACCCGCGAGAGTGGCCATCGGGAGGCGGAAATCCCGGTTGGCGGCAGTGGATTGGTCTGGACCCGCTGGTACGACGAAGGCGACCAGGATTGAATACGACCACGACATAAAATCTATACGGAATTCGCATAACCAGGAGTGATCGATGACCCCCGATGAAAAACACCTCAGCAATCTGGTAGCCGCCTGCGCCAAGGAGGCCAGCGCCCACATTTTGGCTTATGCGCGCGAGGCCGATCTGGATCCGCCCTCCTTTCTGGTCAGCGTCGCGGCGGTGCTGGCGTCCGCCGCCCTGGCGGCCCAGCCCGAGGAGCAACGACTCGCCGCCTCCCGTCACATCCAGAACGCCCTCGGGCTGGTGCATTGCCGGCGGAAGGAAGGAGACGGGGCAACGGCCGCTCACGGCGATTTTCCCGCTCCAGACGCCTTGCAATAGGAGAACTCATCGGGTGGGTTTTACGGCTACTCAATGCACCTTATCCACGCAAGCCCGGTAATTTTCGTCCAGCGCTGGACGCAAGAGCACCAGCGCCACGATGCGGCGGGCCATCCGGGTGAATTCCAACGCTTCGTCGGTCGATAGCGGCCGGTTCAGCAATTCGTATTCCCGATACGACAGCCATTTTTTCAGGACTTGATAGCCGCCGAGGGTGAATTCCCACACCGGGCGCGGGATGTTCTTCCAGTAGCACAGCGGATTGAGATACACATTCAGGGTTTCATCGCCCAGCGCCTCGGCCCTCACCCCCAACCCCCATATGCGCCAACTTAAGCGGTGTTTCTCATACGTTACTTATTCCCATCGC
>JARSSO010000026.1:13833-15884 GCA_029624765.1 Candidatus Contendibacter sp. | reverse complement strand
CCGAGGGCGGTCCGCGCAAGCTCCACACCCACGCGGTGGTGTGCATCGGGCTGGAACGACTGGTGTTTGAGTAACCGTTCCGCTCCTTCCGGTTTGCCCGGTCTTGATGGGCTTCGCCGCGCTCAGCCCATCCTGCGAAAAACAAATAGCGCGGTGCTGTAAGGAAAATCGGGCACAGGCCGCAACGGCCTGACGGGCATTCGCTTTTTGTCTATACTTGCCCGCCAGGTTGACGCAACAGCAATGGGACTTGCCGCCATGAGGGAAACCCCCGTTAGCCCGAAACCTGATCGGACCCTGCCCGCCTTCGCCGACCATCTTGACCTGATGTTCGGGACTCGCGAGCGGGTGATCAAGACCCCCGACAATACGCAGGATCATGTGGAAGTGTCGCGCCACTTCGACGGCGACCGGCGCTATTTCCGCAAGCGCTTTCTGCGAAGCCAGAAATCGGGAGTGGATTATCGCGCCTGGACCAACCGGGAATTCACGCTGCTGAACGAATTGAAAAGCCGGCGGCTGCGTCACGTGCAGGAATACCGGAGCATCGCCGATCTCGGCCCGGACGGACAGCAATTGGAGACCTGGGACGCGGGGCCGGACGGGGACCAGTGGCAGCAGGCGCCGGTGGCGCGGGACGGGCATCGGCTGCCGCACCTGTTTCTGGAGTGCGGGCACTGGTTCGGGCTGGCGCGGTGGCTGCTGGCGGCGCTGGAGGAGGTGCACGCCTTGGGCTTCGTCCACGTGGACCTGAAGGGGGACAACTTCTGCCTGCCGGCCCATGGCGACGGGGTCGCCGTCGACGGTCATCCCGAGCGGGTGCGGCTGCGGTGGGGCGAGTTGAGGCTGATCGACTTCGCGTTCAGCGTATGGGAAAACCGCGTTCCCCTGCCGGCAAACATGCCGCTGCCCATCGGCGAAAACGACCAGTTCCGCTACCAGTCCGGGCAATTGCGGGCGGCGCTGCGGGCGGGGAACTCGCCGCCGTTCGACCTGGGGCTGACACAGCGGCTGGACTGGCGGGCGGACCTGTACAGCCTGGGCTTCACGCTCAACCAAATTCTGGCCGAAGTGGAGAGGCGCTGCTTTCCCGAGGACGGCAACTGGGGCTGGACGGGCGAGCGCCACGCGCGGGCGCGGCGGCTGGTCGGCGACCTGCGAGGCTGGGACGAGCGCTGGAAGCAGCACGGGCAACCGACGCCGGTCGAACGGCCGCACGGGGCGCTGATCGCGCTGCTGGACCGCGTGCTGGGCGAGGACGATCTGGCGGCCAGCCTGGCGCGGGACTGGCGGATCGTGCGCGACCCGAACTGGCGCCCGCAAGACGCCAGCGTGCGGACCCCGCCGACGGCGCCGGCGCCAAAGCGGCGTGATGAAGCTCAACCGCCCACGTCCACCCCGCTAGTTGGCCAGCCACCGACGGGAAAAAGATCGGGCCGTTGGACCCTCCTTGCCATTGCTTCCGTCTGTGTTATTGGCGGTGCATTAGGGATACCGGCTCTGTATTCCAAATTTGAGCGAACGTTGGCGGAACAGGCTACCGTCAAGCGAGAACAGGCGCAGCGCCAACAGGAGATCGAACAAGCTAAAGCCGAGGCTGAAAGACTGGCGCAAGCTAAAGCCGAGGCTGAAAAACTGGCGCAAGCTAAAGCCAAGGCTGAAAAACTGGCGCAAGCTAAAGCCGAGGCTGAAAGACTGGCGCAAGCTAAAGCCGAGGCTGAAAAACTGGCGCAAGCTAAAGCCGAGGCTGAAAAACTGGCGCAAGCTAAAGCCGAGGCGTACGGAGACGGTCGCGGCGTGCCAAAGGACAACGCCGAAGCCGTGATGTGGTACAAGGCCGCCGAGCAGGGGGACGCCGACGCCCAGTTCAACCTCGGCGTGATGTACGACAACGGTCAGGGTGTGCGAAAGGACGAGGCCGAGGCGGTGAAGTGGTACCGCAAGGCCGCCGAGCAGGGGAACGCCGACGCCCAGAACAACCTCGGCTGGATGTACACCAACGGTCAGGGTGTGCGAAAGGACGAGGCCGAGGCGGTGAAGTGGTACCGCAA
>JARSSO010000026.1:0-13733 GCA_029624765.1 Candidatus Contendibacter sp. | reverse complement strand
GCGAAAGGACGAGGCCGAGGCGGTGAAGTGGTACCGCAAGGCCGCCGAGCAGGGGGACGCCGACGCCCAGTTCAACCTCGGCGTGTCGTACGACAACGGTCAGGGTGTGCGAAAGGACAAGGCCGAGGCGGTGAGGTGGTACCGCAAGGCCGCCGAGCAGGGGAACGCCGACGCCCAGAACAACCTCGGCGTGATGTACGAAGACGGTCAGGGCGTGCGAAAGGACAAGGCTGAGGCGGTGAAGTGGTACCGCAAGGCCGCCGAGCAGGGGGACGCCGACGCCCAGCTCAACCTCGGCTGGATGTACGCCAACGGTCAGGGTGTGCGAAAGGACGAGGCCGAGGCGGTGAAGTGGTACCGCAAGGCCGCCGAGCAGGGGGACGCCGACGCCCAGTTCAACCTCGGCGTGTCGTACGACAACGGTCAGGGTGTGCGAAAGGACAAGGCCGAGGCGGTGAGGTGGTACCGCAAAGCCGCCGCGCAGGGGAACGCCGACGCCCAGAAGAATCTCCGCAAGCTCGGGCATTAGCCGCGACCGACCCGCCGACCGCTTCGGCGGTCTTCGCCATTCTCACTCGCCCAAGGAAAAAGCCGTGGCCGCAACACCCACAACGCCCATCAACCCGCGCCCGACGCCCGTTCGCCCGCCCGCCCCGACCGCCACCGCGCTTCTCGCCCGCCCCGAGACACTCGAATTCCTCCTCACCCTGCTGGTCCTGGCGGTCCTGACGCCGCTGTTCCTGCAACTGCGCGGGCTGGCCAGCGACGGTGACGGCCGCTTCGCGCCCAACTACCTCTGGCAAGTTCGGCTGCCACCCAAAATCCTGCCCGACATGTGCCGCCAATTCGGCGGTCGCGCCCCGCCCAAAACCGCCGCCGACTTCTGCGGCGACCGCGCGCTCGGCGCCGAAACGCCCGGCGAACGGCTGCCGGTCTCGCTCGAAACGGCGCTGGCCGATCTGCGAAACGCCTTCGCCGAACCGCTGGCGGAACCGCTGGGGGAGCTGAAACGGGCGCGGCAGTTGCTGCAAGAAGGCCTAGCGGAAAAAGGCGAAATGCTGCCGGACCGGCTGGAAGCCATCCAATCCGCCGAGACCGCGCTGAAGCCGTACCTGAGCAACTACAAAATCGCCGAAGACGCGGCGGAGCAAGGCCCGTTGCCCCTGCAATGCCTGCACGGCCTGATCGCCCAAGCCTGGCGCGACACCCGCGACCCGGACGCCCGCGCCGCGCTGGCGCTCTGGCTGGCGGCGGCGCTCGACGGCGACGAGCGCGTCAAGAAGGATTTGGACGACGGCGTCCATCTCGCGCTGGACCGCGCCTGGCACGGCCCCGCCAGCGCCAAAGGGCAGGACCGCGCCGGGCTGGACCCGTCCACCCGCCGCGCCTGCGCCGACTACGCCTCGCCCCAACAAGCGGCCGAAGCCGCCGCCGGCGTCGTCCAGAAAGCGCGGGACGAAGCCAATCACGCCCACAAAGCGGCGGCCATGCGGCATCTGCTCCAAAACGCTTGGTGGCACTGGCTGCTTTGGACGCTGTGGGCCGGTTTGCTGGTCGCCGTCGCGCGGCGCAACCCCGATCCGCTGGCCGCCACCGGAGCGGCGCTAGCCGGCTGGGCCGCGCTGGCGTGGGCGACGGCGGTGCGGGGGTGGTCCGGCGCCAGCCCGGAGCCGTGGTTGCCTCCGTGGGCTTGCTGGATCGTCGGCGGCGCGGGCGTCGCCCTCTGGCTCTGGCGCTCGCTCCGGTCGTCGGCGCAACCCCAGGAGCGTCCCCCGCAGCGCGGCGCGTCGCCCTTCGCCTATCCCGGCCTGCTCCTGTTCGCCGGGCTGGGCTGGCTTTTGCTGCTGGACCTTTCCGCCACCGGCCACCCCCGCAACCGCTATCTGGGACTCTATCAGCACGACCATCTCTTTCTGGCGCTGCTCGTCGTATCGCTCGCCAGCGTTTGGCGCTGCGCGCTCGGCGCGTTCTTTACCCGAAGCCTGCCGCTCCTCAGAAGCGGCTTCGATCGCTACCGGGTGGCGGCGTCACTCCTGGTGTTCGCGCTGGTGATCGTCGCGTTTGCCATCGTCGGAAATTCGCCGCAAATCACCTCGGAACTGGGGCGCCTGTGGCTCATCTTGGGGTCCGCGTGGTTCTTCTACATGCGCGGCGATCTGGCGTTTGACCCGAACAACGCGAAAGACGCCGGCTGGCGCTGGTTCGGGCGCTTCTTGTCCCCGCTGCTGTTCGTGCTGGCGGCGCTGTTGCTGGCCATGATAGTGACCCAGGACATGGGGCCGCTGCTCATCAGCGTCTACGGCGGCGGCGTCTTTCTGGCCTCCGCCGCCGCTTTCGCCCTGCATCGTCGCGGAAGTCCGCTGCTCGCCGTCTGGGCGGGAACGGCGGTGGTCGTGCTACTGTGGCTGGCGCTGGTCACGGGAACGGTGTTCGTCGCCGGCTCGTGGCACTCGACGACGGCGGGACGCCTCGAAAGCATGGCCGCTCCGCTGATGGCCAACAACGATCAAATGGCGCTGATCGGCTGGTTTCGCCAGCACACACCCCTCCTGGGCTACGGCGTGGGCGAAGTCCCCTGGTGCGGACAAGCGGTGTCCGGCGCCTGTCACGGTGTCCCTTTGCAAATCCAGAGCGATTACATCTTTACCGGCCTGTGGGGGCTATTCGGGCCGGCGATGACGTGGGCGCTCGCCGGGGCCATGCTGGTCTGGTTGTACCTGCTGGCGCGGCCTCATCCCGGCGCGACCAATGGCAAACCCGCCATGATCGCCTTACCAAGCGGCAACAAAGCCTGGGACGACCAGGCGTTTTTGAGTTGGCTCTGCGTCGTTTGGCTCGCCTTGACCGCCTGCCAACTGGGGGTCACGGTCGCGGGCAACCTGCGGATCTTGCCGCTGACCGGCGTGACCTACCCCTTCATGAGCTACGGCAAGTGGTCGCTGTACGTCAACGCCCTGTTTCTCGGGCTTTGCCTCAACCTCAACCTCAACCCGAAAACGCCTTGGAGAGCGTGACCATGGCCAGCCCGTCCGCGCCCGATTCCGGTTCCAGCAACCTGCTGGCGTTCGCGGTCAACGCCTTTGTCGCGCTGCTCGCCATCGCGGCTCTCGTCGCCCTGTTCCTGACTCCGCGCAGCGATCCCGACATCGCCCGCGACGGTGGCCCCGGCGATGACCGCAAAGGAGCCGGCCGGTATTACAGCGTGCGCCTGCTCGCCGCGCTGCAAACCTTCGAAAGCGGCATCTTGCCCGCCGCGTCCGCCGCGTCCGCCGCCGCGCCGTGGACCGATCAGGTGCTGCTCGCCGGCGTCCCGGCGTGCAAGGATGCTTGGAACGACCCCCCCGGCCGCCTTGCAACGTGGCTGAACCAGGCCCGCAACCGCATCCGCTTCTGGGATTCTCCCCGAACGCTGCCCACGGAAACGACCGCCCAGCGGATGGCGGCGCAACTCGACACCCTCGACGCCTATCTCGCCCAAGTGGGCAAAGCCAACGACGGACGCGCCACCGGGCCGGTGGCGCTGGATCGAGATCGCTGGTTCGAGGCGGTAAAAATCGCTCTCGCCAAGCCGCCGTCGCCCGAAGGCCAGCGCGGCGACGTCCGGTTGCAGGTCAAGTGCGCCGACCTGCGCGACGCCCTGCGGACGCTGGTCCCGCAGCGGTGCCGCCAAGATTTGGACGCGGTGCGCCAGAACGGGGCCACGGACCCGCGCCGCGCCCAAGCGCGGCAAAGCTGCCGCGCCCTGGAAAATCTATCGTGGCGCGGGACCACGCCGCCGTGGCAGACCAAAAGCTGGTTTCGGGAGCAAATCGTCCAGGTGCCGAGCAGCCTGATCGCCGAGCGCGACCCGTGGCGGGGCGTTCCTGGCTGCATCTACTGGAGCGACGGGCGAAGCGGGCGCCACTACCTCGCCGACGCCAAGGGGAACCGCAACGCCGTCTGCGAAAACCCCGACGTGGCGGGCTGGCCGGCCCAAACGGCGTCGGGAACCCGGCGGCCGACCGCCTCGCCGGTCGCCAGCCGCTTGAACCCCGACGCGCCGCCCGACGACCCGCGCTGGTCGGCCCCGCCTTCGCTCGGCGCGATCTTGCGCCCGCTCGACACCCTGCGCCAACCCGGCGGCACCCTGTACCAAGAGCTGACCGAAGACAAAAGCGACCCCGCCGATGCGCCCGGCCAATATCGCGTCGGCCCCAACCGGATGACCGACGGCGGCGAAAAGCAGGATGTGGGCTTCTCGGTGGACCTGACCCTCGACGCCCGCGCCCAAGCCCTCGCCCAGCAGGTCGCGGCCTGCTACACCGGCGCTCAGGCGATTTGCCAGGCGCTGCGGATTGCCCGCGACGAAGATGGCGCGGGCAAAGAGGGCAAGCCGCAACCCATCGGCCACAATCTCCTGGAAAACGCGATGGTGCGCATGGCAGGCATCGCCATCATCGACATTGACAGCGGGCGCATCGAGGCGCTG
This sequence comes from Candidatus Contendibacter sp., assembly GCA_029624765.1. Lineage (GTDB taxonomy): Bacteria > Pseudomonadota > Gammaproteobacteria > Competibacterales > Competibacteraceae > Contendibacter. The sequence goes on along the minus strand of JARSSO010000026.1, from coordinate 9,265 downwards.
GCCGGCGCGCTGTCCCCCTGCGCCCGGCAAGACTACGACGGTCCCGGCCGCGACCCGAAGCAGTGCGATGATCGCCTGCCGTGGAAACCGGCTTTCCGGCCCGACGCGCTCGAAAATCAGGCGCTCTTTTTCGACGCCATGCCGGCTTCCACCGTCAAGCCGATCATGGCGGCGGCGTTTCTGAGCGACGGCGACTACGGCCAGCGCCTGTTGGCGGCGGAATTGGCGTCTCTTCAAAGCCAACAGGCGGCGGCCCGGCAAAGAATCGAGGCGGCTGAACGGGAAAAAGCGGAAGCCGAGCGGGAAAAAGCGGCGGCCGAGCGCGAACACGAGGCCGCCAGGCAGGAAAAACCGACCACCCGGAACGCGGCGGCTCAGCAGAAAAAACGCATGGCGGATGCCCAGCGGAAAATGCAGAGCGCCCAGAACAAGCAGGCGGCCGCGCAAAAGAAAATCGATGGCGCCGCAACCCAAACCGTCAAGGTTCCCCCACCGCCGACCTCCAGCCTGCGCCGAGAGCTGATGACATCCAATTCCGCCGCTTTTCTCAATCGAATGTTCTGCGCCGAGAGGGGATTCGCCGACTGCCAGCGCCCGTGGGCCGTGCAGGCGATGGCGGGCGCTTTCGGCTGGAACGCCGCCTGTGATCCGCCGACCGCCGCTTGCGGCAAGCAGGGCGTGCTGTTCGGGCGCGCGCCCGATCAAGTCGCGGAAGGCGGCTTGGTGGCGCCGCTCGACCATCCGATCCTGTTCGGGCGCTTGCTGACGCGACCGGACAATCGCCTGGGGCACGAGCGATTCGGCCTCACGCCGCCGCCGAAAATACCGCTGGACCCCGACAAGATCAAAGATTGCGCGTGGGGCGAGGATGAGCAGCCGTCCAAGGATGACTGGCGAAAATGCCCGCTCGAAATCGTGGCGGAAGGCTGGGGGCAGGGAAACGCCCGCGTCACGGCGGTGGGCGTGGCGGGCATGATGGCCGTGCTGGGCGCCGCCGCCGATGGCCTCAAGGAAATTTTTCCGCCGTTTCTGGTGGCCGACGTTCGCGGCGCGGGCGACGACCCGTCTCAGACAGCCTTGAAGCTGGCCCTGCAACGCTACGGGTTCAGGCGCTCGCGGCCCGTCGCGCTCGCCCCGGAGATCGCGCAAGTCATTCTCGGCGGCCTCAACTACAGCCACCGGCACGGGGGGACGGCCAGCCTGGCTTGCGAACAAATTTTCGGCAAAAAGGGCTGCGCCGACCTCGACTGGATCGCCGGCAAAACCGGGACGCCCACGTTCAGCAACGACGAGCGGACGCTGGACGACATCGCCAGGCGATGCAAAACGGGCACGGCACAGGCCAGATCGAGTCCGGGGTGCGGCGAGCTGCGGCCCTATAAATGGTACGCCGCGGTTTTCCGCAGCGACGCGAAGCAAACCCGGTGGGACAAGGCCATCGCCGTGCTCACCGAGCGCAACTGGGTGCGAGAGACCGGCAAGGTGCATGGCGCCGGCGACCGGGGACCGAACCCCGCCGCCGAAATCGCCTTGCAGATCGCCGGGCGCTTGCGCGGCGATCTCGGCCAGTGATCGCTACCATAATTTTGAGGAGCTTTCGACGATGCCAAGCGACAAGATCACGATGAGCGGCGAATTCGGCCAGCCCTGGCCGGAAGTGTTGATCGACATCCGCGACTGGATACAGCACCAAGCGGCGCTGGCGTATCGCGCCCGGCGCATGGAAGTCCGCCTCAGCCTGTCGCGGGCGCTGCTCAACGACGCCAAGGCGCGGGGAAAAACGCTACAGCCCCAGTTCGATAACTTTCGCCAAAAGGTGAAGGCGGATTTCGCGCTCAACGTCGAGCTGGAGGGCCTGCACGACAGCGGTCCCCACAAGATTGAATTTTCCTGCTGGAGGTGATTGAGCATGGGCATTGTGACAATACTTGCCGTCTCGCTCGGGGCGCGGCGCGAGCGAGACCCGGCCAGCGGCAGAACGGCATCGGCCCCATCGGCTCCAGCGACGCCGGCGGCCGGCGGCGACTCGTCCGGCGGCGGATTTGGTCATTTTCACCAGTTCGCCGCAGTCATGGAGGCGCTGCACAAAGCGCTCGTGGGCCTTCATCAAGAAAAGATCAAAGGGCTTAAAGCCATGAATCCGCGATTTGGCTGCAAGATAGCGCGGATCGAGATTCGCCCGCTCAACGAAGCGGCCAAGGAGACGCTGCAAGAGCTTTTCGCCTACATCGAGTCCGACGCCATCGCGGGGACGATCCGGCGCGAAATCTTGCCGAAAGTACCGGGCCATTGCTTCGATCTCTCGGAGGTCGGCATATCCCCGAAATATGAGGGTGGCGGCCAGTCGCCCGCCAAGGATACGCTGCTTGAAGAACTGATCGGCCCGGCCGCTACCAAGGATGACGACTGCATGATCGCGTTCGGGTGGGATCGCGCTGACCTCCCCGCGCCGAGCGGCGATGTCGCGGGAATCGGCGGCTGGCGCTTGCACGACGCCAAGGGCGAGAACCCGATCCCCCTCAAGTCGCCGCCTTTTCCCAGCCAAAGGCTGGTGCTGGGCAGCGACCCGTCGGCCGATATCGCCGTGGAGGGGAGCTACACCAGCGGCGCGCACGGCTGGCTCTGGCTGGATCACGAGGCTCGCTGGTGGTATCGGGACGCCGGGTCCACCAACGGCAGCCGGGTTCGCCGGCCGGGGCAACGCGACTGGATTTCTCCGGGCCGAACCGGCGGTAGCCCGGCCGAGCCGGTGGAGTTGACGCCCGGCGCCGAACTTGTCTTTGCCGCCGAACCGAACAACGATTCGCGGGCCGACTATCCCAAGCTGATCGTGCCGGGGAGTGGCGGCCGGCGGGGAACGCCGATCAACGTCGGCGCGGGGGCGGCGACTCCGCGCACACCCATCGCCGGCGGCGCGCGCCCGGCGTCCGCTTCGCCCGTTGCCGCGATCCGGGTCGAGGATGTGAACGGAACCCGGATATTCCCGGTCGGCGCCGACGGGTTGCCGTTCAAGGTGGGACGCTCATCCGAAAATCCTTTGCCGATCCCCGGCGCGCACGCATCGGTTTCCAGCGATCATTTGGAGATTCGGGCGTTCGAGGCTGGCGGGCTGCGGGTGCGGGTGCTGGGAAGAAACGACGCCAGCCTCGCCGGCAAGCCGATGAAAAAAGGCGACGAGGCGATCTGGGGCTGGGGCGAAGCGCTGGTTTTGGTCGAAAGCCCGATGGAGGGCGAACCCGTGTGCCGATTGATTCTCCAGCGCGCCGCCGACGCGGAGCGAGCGCCATGAGCGACACCCCCGTTTTCGACGCCGTTCCGCAACTCGTCGCCGCAGCGCCCAGAACGCCGATAACGCCGATCATGGTGAGAGCGGCGGAGCGACCCCGCCCCTGGTGGCGCGGCGGCGTCGAGTTTGGCGCCGCCAGTTTGCCCGGCAGCTATCACGAGGAGAACGAGGACAGCTTTATCCCGGCGCTGCCGGCGCCGTCGCGGCTGGCGGTGGCGGATGGCGTCGGCGGGGGGGCGCGGGGACGAGTGGCCAGCCAGGCGCTGATCGAGCGCATCCGGCAACTGACGCCCGCCATCCTGGCGCGGCCCGCCCGGTTGCGCCAATGGCTGTTCGACGCCGACGACGCGGTGGCGGCCGAAATCGCTCGCTACACCGACCGCGCCGGGGCGTCCACCTTCGTGGCGGCGCTGCCGCAATGGGGCTGGCGGCGCTGGCGGATCACCTGGGTCGGCGATTGCCGCGCCTATCGGCTGCGCGGGCGCGGCGAACCGCAGCCGCTCACTCGCGATGACACCTACGGCCATCTGGGCGAAACGCCCCCGCCCAACGCTGGGGCCGACGATCCGGCCCGGATGGTGGGCAACGGCGCCGTGGAAGAGACCAACCGCGTCGTCGCGGCCTTGCGCTGCGGCGAAATCTTGCTGCTCTGCTCGGACGGCGTTCACAAAGAGGTTCCCGCCGGGGAGATGGCGGAGATTCTGCGCGGTGCGGAGTCCTTGAATGCTCGCTGCCGCAAGCTCGCCGCCGCCGCTCACACCAACGGCGGGACCGACGACGCGACGGTGGTCGCCGTGCAGCGGCATCGCTGGTTCGGACTGGGCGATGCGGTCTGGGCGCTGGTGATCGTTGCGCTGTTCGCCGGGGCAGGTCTCGGCTATTTCGCCCATTTCGACCGTGTGTCGGTACGGGATGAAACGCCGACCCAGGCGCGGCCTTCGGCACCTGCCAAGGCCCCGAAACCGCGTCCGACCGTGCCGGAGCCATCCCTCCCGCATTGGCCGGTAGAAACGCTGCCGGCTGGGGAAATATCTGCGCCAGAGTTGCCGCTCCCGCATTTGCCGGTAGAAACGTTGCCGGCTGGATTGCCCCTCCATTTGCCGATGGAGATGCCGCCCGTTGGACGAGTCCCGCCGCCGGCTTCGAAATCGCTGCCCGCGATGCAGTCCCCGCCGGTTAATCGCTTGAATTCCACCCATCATCGCGAGGGCAAGCAAAGATGAGTACCCCCCTGAGCCCAAGCGGTGGAAGCCACCCCACCTTCGCCGACCATCTGGACCTGATGTTTGGGACGAGGGAGCGGTTGGTGAAAGACGAGCCGCACGTCAAGGTGTGGCGCTGCGCGGCGGGCGGAGCGCGGTATTTCCGCAAGCAATACCTGCGATTCCGGGACGAGCGGAACCGGGACATCGACCTGAGCTTCTGGACGGACCGGGAAGAGCAGGTGCTGGCGGCGCTGAACGCGCCGAAGCTGGGCCTGGGGCACGTGCAGGTGTTCAAGAGCCGGTCGCAGAGCGCCGACCGGAGCCAGCGGCAGTTGGAGACCTGGGACGCCGGGCCGGACGGGGACCAGTGGCAACAGGTGCCGGTGGCGCGGGACGGGCACCGGCTGGCGCACCCGTTCATGGAGTGCGGGCACTGGTTCGGGCTGGGGCGGTGGCTGCTGGCGGCGCTGGAGGAGGTACACGCCCTGGGCTTCGTCCACGTGGACCTGAAGGGGGACAACTTCTGCCTGCCGGCCCGAAGCGACGGTGTCGCCGCCGATGGCTATCCCGAGCGGGTGCGGCTGGCGTGGGACGAGCTGAAGTTGATCGACTTCGCGTTCAGCGTGTGGGAAAAGGGGCTGCCGCCGCTATACAACGACACGCCGCTGCCGATTGGGCGTTCCGAGTTTCGCTATCAATCCGAGCAGTTGCTGGCCGCGCTGGAAGCGGGGAACTCGCCCGCGCCGGATCTGGGGCCGACGCGGGGGCTGGACTGGCGGGTGGACCTGTACAGCTTGGGCTTCGTGCTGGGACAGATTTTGGCCGAGGTGGAGAGGCGCTGCTTCCCCGAAGACGGCAACTGGGGCTGGACGGAGCGGCGCCACGCGCAGGCGCGGCAGTTGATCGAAAACCTGCAAAGCGGGGACCGGGAATGGCGGCGTCCCCCGCCGGCCGAGCGGCCGCACCGGGCGCTGATCGGGCTGCTGGATCGGTTGTTGGGCGAGGATGATTTGGCCGCCAGTTTGGCGCGGGATTGGGAGATCAAGCGCGACCCGAATTGGCACCCGCAAGATGCGAGCGTGCGGACCCCGCCGACAGCGGTGGCGCCCAAGCGGCGCGGCACCGGCCCGGCACCCAAGTCCGCGTCCCCGCCGTCATCCCCCCTTTGAAAAAGGGGGGTGAGGGGGGATTTCGCACGGACGATGGGGCTGAGAATCCCCCCCGGCCCCCCTTTTCCAAAGGGGGGAGCGCAGGATTGTGGACGGTGATTTTGGCAGCCGCGCTGGGAGCGGGGGCCTACGCGGTGTGGAAGGAAGGGCAACGCCCGCCGCCCGAGCCCCGACCCGATCCGACCCCGCCGCCGGTGGCGGTAACGCCGCCGGCGGAACCACGCGCCTACCTGACGGTGCGGGCGACGCCGGCGACGGCGCAAGTTCGGATCATGAACATCGGCCCCGCCTACCGGGATGGAATTGAGTTAATACCGGGGGACTTCGATATCCAGGTCAGCGCCCCCGGTTACCAGACCTACCGGGCCTGGCACACGGTGGCGGTGGGCACGCGGGAAGTCGTGGTCGCGTTGCAACCGGCGGCGCCCGAGCACCCCGCGTTCCAAGTATTTCAGGACCCGCTGAACGATGGGACACGGGGACCGGCCCTGGTGGTGATTCCGGCGGGCGAATTCTGGATGGGCAGTCCCGAGAGCGAAACCGGGCGAGAGCCGGGCGAAGCGAAGGAACGGCGGCACCGGGTACAGATCGAGCGCGCGTTTGCGCTGGGGCAGCGGGAAGTCACGGTGGGGGAATTCCGGCGGTTCGCCGACGCGACGGGCTACCAAACCGATGCCGAGGGCGACGCGAAAAATGGTTGCGCCGTGTGGAACGCCACGGACAAGAAGTGGGACTGGCAGGCGGGGTCAAGCTGGCGCAAGCCCGGTTACGCGCAGAAGGACAGCCACCCGGTGGTGTGCGTGAGTGGGAACGACGCTAACCGGTACGCGGAGTGGCTCTCGAAGCAAACGGGTCAGAGCTATCGGCTGCCGACGGAAGCGGAATGGGAATACGCGGCGCGGGCGGGGACGACGGGGGCGCGGTACTGGGGGGAAGACCCGGACCAAGCGTGCGGTTACGCCAATGTTGCGGATCAGACCTTGGGTTGGACGCCGATGCATGACTGTCGGGATGGATATACCTACACAGCCCCGGTAGGTTCCTTCAAAGCGAATGCCTGGAAGCTGTACGACATGCTGGGGAATGTATGGGAATGGACGTGCTCGGCCTATGCCAAGGACTACGACGGCTCGGAGGCAAAGTGTTCAGAAAAAGATACAACCGGCGCCCTGGCGGTGCGGGGCGGCTCCTGGAGCTACAAGCCCGCGTGGGTGCGTTCCGCCGACCGCGACGGGGGCGCCCCGGCCGACCGCAACAGCGGCCGGGGTTTTCGTCTCGCCCGATCATTATAACCCTTTGATCTTTTTTCTTTTTCCCTTTTACGCGCGCGAAGCGCGCTTCTTTTCCGCGCGATTTTTTGGGGGGAGTTATCCACAGATGACCGATGAAACTGCGCGCGATGCGGCGCCCCGGGCGGTGCAAGCCTGTCACGAACTGCTGGTTTGGCTGATTCCGCAACTGGATTTATTCCCCCGCGCCCGACGGTTTACCCTGGGCGAGCGGCTGGAAAGCGGCTTGCTGCGCGTGCTGGAGGCGCTGGTCGAGGCCGCCTACAGCCGGGAAAAACGGGCGGCGCTGGCCACGGCGAACCGCACCCTGGAAATCGAACGGCACCTGTGGCGGCTGGCCCACGAACTGCGGGTCATCCCGCTCAAGCGCTACGAACACGGGGCGCGACTGATGGACGACCTGGGCCGGCAAATCGGCGGCTGGTTGCGTTCCCGCTCGGAGGGCAGCGCATGAAACGGTTGCGGAACCTCTGGCCACAACTGATCGGTTTCGAGAATCTGTGGCAAGCCTGGCGGCAGGCGCGGCGCGGCAAGTCCCGCAGCCCCGGCGCAGTCGCTTTCGAACTGAACCTGGAACGCGAACTGCTGGCCCTGCAACGGCAACTGACAGAGGGTTCTTACCAGCCCGGCGCGTACCGGCTGTTCACCCTCTACGAACGCAAACCCCGGCTGATCGCCGCCGCCCCGTTCCGCGACCGGGTCGTGCATCACGCCGTCATGAACGTGATCGAACCGCCGCTGGACCGCACCTTCATTTTCGATTCCTACGCCTGCCGCCATGGCAAAGGCACCCACGCCGCCGTGGGCCGCTACCAGGGCTGGGCGCGACGCTACCCCTACGTCCTCAAGCTCGACATCCAACGCTACTTCCCCGCCATCGACCATACCCTGCTCAAAGCCAAGCTGCGGCGGCGCATCGCCGATCCCTCCGTATTAGCTCTGTTGAACCGGATCATCGACGGCAGCCCCGCCGAGGTAGCCGGCGAACCGGCCTGGTTCCCCGGCGACGACCTGCTCGCCCCGTTGGAACGGCGGCGCGGCATCCCCATCGGCAACCTCACCAGCCAATTCTTCGCCAACCTCTATCTCGACGACCTCGATCACTGGCTCAAGGAACAGTGCCGCGTCCCCGCCTATCTGCGCTATGTGGATGACATGGTCCTGCTCGCCGATGCCAAAACGGAATTGCACGAGTATCACGCCGCGCTGGCCGACTACCTGAGCCGGGAACGGCTGCGCCTGCACCCGCGCAAGGCCCAGGTCAGCCGCACCCGCGACGGCCTCAACCTGTTGGGCTACCTCGTCTTCCCCCATCGGCGACGGCTGCGCAACGACAACGGCCTGCGCTTCCGCCGCCGCTTGCGCGGCTTCGCCCGCGCCTACGCCCAGGGCCGCCTCAGCCTCGCCGCCATCGACCCCAGCGTCCAAGCCTGGCTCGGCCATGCCCGCCACGCCGACACGTTCGGCTTGCGCCAAAGCATTTTCAATGCGGTATCCTTCATTCGGGGAGCGGGCCGATAGGCGGCGCCCTGGCGGTGCGGGGCGGCTCCTGGAACAACAAACCCGCGAGGGTGCGTTCCGCCAACCGCAACAGGGACGACCCGGCCAACCGCAACAACAACCAGGGTTTTCGTCTCGCCAGCCCGCCCGCCTTCCAGAGCCGCCGCGTCCACGGATGCGGCGGGCGCGATGTGCGGGTGATCATGAGCCCGCTTCCGGGACTCGCACGGACGGGAGCGCCGAATAGTCTTGCCAGGGACGACCGGGCATGGGGCCGACGGATCGCCGAAGGCTCCACGTTCTTTCGAGGTTGTTGGAGGTTTTTTCCAAGGAGACCACGCCATGCGTTTTCCCTACGGTATCGCCGACTTTGCCGCGATTCTCGGCGAAGGCTATTTCTACGTGGATCGCACCGACCGCATTCCGCTGCTCGAAGCGGCGGGCAAGCAACTGCTGTTCCTGCGTCCCCGTCGATTCGGCAAGAGCCTGTGGCTATCCACGCTGGAGAACTACTACGACCTGGCGCGGGCGGATGATTTCGACCGACTGTTCGGCGGATTGAAGATCGGCCAAAGCCCGACGCCGCTGCGCAATCGATACTTCGTCCTCAAGCTGAATTTCTCGCTGGTGGACCCTCGGGGCGACGCCGAGGCGATTGCCGCGTCGTTCCACAGCCATATCAACGGCGCCATCGACGATTTCGCGCTCCGCTATCGGAAGCATCTGCCCGCACCCATCATCGTTCACGATGACGCCCTGCGCTCTCTGCAATCGCTATTCAGCGCGGTGTCCCGAACGCCCCACAAGCTCTACCTG
>JARSSO010000025.1 GCA_029624765.1 Candidatus Contendibacter sp. | reverse complement strand
TCCGATGCCACACCACGACATCTTGTGGCCTCCACGGGAGATCTCATTGAGCCCAAATCGCTCAATATACCGCCTCACCAAATGCGGAGGAAAAGATAAAACAAACCGATACCAGTCATGGAATTGCTTGTCATGAAAATGGAGTTTGTTAACCGCGCTGTTTGTTTTGGAAACAGCGCATTCTCCATTTTCCGGGAAAAGCGCCCGCTGTACCGGCTGTTCGATCATCATGCCGTCCATCCTTGGCGGCTACGCGCCCAGTGGTCGAATCCCCACCGCGTGGCGCAGTTCCGCCAGGAACGGAACGCTATACTCGCGCGCCCGCGCCGCGCCGCGCTTGAGGATGTGCTCGATGTGGCCGGGCTGCTCCAGCAGCGCGTGATAGCGCTGGCGCGGCTCGCTCAGCCGGGCGTTCAGGTACTCGAACAGGATTTGCTTCATCTCGCCCCAGCCGATGCCCTGGGCATAGCGCGCGCGGATCGCCGCCGCTTCCTCGACCGTGGCGAAGGCCTGATAAATCTGGAACAGCGTGCAGGTCTCGGGATCCTTGGGCGCTTCCGGCGGCAGCGAGTTGGTCTTGATCCGCATGATCAGCTTGCGCAGCGCCTTTTCCGGCTCGAACAACGGAATGGTGTTGCCGTAACTCTTGCTCATCTTGCGCCCGTCCAACCCCACCAGCACCGCCGCCCTCTCGTCCACCACCGCCTCGGGCAGCACGAAGTGCTCGCCGTACAGGTAGTTGAAACGGGCAGCGATGTCGCGGGCCATCTCCAGATGCTGAACCTGATCCTTGCCGACCGGGATCTTGCTGGCCTTGAACATGAGGATGTCGGCCGCCATCAGGATTGGGTAGCAAAACAGGCCCATGGTCACGCCTTTGTCGGGGTCCTTGTCGGGATCGGCCACGTTGTCGGCGACCGCCGCCTTGTAGGCGTGGGCGCGATTCATCAACCCCTTGGCCGTCACGCAGGTCAAGATCCAGGTCAGTTCCAGGATTTCCGGGATGTCGGTCTGGGCGTAGAAGACGACATTCTCGACATCCAGCCCCAGCGCCAGCCAGGTCGCGGCGACTTCCAGCCGCGAGCGATGCACCAGCGCGGGATCCTGGCATTTGACCAGGGCGTGATAGTCGGCCAGAAAATAGAACGATTGCACGTCATGGCGATGGCTGGCTTCGATGGCGGGCAGGATGGCGCCGACGTAGTTGCCCAAATGCGGGGTGCCGGTGGTGGTGATGCCGGTGAGGGTGATTTCCATGACTGAATCTTTAGCCCAGGATGAAAGAGAGCAATTTATATAACCCAAGAACAACTGGATACAAAACAATATTCAGAGCGCCAGTGGCAATGAGAAGCAGCACGATCACCAAGCCATAGGGTTCAATTTTCGCCATCATGGTTCCAAAGCTGTTCGGTAATAATCCAGTCAATACCCGCGAACCATCCAGCGGCGGTATTGGCAAAAGATTCAGCGCCGCAAGGAAAAGGTTGACCGAAACACCGGCTTTGCCCATCTCAAACAGAAAATCGCTCGCTCCGGGCCAACTCTCCAATGCCCCACCAAGCTGAATGATTAGTCCCCAACCCAGCGCCATCAGCATATTGGCCATCGGCCCGGCCAAAGCCACCAGCGCCATGTCGCGCTTGGGCTGGCGCAGCCGGTGGTAGTTGACCGGCACCGGCTTGGCCCAGCCGAAGATGAAGCCGCCGAATACCGCGAGCAGCGCCGGCACCAGCACGGTGCCGACGAGGTCGACGTGCCGCAGCGGATTGAGGCTGAGCCGGCCCTGGGCCTGGGCGGTGGTGTCGCCGCAACGCAGCGCCATCCAGCCGTGCGCGACCTCGTGCAGGGTGATCGCCAGCAGCAAGGGCGGCGCCAGCACGATGATTTGTTGGATCACGTTCAATTCCGACATGGCGCGATTATACGCAGCCTGTCCGGGCGCGGACTAGAGAAACGGCCTGGCGTTGCCCAAACCCTCGCGGATCAACTGGGGCGCATCCCCGGTCAGGTCGAGTACGGTGGTCGGCTCGTGCAAGCCAGGGCCACCGTCAATGATCCAGTCCACCTCGGAAGACACGCGCTCCTCGATTTCCTCGGGATCGGACAGCGGCCACTCGTCGCCGGGCAGAATCAGGGTGCAGCTCATGATCGGTTCGCCCAGTTCGGTCAACAGGGCGCGGACGATGGTGTTGTCCGGCACCCGGATCCCGACGGTCTTGCGCCGGGGATGCTGCAAACGGCGCGGCACTTCGTGCGTGGCTTGCAGGATGAAGGTGAACGGCCCCGGCGTGGTCGCCTTGAGCAACCGAAACCGCTGGTTGTCCACTTTGGCGTAAGTGGCGATCTCCGACAGATCGCGGCACACCAGGGTGAAGTTGTGATGGCGGTCGGTCTGGCGGATATGGCGAATCCGTTCCGCCGCCGCCTTGTCGCCCAACTGGCAACCCAGCGCGTAGCTCGAATCGGTGGGATAGACGATCACGTCGCCCGCGCGGAGCCGTTCCACCGCCCGCGCGATCAGGCGGGGCTGCGGATTGGCGGGATGAATTTGTAAAACGCGGCTCATGGCCTTATATTCTCAACGTTACGGATACGGTCGGGCCGGCAACTTGCCAGTCCGACGCGGTCCGGTCAAGACGGCAAGCGTGGGGCCGTCTTTCTTTTTTACCCCCGCCCCGCCCTTCCAACCCGCATGGAACCTTCGCCGCCGGCATGAAACTGTTGTTCGACTTTCTGCCCATCCTGCTGTTTTTCATCGCCTACAAGCTGAGCGACATCTACGTCGCCACCGGGGTGTTGGTCGTCGCGACCCTGGCCCAGGTCGGCTGGAGCTGGTTGCGGCAGCGCCGGGTCGAGAAACTGCCGTTGATCACCGCCGGTCTGGTACTGATCTTTGGCGGCGCCACTCTGTTCCTGCACGACCCGGTCTTCGTCAAATGGAAGCCGACCGTGGTGAACTGGCTGTTCGCCGCGGTGTTCCTGGGCAGCCGGTTGGTTGGCCGGAAAACCCTGCTGGAGCGGATGATGGGCGAACAACTGGAACTTCCCGCGCCGGTCTGGGTCAAGCTGACATTCGCTTGGGCCGGGTTTTTTCTCGTCATGGGCGCGGTCAATCTCTATGTCGCGTTCACCTTCAGCGAGAACGCCTGGGTCAATTTCAAGCTGTTCGGCCTGCTGGGCCTGACTCTGCTTTTCGTGCTGGGGCAGGCCTTGTACATGAGCCGCCACCTCAAGACCGACGATGCCGACCCCTCCAAGGAATCCTGATCATGCTCTACGCCATCATTGGCCGCGACGTACCCGGCACGCTGGCCCAACGTCTGGCCATCCGCCCCGTTCATCTGGAGCGATTGAACACCCTGTTGAATGAAGGCCGGCTGATCCTGGCGGGGCCGCTGCCGGCCATCGACAGTCCCGATCCCGGCCCGGCCGGTTTCACGGGCAGCCTGCTGGTCGCCGAATTCGCCACGCTGGAAGACGCCAGAACCTGGGCCGAGACCGATCCCTACGTCGCCGCCGGCGTGTGGGGGGCGGTCGAAGTCTACCCGTTCCGCAAGGTGTTGCCGGCATGAGCGAGCGGGCGGCCCTGATCGAGCGGCGGCTGCGCGCCGCGCTCGAACCCGAGCGCCTGGCCATCGTGGACGACAGCGCCGCTCACGCCGGTCATGCCGGGGCGCGCGAGGGCGGCCATTTCACCGTCCATGTCGTCTCCGCCGCCTTCGCCGGCAAAACCCCGATTCAGCGCCATCGTCTCGTCCACGCGGCGGTGGCGGACCTGATGCGCCGGGAAATCCACGCCCTCAGCATTCGGACCTGGACCCCGGAAGAAGCACCCACATCAATCCCGTAACCTAACCCACCTCTTTGGAACCCCTCGTCATGCGCAAAATCCGCAACTCGATCCTTCCACTTCTGGCGTTGTCCTCGACCCTGCTGCTCCCCGGGACGGCGCTGGCGGCCGAAGAAAAGAAAGCCGAACCGGCGCCCGCGCCGACGCCCGCCCCCGCCGCTGTCAAGGCTCCCGCCGCCGCGCCGCCCGCCGCGTTCACCATTCCCGACCCGGTCGCGGTGGTCAACGGCAAGCCGATTTCCAAGGCGGCGTTCGATCAGTACGCCCAGCAACTGCGCGGCAAGGCCAAGGTGGATTCGGCGGAAGCCAGCAAGTCGCTGGTGGATCAACTGGTCATGGAGGAGCTGCTGGTGCAGCAAGCCGCCAAGGACAAGCTGGCCGACGATCCACAGTTCAAGCAGCAGATGGAGATGGTCCAGCGCAATCTGCTGGCCAGCACCATGGTGCGCCGGATGTTGAGCGCGAACGCGCCCAGCGAGGAAGCGATCAAGAAGGAGTACGACACCGCCGTCGCGGCGATGAAGGGCAAGGAATACAAGGCCAGCCATATCCTGGTGGATTCCGAGGACAAGGCCAAGGAAATCATCACCGAGCTGAAGAAGGGCGGCAGTTTCGCCGAACTGGCCAAGACCAAATCCAGCGACAGTTCCGCAGCCAACGGCGGCGATCTGGGCTGGTTCACCTCCAGCATGATGGTGCCTCCCTTTTCGGAAGCGGTCGCCAAGCTGGAAAAGGGCAAGTACAGCGAGCAACCGGTACAGACCCCGTTCGGCTGGCACGTCATCCTGTTGGAGGATGTCCGCGACGCCACCCCGCCGTCCATGGACGAACTGAAGCCGCAAATCACCCAGATGCTGCAAAGCCGGATGGTGAACGACTATCTGGAAAAACTGAAATCCGGCGCCAAGATCGAGGTCAAGGAAATCCAGGTGAGCGAGGCCAAGCCCGCCGCCGCCCCGGAAGCCGCCAAGGGGAAGTGAAGAAGTAAATCGCGGGTTGGGGGTAGGTCGCGCCAGGCTGAACCCCCAATATTCCTCTCCAACGCGCGGGGCGCCAAGCCCCTACCCTTCCAGCAACGCCCGCAGTCCCGCCTCGTCCAGCACCGGCACGCCCAGTTCCCGCGCCCGGTCCAGCTTGGAGCCGGCCTCGCGGCCCGCCACCACGTAATCGGTTTTCTTCGACACGCCGCCGCTCACCTTGGCGCCCAGCGCCCGCAGCCGGTCCGACGCCTGATCGCGCGTCAAGGTTTCCAGGGTTCCGGTCAGCACGAAGGTTTTACCGGCCAGCGGCTGATCGGCGACCCGGTCCACCTCGGTTTCCGGCCAACGCACGCCAGCGGCGCGCAGTCGAGCGATCACTTGCCGATTATGCGGCTCCTGGAAAAACGCGCGAATCGCGGCCGCGACGACCGGGCCAATGTCCGGAATCTGCCGCAACCGTTCCTCCTCGGCGGCCATCAGTGCGTCCAGCGCGCCGAAATGATCGGCCAGAGTCCGCGCCGTCGCCTCGCCCACTTCGCGAATCCCCAGCGCGTACAGAAACCGCGCCAACGTCGTGTTCTTGCCGCGTTCGAGCGCCTCGATCAGCTTGGCGGCGGAGCGTGAGCCCATCCGCTCCAGCCCGGCCAGCGTCGCCGCGTCCAGCCCATAGAGATCGGCGGGATTGCGGACCAGTTCCCGCTCAACCAGTTGCTCCACCAGCTTATCGCCCAGTCCCTCAATGTCCAGCGCCCGACGCGAGGCGAAATGGCGAATGGCCTCCTGACGCTGGGCGCGGCAGTACAGACCACCCATACAGCGGGTCACTGTTTCGCCTTCGGGCCGCACCACCCGCGAACCGCACACCGGACAGCGTTCCGGCATCACGAACGGCCGGGATTCCGGCGGGCGACGCTCCAGCATCACGCCGACCACCTCGGGAATCACATCGCCGGCCCGCCGCACGATCACGGTATCGCCCACCCGCACGTCCTTGCGCGCGACCTCGTCGGCATTGTGCAGGGTTGCGTTGGTGACGGTGACGCCGCCGACGAACACCGGCCTGAGCCGCGCGACCGGCGTGATCGCGCCGGTGCGCCCGACTTGAACCTCGATGGCCTCGACCACGGTCAATTCTTCCTGGGCCGGAAACTTGTGCGCCACCGCCCAACGCGGCTCGCGGGTCCGAAAACCCAGTCGTTGTTGCCAGTCCAGGCGGTTGACCTTGTATACCACGCCGTCAATGTCGAAGGGCAACGCGTCGCGCTTTTCCGCAACGGCACGGTGAAAGGCGATCAGGCCCTCGGCGCCGCGCGCCACTGCCCGTTCGCCGCACACCGGCAAACCCCACGCGGCCAGGGCATCGAGCAAGGCATCATGCGTGGCGGGCGCGGTCCAGCCTTCCACCTCGCCCAGCCCATAGGCAAAAAAAGACAGCGGCCGCCGGGCGGCCAGGTTCGGATCGAGTTGCCGGATGCTGCCGGCCGCGCCATTGCGGGGATTGACCAGGACCGGCAACCCGGCGACGCGCTGGCGGGCGTTGTAACGTTCGAAGTCCGGGCGGCTCATGTACGCCTCGCCGCGTACTTCGAGCACGGCGGGCGCAACGCCCCGCAACCGCAACGGCGCCGCCTTGATGGTACGCACGTTCTGGGTCACATCCTCGCCGGTCTCGCCGTCGCCGCGCGTGGCGGCCTGCGCGAGCACGCCATTTTCATAACGCAACGTGAGCGCCAAGCCGTCGAATTTCAGTTCGCAGGCATATTCGACCGGCACCGCGTCCGCGCTCAAATCCAGTTCGCGCCGCACCTGCGCGTCAAAAGCCCGAGCGCCGCCCGGACCGATGTCGGTTTCAGTGCGGATGGACAACATCGGAACCCGATGCCGCACCGGCGCGAAGGCGTCCAGCGGCTGACCGCCCACGCGCCGGGTCGGGGAATCGAGCGCGATCAGTTCCGGATATGCGCCTTCCAGTTCTTGAAGTTCTCGAAACAGTCGGTCGTACTCGGCGTCGGGAATCTCCGGATCGTCCAGCACGTAATAACGGTAGCCATGCCAGTTCAATTGCTCGCGCAGCCAGGCGGCGCGGGCCTGGACATCGCTGGAAATCGCCACGACGCCCCCGCGTTCAGTCGAGCAGGCCGAGCCAGCGCCGTTCAAAATCGGCGACCTGGCCGCGCAGTTGCAGCAACATCGGGTTGGTCAGCCGGTGCTGGCGTTCATCGCAGATGGTCCCGCCCAGATCGCGCGCCAGATGATCGGCCCCGATCACCAGCAGATCCAGCGCCTCCGTCCCCTCCAGCGGGCCAGGCAGATTCATGAACAGCAACAACCCCGGCGTGGATAAATCGGCCAGCGTTCGCGGATCGAACGCGCCCGGCTTGCGTAGATGCGCCATGCCGAAGACCGGGGTGTCGCCGGCGGCTTCCCGATCCGGGAACCGTTCGAACACCCCCTCGGCGTTCAACCGAAGGTTCAGTTCCTCGGCCGCCGCCTGAATGCGCGGACCCTCGAATGGCCGTCCGCGCGGCGCCATCACGGTCAAGACCACCGTCATGGACAGCGCCGCCGTCGCGGCGGCGTCCTGGCGCGGCTCCGCCGGAGGCGCCGGCTCCAAGGGCGCGGCTTCGACCTCCGCCCTGCTCCCCCGGTTGGTGTTCCTCGGTTCGACTGGGTGAATCTCCACATCGACCAGAACCTTGTCGGCCAAATGATGATCGGGGGTAATCCGGCCCAGATCGCCAAAATCATATTCGTTCAGCAAGGGATCCGGCGCCGGCGCCGGATCGCCGAACACCACCGGCTCACGTTCCGGCCGGCGCCGGCGTTTACCGATTCCCTCTTTGATCCGGGACCGGATGCCCCAGAGATAGACCAGAATCACGACGACGGCCCCGATGCCCGCCAGCAGCCACTGCAACTGCGTCTTGTCCATTTCGATGCCACGAAAGCCCCGGATTGCGCGAACCGCAACCCTGTTGCGCCAAGGAATGTCAAACCCCCATGACCGCCATGGGCGGGATGGGGGCCGAATATCACCGTTTATACTCAAATCCCCGCGGTTTCACAAACACTGCGTCCGCTTCGCGCGGGCGCGAAGCGTTCAAAGCCGGGGCGTCACGCCATCGCCGCCAACCGGGCTGCTTCCTCGACATCCACCGCCACCAGCCGCGACACGCCCGGTTCCTGCATGGTCACTCCGGCCAGGTGCCGGGCAATTTCCATGGTCGCCTTGTTGTGAGTGACGAAAACGAATTGCACCCGCTCGGCCATTTCGCGCAGCAGCGCGCCGAAGCGGCCGATGTTGGCTTCGTCCAGCGGGGCGTCCACCTCGTCCAGCAGGCAAAACGGCGCCGGATTGAGCTGAAAGATGGCGAACACCAGAGCGACGGCGGTCAGCGCCTTCTCCCCGCCGGACAGCAGGCTGATCGAGCCGATCCGCTTGCCGGGCGGTCTGGCCATGATCGTCACTCCGGCGTCCAACGTATCCTCGCCGGCCAGTTCCAGATGCGCCTGGCCCCCGCCGAACAGGCGCGGAAACAACTCCCCAAGACCGACGTTCACCCGTTCGAACGTCTCCCGAAACCGGGCGCGGGTTTCGCGATCGATCTTGCGCATGGCGTTCTCCAGCGTGGTCAACGCTTCCAGCAGATCGGCGTTCTGCGCGTCGAGATACCGTTTGCGTTCCGATACCTGGGCAAATTCCTCGATAGCCGCCAGATTGACCGCGCCCAGCCGCTCGATGCGCCGCTCCACCTGCTCCAGCCGCGCCAGCCAGTCGCTCTCGGCCGCCGCGGCGGGGAGGGTCGACACGATCGCTTCCGGTTCGCTGGCCAGTTCGCGCACCTGGTCGACGAGGGTTTGTTGGCGGATTCGCATCTCACCAGCAGCCAGCCGCCGTTCCTCCAACTCCCGGCGCAGCGTCTCGGCCTGGCGTTCGCAGCGCCCGCGCGCCTGCTCATCAGCCCGCAATTCGGCATCCTGGGCCTCCAATCGTCGCCGAGCGTCCCCCAGCTCCGCCTCCAGCGCCAGGCGCTGTTCCAAACCCGCCGCCAGTTCGGCCTCGGCGGCGGCCAGACTTGCATCGGCGGCGGCGGCGCGCTCGGTCGCCAGTTCCTGCCCCCGCGCCAGCAGTTGGTCGCGTTGCGCCGCCAACCGTTCCAGCGCCTGATCGGCGGCGACCAGGCGAGCGCGGGCGGTCGCCAGCGCCACCGTCCACCGGGATACATCCTGGCGGGCCACTTCCACCCGCTCCCGGCAATCCCGCGACTTCGCGCGCAGGCGCTCCCGGCGCGCGTCCAAGGTTTCCCGTTCGGCCTCTAGATCCTTCAGAAGCAGCGACGCCTCCTCCAGTCGCCTTTGCGCTTGTTCGAGCCGCTGGCGCTCCTGTTCGTTCTGTTCCTCCAGTTCCGCCATCTCCCCGGTCAGCGCCGCGCGGCGGGCGCGCGTTTGTTCCAAGCGGACCTGCGCCGCGTTCAATCGCCCCTGCGCGGTGGCGTGATCGCGATGCCCCTGGTTGATCGCCCGCTGCGCCGCGTGGCGTTGTTGTTCCAGCTCGCGCCGCTGTTCGCGCAGGCGCTCCAGCTCGGTCTCCTCCCGTTCCAGGGCCGCTTCATCCTGGGTCAGCGCCGCTTCCAGCCGGCGGATTTCCCGCTCGCGCGCCAACACCCCGTCGTCGTCGCCGCGCGCCAGCCGCAGCCAGTGACGCCCGCACAGCACGCCCTCGGGCGTGACCACGGTTTCGCCCGCTTGCAGTTCGGGGCGGCGGGCCAGCGCCTCGGCGAGACCGGCGGCGACGCGCACACCGTCCAGCAGACCGGCGAGCGGCCAGGAGGTTCGTACCTGAGCCGCCAGCGCGGCGGCTTCCGTCACCGGGGGCGACCGGTCCGGCGGTGGCGACTCCAGCAGGGTCAACCGGCCCCGCTCCAATGCGGACACCGCGCCCGCCGGTCCATCAAGCTCCGCCACGCAGACCGCGCCCAGCCAGTCCGCCAGGACCGCTTCCACCGCTCTTTCCCAGCCCGGCTCCACCTCCAGCCGTTCCGCCAGTCGCGGCGCCTCAGCCAAGCCCTGGTCGCGCAGCCATTGCTCCAGTCCGCTGTCGTGCCGTCCCAGGGCCGTTTCCTGCAAGGCATGCAGCGACGCCAACCGGCCCCGCCCGGTTCGTATCCGGTCGCGCGTTTCCTCGGCGCGCTGGCCAGTCTGACGCCGCGTGTCCCCAGCCGCGGTCATCGCCGCCTCGATCTCGACCAGAGCCACCTGGGCGCGACCCAGACGGTCGGTCGCCTCCTGTTCGGCCACCTTCGAATCGGCAATCTCGTTCTCGAACGCGTTTTCGGCAAGCTGGGTCGCTTCGGACCGCAGCCGCTCCAGGCGTCGCTCGCCTTGCAGCCATTGCCGCTCCCCCTGCTCGATCCGGGCGCGCTCCACCTCGGCCTGACGCCGCGCCTCGGTCTGGCGGCGACCAAACGCCTCCCAGGCTGTCTGCTCCTGGCGCAGCGCGGCTTCAACGGTGGCCAGCGCGGCCCCGGCGTCCGCCTCGCTCGTCAGCGCCCGCGCCTGCTCCGGCTCGGCGGCGGCCAAAACCGCCGTCAGTTCGTCCCGCTGCCGCCGATCCGCGTCCCACTGCGCCTCGACTTGCGCCAGCGCGGCCTCAAGCTGGCGCTCGTCGTCCTCGCGCCGCCGCCGCAGGTCGCGCTGATGCCGAAGAAACTGTTCAATCCGGCTGATGTCGGCGCCGGACTGGTAATAACGGCCCTGAACGGCGTTGAACCGGTCGCTCGACTCCAATCGCCGCGCCCTTGCCGTTTCCAGCCCGGCTTCCAGGCGCCGCTGTTCGGCCAACACCGCCTCCAGCGCGGCTTCCCGCTGGCGCAGTTCGGCGGCGCGCGCCTGGACTTCGGCGCCCAGACTCCGCCAGCGCAAGGTCAGCAGCTCCGCCCGCAGCCGGCGCTCGGCGGCGCGCAGTTCGCGATACTGCTCGGCGGCGCGGGCCTGGCGCTGCAAGTGGCGCAATTGCCGATCCAGCTCCTCGCGCACGTCGTCGAGCCGGTCGAGGTTGTCGCGGGCATGCTGAATGCGGGTCTCGGTTTCGCGGCGGCGTTCCTTGTATTTGGAAATGCCGGCCGCCTCCTCCAGAAAGACGCGCAACTCTTCCGGGCGGGCCTCGATCACCCGCGAAATCGTGCCTTGTTCGATGATGGCGTAACTGCGCGGCCCCAGGCCGGTGCCCAGGAAGAGATCGGCGATGTCGCGGCGGCGGCAGCGCGCGCCGTTGAGAAAGTAGCTGGACTGGCCGTCGCGGCCAACCACCCGCCGGATGGCGATTTCGCCGTAACTGGCCCAGGGACCGCCCAACCGACCCAGCCGGTTGTCGAACACCAGCTCGATGGAGGCTTGCCCGACTGGCTTGCGGCTGGCCGAACCGTTGAAGATCACGTCACTCATGGTCTCGCCGCGCAGGCTGCGGGCCGAACTTTCACCCATGACCCAGCGCACGGCGTCGATGATGTTCGACTTGCCGCAGCCGTTGGGGCCCACGATGCCGACCAGTTCGCTGGGCAAATGCAGCACCGTCGGGTCCACGAACGACTTGAACCCCGCCAGTTTGATCGCACTCAAGCGCATGAAGGTGGAACGCGCGCTCCGTCCGGCTCAGGTTCGGCGGACCAGCGGTTGCAGCACCGCCTCGATGGTGTCCAGGTCCGGAACAACCACCGGCTGATCCTGATAGCGCGCCCAGCTCAGGACGCCCGGCCGGCTCGACTCGGCGGCGACCTCGGGATCGAGCTGGATTTCCTGGCGCTGCAGGTCAATCGGGCGCGGCACCGAGGTGCCGAGGATGCCAAAATGCGGCAGCCGGGAATCCGAACCCAAAGCATTGACGAAGATGATCCGGGAGTTGAGATCGGCCTCGGGCGCCACCCGAAAAACCAGCCGCCCCAGACTGACCAGCGGCGTGGTCAGATTGCGCCACAACATGGCGCCGACCACCCAATGCGGCGCCCCTTCGATCTGGAGCGGAGTGGCGAAGGGCAAAACCTCGACGACGAGGCTGTTGGGCAGAATCACCTGCCCGCCTTGCACCGCGACCAACAAACAACGGAGATTGGAGGAAGCTTCCATAACGGGGTCCGGGAAACAGGCAGCGCGGAACCGGCTCCGGCGATCCGGAGCCGGCCCGGCCGGCTTAGAGGATCAACTCCTGGGCGCGCTCGCCCAGAATCTGGCGAATCGACCGCAGCAACTGCTCTTCCTGATAGGGTTTGGTCAAATAGTCGTTGACGCCCAGTTTCATGGCCCGGTCCCGATGCTTGTCGCCACCGCGCGAAGTAACCATGATGACCGGCAGATGCGACAGCGTGGCCTGGTTGCGCACGTGAGCCAGCACTTCGAAACCGTCCATCCGCGGCATCTCGATATCGAGAATCGCCAGATCGGGCACCTGGGTCTGCAACATCGCCACGGCGTCCAGGCCATCCTTGGCCGTGATCACCCGGATATTGTGCCGCTCCAGAATCCGGGCCGTGACCTTGCGCATGGTGATCGAATCGTCGATGACCATGACGCTGAGCTTCTCCGGCCGAACCTCCTGCCGCGCCGCGCGCAAGGCGCGGCTTTCGACCTGCCGTTGCGTCTGGGAGCCGATGTTGCGCACCAGCGCCGCCAGCTCCAGCACCACCACCACCCGGCCATCGCCCAGCACGGTAGCCCCGGAGATGCCGGGCACTCCGCCGAACTGGGGTCCGACCGGCTTGACGATGATTTCCTGATTGCCCTGCACCGCCTCGACCTGCAAGGCGACGCTGGCTTCCGCGCTACGGAACAGCAGGGCGGGCGGGCGGCGATCCGCCACTTCCTCGAATGGCAGGATTTGTTCGTTGCCGACCAGGATGCCCAGATTGTGGATGGGATAGCCGCGACCGCTGTACTGGTGCTGAACCTGTTCACCCTTGAGATAGCTCTGAAATTCCTTTTCGTTGAGGCGCGTGACCAGCTCAATGCTGAGCAGGGGAATGGCGAACAGGCTGTCGCCCGCCCGCGCCAGCAGCGCCTGGGTGACCGAGAGCGAGAACGGCAGACGGATGACGAAGCGGGTGCCCTGGCCGCGCTCGGTCTGGATCAGCAAGGCGCCGCGCATGGCGCGGATCGCCTCGTTCACCACGTCCATGCCGACCCCGCGCCCGGAAATCTGGGTCACCGTGGTGGTGGTGGAAAAGCCGGGACGCAGCAGCAAGGCGATCAGATCCTCCTGGGTCACCGGCTGGCCGGGCAACAGCAACCCCTTCTCCTCCCCCTTGGCCCGGATCGCGTCGAAGTTGAGGCCACCGCCATCGTCGCCCAGTTCCAGCACCAGTTCCGCGCCTTCCCGCCGCAAGCTGAGGGAGATGGTGCCGATCTCGGACTTGCCGGCGGTCCGGCGTTGTTCCGGCGTCTCGATGCCGTGCGCCAGCGAATTGCGCAGCATATGTTCCAGCGGCGCCACCATGTTTTCCAGTACGGTGCGGTCGACTTCCGATTCCTCGCCGCCCACCAGCAATTCCGCCCGCTTGCCCAGTTCCTGAGCCGCCTGCCGCACCACCCGCCGCAACCGGGGGATGATGCTGCCGAACCGCACCATGCCGGTGCGCATCAAACCTTGCTGGATTTCCTTGTTGACCTTGCTTTGCTGGTCAAGCAGGGTGGCGATGTCCCGGGCATGTTCGCTGAGGGTGTTGCCGACGTTGCCCAGGTCGTCGGCGATTTCCATCAGCGACCGGGTGACCTGTTGCAGCTCGGTGAAGCGATCCAGTTCCAGAGGATCGAATTCCTGCTGATGCGCCGCGACGCCGTGATCGTGGCGGGACTGGATGCGGGCTTCGGCCTGGGTGGCGAGGTTGGTGACCTGGCGGCGCAGCCGGGAAATGGTCTGCTCCAGCTCGTTGAGATTGAAGCTCATGGCGCTGACGCCCTGATCGACGCGGGCGCGGAAGATGCTGCTTTCGCCCATTTGATTGACCAGGGTATTGAGCAGCGCGGCGCTGACCCGGATGCTGTCGGCGGGGGCGGCCTGCGCCGCCGCCACGGCCTGCGCGACGGCGGGCGCGGGCGCGGCTACCGGCCGGACCGGCGCGACGATGGGCATGGCCACCGGGGCTGCGACGGCGGGCGCGGCCGGCTGGACCAATTCCACCGCCTCGCCGCCGAGCACGCTCTGAAGCTCGTCGATCAGCGTCCGGGGCAGCGTCAGCCGAATGCCCTTGATCATGTCCGCCAGCATTCGATGGAGACCGTCCAAGGCGCGCTGAAGCGTATCCAGCACCGTCGTCGACATCGACGCCGTGCCCTTGCCCAGCGCGTCGAGCACCGATTCGGCGGCGTGCGCCAGATCGCCGACCGGCATGATGCCCGCCATGCGCGAACCGCCCTTGAGGGTATGCATCTCGCGCCGCAGATTGTTCAGCAGTTCGACATTGGCCGGCTCGTCGCGCAACCGTCGCAAGATGAGGTCGCTGGAATCGAGCACCTCGGCGGCCTCGGTCTGGAACACTTCGACCAGCTCCCGATCCAACTCGGTCATGGGCCGCAGGGAGCGCGGTTCGGGAACCACCGCCGCTTCCTCGGGGACCATCGGCGCGGCCGGCAATCCTTCCTCCACGCCCCCGGCGGCCACCGCATCGGCCAGCCGATGCAACTCGGCGATCAGATCGGTCGCGGGGAACGGGCTCGTTCCGCCGGTGGCCTCGGCCAGCATCCGGTTGAGCCGGTCGAGGGTGTGTTGCAGGTGATCGAGCACGACCGGCGACGCCGGCGCCTTGCTTTTGCCCAGCGCGTCGAGCACCGACTCGGCGGCGTGGGCCAGATCGCCGAACGTCATGATCCCCGCCATGCGCGAGCTGCCCTTGAGCGTGTGCATGCCCCGGCGCAGATCGTTCAGCAGTTCGGGCTGGTCCGGCTCGGCGTTCAACTGCTGCAGGATGGCGTCGCTGGCGTCGAGGATCTCGGCGGCCTCGTACTGGAAAATCTGCGCCAACTCCAGTTCCACGGCGGGCGGGGCGAGCGGCTCCGGCGCCACGCCCGCCGGCAGCGTCACGCCCGCGACCGGTTGAGCGGGGGCGGGAACCGCCTCGACCGGCGGTTGTTCCCGCAACAACGCTTCAGCGCGGGCGGTGAGTTGGTTCAGCGTCGCCACGGTGGCGCTGTTCACCGTCGATGCATCGCCGATCAGCGGTTCCAATGGATCCAGGGCATCCGCCGCCTCGCCAACCAGATCGGCGATCATGGGGGTGGCCGCCAGCGCGCCATTGAGAACGTGATTCAGCAGATTTTCGAACTCGGCGGCGAGCTCGCCGATCACGGTCGCGCCCACCACCCGCCCGCTGCCCTTGAGGGTATGAAACGCGCGGCGCAGGATCGTCGGCGCCTGACGATCAGCCAGATTGCGCCGCCAGCCCGCCACGTGTTCCTGAATGGTGGCCAGCTCGCCGCGCGCTTCCTCCAAAAATACTTCCACGAACTCCAGATCGACTCCCGAAGGAACCACCAAACCGGGCAACGGCGCGGGTTTGGGCGGGGCTGGCCGCAACAAGGCGCGCGCGCGCTCGACCAGCGCCGGCAAGGCCGCCAGTTCGTTCCCGCTCAGGGGAACCTCGCCCACCAGGGGCGCCAGCGCGTCGGCGGCGGCCGCAACGACATCGGCGATGGCCGGATCGGGTTTCTGGGCACCACCGAGCACCTGATTCAGCAGATTTTCGAACTCCCAGGCGAAATCGCCGATCACGGTAGCGCCGACCATGCGGCCGCTTCCCTTGAGCGTGTGGAAGGATCGCCGCAGGCTGGTTAGCGCCTGCTGGTCGTCCGGATGCGCCCGCCAAAGGTCGAGTTGTTCTCGAATGGTGGCCAACTCGCCGCAAGCCTCCTCCATGAAGATCTCGACAAATTCCGGATCACCGTCGGCCAGCCCGATCAACGCGGCGAGACTGCTCATGTCCGCTCCGGGCGCGGCGCCCCCCTCCTCCACGGGCGTCGCCACAGCCGGCTCGACCGGCGCGGCGGGCCCGGACGCGAATGGCGGTTCCAACGGTTCGGCGACGATGCCCTCGTCCGCCGGGGCGACGACCGGCTCGACCGGCGCGGGCGGCTCGGATTCCCGCCATTCCGCCAGTTCCAACGCCAGCG
>JARSSO010000024.1 GCA_029624765.1 Candidatus Contendibacter sp. | reverse complement strand
TCTGTTCGAGCCGCTGCACCAGAAATTCAAACTCTACGCCTCCAAGGGCAAGCGCCGACCCGCCAGCAACGGCCCGGAATTTTCGACGGTGCCCGAGGTGCGCCCGTGGCAGAATCGCGCCCGCACCGCCGGTGGGCAATGGCTGCGCAGCCACGAGGAAGAGCGGGTGCTCGACCGCTTCCTGCAATCGCTCGCCGGCGACTACATCCCGCTGGCGGTGGTGGTGAACGAGCAGATGGAGGCGCTGCACATCCTGGGCGAATCGGAAGGCTATTTCCGGCTGCCGTCCGGCCGGTTGATGAACGACATCACCAAGATCGCGGTGAAGGACCTGGCCATCCCCCTCGCTACCGGCTTGCAAAAAGTCTTCAAGACCGGCGAGGAACTGAAGTACACCAGCATCCGGATCAAATGGCGCGACGAAACGCGCAGCATTCAGATCCGCATTCGACCGCTGCCGGGAAAAAAGGGCCAGGAACCGCTGGCGGCTGTGTTCGTCGAGGAAATGCTCCCGCAGGCGCGCGAGCCGACCGCTCCCAGTGGACAGGTTTTCGACGTCAGTCAGGAAGCCGAGCAACGCATTCACGACCTGGAGCAGGAATTGCAATTCTCGCGGGAAAACCTGCAAGCCACCATCGAGGAACTGGAAACCTCGAACGAAGAGTTGCAGGCGACCAACGAGGAACTTCTGGCCAGCAACGAGGAATTGCAAAGCACCAACGAGGAGTTGCAGTCCGTCAACGAGGAACTGCACACCGTGAACGCCGAGTATCAAAGCAAGATCATCGAACTGACCGAGCTGAACAACGATCTGGACAACCTGATGTCCAGCACCCGGATCGGCACCCTGTTTCTGGACGAGAACCTGGCGGTCCGGCGCTTCACCCCCGAAATCCGTCGGGTCGTCAAGATTCTGGACAGCGACATCGGTCGCCCCGTAAACCATCTGGTCCATACCCTGGCCAACGTCGACTTTTTCGCCCTCATTCGCGAGGTCGTCCGCACCGGGGTCGAACAGGAGCGCGAGGTCCGCACCGAGGACGGCGCGTGGCTGCTGATGCGGATCCTGCCCTATCGGGTGGGCGCGGAAACCGTCTCCGGCGTGGTGTTGACCTTCATCGACACCGGAACGCTCAAGGCCATGCAGTACGCCCTGTCCGAGCGTGAAACCCGGCTGGCCAGCCTGTATCGGGCCGTGACGGTGGGGATCGGTCGGGTCGCCAACCGCGTCTTCCTGGAAGTCAACGACCATCTGTGCCAGATGCTGGGGTACGCCCGCGAGGAACTGATCGACCACAGCTCACGCCTGCTGTATCTATCCCAGGAAGAGTTCGATTCCACCGGCAAGGACCTGTACGAGCAGATCCGCACCCAAGGCGTCGGGACGGTGGAAACGCGCTGGCGGCGCAAGGACGGCATGATCCTGCCGGTGCTGATCAACGGTTCGTCGTTGAACCCGGAGATGCCCGACGAGGGAACGACCTTGACCATCCTGGATCTTTCCGGCCGCGCGCGGGCGGTCGAGCGCACCCACCTTAACGAGGCGAGCTATCGCCAGCTCTTCGACACCATGGCGGAAGGCGTGGTGTATCAAAACGCCGCCGGGGAGATCACCTCCACCAACCCGGCGGCCAGGCGCATCCTGGGTTTGTCGGTCGACCAGATCAACGGGCGAACCTCGGTCGATCCCGACTGGCGGGCGCTCGACGAACATGGCGTCGAATTGCCCGGCGACCGGCATCCCGCCATGCTCGCCCTGCGCACCGGCCAACCGGTCGCTGGCGTGGTCATGGGCGTGTTCAACCCCCAAATCGGTCAAACCCGCTGGATTCGCGTCAACGCCACCCCCTTGTTCGAGCCGGGTCAGGACCGACCCCACCAGGTTTACACGATTTTCAGCGACATCACCGAGATCATCGAATCCGCCTGGGCGCGGGCCAGGGTCCGGGACGAGCCGCGACCGCCGGAATGGTCGATCCGACCCGCGGCGGACGCCTCGACCGACCAGACCGCAACCTCGCGGCCCACGCCGTCCGGGTAGCGAAGGTGATCGAAGCGCCCAAGGCGAACGCCATCCGCCGCGATTTTCAGTGAGCAGAGAAGAGACGAGATGATGCAAGACGGTCAGAATGAGGCGAAGTTCCTGCGCGAGAAGGCCGAAGCCAGCGCCACGCGGCATCGTCCGGAGCCGGAGCCCGTGGACCTGCCGGAACTTTCCAACGAGCAGGTTCACAAGCTGGTGCACGAACTCCAGGTCCACCAGATCGAACTGGAGATGCAAAACGAAGAATTGCGCCGCGTCATGACGGACCTGGAGGAATCCCATCGACACTTCTCCCTCCTGTTCCATCGGGCGCCGATCGGTTATCTGGTGCTCGATCAGGTCGGATTGATTCACGAAGTCAACGACACCTTCTGCCGGATGGTGGGCCGCGACCGAAAGCAGTTGGTCGGCACGCCGTTCGCCGAATACATGGCCAGCGACGATCGCAGCGTGTTCCTGGCGCGCTACCGGGCCTTTTTCAAGAATCCGGAGGGAAAACACCTTGAGGCGTTGTTCCCCCGCGGCCGGGACGCCGGATTCCACGCGCATCTGGAAGGCGCCATGCTCGGCCATTCCCTGGGACGTCCACCGGTCAACAATCCCCTGCTGCTGCTGGCGGTCACCGACATCACCGAGCGCAAGTGGGCGGAGAACAAGCGGCTGCAACTGGAGCGCCAGATGCAGGAGACCCAAAAACTGGAGAGCCTGGGCGTGCTGGCCGGCGGCATCGCCCACGACTTCAACAATCTTTTGACCGTGATCCTGGGCAACGCCAGCCTGGCGCTGGACGAATTGCCGCCGCACTCGGCCGCTCAGGAAAGCCTGGAAGCAATCGAGAGCACCGCGTTGCGCGCCGCCGAGCTTTGCCGGCAGATGCTGGCGTATTCGGGCAAGGGTCGATTCGTCATCGAATCGATCCAGCTTGGGACGTTGATCGGTGAAATGGTCTCCCTGCTCAAGGCGTCCGTCTCGAAGAAGGCGATTCTGAACCTGAATCTTCAGGAGCCGCTTCCGGCCGTGCGCGGCGACCCCAGCCAGATCCGTCAGATCGTCATGAACCTGGTGATCAACGCCTCGGAAGCCCTCGGTGACCACGTTGGCGTGATCACCCTGTCGACGGGTTTGCTCGACCGGTCGTCCGAAGGGCCGAACGAGAATTTTTTGGACGAGCAATTGACCGAAAGCGCCTATGTGTGGCTGGAAGTCGCCGATACCGGGTGCGGCATGGATCAGGAAACCCAGCGGCGCATCTTCGAACCGTTCTTCACCACCAAGTTTACCGGGCGCGGTTTGGGCTTGTCGGCCGTGCTGGGCATCGTGCGCGGGCACCAGGGCGTGCTGAAGGTGCACAGCGAACCCGGCAAGGGCACGACCTTCAAGATCTTGTTCCCCGCCATGCCGCAAGACAGGCCGGCCCCCTCCCCGCAAGGCGAGACCAAGCCGGGCTCCTGGAAAGGCGTCGGCACGATCCTGTTGGTGGACGACGAGGAATCGGTTCGAAGCATGGGCAATCGGATGCTGGAACGGAACGGCTTCCGGGTATTGACTGCCGCCGACGGCCGCGAAGCGCTGGAAATTTACCGGACGCGGCGCGACGAGATCGCGCTCGTGCTGCTGGACTTGACCATGCCCGACCTGGACGGCGAGGAGACGTTCCACGAACTGCGCCGGATCGATCCCAACGTCCGGGTGGTCATGTCGAGCGGTTACACCGAAAGCGAAATCATCCCGCGCTTTGCCGGGATGCCGTTGGCCGGCTTCCTGCAAAAACCCTACTCGACGGCCGCGCTGATGGATTGCCTGCGCGTTCCCCTGAGCGGCGATCAATCCACCAGAAACGACGAGTAGCGGCATCCCGCCCGCCCCAACCCGCCCCGGCGGCGGCGCGGTGAGTATCCAAGGGTTGCCTGGCGCCACGTTGGCGGCATCGCCGCCGCTGACCGCGTTCGACTGGATCGAGGCCCGGCCGCATTGACCCACGCCCTGTTGTTTTCGGTCTTCGTCATCGCTTCCTGCGGGCTGGCCTACGAACTGGTCGCCGGCGCCCTGGCCAGTTACCTGTTGGGCGATTCCGTCACCCAGTTCTCCACCATCATCGGGACTTACCTGTTCGCGATGGGAATTGGCTCCTGGCTGTCGCGCTACGTGACCCGGGGACTGATTGCCCGTTTCATCCAAATCGAGTTGGCGGTGGGCGTTCTGGGCGGCTTTTCCGCGCCCGCCCTGTTCCTGATTTTCGCCTGGGCCGGCGCGTTCCGGCTGGCCCTGTACGCCCTGGTGCTGCTCGTCGGTATCCTGGTCGGGCTGGAAATCCCGCTGGTCATGCGCATCCTCAAGCAGCAGTTCGCGTTCAAGGATCTGGTGGCACAGGTGCTGACCCTGGATTACCTGGGGGCGCTGGCGGTGTCCCTGCTGTTTCCGATCCTGCTGGCCCCGCATCTGGGGTTGAATCGCACCAGCCTGCTGTTCGGCCTGCTCAACGTGCTGGTGGCGGCCTGGGCGCTGTGGCTGTTCCGCGACCAGGTGCCGGGACTGCTCTGGTTGCGCGGTCAGTGCATCGCCGCGATTCTGGCCCTGGCCGTCGGTTTCGTCGCCGCCGACGAACTGACCACCCTGGCCGAGGATCATCTCTACGCCGACGAGATCGTCCTGGCTCACACCACGCCTTACCAACGCATCGTGGTGACCCGCTGGCGGGATGACCTTCGGCTGTTCCTGAACAATAACCTGCAATTCAGTTCCCGCGACGAATACCGCTACCACGAGGCGCTGGTGCATCCCGGTTTGAGCGCGATACCGGGCGCGCGGCGGGTGCTGGTGCTGGGCGGCGGCGACGGGCTGGCGGTGCGCGAAGTCCTGCGTTACGCCTCGGTGGAGTCGGTGACGCTGGTCGATCTCGACCCGGAGATGACCCGGCTGTTCGCCAGCCATCCACTGTTGACGCCATTGAACGAAAACGCCCTCAACTCGCCCAAGGCGCGGATCGTCAACGCCGACGCCTTCCAATGGCTTGAACAAAACACGGAGACGTTCGATTTCATCGTGGTGGATTTTCCCGACCCCGGCAACTATTCACTGGGCAAGTTGTACACCAACACGTTCTATCGGTTGCTGGAACGGCATCTGGCGGCGAACGGCGCGGCGGCGATCCAGACCACCTCGCCCTTGTACGCCCGCCAGTCGTTCTGGTGCATCGTCCGCACCCTGGAAAGCGTCGGATTGCGGGTGGCGCCGTATCACGCCTATGTCCCGGCCTTTGGCGAATGGGGCTTTGCACTGGCGACCCGTCGCCCCTGGCAAGCGCCCGACCGTTATCCGCCGGGCCTGCGCTTCCTGACCGTCGATACCACCGCCGCGCTCTTTCAGTTCCCCCCGGACATGGCGCCGGTCGAAACCGAGATCAACCGGCTGAACAATCAAATCCTGGTCCATTATTACGAGCGAGAGTGGCGGCAGGTGGCGCAGCAGTGAACCGACTCGAATGGACAGTATCGGTACTTTGACGATGAGCCGGACGTTTTCGCCTTCCCTCGACAACCCGCTCCAACCTCGGTCGGCAACGTCGTAACCCCCTTGCACCGCCTTTGCACAATCCTTCCGCGAATTTGCACGCGCGCGCCACGAGGCGCGCACACACCCTCCCCATACTGCGCTGGCGAGTTACCGGAGTCCCGCCATGCGCAATTCACTGGTTCCACTGCTGGGTCCCGCCGCCCTGATTCTGGGGTTGGCGCTGTTGGCCATCCATCCCCTGTTTTGGCTGATGGGGACCTGGTTCGATCCCGCCTATGATTCCTCCGGCGTCTGGGTAGCGGCGCTGACCGCCGGTCTGCTGCTGTGGAGCGCAACCAGTCCGTTGCGAATCGCCAGTTCGCGGCAACGCCTGAACGGGTTGTGGCTGTTGGCGCTGACCGCCGCCGTGCGCCTGCTGGGGCAATGGCTGGGAATCAACACGCTCGGCGCGGCGGCCCTGGCGGTGGACGTCTACGCCATCGGCCTGCTGCTCGGGCTGGACCGCCGCGTCCGCCCACTGGCGCCCGGCTGGCTGGCGGTGCTGTTCGCCTTCGCCCTGCCCATCGAACGCATCCTGCAACGGTGTTTCGGCTTTGCCTTGCAACAGCTTTCCGCCGTCGGCGCCTGCGCCGCGCTCAACCTGGGCGCTCCGGTCCAGTGCGCCGGGATTCAGTTGCAATGGCAGGAGCAGACCGTGCTGGTCGATCTCCCCTGCTCCGGAACGCGCGGTTTGCTGCTGTTGCTGTTGCTGTTCGTCACCCTCGCCGCGCTGACCCGCCCCATCTGGAGTCGGGCCTGCTGGGGCGCGCTGCTGGCGCTGGCGGCGGCGACGCTGGGAAATAGCCTGCGCATCGTCGCCCTGGCGGTGGGTCTGGTTCACCGCGAGGCGCTGGGCGGCGTGGACGTGCTGGCCGAACCCTGGCACAGCACGATTGGCCTGATCACGCTGGCGCTTTCCGCGCTGCCGATTCTGCTCTGGGCGCAATCGGGGCGCGGCGACGCGATTCCGGTTTCGGCGATGCCGCTCGGTAAAGCCGGCTCCGACGTATCACGGCTCCTTTCGATCAAGCCGCTCCCCGGTCTGGCGTTTCTGGCGGTCTGCGGCGGAATCGTCGCCTTGCCGTCGCAACCGCTGGACGTGGCCCGATCTCTAGCCGCGCCGCGCTTGCCCGGCTATGTCGCCGCCTTCGTCGCGCAACCCGGTACGTTGACAACCCAGGAGCGCGATTACTTCACCCGCTACGGCGGCGGCGCGGCGCGGGCCGCCTATGGACCTTACGGCCTGCTGGTGGTGAGCACCACCGCACCGCTGCGTCATCTCCACGCCCCCGAGGAATGCCTGGCCGGGGCTGGCCACGTGGTGCGCTATCTCGGCCAGACCGGCGGCCCCATTCCCAGCGCGCTGTACCGCAGCACCGACCCGCAAGGCCGGGTCTGGCGAATCAGCGTGACCTATGTCTCGGAGCGGGGGGAATGGACCACCCACGTCGCCGAGGCGGTGTGGCGATGGCTGCAGGCGCCCGGCACAACCTGGCGGATGATCCAGCGGATCGCGCCCTGGGAATGGCCAGTGGAAGCCACGGAAACCTTCGATGTCGCGGTGTGGCGGGCGCTGGATTTGCCCCCGTCCCCAACCCTTTCTCAACTCCCGTCCGTGCAACTTTGACCCTTGGAGGATTAACCCATGAAGACCATCCAACTTGTTCTCATCGGCATTCTGTCCTGGCTGCCCTTGACCGACGCGCTGGCCGCCGTTCCCGACGATCTGGGCGGACGCATCGAAGCCAAGGTGGACGGCAAGCCGGTGACCTTGCCGCTGCTCAAGACCGACATCGACGCCGACGTGCAGGGCGATGTGGCGCGGGTCACGGTCACCCAGACCTTCGCCAATCCCCTGGACCGGGCGGTGCACGCCACCTATCTGTTCCCGCTCAACGAAACCGCCGCCGTCAACGCCATGACCATGGAAGTCGGCGACGAGCGGGTTCAGGCCAAAATTCAACGGATCGAGGAAGCCCGCGCCACCTTCGAGAAAGCCAAGGGCGAGGGCCGGAGCGCCGCCCTGCTCAGCCAGCACCGCCCGAACATGTTCACCCAGGACATCGCCAACCTGATGCCCGGCTTGCCGATCAAGGTGACACTGATTTACGCCCAGACCGTGCCCCGGCTGGACGGCGCCTACGAACTGGTCATTCCGCTGGTGGTGGGGCCGCGCTATCAACCCCAGGGCGCGGGCGTCGCGCCGGGTCAGCCCGCGCCCAAAGGCGGCGTCCAGCACTGGAACGCGCAAACGGGCACTTCCGGCGGAGCGACGGCCAAGAACAGCCAAGCCGCTTACGGTCAATGGGAAGTCGAGCAGTTGCCCGCCTATCCGCCGGTGTTCGAACTGAACGTCCCCGACCAGATCGATCCGGAGCGAGTGGGCCTGACCATCCATCTGAACGCCGGCATGGCGATTGCGAACATCGAAAGCCGGACCCATCCGATCACCACGGAAACTCCCGAAAAGGACCGTGCCGAGGTGAAGCTGGCGAACGGCCGGACCCTGGACAACCGCGATTTTGTGCTGCGCTACACCCTGGCGGGAACGCGGACCCAGGCCGGCTTGCTGGCCTATCGTGATCAGCGTGGCGGTTTCTTCAGTCTGCTGCTCGAACCGCCCCAGGTGCCGGCGGCGGCGGACATCACCCCCCGCGAAATGGTGTTCGTGCTGGACTGCTCCGGGTCGATGGACGGCCTGCCCATCGACGCCAGCAAAGCCTTCATGCGGGAGGCGCTGCGGCGGCTGCGACCCACCGACAGCTTCCGCATCATCCGCTTCAGCGATTCCGCCAATGAATTTTCCGCCCAGCCGTTGTCGGCGACGCCGCAGAACGTTCAAGCGGGTCTGCGCTACACCGACTCGTTGCGCGGCGAGGGCGGCACCGAGATGAGCAGCGGCATTCGCCAGGCGCTGGCGCCGCCGGTTCCCACCGGCGCCATCCGCATCGTCACCTTCCTGACCGACGGCTACATCGGCAACGAAGCGGAAATTCTGGCGCTGCTCAAGGCGAATCTGAACGACGCGCGGTTGTACGCCTTCGGGGTCGGCACCGGCGTCAACCGCTACCTGTTGAGCGAAATGGGCCGGGTCGGACGCGGCTTCACCCGCTATATGGACCCGACCGAGAATCTGGAAAAAGTGGCTGGGGAACTAGCCGACCGCCTGCAATCGCCGGTATTGACCGACATTCAGATCGACTGGGGCGGGCTGGAGGTCAGCGAGCAAAGCCCCGACCGGCTGCCCGATCTGTTCGCCGGCCAATCGTTGCGGATTCAGGGCCGTTACCAGCAACCCGGCCGGTACGAAATCAAGGTGCGCGGCCTGGTGCAGGGCCGCCCAGCGACCTTGCCCCTGCAAATCGAATTGCCGGAAGCCAGCACCGAGGGCGAGGCGGTGCCGATCATCTGGGCGCGCTCCCTGATCGGCGACCTGCATTACCAAATGACGACCGGCGCGCACCGGCCGGGCAACGAAGCCGTCAACGTGGACGCGCTCAAGCAGCGGATCACCGAACTGGGGTTGAACTTCGCGCTGGTGACGCCGTGGACAGCGTTCGTCGCGGTGTCGGAGAAGATTTACAACGCCAACCCCGAATCCACGCCCACGCTACCGGTGCCGGTGGCGCAGGTCAAGGGCACGACCGAACGGGCCTACGGCGAACCCGCCGTCCCGATCACCAGCAGCGTTTTCACCGGCGGCGGCGCCCCGGAACCGGCGACGCTGCTCGGCCTGGCTCTGATGGCGCTGCTGCTGGCGGGTTTCCTGGTGCGGGGGCGGCCGGCTGGTTGCCCGGCGCGGCTGGAGTGCTGAATGGCTGGAAGTAAGCTAACTACTTGGAAATAGAGCTTTACTATCATTCCCTCGTCCGCTTGCGGGCGAGGGTTTTTTCATAGCCTCTCTTTCATTTTCTCTCCGCTGGATCGTATCCTATTCATATCGATTTACGGAGTTGACACTGGATGCGCACACGAAACGATGACCAACCAATCCGTATCCTGCACCTGTCCGACATCCACTTCACGGCCAGCAAAGCCTGGGATGCGGACCCGGTGCTGCGAGCCCTGACCAAATTCATCGCTGAGGAAGTTAAAAACGGGCTCGTCCCCGACCTTGTTGCGATCACCGGCGATTTGGCTTTTGCCGGCGTGGCCAAGGAGTATCGGCTGGCGCGGAACTGGCTGGACAAGCAACTCTGGCCAATTTTACCGAAGGATTTTCCTCGTGATCGGCTGCTCTTGGTGCCCGGCAACCATGATGTGGATCGCAATAAAGTGGATTTTGTAGCCGAGTCCACCCAAGAAAACTTGTTGACTGCTGGCGATCAAGACCAAATCGCCAAAATCCTCAGCGATGCCAAGCAGCGCAACGTGTTGCTGAAACGCCATGCTGCTTATTTGGCTTTTCTCAGCCACTGGCTGGGCAAGAAACAACCGCTACCCTGGTGGCAGCGATCCATCGAAATCCGCGAGACTCGCCTGCACGTCGCCGGGCTTGACTCCGCATGGATGGCGTACCGAGATGAAGAACGCGGTCACCTGCTGCTGGGGCGCTACCAAATCCACCAAACGGTTCTCCACCAAAACGCCGACGATGCCCATTGGCGCTTGGCGTTGCTCCATCATCCTTGGGACTACTTCGCCGAATTCGACGTTCACGAAGCGCGCTCGGCGATCCACCAGCATTGCGACTTGCTGCTGCGCGGCCATCTGCACCAACCTCAAACCGAGCGGGTCGTTCCACCGGACCCGTCTCGCGCCTGCCTGGAACTGGCCGCCGGCTGTGTCTACGAGAACAGCCGCTACCCGAACGCCTTTCAGTGGATCGAACTCCATTCCCGGCCACGGCGCATCAAGATTCTGTACCGCCTGTGGATTCAGGGCGAGTGGGATATCGACCGAAACCAGCGGGGTTGTCCGAACGGCGAGGCCGATTTTTGTCTGCCTTCGACGAATCGAGGCCGAGCGGGAAATCATGGTGAAACCTCGCAAACTCCTGGGAATAGATCACGCACCATTACTCCCGAAGCCATCGCCGCCATCACCAAGTCTCTCGATTTGATTCCCGAACTGTGTACCGCTCTCGCCAGTCAGCCAGGGGTTAGCGCCACTAAACCGGCAGAGTTGGCGGAATGGCTGTGTGCCCCGGATGGCGACATTTCCAGCATCTTCCAGGCATTTAGGAATGCGCTCGGCCATGCGGTGGAGGCGCTGCGTGGCGGGCACGAAAGCATTTCGCGCCTCGCTCAGCACGCCCGAGACATCCTGGGATGGGTAGCGGTAACAACGGTTTTGGAAGGCTACGAGCAAGAGGATGCTCTAACAGAACGATGGAAAAAAGGCGCGATTTTCCGCATTCCTTTGGGGCGTGGCCCTTGCGTGGAGGTTCTGGTGGCCCGCTGGCGAGGCGGCAAAGCCGAGTTCGGTATCGAACCTTCTCGCTTCGATTTCGGCAAAGACGACATCACGCCCAAGAATTTGGGCGAGATTGGTTTCGATAAGGACTTGCGTCCAGACCCGGACAGGGCCGTCGATTACGTCTTGCGCAAGGCGTATCAGGAAATCTTTCGCGAGACCGCGCCGGGCAAGCTACCAGAAAACAAGGTGAACGCTCTCAAGGCTTGGCTCGACGTTCAACTCCGCGACAAACGACGCTTGCGCCTGGTGATCGACCAAAGCGATCTTCACAACGAATTGAATTGCGAGAGTTACGCTGAAGCCATCAGCGCGGCCCTGCCCCAACTCCACCTGTTCTTCATCAACAGCAACGCGCTTGAAGATGACGTGTTCGTGGTGCCCGCAAGCCAACTCGCCGCTGAGATCTATGCTTGTCTGCACATCATTGAGGGCTGCGCATGATCCCCGACCTCCCCGTCGACGAACCTATCCCCCTGGACCGCTGCGGCACCTGGCCCGCCTCGGTGCATCTTTTCGACCAGCAGAGCGCCGACGCCGTGCTGGCCGCGCTCGCCGCCGAGCGCCCTTTGCTGGTGCGGGGTGAAACCGGCGCGGGCAAGAGCCAGTTAGCCCGAGCGGCGGCCCAGGCGTTGGGCCGTTTGTTCGTCTCCACGGTGGTTCATTCGCGCAGCGAAGCCCAGGACCTGCAATGGGAATACGACGCCGTGGCTCGTTTGGGCGAAGCGCAGGTGCTCGCCTCGGTGCCCTCCAAACTAACTCTCCAAGAGCGCCTCAACCCGCGCCGCTTCCTCATCCCCGGCCCGCTTTGGTGGACGTTCGACTGGCAGTCTGCCCAGGATCAAGTCAATCGATACAGCCTGTGCAAGGCCAATCCTCCCACCCAACCCGAGGGTTGGCAGCCGGAACGGGGCAGCGTGCTGCTCATCGATGAAATCGACAAGGCCGAGGCGGACCTGCCCAACAGCTTGTTGGAAACGCTCGGCAACGGCGCTTTTCCGGTGCCGTGGCTCGACGCTCCCGTGGGTTTGCGCAAGGATGTCCCGCCGCCGCTGGTAGTGATTACCACCAACGAGGAACGCGAACTGCCTCCTGCTTTTCAGCGCCGGTGCATGGTGCTGCGCCTGGAGTTGCCCAAGGAACGGGATGCTCTAGTGGCTTGGCTGGTCAAGCGAGGCGAGAAGCACTTCGGCAAGGACTGCGCTGAAAGCGTTCGCGTTATGGTGGCCGAAAAATTGTTCGAGGACCGCGCCAAGGCGCGCGATCTGGGGCACCACAAGCCGGGCCAAGCCGAATACCTGGACATCCTGCGCGCCCTGAAGAACGCCCGTGGCCCCGATGAGGCCGCGCAGATCGAATTGTTCAAGCGCATCGCCCGCTTCGCCTTCGAGAAAACCGGAACAGCGGACCCATGACCCGCCCCGACACGGACCGCCAGCATGTCGGGCGAACCGATGTCGGCCGGGCGGACCTGATCCGCCTGTACGCCAAGCTGGAAGACGAAACCCGCTTCCAGCGCGTCGCGGAGGCGATGGGTTATCGGAAAGAACTGGATGATATTGAGGTATTGTCCGATACGGTGATCGTCCGCGATCATATTGATGGGATTGTGACCTCGAAGCCAGTGGCCGGAGGAGTGCGCCACCGCCACTATCGACTGGTGGAACGCCGCGCCCTGGCGCCACCCCCACCGCCGTCGCCGGTTAAATTGCCGCCGCCGGACGAAGAAGAGCCGGTCGCTCCCCTCGGGCCGAGTCCGCCGCTGATACCCTGGCCGCGCCTCTGGCCGTTCCTGCGCGCCGCGCTGGGGGAATACGCCGAACGCCACCGCATCGACTTGCGCCGCGTGGTGGCGGTCGTCGCCCGCCGCCGGCCCCTGCGGCGCCTGCCACGTCTCAAGGGCCTGCACTGGGCGCCACAAGGCCAGTTAATCCTCGATCTGCACCCGCGCCTTTATCCTTTCTGGGGGGACTTCAATGCTCTCAAAACCGCGCTGCCCCGGCTGCGCGGCGCGACCGGCCTCGACATCCTGTGCATGACCCAAGGCCCCGCCGGGCCGGTGCAGCGTTGGGAAGGTAAAAGCTGGGGGGCGGACCAGCCCTACGTTCCACCGCCGCCGGGAACGCCGGTGTTGATCGCCGGTGATTTGGGTTGTTTGGGGACGGATGAACAATGGCGACCGTGGGAGAGCCTCGGCCGCCGCCTGACGGCACAGGGTATCTTCCCGGTGGCGCTGACGCCCTGCCCCGCGCGCTGGTGGAATCCGGCCCTGGCCGGACTGTTCTTCCCGGTTGTGCTGGACCGCGCCGCCCGCCTTCCGCCGCGACCGGCGGGGCCGCGTCCCTGGCCGGCGTGGGCCGCGAACGTCGGCGAGGAAGCGGGCCGGGATGCGGGCGCCAAGCTGTTGCTGACCCTGCTCTCCGCCTGCATCGGCATCACGCCGGCCCTGTTGCGACACCTGCGCCATGCCCTGCCGGTGGAACGGGCGGACGTGGGCAGCGAAGCGGCGGCCTGGCTCCATCCCGCTTTTCGCCCCGGCGATTTCGCTCTGCTGCCAGGGGACATCCGGGCCGTCGAATCCCTGCGCGAAGCCTTTGGCGGCCTGGACCCCGACGCGCGCCGTCTGGCCTGGAATCTGATCCGCGCCCAGCAGCGCGAGGTTTCCTTGGCCGTGCGGATGGAGGAACGCGCCTTGTACGCCGCGATGGAGGGCCGCACCGACCCCGAGGTTGAGATTTTTATGGATCGGGTGGCCGCCGCCTTGCAACAGGCGCGGGAACAGTCGGGCAACGAGGCGGAGCTGACCCGCTTCCTAAGTGCCTGGGCCAACCGGTGCGGGCGGCGAATGCACCCGGCTGGTTGGAACCACAGCCCGCGCTTCGAGGCGCTTTGGGTGCTGGCCAATCCGAAGGCTGTGGACGAAGGCGGGGAACTGCCCGCCGGGTTCGACATTCATCGCGCCCTGGCCGCCCTGGATCGCCCGGAGCAACCCCAGAACTGGCATTTGATCCAGCGTGGAGAGCGGTTCGAGATCGAGGCCGCCGCCCGCGCGGAGCGCGCCTACGCCAGCGGCAGCCCCATCGCGGATTTTTCCACCCGCCGCCCGATGATGCAGGCCCGCGAGCGCCGGCCGGGAGCGGTCGATGCCAGCCTGCCGCTGGCGGATGGCGTCGGCCTGCCGGTCAACGAAACCGGGTATCGGCTGAAGACCGATGGCGACGAACTGGTGATCGAATCGTTTTCGCGGCCAGTCTGGGCGCACACTTTGGGGCGGGACGGCAAAGGGCTTTTCGCCGCTTTCAGCATCCGTGGCGTGACTCAGCGTGTGCGCTGGATTTGGCCCGGTCGGTTTTTGATGGGTTCACCAGAGGAAGAGCATGACCGATTCAGTAACGAACTTCAGCACGAAGTAATTCTGACTCGCGGATTCTGGCTGGCTGAGACCGCCTGCACCCAGGCGTTGTGGCAAGCGGCGATGGGGAAGAATCCCAGTGGGTTTAAGGGCCAGCAGCGGCCGGTGGAAACCGTGAGCTGGGACGACGCGCAGGATTTCATCGCGCGGCTCAACGGCGCGGTGCCAGGACTGGAAGCGCGGTTGCCGACCGAGGCCGAATGGGAATATGCCTGCCGGGCCGGAACGACCACGCCCTTCTCCTTCGGCGAGGACATCACCCCTGAGCAAGTGAACTACGGCGGTAGCTATCCCTATCGCGGGAACCAGAAAGGGCAGTATCGTGGGAAAACCGTCGAAGTCGCCTCGCTGCCGGCCAATCCCTGGGGGCTGTACGAGATGCACGGCAACGTTTGGGAATGGTGCCAAGATTGGTATGGGGCTTATCATGCGGAGTCGGCGGTCGATCCTCCAGGACCGGAAACCGGCGAGTGGCGCGTCCTGCGGGGCGGTTCCTGGTTCGACTTCGGTCGCAACGCGCGCTCCGCGTCCCGCATCCACGGCGGGCCCGGCGACCGCAGCGACGACTTCGGCTTCCGGCTGGCCCTAGGTCCCGAGCTCCGGCAGGACGAGCGGGCCGGTCAAGGCCAGGGCGGGGTCGGCCAGACCGCGCGCGAAGCGCCCGGAGGGCGCGAGAAGCGCGGGCGGGCGGGCCCCGCCGCGCGCAAATAACCAGCGAAACGCAAACATGAAATATCGCTTTTTTCATATTCTCGCCCGAGATCCGGCCACCGAAACCGAAATCCTGAACCGATTCCTGGCCGAGCGGCGCATCGTGGCGGTGGATCGCCAGTTCGTCGCCGACGGCGGCAACAGCTTCTGGGCGGTTTCCGTCGCCTATCGGGACGGCGCGTCCGCCTCGGACCCGACAGGCGCTTCCGGCCGACCGGAGAAGGCCAAGATCGATTATCGCGAGGTTTTCGACGAGCGCGACTTCGCCACGTTCGCCGCCCTGCGGACGCTGCGCAAGGAGTTGGCCGAAGCGGAGGGCGTGCCCGCTTACGCCCTGTTCACCAACGAACAACTGGCGGCCATGGTGCGCGGCAAGGCGCGCACCGTTGCGGATCTGGCCGCTATCGAGGGCGTCGGCAAAAGCCGGGTGGAAAAGTACGCCGCCGCTTTCCTAAAAGTGCTGGCCGACTCCGCCAAAACCACCGCGACCAAAGAGGGCGACCGTGCGCCGAGTGCGGATTGAACTGGCCGAAGTGGCCGCTATCCCCAACCTGATGGAGGCGACGGCCCGCGCGGCGCGCGGCAAACGCGAACGGCCCGTGGTGCGCGCCTTTCTGGATCGGCTCGAAGCGCATCTGGCGGTCCTAGCCGAGGACATCGTGGCCGGCCGCGCGCCGCGCGGCGAATATTGCCGCTTCCGCATTCGCGACCCCAAGCCGCGCGTCATTCACGCCGCCTGCTTCGCCGACCGGGTGTTGCATCACGCCGTCATGCTTCCCGCAGGTCCGGTGCTGGAGCGGGCCATGACCGACACCAGCTACGCCTGCCGTCCGGGCAAGGGAACGCTGGCGGCGGTCCGGGCCGTACAAGCCGCCTTGCAACGCTTTCCCTGGTACGTCAAGGTGGACGTGAGCGGCTATTTCGAGCACATCGACCACGCGCGTCTGTTCGATGTGCTGGACCGGCGTTTCAAGGGGGCGGGATTCATGGACCTGCTGCGACGCATCGTCGCCGGCCACGAGACCGCGCCCGGCAAGGGCTTGCCCATCGGCTCCCTGACCTCGCAATACTTCGCCAACTATTACCTGGATGGCCTGGATCGCCTGCTGTTGGAAACACTCGGCGCGCGCGCCGAAGTGCGCTACATGGACGACATCCTCTGGTGGTGCGACAGCCGGGAGCAGGCGCGGGAAACCCTGGCGGCGGTCGGCGACTGGCTGGGCCGAGAGCGCCTGCTGCGGCTGAAGGAGTTCAGCCCAATCAACCGTTCCAGCCACGGGGTCGGCTTCTGCGGTTACCGCGTGTCGCCCGGCGCGCTGCGTCTGAACGCGCGACGGCGCAAACGCTACCAGGAACGCCGCGCCGCGTGGGAGATGGCTTGGCGCGAGGGGCAAATCGATGCTTTGACCCTGCAACGGGGGTATGATGCCGCGCGCGCCATCACCCTCCATGCGGACGGCCGCAACTGGCGGCGCAACGAACTGGCGCGTCATCCCGCGCCGGAGGTGTAAGGGTGGGAGTCGAAACCGGCGAGAGGCGCGTCCTGCGGGGCGGTTCCTGGATCAACAACGGTCGCAACGCGCGCTCCGCGTACCGCAACCACGACGAGCCCGGCAACCGCAACGACAACATCGGCTTCCGGCTGGCCCTAGCTCGACGGCTGTCCATTACACACATCTCTAACCGGTGGATTGGATATGGAGATCAGACG
>JARSSO010000023.1 GCA_029624765.1 Candidatus Contendibacter sp. | reverse complement strand
GAGCGATGGGAATAAGTAACGTATGAGAAACACCGCTTAAGTTGGCGCATATGCCTCCCACTCCTCCGGAATCACCCCCACCTCGGTCTGTTTGTAGCCTGTCTGAATCACGGATTTGCACGGATTTACGGATTGCACGGATTTTATTGCCTCGGATTTTTCAGAAGTCGAATAATCCGTGTCATCCTTTAATCCATTTAATCCGTGATTCAGACCTTTTTTCACAACACCAACCTCTTAAAAGTCAAGCTCTTGCTTCCAAAATTGATCAACAAGCCCACATCCAGCCGATACGCTTTCAAATAATTCAACACCTGCGCCCAGTGGACTTCTTCGAGCTGAATAACCGCCTTCAGTTCAACCAAAACCTTATTTTCGACCACGAAATCAGCTCTTCGCGTACCAATAGGCTCAGGCAAATCCTTATAAAAAATACCCTGCTCTATTTCCCTGGCAAAACTCAAACCCGCCTTGGTCATTTCATAAGCCAACGCCCTCTGATAAATCACTTCTTGAAAACCGTTACCCAGAAACTTATGCACCTCAAACGCGGCACCAATAATTTTCTCAGTAATATTTGAATACTTCAATGGCTCTGCCATACCGCCTCCTCTTCAATCAAGCCATCCACCTATCCGTGCAATCCTTTAATCCGATTCATCCGTGATTCAGACAGTGATTCAGACAGTGATTCAGACAGTGATTCAGACAATGAACCCCATCTTTTTCAGATGCCCATCGACCTTGTCGCTCAAAGCATCGACTTCCTCAACCAGTTTCGGCAACGGCGTAGCATACCGTTCCGCCAGTTCCTTCACGCGCTGGGTCAGCCGCTGGCTCACCCGCTCCAGTTCGCTTCGCACGTCGGCCGCCAGACGCGCCAGCCACTTGTCGTCCACCACCAGTTTCCTGATCTCGGCCTCGGTCAGCCTGGCGTATTGGGCGAGCACCCTGGCGCTCAGGGCCTTTTGCGCGTCCTTCACTTTCCGGCTGGCGACGGCTTCCCGCTCCAGCAGCGCCGCGTACTCCATCAACACCTGGCGCTCGTCCGCCGCCTCGGGGTCACACTGAATCGCCTTGAGTCGGTCCTTGACGCTTTTGCCGGTAAGCCTGCCCTTCTCGGTCTTCGCCTCTTCCAGCAAGCCCTCTTCGCCGCCGTGTTCCTCATCCAGTTCCTCCATCTGGCGGGTGATGGCGTCGCGTTGCGCTTCCAACGTTTCAATCGCCTGCTGCTCGGCGGCAAAGAAATGATTGACGATCAACGAGGGCGGAAGCAAATCGGTGTTGGGCTTGCCGTCGAGCACCGCCCGCCAGCCCTCCTGCGCCAGCAGGTACACGTCATCCTGCATCGTCTCGGCCCAGTAGTCCATCAGGTGTTGATAGACATCGTAGGCGTCGAGCAGCGGCGCGGGCCGGAACGTCTCCAGCAGACTTTCGGACAGGGTTTCGATCAACGCCTTGGGGTGGTCATCGCGCTGGATGCCGCTCAGCCGGGGGCGGTTGGCTTGTTCCCAGGCGGCGAACCGTTCGCTGACCTGATCGTGGAACGCGGTGAACTCGGCATGATTGAAAATGGCGGATTTGATCTCGCCGACCGGAATCTTGAGTTGTCGGTAACCGGGCCGGTCGGCGGGGGCGAACAGCGCGGCTTTCAGACCCGGCAAGATCCGCCAGTAGCGGTCGAAATCGTCGATGTCCCGCTCCGGGATGCCGCCCCTGAGATGGCCCTCGATGTCCTGCGCGTCCTCGACTTCGGTGCTGTCGATGTAGCGCGGAATATTGAGGTTGTAGTCGTTGGCCTCGATCTCGGCGGTCGGCACCAGCCGCGAGTACTTGGCGATCTCCACCTGGCGGGTGAAGGTATCCACGATCTTGTGGATGTCCTGGGCGCGCAGGCGGTTCTTGTTGCCGTCCTTGATGAAGCCCTTGCTGGCGTCGATCATGAAAATGCCTTTGCGGGCGTGGGCGTGCTCCTTGTCCAGCACCAGGATGCAGGCGGGGATGCCGGTGCCGTAGAACAGGTTGGCCGGGAGGCCGATGATGCCCTTGA
Organism: Candidatus Contendibacter sp.; assembly: GCA_029624765.1. Classification (GTDB taxonomy): domain Bacteria; phylum Pseudomonadota; class Gammaproteobacteria; order Competibacterales; family Competibacteraceae; genus Contendibacter. Next base: position 14,874 of record JARSSO010000023.1, on the reverse strand, counting down.
TGTAGCCGCGCCTCACGATCTCGCGGCGGATCGCGGCCTCGGCCCCGCCCCGGAACAGCACGCCGTGAGGATGGACGACCGCGCCCTTGCCGGTGCTTTTGAGCGAGGCGAGGATGTGCAGCAGGAAAGCATAGTCGCCGTTCTTGGCCGGAGGAATGCCGAACTCGAAGCGGTGGTAAGGATCGTGGGCGACGTTGACCCCGTTGCTCCACGCCTTGTTGGAGAACGGGAAATTGGCCACCACGAAATCGAAGGTCTTCAGCCGCCCGTCCGCGTTCTTGAAATGCGGGTTCGCCAGCGTGTTGTCCTTCCAGATTTCCGCCGTCGGGCAGTCGTGCAGGATCATGTTCATCCGCGCCAGCGCGGCGGTGGCGTTGTCCATTTCCTGCCCGTAAAGCGCCAAATCCAGCCGGGTGCGAGCGCGGGCCTCGTCGTGAACCTTCAACAGCAGCGAACCGGAACCACAGGTTGGGTCGTGGATGCTGTCGCCGACCTCGGCGGTACTCACGTCCAGCGCCTTGGCCATGACGCGGGACACCTCGGCCGGGGTGTAGAACTGGCCCTTGCTCTTGCCCGATTCGGTGGCGAAGTGGCGCATCAGATATTCGTAGGCGTCGCCGAGCAGGTCGTCCCCTTCGGCCCGATTGCCGCGAAAATCCAGCGCCGGCGTGTTGAAGATGGCGATCAGATTGGAGAGGCGATCCACCATCTCCTTGCCCTTGCCGAGCTTGTCGTCGTCGTTGAAATCGGCGACGTCGATCACGCCCTTGAGGTCGTTGGCCTCCGCCAGCTTGCCGATGATCTTGTTGATCTTGTCGCCGATTTCCTTGTCACCCTTCAGCGCCACCAGGTCGGCGAAGCCACCGCCGGCGGGTACTTCCAGAAGCGCATCCTTCTGGCCGGCGTACTTGTCGGAAACGTATTTGACGAACAGCAGCACCAGCACATAGTCCTTGTACTGCGAGGCGTCCATGCCGCCGCGCAATTCGTCGCAGCTTTTCCAGAGGGAGCTGTAGAGTTCGGATTTCTTGATGGCCATGGGGGTTGAGATCGTGGGATCGGTCCTGGAGGATAGAGCGGATTGTAGCGCCCGAATACAAAAAAGCCGCTGCTTGAGCGGCTTTCCTGGGAAGGGTGAGGCAGGATGAAACGGGGTGAAATGCTACTCGATGTTCTGAATCTGCTCGCGCATCTGCTCGATCAACACCTTCAGTTCCACGGCGGCGCGAGTGGTGTCGGTATCGGCGGCTTTCGAGGACAGGGTATTGGCCTCGCGGTTGAGTTCCTGCATCAAAAAATCCAGCCGCCGACCGACCGGCTCGGTCCGCTTGAACACCGCCTGCATTTCGTCGAGATGGGCGTCCAGCCGGTCAAGCTCCTCCTCCACATCCAGGCGCTGCGCGATCAGCACCAATTCCTGCTCCAGGCGACTGGGATCGGCCTCCGCCGGAATGTCCGCCAGCCGGCTCAGCAGCTTGTCGCGCCAGCGGGCCAGCACCTCGGGACGGCGCGCGCGCACCCGCGCGACCTGGGTCCGAACCGCCTCGCAACGTTGCAAGAGTAACTCGGCGGTGCGCTGACCTTCCCGTTCCCGCGTGGCGATCAGTTCCGCCAGCGCCGTGTCCAGCGCGCCGAGAATGACCGTCTTGATTTCATCCAGGTCCGGTTCGGTTTCGTTGACCACGCCCGGCCAGCGCAGCACGTCGATCAGCCGCAGACCCGTGCCCGGCCCCATCCGGTGCTCCAGTTCGCCCGCGACATCGAGCAGGCGCTCGACCATGGGAAAATTCAAGGTGATGGCGGTCGCGGCCGTGCCGGTCGTTTGCAGCTTGAGCGTTCCTTCGACCTTGCCGCGGCTGAGCGTCGCGCCGATGCGCTCGCGCGCCGGCGATTCCAGGCCCCGCAACGCCTCGGGCAGGCGGAGGGCGGTCTCCAGATAGCGGTGATTCACCGACCGCAATTCCCAGGTAATGGCGCCCCAGGCGCTCGGCTGTTCACAGCGCGCGAAGGCGGTCATGCTGCGCAACATGGATTGATCCTCTGATTGGTGGTCCTTAAGCTTAGGTCGAATTAGCGGCCTTGGCGCGTTTCCACCACCTTTTTCGTCGGCGGGCGGCGACAGTCCCGTGGCTCCGGCCGGTTCTGGTATAGTGCCGCCCACTCGCCGTGATCTCCCAGGCCCAATCCACAGGAAGCCAGTCCATGCGTCCCAGCGCCCGCGCCGCCGACGAACCGCGCCCGGTCCGAATGACCCGGCAATTCACCAAGCACGCCGAAGGCTCGGTGCTGGTGGAATTTGGCGATACCCGAGTGATTTGCACCGCCAGCGTCGAGGAGCGGGTGCCGCCGTTCCTGAAAGGCAAGGGGCGGGGTTGGGTCACGGCGGAATACGGCATGTTGCCGCGCGCCACCCACACTCGCTCGGGCCGCGAGGCCAGCCGCGGCCGACAGGAGGGTCGGACCATGGAAATCCAGCGGTTGATCGGGCGGGCGCTGCGTTCGGTCATGGACCTGGAGGCGCTGGGCGAGCGCACCATCACCGTGGATTGCGACGTGATTCAGGCCGATGGCGGCACCCGCACCGCCGCCATCACCGGCGGCTTTGTGGCGCTGGCCGACGCGGTGCGTTATCTGGTCGGTCGGAAACTGGTCAGGAAAAACCCGCTGCACGGCCAGGTGGCTTCGGTGTCGGTCGGCATCTACCAGGGTGTGCCGGTGCTGGATCTGGATTACGCCGAGGATTCCGAGGCGGAAACCGACATGAACGTGGTGATGAACGACGCCGGCGCCTTCGTCGAACTGCAAGGCACCGCCGAGGGCCACGCCTTCCGCCAGGAGGAGTTGCAAGCCATGCTGGACCTGGCGCGGAGCGGGATCGAACACCTGTTGCGCAGGCAGCGGGAAACGCTGGGCCTGCCGGGCTGAGACGGTGCGCAGGATCGTGTTGGCGACCGGCAACGCCGGGAAGGTTCGAGAATTCGCCGCCGCGCTGGCGAGGCTTGACCTGGAAATCGTGCCGCAGTCCGCGTTCGATGTTCCGGAAGCGGAGGAAACCGGGCTGACCTTCGTCGAGAACGCGCTGCTCAAGGCCCACAACGCTGCGTTGCATACCGGATTGCCCGCCCTGGCCGACGATTCCGGACTGGTGGTGGACGCCCTGGGCGGCGCGCCGGGTATTCGTTCCGCCCGTTACGCCGGCCTCGGTGCCAGCGACCGGGCCAACATCGACAAGCTGCTGGTCGAATTGCGCGAGGTCCCGCTCGAGCGACGCACCGCCCGTTTCGTCTGCGTGCTGGCATGGTTGCGCCACCCCACCGATCCGGTCCCGCTGATCTGCCAGGGAAGTTGGGAGGGGCTCATTCTGGCCGAGCCGCGCGGCGCGAACGGTTTCGGCTATGACCCGGTTTTCTTCGTGCCCGGCGAGCAAAAAACCGCCGCCGAGATGGATCTCGCCGACAAGAACCGCCTGAGCCACCGTGGTCGGGCGCTCGCGCTCCTGCGCGAGCGATTGCGGGATGCCGCCACTTGATGAAAACAGTCAGGATGACGGCGTGTGGAGTGAGGCCATGATCGGCTCCAATTGGTGCCAGGCCTGCTGAGCGTCTTTTTTGGAAAGCACCTTGGGCAGCATGTCGTGAATGGCGTCCAGTTCGACCCGCAATTCCTCGGGTGTGGTGGTCGCCTCGATGCGGTTGATGCGGCGCTCGGCGGTTGGCCCCATGGCGCCCAGCAGAATGAAGCGGATGAATCCCTTGGCCTTTTCCATGTTGAATTCCGGCTGAGGGCCGCCAGGGGGCGGTAAAGGGGTTGTGGGTTGTTGGGGCGCGCTGGCGGGCCGCTGGGAGGTTTCGACAGGCCGCTGGGAAGTTTCGACGGGTCGTCGGGAGGTTTCGACGGGCCGCCGGGAGGTTTCGACGGGCCGCCGAGAGGTTTCGACGGTCGGACGCTGGGACGTTTCGGGCGATGGGTTGACGGTCGGGTTGGGCGCGATGAAGCCATCGATTTCCAATTGGGTCAATATCGACTCGATGTCGCCGAATCCGGTGAGTTTTTTAACCAGTTCCGCCACCGTCGCATGGCCGTTGACCATGATCAGGATTCGGCGCATTGCGGGCGACAACCCGTATGTCCGGCTTCCGACTTCTTGTAATCCCTTGGTGGTTTTGATGGGAACTTGATTTGGAAACATGTTTTCTATCCCCCCGCAAGCTGTTTCGACGACCGTCAGGGCTGTTGTTTAAAGGGTAGTCGAAGTTTTTAAGCCAATTCGTATTTGTCGGAAAATTTTTACGGTTGCTCGAAGAGTTCCATGGATTTCGCCCGGCCGGGGTTGCAAGCGAAGTCAACGGATTGGTGTAAGAAAACTTCTTGCTGATCCCCGGCCAGGTCGAAAGCGCAAGACTCGTCAGTGGCTTGTCTCGAAAAGTCATGGTGCGCAGGTTCATGAAGATCCGCTCGATTCCGCTGGCCCTGTACGTCCACTTTCCCTGGTGCGTTCGCAAGTGCCCGTACTGCGACTTCAATTCCCACGAGGCGCGCGGCGCAGTCCCGGAATCGGCCTATGTGGATGCCCTGCTGGCGGATCTGGAGCAGGATTTGCCGCGCGCTGGAGCGCGGAGCGTCGAAAGCGTGTTCGTCGGCGGGGGCACGCCCAGCCTGTTTTCGGCCGAGATGCTGGATCGACTGTTGTCGGGTCTGCGCGCCCGGCTGCCGCTGCGCCCGGACGCGGAAATCACCCTGGAGGCCAATCCGGGCGCGGTGGAGCGGGGAAAGTTCGCCGAGTTCCGGGCGGCCGGCATCAACCGGCTCTCCATCGGCGCGCAGAGCTTCGACGACGCGCAGTTGCGACGGCTGGGGCGGATTCACGACCGCCGGGCGGCGTTCGCCGCCGCCGAGACCGCCCACGCCGCCGGACTGGACAATTTCAATCTGGACCTGATGTTTGGGTTGCCGGGGCAGACGGTCGCGCGGGCGCTGGCCGACATCGCCGACGCCGCAGCCCTGCGACCGGCGCATCTCTCCCATTACCAGCTCACCATCGAGCCGAACACGGCGTTTCACCGGTCGCCGCCCACCTTGCCGGACGACGAGACGACCGACGATATTCAGCAGCGCGCCCAGGCGGAACTGGCGCGGCATGGCTACGAACGGTACGAGGTGTCGGCCTATGCCCGGACGGGCCGGCGCTGCCGGCACAACCTGAACTACTGGGAGTTCGGCGACTATCTCGGCATCGGCGCCGGCGCGCATGGCAAATTCACCGACCCCGCCACCGGGCGGATTCATCGGCGGTGGAAGCGCAAGCACCCGCGCGATTATCTGGCCTCGGCGGAAACGCCGGCCCGCATTGGCGGCGACGCGCCGATTGACGAGATCGATTTGCCAGTGGAGTTTTTGATGAACGCGCTGCGGCTGGTCGAGGGGGTCCCGACGGCGTTGTTTTCCGAACGGACCGCGTTGCCGCCGACCGCGCTGGAACCGGGGCTGAGTCGGGCGCGGGAGCGCGGGCTGATGGCGCTGGACGGTGACCGGTTGCGGCCGACCGAACCGGGATTGCGGTTCCTGAACGATCTGTTGCAGGAGTTCATGCCGGAATAGAAAACGGAGGCGGACCCGCGAATCGCTAAAACGTGCCAGCGCGCCAATGTGGCTTTCGCTATCTTCGCCAGCGCATCAACCGCGAGAAATCATCTATTTTTAAGCAAACGCCGGTTCGCGATTGTTTCCGACCGTCGCGACCAGACCCGCTCCGTGCCCGGTCGGGTGGTTTTTTCAGCGTTCGGTTCGCCATTCGTCGAGGAGAGTCCATGAAGATCAAAGCGTTGCATCAGTATGCCAAGGACGTGGATACGGTTTTCGGACTGTTTCACGATCCCGATTTCATGAAGATCAAGTACGAAGGAATCGGGGCGCGTAATGTTGAGGTGCTGGAATGCGCCGGGAGCGCGGGCCGCTATAGCGTCAAGATCAGGCGGGAGGTGCCAGCCGAGGCGCCGGCGCTGCTGAAGAAGTTCCTCAATCCCTGGAACACGGTCGTTCAGAGCGAAACCTGGGAGGGGAAAACCGGCGGTCCCTACCGCTGCCAGTTCGAGATCGACGTCGCGGGCGTGCCGGTCACCGTCAAGGGCGCCATGGAGTTGCGGACCCAGGGCGATGGCTGCGTCAACGATGTGCAACTGGAAGTCAAGTGCGGGATTCCGCTGGTCGGCGGCAAGTTGGCCGATTTCGTGGGCGGCGACGCCGAAAGGAACATTCAGGCGGAGTATGCGTTCATCCGCGCCCATCTGGCCAGGGGATAACCCCCCTCTCCTTGGGACAGGGTTGGGGCGGCGGCGCGGGGATTTACCGTGAAGCCGCCTCACCCCCAATCTCTTTTGCCAGAGAGCGAGGGGAGATTTTCTTAGAGGCGTTCTTACACAGCCTCTGGTGAACGAACTGATTGAAAAACAACCCTCACCCCTGCCCCTCTCCCGCTTGCGGGCGAGGGGTTTTTAAACAGTCTCTCAGTCGAACAATCCGGCCACCGACAGGTAACGCTCGCCGGTGTCGTAGCAGAAGGTCAGTATCCGGCTGCCGTCGGGGATGTCCGGCAGCTTTTGGGCCACCGCCGCCAACGATCCGCCGGAGGAAATCCCGATGAAAATGCCCTCTTCCTTGACGCAGCGCACCGCGAATTTGAAAGCCTCCTCGTGGGCGACCGGCAAGATGCCGTCGAGGAGAGCCATCTTCAGGATCTTGGGCACGAAGCCGGCGCCGATTCCCTGAATCGGGTGAGGGCCGCGCTGGCCGCCACTCAGCACCGGCGAAGCGATCGGTTCGACCGCGAACGCCTTGAGGTTCGGAAATTTTTCCTTCAGGACCTCGGCGCAGCCGGTAATGTGGCCGCCCGTGCCCACGCCGGTGATGAGATAGTCCAGCCCCTCGGGAAAGTCGTCAAGGATTTCCTGGGCGGTGGCGCGGCGGTGAATCTCGACGTTGGCCGGATTTTCGAACTGCTGCGGCATCCAGGCGCTGGGAAGTTCCCGCAGCAGCTCCTGCGCCTTTTCAATCGCGCCCGGCATTCCCTTTTCCTTGGGTGTGAGCACCAGCTCCGCTCCCAGCGCCGCCAGATAGCGGCGCCGCTCCAGCGACATCGACTCCGGCATGGTGAGGATCAGCCGGTAACCCTTGACCGCCGCCGTCATCGCCAGGCCGATGCCCGTGTTGCCCGAGGTCGGTTCGACAATCACGCTATCGGGGGTGAGCAGACCCCGGCGTTCGGCGTCGTCGATCATCGCCAGACCGATACGGTCCTTGATGCTGCCGCCGGGATTGGCCCGCTCCAGTTTCATCCAGACTTCGACCTTGCGGTCGGCGAACAGCCGGTTGATGCGGACCGTGGGGGTGTTGCCAATCGTCTCCAGGATATTGTTCGCCTTCATCGTGGGTCCTCAGCGTCTTGTGAGAGGGTTGGATTGAAACGTCGGCTGGCGCGACGCGGCCGGCGGTTCACCGCCACGTCGCGATCTCGCTCAGCCGCCGGCGCGAGCTGGGCGCGGGCAATTCCGCGGGGTAGCCCAGACTGACGAGCGCGATGGGGGTCAAGCCCGGTTCGAGGCCCAATACCGCGCGCACCTGGTCTTCCTCGAAGTAACCGACCCAGGTAGAGCCCATGCCGGCGGCGACGATGGCCAGTTGGGCGTAAGCGGCGGCGATGGTGGCGTCCTGCAAGGCGTACAGGCTGGCGCCGCGTTCGCCGAAGGCGGCCGCCGACCGGGCCGGATCGGCGCAGAACACCAGGCACACCGGGGCCTCGGCGATGAAGGTTTGCTGGTGGGCGACGCGGACCAGGGCCTGGCGTTCGGCCAGGTCGCGCACCACGACGATGCGATAGGATTGCAAATCGCCAGCCGATGGGGCCGCGCAGGCCATTTCCAGGATGGCGTGCAGCTTTTCGGCCTCGACTGGCATGTCCGGCTGGTATTTGCGGATGGAATGACGATGGCGGACAGTTTCGAAAAAATCCCACATGGCTCGGCCCTCGGGTGGTCGGGCGGTGACAACTCCCCTCTCCTTGCGGGAGAGGGGTCGGGGGTGAGGGAGCGGTGGACGGTTCAACCGGCGTTCTTGACCAGCGCGTTCAGCTTGGGGAGCGCCGGGGATTGCGGATAGTTGCGTTCCAGCACCCGCAGACTGTCGGCGGCCAGCCTTGGCATCCCCATCTTGACGTAGGCTTCGGTCATGACGCCGAGCGCGTCCTCCACCGCCGGGGTGCGGGCGTAGGTTTCCAGCACGTATTTGGCGCGGTTGGCGGCCGCGACGTAGGCGCCGCGCCGCAGGTAGAAATCGGCGACGTTGACCTCGTAGGCCGCCAGGCTGTTGTGCAGGAACAGCATTCGCTGGCGGGCGTCCTCGGCGTATCGGCTGTCGGGGAATTTCCGCGTCAGTTCGGAGAAGTCGTTGTAGGATTGCCGGGCCGTCGCGGTGTCGGTCTTGGAGCGGTCGTTGGGCGCCAGCCGGTCGAGGATCGTGTTGCTGCGCTCGAAATTGATGAGTCCCTTCATGTAGTAAGCGTAATCCACGTAGGGATGCCGGGGGTTGGCCTTGATGAAGCGGTCGGCCGCGGCGAGGGCGGCGTCCGGCTCGTTGTCCTTGTATTGGACATAGATCGTGTCCAACTGGGCCTGCTGGGCGTAGCGGCCGAATGGATAACGCGCTTGAATCTTGTCCAGGTATTCGAGGGCGGTTTTGTAGTTGCCGTTGCTGATGGCGCTTTTGGCCTCGCTGTAAAGGCGCTGGGCCGACCAGCCCTTGGTTTCGTCGATTTGCTCCGGCAGCAGGGAGCAGCCGGCCAACAGGGCGACCAGGAACGGGCCAATGAAAAACAGTTTTGACAGGCGGCGCATGGAGAAGGACATGGGACGGCGATGGTCGGAAGTAGAATGAACGATGAATTTCAGTATAAACCCCAAGCCGTTAAAAGCCACCATGTCGCCGACCGAACGAATCGACTGTCGAATACCGGCTGACCGCGCCGGGATGCGGCTCGATCAGGCGCTGGCGGCGATGTTGCCGGCTTATTCTCGCAGTCGCTTGCAAGAGTGGCTCAAGGCCGGGCGATTGCGGGTGAACGGGCAAATCCGCCGGCCCCGCGATGCGGTCGTCGGCGGCGAAACGGTCACCGGCGAACTGGTTCTGGAGACGGAAACCGTCGCGGCTGCCCAGGACATTCCGTTGGACATCCGCTACGAGGACGCCGATCTGCTGGTTCTCGACAAGCCGGCCGGACTGGTGGCCCATCCCGCCGTCGGCAACCGCGACGGCACCTTGGTCAACGCGCTGCTGCACCACGCGCCGGAACTGGCGACGCTGCCGCGCGCCGGGCTGGTGCATCGACTGGACAAGGACACGACTGGCCTGCTGGTGGTGGCGCGCAGCCTGCGCGCCCACGCCGCCTTGGTGGAGCAGTTGCAGGCGCGGCGCATCGAGCGGGAGTATCTGGCCGTGGTCAACGGCGTGCCGGTGGCGGGCGGCACGGTGGATGCGCCCGTCGGTCGCCATCCGGTGGACCGGCAACGGATGGCGGTGACAGCCGGCGGCAAGCCGGCGGTGACGCATTATCGGGTACTGCGCCGGTTTCGCGCTCATGCTCTGTTGCGGGTCAAGCTGGAAACCGGCCGCACCCATCAGATTCGGGTCCACATGGCGCATGTCCGTTTGCCGTTGCTGGGCGATCCGGTGTACGGCGGTCGACCGCGCGTGCCGCCGGACGCCTCGCCGCGCTGCATCGAGACGATTCAACTCTTTCGTCGGCAAGCATTGCACGCCGAGCGGTTGGCCCTGACGCATCCTATTACGGGCGAGCGGCTGGAATGGCGGGCGGAGTTGCCGGCCGATCTGGCGGAATTGCTGGCGGTTTTGAGCGAAGACGCGGATCAACGACATGAGTGAACTTCAAGCCGAACACCTGATTTTCCCCGACTGGCCGGCGCCCGCGCGAGTGCGTGCGGCGAGCACGATCCGCCATGGCGGAGTGAGTTCGTCGCCCTACGACAGCCTGAATCTGGCCGATCACGTCGGCGACGATCCGGCCCGCGTCGCGGAGAACCGCCGGCGGTTGGTGGCGGTGGCCGGTTATCCCGCCGAGCCGGCCTGGTTGCAACAGGTTCACGGCAAGGGGGTAGTAGCCGCCGAGACGGTTCGCGCGCCGGTCGCCGCCGATGCCGCCTGGACCCGCGAGCCGGGCCGGCCCTGCGTGGTGATGACCGCCGATTGCCTGCCGGTGTTGCTGTGCGACCGCGCTGGTACGGTGGTGGCCGCCGCTCATGCCGGCTGGCGCGGGCTGGCGGGCGGGGTCATCGCCGCGACCGTGGCGCGGATGGATGCTCCGCCAACGGAGTTGCTGGCCTGGCTGGGGCCGGCGATTGGTCCCGACGCTTTCGAGGTGGGAGCAGAAGTGCGTGCCGCGTTTCTGGCGCTGGACGCCGGCAATGTCGCTTGTTTTCGGCCTTCGCCGGCGGGCCGCTGGCTGGCGGATTTGTACGAACTGGCGCGGCGGCAGTTGCAGGGCTTGGGTGTGTCGGTGGTTTACGGCGGAGAATTTTGCACGTTCGGCGAAGCCGAGCGATTCTTTTCCTATCGCCGCGAGAGTCGAACCGGGCGGATGGCGACGTTGATTTGGTTAGGATAGGGAACCTATGATTCGGATATCCTTTGAGTAAGACCGATTTCGCTATGACCCAGCACCTCAAAGCCATCTACGAAGGCGGCGTATTTTGGCCGCTGGAGCCGGTCCATCTTCCCGAGCATCAAGAGGTTACCTTGCTGCTGGAAACATCCGACGAAACGCGGCCGCGCGCCGACGCGGGTAAGCCTATCTGGGAGGTTGCGGCGGAACTGGTTCGCGATATCCCCGAGGACGCGCTGAACGCCCTCCCCACCGACGGCGCCGCACAGCACGATCACTACCTTTACGGCGCCGCTAAACGGCCTTGAAATGCAGATCGTCTTTGCCGACACCTTCTATTGGATCGCCTTGCTCAATCCGAATGACGAGGCACACGATCGTGTCGTCACCGCCAGCAAGAATTTGAGTTTGGCCCGGATCGTGACAACCGACGAGGTGCTGACCGAATTTCTCAATTATTTCGCCGGGCGCGGGCATTTCCTTCGCAGGGCGGCTGCCCTGCTGGTGGAGCGGATGCACGCTGACCGGAACATCGAGGTCGTTCCGCAAACCCGCGAGGGTTTTCTTCTCGGTTGCCGCCTCTACCGATCACGCCCGGACAAAAAAGGTTACAGCCTGACCGACTGCATCTCGATGGAGGTGATGCGTCGAGAAGGGTTGAGCGATGTACTGACGAATGATGCCCACTTCGCGCAAGAGGGCTTCTCGTGCATGTTGCGCGATTGAGGCGGATCAGGGTGAAGCAGAAGAAAGCCCTCACCCCCAGCCTCTTTCCCAGCGGGTGAGGGGCGTTTGTGTGCGGTTTCTCAGGCGGCATCCCAAGCCGCTTGAAAGAAATCGTGTTCGCAGTGCATGGCGTAGCGGTAGGCGTCGGCGACGGCGGGGTTGTCCGGCGCGTAGCGATCCAGCAGTCTTTCCAGCCGCGCGGCCAGTTGCTCGAAATCGGCGCTGCCGTAGGTTTGAACCCAATCGCTGTAGGCGTGCGTCTCGCGTTGCCGGCCGGCCAGTTGTTGGCCGATCCAGGCGTACAGCCTCATGCAGGGCGTCATGGCCGCGACCGTGACGCCGGTTTCCTGGCTCCAGGCGGTGGCGAGCAGGAAATCGGTGTAGCGACGGGTGGTCGGGCCGGGCGCTATGTGGTCCAGATTCAGTCCCCAGGCGGTGGCGACGCCTTCGTGTAGTTCCAATTCTTGAAGAACCCCGCCCGCGAGTGCGTGCAGTTCCCGGAAGCCGATCCAGTCCGGCGCTTTGGCGGCGGCGATGACGTAGGCGCGGGCGAAGGCGTGCAGGTAGAACGCATCCTGCCCGATGTAGCCGGCGAAGCGTGGGCGGGGCAGCGAGCCGTCGCCGATGCCTCGCACGAAGGGTTGATCGAGGCAGGCTTGGGCCAGATCGGCGTTGGCTTGCCAGAGAACGCGGGAAAGCGACATCGCAACGGTTCCTTTATCAAATGGGCATGGTGTCGATATTATGCCGTTCCTATCGTCGCCAAGGAGAACGCCGATGGCCCCCCGCGCGAGGAAAACCGTAACTCCGCCGTCCGATCCATCCCAACCCGTCGCCGATTATCGGTTCGACGCAGCGCGCAAGGGCGGATAGCGACGTTGATTTGGTTGGTATAATTCATTGCCAAGGTTGCAATTGATGAGGAGAAAAGTAGATGACTGTACTCAGCATTCATAGCTTGCCCGATGCCGCGCAAGCGCGTTTGCGCGAACGTGCGGCGCTTCACGGACTCAGCATCGAGGCCGAGGCGTGCGCTATTTTGACGACTTATCTGGCAGATGAAGATCGGCCATCCGCCGTTGCGTTGCAGGATTGGGTGGATTCCCTTTATGGCGCTAACAAACCTCGGCGAGTTGTCGAGGAGTTATTGGCCGAACGCCGTCGGGAGAATGTTCGGGAATGATGGCTCTGGATGCTTCGGCGCTACTCGCATTTCTTTTTCGTGAACCCGGCCATGAACAGGTTGGCGCCATGCTGGACACCGCTTGTTTATCGACGGTCAATCTGGCTGAAGTGATTGGCCGATTTGTCCGCGATGGACACGATGCCCATCAGGTACTGAAAAAGCTGACCTCAACGATGATCGAGATCGTGCCTTTCACCGCTGTGGATGCGGCGTTGGCTGCTTCGCTCGTTCCGGCAACTCAGTCGCTGGGTTTATCGCTGGGCGACCGCGCTTGTCTAGCGTTGGCGCTATCTCGAAATATTCCGGCAATCACCGCTGATCGCATTTGGGCTCAATTGCGTGTTGGGGTGACGATTCAGTTTATCCGTTGAGGAAAAGCCGATGGCCCCCCGCGCGAGGAAAACCGTAACTCCGCCGTCCGATCCATCCCAACCCGTCGCCGATTATCGGTTCGACGCGGCCCGCAAGAACATCCCGCCGGCGGGTTTGGCGGCGCAGGGCAAGCTGGCGGAGCCGAGGCGCATCCGCTACGACTACGATCCGCACCGGCCGCCGCTGTTGCGCTTCGACGCCAGCGGAGCGGCGGACCGCGTGCCGGAGTTGCTGGAAACGGCGCAAAAGCGAGCCCTGACCGAGGAGGAAGCCCGCGCGTTGGCCGAGGCGTTGCGGGACCGGCAGCCGTGGTTGGAATGGGCGGGCAAGCGGGAGCAGCGGTCTTTCGAGGTGGAACCCGTGGCGCTGCACATCCACGAGCGCATCGCCGCGCAAGCCATCGTCAAGGTCGCGGCCCGGCAGGACGTGCAGCGCGATTTGTTCGCCGATCCGCAGTTGAGCTATCGGGAAGCCGTTCAGTTTTATCAGCACGACATCGATTGGGCGAACCGGATGATTCTGGGCGATTCCCTGCAAGTGATGGCGTCGCTGGCCCGGCGGGAGGACGTGGCCGGGCGGGTGCAGATGATCTACGTCGATCCGCCTTACGGGATCAAGTTCGCCTCGAATTTTCAGCCGGAAGTCGGCAAGCGCGACGTGAAGGACAAGGAATCCGACCTGACCCGCGAGCCGGAAATGGTGAAGGCGTACCGCGATACCTGGACGCTGGGCGTGCATTCCTATCTGGCGTATCTGCGCGACCGGCTGATGGTGGCGAAGGAGTTGCTGGCCGATTCCGGCTCGATCTTCGTGCAGATTTCCGATGAGAATTTGCATCGGGTTCGGTGCGTGATGGATGAGGTGTTTGGGGCGGAGAGTTTTATTGCTTTGATCACGTTTAGCAAGACCGCTGGGGCGACGGTGGTTTTGCTACCATCAACAGCGGATTACATCATCTGGTACGCCCGAGACAAATCAAAAATTCGTTACCAGCGATTATTTTCTGAGAAGTCGATTGGTCGCGATAATTCGTCTAAATATGATTCAATGGAAATGCAAAATGGATTGCGTATGGCATTGAGCCAAGTGGGCGAGTCGTATGCTGAGGGGAAAATTTATCGGATAGATAACATTACAAGCCAAAGTGTAGGCCGCGAAAAAGGCGAAGGTGCGGCATCTTGGTTTCCTGTCAGTGTTAATGGTTTGGAGTTTCTTCCAACGATGAAAACCCGTTGGAAGACAAATGGGCAAGGAATGGATCGATTGCTTGGTGCGGAACGTGTGCAAGTTACCGGGAGCACAATAGGTTACCGACGCTATCTGAGTGATTTTCCTGCAAGTGCGGTAACGAATGTTTGGGATGATATTGGAGGGATTCAGAGCAGAACTGATCCAAAGGTTTACGTTGTTCAGACTGCAACCGAGGCGATCAAACGCTGCCTCCTGATGACTACCGACCCCGGCGATCTGGTGCTCGATCCCACCTGCGGTTCCGGCACCACCGCCTACGTCGCCGAGCAGTGGGGCCGGCGCTGGATCACCATCGACACCTCTCGCGTCGCGCTGGCACTGGCCCGCCAGCGGCTCATGACCGCCAAGTTCGATTACTACCAGTTGCGGCCCGTGAACGAGGAGGATTTGCGGCGCAATCCCAACGGGGCATGGCTCAAGGACGGCAGCGGCGCGATTGCCGGCCCGGCGACGCTGGATTGCGAAACCGTCCCGCACATCACCCTCAAATCCATCGCCCAGAACGCCGCGCTCGATCCGATTTTCGCCAAGCATCAGCCCATTCTCGACGAGAAGTTGGCGGCGCTGAACGCGGCATTGGCCGATACCCTCACCCCCAACCCCTCTCCCACTGGGAGACTGTCCATTACACACATCTTGAACGGCAGGGCCGCCGCCGCCATCTGGTGAGGTA
>JARSSO010000022.1:93345-107903 GCA_029624765.1 Candidatus Contendibacter sp. | reverse complement strand
GTTGTACGATCATTCATACCTCAGCGCGCCCGCTGGCACCACCATCACGTATCCTCAAGTGAGTAACCCGACGCCGTAAGGAGGCGTTGCTCAAAAAAGATTCCGCGCTAATTTAACCAGCGCTGTCGTTTGACCCCTGGCCCGCGTTCCGACGCGGGCTTTTTTGCGGCTATGTCCCGATAGTCAACAGGTTGGGAATGTGAGGTATACTGACAACAGATTTGTTGCTCCGATACAAATCGAATTATCCATTGATTGACATAAGAGGGAAGCGACCCAATGAATCACAAGATGAAGCGACGGGCATTGGCGGTGGGGATAATGTTGGGCGGCTTGAGCCTGGCGCCGACGGCGGGGGCAGTAAGCGTGGCCGCCAATAACCTGGGGCAGGCGCTGATTTTCCCCTACTACACGGTGCGGGGGGGCTGGACCACCCTGCTAGGTGTGGTCAACACCAGCAACCAGGTGGTGGCGGTGAAGGTGCGGTTCCGCGAGTCCTACAACTCGCGCGACGTATTCGACTTCAACCTGATTCTGTCGCCGCTGGACGAATGGACAGCTTGGGTGACCGATAGTCCTAATGGACCGGTGATCCACACCGAGGACAGTAGTTGCACGGTGGGCAATATCGTGGGAGCGGGCGCGGCTGGGGTGACCTTCCCGGCGCCGGTGTCCTATACCGGCAATGCAGCCGATGGCGGCCCAACCACGGTGGACCGGATGCGCGAGGGTTATGTTGAGATGATCATGATGGGCGCGGCCCCGGTCGGCGCCGCCGTCACGCCCGATCCATTCCCGCTGGCTCGCGGCGCCATCCACGTCAACGGCGCTACTCCGCCGGGCTGCGCCGCCTTGGCGGCGTTCCAGGATCCCACCAGGCTGGGTACTTATGATGCAACCGCTTTTCCTTGCACCAGCACCACCAGCGGCACTTCCAATACGTTGCGGGGCGAATTTTGCAATTATGCTCGGGACTCCGTCCCCGATACCCAAAGGGGATGGGTCCCGCTTGACCCGCTCAAGGGCACGTTCGCCCTGGTGAACGGAGCGTTGGGCTTCAACGCCGTGGGTCTGCCGACCGCTTTGGCCAACTTCCGGGAAGGGAGGAATAATGGATCGATGATGACTTTGCAGTTGCCGCCCAACCTCGCCGGTTCCGGTGGCTTTTCCGATTCCTGGCACGAGCCCAGCCTGTATTCAGCCAACACGCCGGGCGCCGCTCTCAATCTGATCGACGAGCCGGTGTATAGTATTGCCAACGGGAGGGCTCGCACGGTCAGCTTCGCGCTGGAGAAAACCAACGTCATCAACGAATGGTCGCGGCGCACCAACGCAGCGGCCGGTTGGGTAACGGCGACCGACTGGGTGTTCACCTTCCCCACCAAGAACTTCTTCGTCGATAACGACCCCAGTAACGAGTTCGCGGGGCGCAACACGGGGCGGGGTAATGCGATAACCTCTCCAGGTCCCGCCTCGGCTGGTCCATTTACCCAGACTTTTGTCGATACGAGCGTGGATCCCGCCGTCCGGCGCGGCATGTCCTGCGACCCCCTGCTCTTCACCCTCCTGAACCGCGAGGAACAGGCATCCCAAGGAGCCGGCTTCTCGCCAGGCGGCAACCCTCAACTGTGTTATGAAGCCAACGTGCTGACCTTCAACCGAAGTTCAAGCTCAATTTCGGCGGGTACCTCTCGCATTCTGGATGCGTCAAGCACCGGTGGCATCCTGGGTTCACCGAACGCTGTCACCATTAACTTCCCGGAAAATTTCTCCTTCGGCTGGATGGACGTGCGCTTCGTCAACGTCAACAACCAGCGACGCGGCCTGCCGGTCGTTGGTTTCGCCATCACCAGTCGGGACGACCAAAGCGGTTTGTTGAGCGAAGCGGCTCTGGTGGATCATTCGTCCATTCGCACGTTCCGACGCCCGGGCGATGGGTGTCAGGGCGACGACTGTCTTTAGGACGAACGTTGAACCAGGATGATGGGCATCTGTCTTGAATCATCACCCCTTTGATCCATACCTCTCTTCCTCCGCGGGAGAGGGGTATGAATGGCGAACCGCCTTCCTGTTTTCCTGCGTCCTGCCGCTGATCGTTCTCAACGCCCTTCATCAGTATCTGGGCGCTGGACGGGACGATGTCTTCATCACCCTGTGGGCCGGGAAAACACTCGGCGTCGGACCATGGTTCATCAATTACAACGGCGAAGCCCAGGAAATCTCCTCCAGCCTGCTCGGCGCGCTGATCGCCAAATTCGCCTACTGGTGCTGCGCCGACACCTATTATCTGGCGAATAAGTTGTTCGGCGGAGCCGCCGCCCTGGCGACCCTGCTGGCCGTCTGGTTCAACCGGCGCCTCTTCTTTCGTCACCTTCCCGATTGCAGCGCCATCGCCACCATCGCCTTGCTCGGTTTCAATTCCAGTTTCGCCTACTGGGGTCTTGGCGGGCTGGAAACTCCCTACTACGCCCTGTTCGTCCTGCTCTACACAGCCGCCGCCATCCGGGTTTTCGACTCCGCTGCCGCCGCCACCGTCACCCTCAGTGACTCTCTCTTGCTTGCCCTGACGCAAATGCTCGCCATTTTGTGCCGGCCCGAGGGTTTCTGGCTGATCGGCATGACCTTGGTTCTGACGGGGTTGTACTGGCCGGCCCTGCCAGCCCGGCGCTTGCCCATCCTCAAGGCTGCGATTCTCCCTCCCCTGCTCTTCCTCATCGCCCTGTTCGCTATCCGCCACGCCATGACCGGCGTGATCTTTCCCAACCCTGTTTACGCCAAGGTTTCAATCGGCCATCTGGGCGGATTTACGGAAGGTTGGAATTATCTGACCCGGTTTTACACCCTTGGACCGATCGGCGTGCTTCTGGCCGCGACCGTCCTCTTCTCCATCGCGCTGACCGGCTACTCTGTGTTGCACCGCCTGCCACCCTATCGAAAATTCCCCGCGCCAGACAGCCGCTTCCTGGTTCCGGCCCTGCTCATCTGCGCCTACGAAACCTTCATCGTCATCGTCAAGGGCGACTGGATGGAATATCACCGGTTTCTGGTCCCGACCCTGGCGCTAAAGATGTTGCTGCTGGTCATGCTGGGCGAAAAGCTTCTTGCCCTGACGCCCCCTTCCTACCGCCGGCCAGCGTCGTTCGCCGCGGCAATCCTGTTGGTTCTGGTGGTCGCCGGCGAATGGCGCTATCGGGCGCCGCAAGACTGCTCGACCCGGCTGACGCTCGATTTTTTCACAAAATTCCTGGATCACCCCAACGATGCCACTATCGGACTCAACTGCGCCCACCAGCGCGACGGTTACGCGATTCGTCCGTTCATCGACCAGGAACTGTCCAAATACCTGGCGCAACAGGGTCATCTGACCATCGTCACCTATCAGGGCGGCTATTTTCCCTATTTTCTCCGGGAGCGATTTTCGCCGCGCGAGATTACCCTGGTCGACACGACCGGCTTGCTGAATCTGGAAATCGCCAAGGTGGAGGGAGAAAAAATCCCGACGGGTAATAAATATCTGGACGATATTCCCGCCATCCTCGGCGGTGAGGTTCCGGGACTGTCGGAGCGGGTCTTGCGATACCGCCCCAATATGATCTATATGCTGGCCGACAGCGAAGCCGGTCAGGCCAAGCTCAAAGCCATTGGCTTCGAAAGAATTCATCAGGCGCCCGGTGGCGTTGTCTATCTGAAAACCGATGCGCCGACACACTCGCCGCACGATCCAAACCACTCGCGCTGAGCCGAAACCCCGCATACCCATGGCTAAAAATAAAAAATCCATTCCCACCCGTACCGTCACCAACAAAACATCGACGCAGGTACAGCAACTCTTTGCGCAAGGATTGGCCTTGCATCAACAAGGACGGTTAGTTCAAGCTCAGGCATTCTACAAAAAAGTACTCAATATTCAGCCCAGGCATTTTGATGCGCTACATATGAGCGGGGTGATTGCCTGTCAGCTAGATAAATATCAACTTGGATATGAATTGATCAGCAAAGCGATTCAAATAAATCCAAACAATGCCATTGTTTACAATAACCACGGCCTTGTGCTGCAAGAACTCAAGCAATTCGATGCCGCCGCGGCAAGCTACGAACGCGCCATCGCCATCCAGCCCGACTATGCCGAAGCCCACAATAATCTTGGCAACGTACTGAATGAGCTTAAGAAGCTTGAAGCCGCCGTGGCCAGTTATGAACACGCCATTTCGATCCGGCCTGACTATGCTCAGGCTTATTACAATCGCGGTGTTGTGCTCCAAGAACTCAAACGACTTGAGGCCGCCGTGGCCAGCTATGATCGGGCCATCTTTCTTAAGCCCGACCTTGCCGAGGCTTACAATAATCGCGGTGTTGTGCTGCAAGAACTCAAGTTACTGGATGCCGCCATGGCCAGCTATAATCGCGCTATCGCCATCAGGCCTGATTACGCGGAGGCTTATAATAGTCGTGGTAATGCACTGAGGGAGCTTAACCAGCTTGATGCCGCACTGGAAAGTTACGATAAAGCACTCCAACTTAAACCGGACTATGGACTTTTGCATGGCCTACGATTGTATATAAGGCTACAGATTTGTGATTGGAATGGCATGGAGTTCGAATACATTGAGCTTGAAAATAAAATCCTTCGTGGTGAGAACGCGACTTCTCCATTCCCTCTGCTTGGGATTAAAGACTCCCTTGCCCTACAAAAGAAATCCACGGAACTTTTTATTCAACATAACTATCCAGTCAATCATACCCTTGGCTTGATATCCAAGCATCCGCCGAAAGAGAAAATTCGTATCGGTTACTTTTCCGCCGACTTTGGCGAACATCCTGTTTCCTATCTGACAGCCGGCTTATACGAGATGCACGATAGAGCCAGGTTCGAAATCACAGCCTTTTCGTTTGGTTATCATGCTGATGGCGAAACACGGAAAAGGTTGGTACTGGCATTCGACCAATTCCTGGATGTTCGCGATAAAAGTGACCGGGAAGTAGCTCAATTATCAAGGGATTTACAAATTGACATTGCTGTCGATCTGGGTGGTCATACCAAGGACAGTCGCCCAGGTATTTTTGCCCACCGAGCAGCGCCCGTTCAGGTGAACTACCTAGGTTTTCCAGGCACGATGGGAGCGGAGTATATCGATTATATTATCGCGGACTCCACACTCATTCCACTTGAGTCCCAGGGATACTATAGCGAAAAGATCGTTTATCTGCCTTACAGCTATATGGCCAACGATAGGCGGCGTAAAATATCGGATACTCAATTTATTCGCCAGGATTTTGATTTGCCGGAGACTGGGTTTGTGTTTTGCTGTTTTAACAACAACTATAAAATCACTCCGGCAATTTTTGAAGTCTGGATGCGGATACTGAAAGCCGTGGACGGCAGCGTGCTTTGGTTGCGAGAGGACAGCACGATCGCATCAAAAAATCTTAAACAGGAAGCCGAACGATGTGGAATCAGCGCTGGGCGACTGGTTTTCGCCAAACGAATGGGATCATTATCAGAACACATGGCGAGACACAGACAAGCGGATTTGTTTATTGATACGCTACCCTACAATGCACATACTACCGCCAGCGATGCCTTGTGGGCGGGCTTGCCGGTTCTCACCTGCATGGGTGAGTCATTTACAAGCAGGGTCGCTGCCAGTCTGCTCAACGCCATTCACCTCCCCGAACTGATCACGCATACCCTGGAAGATTACGAGCGGTTGGCCATTGAACTTGCAACGCATCCAACCAAGCTGGTGGCAATTAAACGCAAGCTTGAAGAAAACCGCCTAACAACGCCACTGTTTAATACCGAATCCTTTACCAAACATCTGGAAGCCGCTTATATCCAGATCCATGAGCGCTATCAGGCGGATTTACCTCCTGATCATGTTTACATCCAACCTTAAGCAGTACAAAAGCGCTTTTTGAATCACCGAACTGACAAACCTGCCGCGGCGGCTTGCAGAAAATCCTCGAACTCTCGTATCGCCTGCCGATCCTCGAACAGTTCGGCGCTCGCTTCGCGCAACCGCGCGCCGAACGCGGCCCGATAGTCCGGCTCGCTGGCGAACCGCACCGCCCGCTCGACGTAGTCCGCCGGATTGGCGGCAATCCCTTCGTCCAACCCCATTTGCCGGTAGGCGGCATGAACATGGCGTCCCCGGCTGAACGCCCCCGGCAGGGTCACGACCGGCAGGCCGACCGCCAAGGCATCGTAGGTGGTCATGCCACCACCAAAATGTAACGTATCCAGCGCCACATCCGCCGCGACCAGCAGGCCGAGATAGTCCTGATACGCCAGCCATGGCAGAAATCTGACCCGGTCGATGATGTCGGGCAGACGAGTCTGTAACCGCTGGCGCAGGGCCGCCGTCACCGCTGGCTGGATGTCCTCGACCAACGCCACTACCCCGCCAGGATCGCGGCGCAGCACACCCGCCAGCAGTTCATCAAAATCCGGATGGATCTTGCGCGGGTTTTGGGTACAGACATAGAGATGCTGGCCAGCGGCGAAGCCGAAACGTTCCCGCTCCACTGGCCCCGTTGGTAGTTCGGGACGGTGGAAGTAGACCGGCAGGCGCCGGAATCGCACCAATCGCTCGCTGTAGTGGGCGTCGCCATCGGCCGTTTCCAGGTGCTGGGCGGAAAGATAGTAATTCATCTCCGGAATGCCGCTGGTCACCGGCCAGCCCCAGCCGGTGCATTGGACCGGAGCCAGCCGAAAGAACGGCAAAAAATAATTGATGCTGTCCGTGCCCACCTCCCAGTGATACAAGACCGTGAACCGCGCCTGCCGAAGCCGCTCCACCCCATGATCAAGGCGATCAGGCAGCGGCAGATAGCGAACGGCGGGATTACGGATGCCGACCCGCAGCCGCTCCTCGCCCCCCTGCTGGCTACACACCACCGTCAAGTCGAAATGCCCGGCCGACAGATGATTCAAGATTCCGGCCATCCCCTTCAGGAATGCCTCTTCGTGGCGGCGCGTGACCACGAAACCCACATGAGGGCGACCGCTGGCC
This sequence comes from Candidatus Contendibacter sp., assembly GCA_029624765.1. Lineage (GTDB taxonomy): Bacteria > Pseudomonadota > Gammaproteobacteria > Competibacterales > Competibacteraceae > Contendibacter. The sequence goes on along the minus strand of JARSSO010000022.1, from coordinate 100,890 downwards.
AGCGGCAATGACTCAACCGCTGGCAGAAGGTTTTGAAACAGGGTGGCCCAAGCTTCCTTCAATGGGCGGTCATCGCGGCCTTGGTAAATAAGCGCCAGTGGCGGTTCCAAATCACTTGCATGCAACGATCCCAGATCGAGTTGCGGATCGGGCAGCCCGCGCCATTGTTCCAACCGCGCTCCCAACGCGGCGCGGTAGTCATCGATGGCCGCATTGCTGGCCGGCACCGGCGGGCAGAGGCTTTCTACATGCAGCAGAAACAGCGCATGGCCCGCGCCCATCGCCGGGACTTGCTGGTAGCACTCCCGCGCCTCCTCGATCAGCCCCTGCTGTTCCAGCATCTTGCCCAGGTTGATTCGCGCCTCGGTCGAGTCGGGCCGATAACGCAGCACCTGTCGATAGCACTGGGCAGCCTCGTCAAGGCGGTTCTCCATATGGCTGAGCACCATCCCCAAATGGTGATAGGCATCGGCCAAGTCGGGCTGGAGCTGGATGGCATGCTGGTAGCATTCCATGGCCGCATCGTAAATCCCTCTTTGGCGCAGGATGTCGCCCATGCAGCAGTACACCAACGCTTGATTGGGATTAAGTCCCAGTGCGTGTTGATAATGGGCCAAGGCTTCGTCGTGACGGCCCTGATCCTTGAGCAAATTGGCGAGATTAACATGGGCATCGACCATGCCCGGCGCCAGTCGCAGGGCGTGCCGATAACTTTGTTCAGCCTGCTTCCAATCCTCCTGGCGCCGTAGGGCCTCGGCCAGATTGTAGTGATAGAACGGTATTTGACCGTTCAGAGCGATAGCTTGGCGGATGTGCTTCACCGCCCCGGCTTGATCACCCCACCGACCATGAATGACACCGACCAAGTGATGAATATCGGGATGCCGGGGCGCGTGTTCCAACAGTAACTCACCAATCTCCAGCGCTGTTTGGTACCGACCTTCTCGCGAGGCCCGCAAGGCGCCTTCGAACAACTGAGCAAAAAATAGCGCGACGCAGTGTTTTTTGAAGAAAGGCAGCAGGTTATTCTGATAATCTTCTTCTATCTTATTGGCAAAATTAGAATCCTCTTTTCTTGTCTGGCTTTCATAGTGATAGGCAACCGCCTGACCTATATTATAGTTTTTTCTGCCAGCTTTTAGTATTCGCAGATTCAACTCGACATCCTCAAAGCACTCCTTGTAATTTTCGTTAAAGTAGAATTTTTGAAAAATTGATCGCTCTATCATCAAAAAAGCCGCCGTGTTCCCGGCAACCTCGATCACATCCTGATCATATCGATAATAACTATTTAAATTTCGATGAGTGAAACTAACTATTTTACCAAGGCCAAATGAAATCTCCAAACCATTATGTTGAATTGAGTTATCGCCATAATGTAGACGAATACCTACGGTTCCGATGTGCTTTCTTTCTTTAAACAGACGCAAGCATCGATCAATAGCGTCATTCAATAGTTTGATGTCATTATTGCAAAAAATAATATAGTTGCTTTTTTTCATAAGGTGATTTTTTACGACATCATTATTGATCTTGGCAAAATTATAGTAATTATAGTCGATAACTCTTATCCCATTCAGGTTCTTACTCCTATCGATTTCCCTTATCCTATCCGCTAATATTTTTTTGTTTTCATCCGTGGAACCGGTATCAGCAATCAAGATTTCGTATTGCGCGACATGAGTATTCTCGATAATTGAGCGAATACAGTCGAGTACCAGATCAGTTTTGTTTTTGGTAGGAATGATAACCGAAATGAAAGCGTTTCCCGGATTGAATTTTATTACTGTCAAGTTATCATATTCAACTTTGCTCGCTTTTAACCTGAAAGGAAGCTGATTTCCATATAATTCCGAGAAAAGCAATTGACTTTCTTGCCACTCGATTTTCAGATTGCCAACAGATTTATGGGTCAAATCTATATCAAAGATTACTCCTATCTTGGCACCAGCCAAATGATTTGCAAAAGTAAATGAAACATCGTAATAATGAAAACCCTTGAATCTCTCGTCGAATAATTTTCGAATCCTGCCTTTATGCGCAGCGATAAATACCCCATCCAGGCAAACAACCTGGATAGGATGATCGTAACGGTTCGAATAAAAACTATCGATTACCTTCCCGTTAATTTCATGTCTGAGTCTCCCAACCATTCTATTTGCCATTATCCACCATGGTTGCGCAATTCCGTCGCTATCTTTTATCAAATCGGTTGTACCGGCGACACCCAGTACGCCATAGTCGGTATCCCGAAATTGTTTGAGTATGACTTGTCCCCAATTGTTGCGATTAAAAATGACGTCGTCATGAATGAATACAACAATATCGTGTTTCGATTCCTTCAATCCCCTATTGTACAACTCAGCAAGTGAAAACTCGCTTTGATTAGCATAAGGAATAATTTCAACGTCAGGAATACCGATGGTGTTCCTGACATGGTCAATAAAACCAAAATCCACGTTCCGAGTGCTGAAGACTACCGAAAGGGAAAATTCGCTTGAATTATTAACAGCCAAAACGGAAGTATTTGAAGCAACTTGTGCCTCGACAATAAACTGATATACCAAGGCGTCGGGCCGTACCAGCAGGGCATCTTTCAAGGCTGATGGGAGATCGTCCAGACAGTGCTCGAATTCGGAAAAAGCAATGTCCACAACTATGTTTTCCCACCGACAAACGGCTAATCCATGCGCGGAGAGCCAGCGATCCAGGGATTTGCGGGTGAAAAACCGCAGATGAGTTTCATCCAGCAACCCTAAAGGGCGGTAGCGAAATTCACCAGCCAAAAGCTCCGCTACCAAGCCAGCATAAGCAACGTTGGGAACGGAAAGCAAGAATCGGCCATTGGGAGCCAGCGACTTCAGTGCTTGGTTAATGATATGTCCAGGGTTACGTAAATGCTCTAAAACATCGGCGAAAATAATATAGTCATACAGTTCTCCCGGAAACAGGTCGGTTAAAACGGCTTGTTCCAGATCAGCCACTATCAAATGACGATAACAGGGGGTCGCTAACTGTGCAGCGGCAGAATTATTCTCGATACCGTCTACCCGGCAATTCAGGATTTCGGTGAGATAACGTCCCAGAATTCCTGGGCCACAGCCTATATCCAGCACACTACTCGCGGGGCGTACCCAACGAGCAATTTGAAGCAAAGAAGCTCGATTGTTTAGATCGGGAGTTTTCTGATGGGATTTCATCATAGGGGCTTGGATCGATACCTAAGCATGGATGATCTTCAGGCGGCTAAAATCAGGCTATTCAGACCTTTTTAAGAGGTTAATTCCCCACAACAATGCTTAAACCGCTTCTGACTTCCGCAAGGACATGGCTCATTACGGCCGATCCCACGATTTTTATAAACAACGGAAAATGCCTCCTGTGCTATACGCTGAATGTACTGAGTTCCATGGACTGGATCAAGTTCGCTCTTTTCGGACAAACACCAATCGTCATAACCATGCCTTTCAAGCATTGGCCCAAAATTATTTCTAATGAAGTCAATATCGTCTGGCAACATAAGTGTTTTCCAATTCCCTGATTTCCTGGTTCTCTGAACCCGTTCATATGGACCAACATCTCGGGAAATTGATAGTTTGATACCAAGATAATCTTCCAAGCTACTGACATTATCCGCTACGAAATCCTCGTACCGCAGCACAAAAAAATTTTCTTTATGGCTAGATACCCAGTCCAAGTAATTGACTTCGTCTTCAATAGCTTCCTTCAGCTCCCGTTTCGCAATAAAGATCGTGGACATTTCTTCAAACATACGCATTACGGATAAACTTTCTGGTGCGCTTTCCTTACGGCGCACACAGTCAAGCCAGCGATCAACCTGGTCTCGAGTTGCTCCATTTATTATAAAATTATAAGGGCGATACATCATCTTACTGATCACAGTATCTCTCGGATCGCGAACGATGGCAACTTTAAAATTAGGTTTGAATTCGATTTCACTCAGAGCGATGGCGTTAAACAAATTAAGCCGACGGCGCCACTGGCTATATAATATTTTTACTACTAGCGATTGTTTTGAATTGGACAAATTTTCTACTTCGCTAATAGTTCTTGGCTCCATGTAATAATATGCCTTAGGAATTGAATACTGAATAGACTTCGAAACAACGGTAGTACCCGTCTTACTGGCGCCAACCACCAAAACCTGCATCATCAGATTAGTCCTCTTTCAATTCGAATCTATAAAATTGTTGTTTCCATCGTCCATCCAATCGCCCATGATCCCATAACTAGCCATTGACGTAATCACAAGCAACTTTGGATGATCACAAGGAAAATCTTACAGGAGGTAATTTTGGAACCACCGCTTGGTATGCTATCTGTCGAGTTTGTCGAGCTTGCAGCTGTCCGGTAATAAACTCGACCATCAACCCCATCAAATCGGCAACTGTCTGGGGATCGAAACGTAGCAGGTCACCAAAATCCTGAATGTCGTATTGAGTAGGGCTGAGATCTTCATCGAACGATTCATCCATTTGAGCTTCCATCCAGGCAATATCGTCTTGGTGAGTCTTGAGTACGGGTACTACCCAGTCTGGGGAAAATCGAACTTTCGGTCCAGGTAGACCGGCTATCCGATTGAGGAGAAAACCGTTGATTTGTTCCGCACGCGGTCCGTGGGGGATGGTTGTGCCAAACTGGCGGAAAGCACATAGCGCCGCTAGCGCTGGGCGAGACAAACCATCATTGATTTTTCTAACTGGCCCCGTAAAAGGAATCTGCCAAAACTGACAAAAATCACGCACCACGCAATGGTTGGGAAATCGTTCCAGGTCAAAGCGCCGGAAATGTACCCTGTCGTCACCGAATACCTCGATGAATTTGAGAAACCTCTGCCGGTAATTCGGATAAAGAGCATTCGGCTCCAATTGAGATAATTGTATCTTAAAACTGTTTTTAATCCTTTCCTGGAATGCGGCTTCAATGAAGGATTTAGGAGTACGCACATAGGCAAATACATCAATCTCATCAATCTTGCCGGATTGGAAGACGCGCTTCAGTTCCGCCAGCTCCTCGGTGGTAAGAAAAACGATTCCTTCACCGGATAAAATCAAATTACGCCTGTCACGACGAAACAGTTCCGTCTGCAACGACGTCATGAGGGTATTCCTTAGCTCAAGGACTTGACAAGGCGCACGCCCGGCTTGCAAATGAAGATTATGGGTTTCGGGGTGCGTTGAAAAGAGAGTGAGAGCAGCCAAACTCTGGTTGGGATTCTCATCCAGGCAAAGATATCTCCACAAACCAAGGTCTAACTGTTGTCTTAAATGATACTGGATCGCGGTCGACCCAGTCTTATGCATCCCGATATGTAACAGTAGGCGTCTCATGATTCCACGGATTTTCGCTCAGGTAAGCTAATGGCAAATATCCCAAAAAATTCCAGATTGACTATGCGGGCAATTGCTCCATTCGTTGGAGTTTGACTTGAACGGAAGGCTCATGCCACTCCAAGCGAAGGTTGTGAAATTGAATCAAGAAGCGCGTAAACAGCCGCCATCGTCTTTTTCATCGACTCAATACGACCACTCCTATTGATAATTGTTTCTCCTGACTCAAGCAAACTTGATATGCTGGATTGCAATTCTTCCCAATTTTTCAAACGACATTGGGGAGGAATTTCCAAGATATCCATGGCGCCGGTTATCTTATCCACATCCAGAGGTGTGAATAAATATGGAACATCGTACGAATACGCGACAAGATTCCCGTGCAAGCTCACCCCAGCAAACAATGCCGAATGAGCAATCACGGCCAGCATATGCCACATGTTATTGGTTTTCAATACCCTCGCCACATCGGGAACGAAACTGGAAATCGCCTGTAGAACCGCCAGGTCTCCATGACATAATCCCAAAGGCAGAAGCACGGTCTTCAGTCCATATTTTTTCGTAATCACCGAAAGCACCCGTGCTACTTGATGAATATTGTCGACTCCAGCCTGGCTCATCTGATAGCAAAAGTAACGCTCATCACCCCTGAATCCGATACTACTCAAAGCCTCACTCTTTAAATTATCAAGTTCGGTTTTTGGAAACAGGTCGGAAACCAATATCGCCATATCAGGAGCAACGATAATATCATTTGCTACACCCACCTTTAATAACTTTTCCCTGGATTGTCCATCTCTAACATATATACAGGCTGCCTTATCGAAAGTAGATTTAACCAAATCATGATATTTGGGATCAATTTCAAAAGGAACACCAACCGAGAAAAATGCAACCTTGCTTGCGGCGGGACAAGTTTCCGATGAAAGCATGAAAGAAAACTCGCATGGAGGCATCAATTCCTTTTTAAACCAGATTTCGTTAATTAGTTCAGGAGTTGGAGTATAGTAATAATGTACCGTAAAAGTCATGGTCCCGCTTGTTCCGACCAAGACGGGTTTGGTGCGCTCTTTTTGGCGTTTGATTAAGTTGGGATAATACGACCGATAATGACCAGCAACAGTCAAATCATCCGTCCTTATGATATCTCCACCACCAATAATTAATGGCATGGGCTTGATGTCACCCCCAAAAAGGCTTCTTATATCGGTATTCGAATAATTTGCGTCGAGAGGAGCATCGCCGGCGATGAACGCATATTTTCCTATCCTAGACTCAGGATATCGTCGTGCAACTATTCGATCAAGCAGGATTGGATAAAGAACATCGCCGAAATTCTCCATATCCGATGCGCAGAACTGCCGAGCATAAATATCCATTACACTACTCCAAGGGTATTCCAAGGGTATTCCAAGGGCATTGGGCAAGTCGCCAAACCCGCCAAGAATCATCAATCCAGGTCGACCCCCAACTCCCGCAAGCGCTGCGCCAGTCGTTCGGCTCGTTGCCGTTCCTGGTCCGCCTCCCGTCGCGCCTGCTCGGTCCGTTGTCGTTCCTGGTCCGCCTCCCGCTGGGGCTGTTGGTTGGGCAATGAACGTCATCGTCAAACCGCCCAAGTCGCCGCGCCCGTGTCGTTGGGTCAGGATAAACCACATCCACAAGCTTCTGAAAGTGAACCGGCATGATGACCACCGCTAGATACCGGTGGGATCGGGCGGGACCGGCGCCGGTCACGATCCCCGTTCCCGGTCAGGCCGGATAGGGGTAGACTGCCCCCTGCCTGGACTTGTTTTTAAGGAGGCGAAACATGGCCCTGACCGATCTCAAGGCACAACTGCAAGCCGAGTTGCCCGAACTGCTCAAGCAGGACAGCGGCTTCCGTCAATGGCTGGAACAACTGATCCGGCAAACGGCGGTGACCCCGGAAAGCTTTGACGCCCGTTTCGAACGGATGCTTCGGGAGTTTGCCGCCGACCGCGCCGAACAGCGCCGCAAGTGGGACGAACACGACCGTGAATGGCGCGAATGGGTTGCCAAATTCGACGCCCACACCCAGGAACAAGCCCGCAAGTGGGACGAGCAAAACCGCAAGTGGTGGGAATGGAACGATCAATTCAACGCCCACGCTCAGGAGCAAAACCGCAAGTGGGACGAGCAAAACCGCAAGTGGTGGGAATGGAACGATCAATTCAAC
>JARSSO010000022.1:0-93245 GCA_029624765.1 Candidatus Contendibacter sp. | reverse complement strand
GCCCACACTCAGGAGCAAAACCGCAAGTGGGACGAGCAAAACCACAAGAACAATGCGTTGCTGGAGGAAATCAAAACCTCCCGTACCCGGCAAGAGCAGGGCATCGGCGCGCTGGGCGCGCGCTGGGGCATCGCTTCCGAGCACAGCTTCCGCGCCGCGCTCAAGGGGATTTTGGAAAAAAGCTTTGGCGTCGAAGTGTTGAACGTGAATGAATTCGACGACGAAGGCACGGTGTTCGGCGCGCCCGATCAGGTCGAAATCGACATCATCATCAAGAATGGCGACCTGATTCTTTGCGAACTGAAATCGTCGATGTCCAAGTCGGATATGTACACCTTCGGCCGCAAGGTCAGTTTTTACGAGCGGCGTCACCAGCGTCTGGCCCAGCGCAAGATCGCGATTTCACCGATGGTGCCTCCACCGGTCCGCGCCATCGCCGACAAACTGGGCATCGAGGTGTTCGGCTACGCCGAGGACGCGACTGGGCTGTAAAACCGGCCTTCGCGCCGTCACGCTGTCCCTTGCCATGATCCTCGGGGTCGACCTCGCCCACTGCGTCGCCCTCGTTCCCCTTGACCCCGCCAGCCCCCATCAACCCGCCCATGGCCACCGGAACCCCCTACATCGTCGCCGCCCCGTCCGGGGCCGGCAAGACCAGCCTGGTGAAGCGCCTGGTGGAAACCACGCCCGGCGTGGTCGCTTCCGTCTCCCACACCACCCGCCCACCCCGCCCTGGCGAACAGGACGGCGTCCACTATCATTTCGTCCCGCCCGCCGCCTTTGAGGCGATGATTGCCCAGGGTGCGTTCCTGGAACACGCTCGGGTATTCGGCCATCGCTACGGCACCAGCCGCCAAGCCGTGCTGTCGAAATTGCGAGAAGGGCTGGACGTGATCCTGGAAATCGACTGGCAGGGCGCCCGCCAGGTGCGCGAGCGAATGCCGGACAGTTCGAGCATCTTCATCCTGCCGCCCTCCCGCGCGGCCTTGCGGCAGCGATTGACCGGACGCGGCCAGGACAGCGCCGAGGTCATCGAGCGGCGCATGGCAGCGGCGCTGGACGAGCTGTCGCACTATGTCGAGTTCGATTACCTGGTCATCAACGACCGGTTCGAAACCGCGCTGATCGAGCTGCGCGCCATTCTCATCGCCCAGCGCCAGCGGCGAACGGCCCAACTGGAACGACACTTGGAGCTGTTTCATATTCTCTTGTCTTAACCACTTGTTTTTCATTAGACTATTCAATTCCAACCCGGCAACGCTACCGATGGAGAAATCCCTGAATGGCCCGCATCACCGTGGAAGACTGCCTGGCCCGGGTCGACAACCGGTTCGAACTGGTGCTGATCGCCGCGCGCCGCGCCCGCGATCTGGCGTTGGGACGAGAACCGCTGGTGCCCCGGGAAAACGACAAGCCCACCGTCGTCGCCCTGCGGGAACTGGCCGAAGGCAAGCTCGATCCCCTGATCAAGGAAAAATATGGCCGCTTCAGCGCGCCCGTCGTGGAACCGGAGCCACCTCCCGTCGGGCGTGACGAGATCACGCCCGACGCGGATTGACCGCGCCGCGCGCGGCCGGAGCCCCGCCATCGTGATGAGTGCGCCGTTGCGGGACGCTCGCGCCGAGGTCGAGTCCAGCCGCCCCTTGGCGGTGGCCGATGAATGGCTGGACGATCTGCGGTTGCGTATCGACGATCTGTGCGCCATCGCCGGCGACTATCTCGAACCGGCGCAGGTCGAGTGTCTGCGCGAGGCCTGCCATTTCGCCACCGACGCCCACGCCGGCATCTACCGCAAGAGCGGCGAGCCGTACATCTTCCATCCGCTGGCGGTGACCCGCATCCTCGCCAACGTCCGTTTCGACCACGAAACCCTGATCGCCGCCCTGCTGCATGACGTCATCGAAGACACCCCCTACAACAAGGAGCAAATCGGCGCCCGCTTCGGGCCGGAAGTCGCCGAACTGGTGGACGGCGTCAGCAAGCTGACCCAGATCCAGTTCAACTCCAAGCTGGAGGCGCAGGCCGAAAACTTCCGCAAGATGTTGCTGGCGATGGCCAAGGACCTGCGGGTGATCATGATCAAACTGGCCGACCGTCTGCACAACATGCGCACCCTCGGCGCCATGCGACCGGAATCGCGTCGTCGCATCGCCCGCGAGACCCTGGAAATCTACGCCCCCATCGCCGGCCGGCTGGGCATGAATCATTTGCGCCAGGAACTGGAAAATCTCGGCTTCAGCCACCTGTATCCCTTGCGCCATCGGATCCTGCAAGACGCGGTGCGCAAGCTGAGCGGCAACCGCCGCGAGATCATCGGCCAGTTGGAGGCCCGTATCCAGGACCGGCTGCGCGACGAAGGCATCGCCGGCCGGGTGGTGGGTCGCGGCAAGCACCTGTGGGGCATTTACCAGAAAATGCGCCTCAAGCATTTGCCGTTCAAGGAAGTCCACGACGTCTACGCGGTGCGGATCATCGTGGACACGGTGGACATGTGCTACCGGGCGCTGGGCGCCGTGCACAGCCTGTACAAGCCAATCATGGGCCGGTTCAAGGACTACATCGCCATTCCCAAGACCAACGGCTATCAGTCGCTGCACACCGTGCTGTTCGGCCCCAACGGCGTGCCCATCGAGGCACAGATCCGCACCGAGGAGATGCACGTCATGGCCGAGGTCGGCGTCGCCGCCCATTGGCGCTATAAATCCGACGGCGACGGCCAGGGCAGCCACGCCCAGCAACGGGCACGCGAGTGGCTGCGCAAACTGCTGGACATGCAGCGCCGGGCCGGCAACCCGGTGGAATTCCTGGAAAGCGTCAAGATGGACCTGTTTCCCGACGAGGTGTACGTGTTCACGCCGCGCGGCGAGATCGTCCAACTGCCGCGCGGCGCCACCGCCGTGGATTTCGCCTACGCCATCCATTCCGACGTCGGCAACACCTGCGTGGGCGCCAAGATCGACCGGCGGCTGGCGCCCTTGCGCACCCCCCTGGTCACCGGCCAGACCGTCGAAGTCATCATCACCCCCACCGCCCGACCCAACCCGGCCTGGCTCAACTTCGTGGTCACCGCCAAGGCCCGAGCCAGTATTCGCCACTATCTCAAGCACTTGCAGCGTGGAGAAGCGATCCTGCTCGGCAAGCGGCTGCTGGAGAAAGCGCTGACAGGCCGGGTCGGGGGCCTGAGCGACCTGCCCCCCGGCCGGATCAAGGCGCTGGCGCGGGAATTCAATCTGGCCGATTGCGACGATTTGCTGGCCGACATCGGGCTGGGCAATCGCGTGGCGGCGCTGATCGCCAAGCGGCTGTTGCCGGAGGAGGGCGAGGAAGACGGCATCGCGCCCGACGCCAGCGCCCAACCACTGCTCATCAAGGGCGCCGAGGGCACGGTGGTCAGCTTCGGCAAATGTTGCCGGCCGTTGCCGGGCGACGCCATCGTCGGCTATCTCAACACCGGACGCGGCATCGTCATCCATCGCCACGGTTGCAAGAATTTTGCCAGCTACAAGAAGAGTCCCGAGAAGTGGATCGAGGTGGAATGGGAAGCATCGGTGAACGCCGACTTCAGCGCCGAACTGCGCCTCGACGTGGTCAATCGGCGCGGGGTGCTGGCCACCATCGCCGCCGCCATCGCCGCCACCGATTCGAATATCGAGACCATCAACACGTCCGAACGGGATGGCAACACCACCACGGTGCACCTGCTGCTGACCGTTCGCGACCGCGCTCATCTGGCGCGGGTGATGCGTCAGTTGCGCCTCCTGCCCGAGACGCTAAGGCTGGCCCGGCGTGGTTAGGCGATTTCCAGCAATGAAATTACCTGGCCTGGCTCCCACGCTCCAGCGTGGGAGCCCAACCGTCTCAATGCCGCGGGCGTTATGGGCCGCTGGAGTGGCTCGAACGGCGTTCCCACGCTGGAGCGTGGGAACGAGACGTCGGTAAGGTATTTGCTGGAATTTCCAGCAATGAAATGACCTGGCCTGGCTCCCACGCTCCAGCGTGGGAGCCCAACCGTCTCGATGCCGCGGGCGTTATGGGCCGCTGGAGTGGCTCGAACGGCGTTCCCACGCTGGAGCGTGGGAACGAGATGTCGGTAAGGTATTTGCTGGAAATAGCCTTAGCCCAGTCCAGCCCTTTCAGGAGCATTCGCTCATGCCGCGCGAAATCATCCGCACCGACCAGGCCCCCGCTGCCATCGGCGTCTATTCCCAGGCGGTCAAGGTCGGCGCCACCGTCTACCTGGCCGGCCAGATTCCGCTCGATCCGGCCACGATGCAACTGGTCGAGGGCGGCATGGAAGCGCAGATCCGCCGGGTGTTCGACAACCTGGCGGCGGTGGCGCGCGCCGCTGGCGGGAGCCTGGCCGACACCGTCAAGCTCAACGTGTTCCTGACCGATCTGAGCCATTTCGCCCTGGTGAACCAGGTCATGGCCGAGTATTTCCAGGAACCGTATCCCGCGCGGGCGGCGATTGGCGTCGCGGCCCTGCCGCGTGGCGCGTGGGTCGAAATGGACGCGGTGCTGGCGCTGGAAGAATAGCCGTCGGGCCGCCAGCGCCGGGCGGCCGGCATCGGAAAAGCCCATGATCTCCGCGCCCAGTCCCCTGAAAGCGCCACCGCTCCCCGCGCCGCTCCCGATCACCGCCCTGAAGGGGGTCGGCCCCAGGCTGGCGGAGCGGCTGCGCCGGTTGGGCGTCCACACCGTCGAAGACCTGCTGTTGCACCTGCCGTTGCGCTATCAGGACCGCACCTGCATCACCCCGCTCGGCCAACTGCGCCCCGGCACGGAGGCGCAGATCGAGGCCGAGGTGGTCGGCGGCGAGGTGACGGCGCGGGGCCGGCGCTTCCTGCTCTGCCGCCTGACCGACGGCACCGGAACCCTGACGCTGCGCTTCTTCCATTTCAGCCCCACCCAGGAACAATGGCTCAGCCGCCCCGGCGCGCGGCTGCGCTGTTTCGGCGAGGCGCGGCAGGGCTACGCCGGCCTCGAAATGATTCACCCCGAATGCCGGTGGCTTGGCCCGGACGCGCCGCCAGTGGACGACCGGCTGACCCCGGTCTATCCCGCCACCGCCGGCCTGCAACAATTCACCCTGCGCGGGCTGGCGGAACAGGCGCTGGCGCGACTGGATGGGGCGACACTGTTACCGGAGCTGTTGCCGGCGGAATGGCGGACCCGACTTCAGCTCCCGTCCATCGCCGAGGCGGTGGCGCTGCTGCACCGGCCACCGGCGGAAACGGCGCTGGCGGCGCTGGAAAGCGGCCGTCATCCCGCCCGGCGACGGCTGGCGTTCGAGGAGTTGCTGGCGCATCAGCTCAGCCTGCGCCGGCTGCGGGCGCGGATGCAACGCCAGGCCGCGCCGGCACTGGCCGGCCAGGGCGGACTGGGCCAGCGGTTTCTGGAGCGCTTGCCGTTCGCCCTCACCTTGGCCCAGCGGCGAGTCCTGGCGGAAATCGACGCCGATCTGGCCCAGCCCCGGCCGATGCTGCGGTTGTTGCAGGGCGACGTCGGCTCCGGCAAGACCGTGGTGGCCGCCGCCGCCGCGTTGCGGGCGGTGGAAACCGGCGCGCAGGCGGCGCTGATGGCGCCCACCGAGCTGCTGGCGGAGCAGCATTACCGCAACTTCCGCGCCTGGCTGGAACCGCTGGGCGTCGAGGTGGCCTGGCTGACCGGACGACTGACCGGCAAGGCGCGGCAGACCCTGCTGGAGCGGCTGGCCGCCGGCGCGATTCATATCGCGGTGGGCACCCACGCCCTGTTCCAGGAGGCGGTCGTCTTCGCCGAACTGGCGCTGGCGATCGTGGACGAGCAGCACCGTTTCGGCGTCCATCAGCGGCTGGCGCTGCGCGAGAAGGGCCGCGCCGGCGGCCGTTGCCCCCACCAGTTGATTATGACCGCCACCCCGATTCCGCGCACCCTGGCGATGAGCGCCTATGCCGATCTCGACACCTCGACCATCGACGAACTGCCGCCGGGCCGCCAGCCGGTGCGTACCGTGGTCGTGCCCGACGGTCGCCGCGACGAGGTGATCGAACGCATCCGCCGGGCGTGTCGCGCCGGTCGGCAAGCCTACTGGGTCTGCCCATTGATCGAGGAATCGGAGGCGCTGCAATGCCAGGCGGCGGCGGTCACCGCCGAGCGGTTGACCGCGCTGCTGCCCGAACTGCGGGTCGGCCTGGCCCACGGCCGTTTGTCCGCCGCCGAGCGGGAAGCGGCGATGACCGCTTTCAAGGCCGGGGAATTGGATCTGCTGGTCGCGACCACGGTGATCGAGGTCGGGGTGGACGTGGCCAACGCCAGCCTGATGATCATCGAGAACGCCGAGCGGCTGGGGCTGGCGCAATTGCACCAGTTGCGGGGCCGGGTCGGGCGCGGCGCGGCGCAAAGCAGTTGCGTGCTGTTGTACCGGCCGCCGCTGTCGCCCCTCGCCCACGCCCGGCTGGCGGTGCTGCGGGAATGCAACGACGGCTTCGAGATCGCCCGCCGCGATCTGGAGCTGCGCGGCCCCGGCGAGGTGCTCGGCACCCGCCAGACCGGCGAGCAGACCTTGCGGGTCGCCGACCTGCTGCGCGATCAGGACTTGCTCAACGCCGTCCGCCACGTCGCCGACGAGCTGTTGCGCGATCACCCGGATCGGGTGGAGCCGCTGATCCGGCGCTGGATCGGCGCGGGCGCGCACTACGGCGAGGTGTAGTTTATGATTTCCCAGTCCCGGCGAGAGCGGAGCGCGCATTCCGTGAACGGAAAAGGCCCATCCAGCGGTTTTACCTTGACCGAGGTGCTGGTCGCCCTGCTGGTGCTTTCGATCGGCCTGCTCGGCCTGGCGGGTCTTCAGCTTCATGCCCTGCAATATGCGCATTCCAGCTACCAGCGCGCCCTGGTCAACCTGCAGGCGCTGGATCTGGCGGAGCGGATGTGGACGCATTTGACGGATCCGCTGGCCGAATTGGAGGAGTGGCGCAACTTGAACCGGCTGTCCCTGCCCAACTGGAAAGGCGTGGTCACGGCCGTGCCCGATCAACCGGGCGCCTATGGGCTGACGATCTCCTGGAGCGATCGCCGTTTTTCCGGCGTGGGAAACTATTCCTTTTCATACCAACTGCGGTTGCCGGTCCTGGATTAGCGGCGCCGTCGAGCGACCGAGCATGGCGACGAAACGGCGTGGGTCTGGGAAAGCGGGCAACGCGACCGACGAGATGTGGCGGGCGGCCGGGTTCACGCTGATCGAAATTCTGGTCACCTTGTCGATCAGCGCCTTTTTGTTGAGCGGCGTCATCAGCATCTTCCTCAGTAGCCAGCAGTCCTATCGCGTGAAGGAGGCGATGGGACGCGCCCAGGAAAATTTGCAGTTGGCGTCCGAAATCCTAAGCAGGACGCTGAGCATGGCGGAATCCCTGCATCCGGACAGCGGCCCGGACCAGATCATCGTGAATTACACCGGAGGCGCGGGGGTCGTGAACTGTCTGGGTCAGCCGGCGCCGCCCGGAGTGGTGGTCAATCGTTTTTACGTGGGGAATCAGGCGCTCCATTGCGGTACGGCCTATCCGGCGAAGCCCGGCTCGGATCAGCCGCTGGTGGAGGGCATGGCGCGAATGAGGATTCGATATGGCGTCGACGAGCGCCATCGTGGCCAAGCGGACCGTTACGTGGATGCGCCGGGCGACTGGAATCAGGTCGTCAGCGCCCGGATTACCCTGCGGTTGCTGGATTCACCGTCGCCGCGACATCCGGATGTGGTTTTGACCGTGGCGATGCGGCCGAGAATCTTCTCCCGCCTGCCGTGACCGTATCCGACGGAGGATGGGCGGTGAGCGCCAGTCATCGGCGGCAGAAGGGAACCGTGCTGGTGTTCAGTCTGCTGATTTTGCTGGTGATGACCACGCTCGGCGTCAAGGCGATCCTGGGCTCCAACTTGCAGGAACGCCTGGCGGCCAACCAAAAGCAGAGCATCGAGGCGGCGCTGGCGGCGGAATCCGGCGCGGCGCTGGCGATCGAGTGGCTGCGGACCCACCCCGAAGCTTGGGGAAACGCGGAGGCCTGGAAAAGCGATCCGGTGCTGCCTTCCCAGGCGTCGGTCGCCGCCAAGGGAAACGGTGGCGCGGTCCATTGGATCGAGCGCATCGATTTCCAGGGTGATACCGCCACCATCGTCAGTCGCGGCGGGGTGTGGGCGGGCGACGAGGTTCTGGCGCGGCGCACGGTGACGGCGGCCTTGCGCGATGAGGACTATCACCCGGATTCGGCGTCAGCGGCGAACGAGCGGGCCGAAACCGAAGCGGGTTCGGACGAAAACCCGCCCGATCGCGCCCACGGATCCACGGGCGGGGTGACCGCCGTAACCGGTTTCCTGTATGGGGTCGTGGGATCGAAGCCCTCAGCCGCCGGGGCTGGCAGCGAACCCGTAACCGCCCACGACGCCGTGGGTCGCGCGGGCGGGGTGACAACGCCCGATGATCGCCCTCGAACCGGGAAGATACGCGGCAGGGTTCTTTTTTGGAGGCTGTCGGCCACGGCGGAGGAATCGCGGCCTGGGGAGCCGCCATGAATCGGTGGCTCGGTCCGGCGGTGGAGGTTGACCGCTCGTCAGGCGGAAACCACCGTTCGTCTGGTAGAAGTGACCATTGCCACCTTAAAGTGTTTTATTGATGCTTGTCCACGAGCGCCCGGCGCGGCGCTAACGTCAGGAGATCCGACATGTCGTTCAGGACCCGAGGGTTTACGTTGATCGAGCTGATAGCCGTGGTCGCGGTCGTGGCCATTTTGGTGATCGTGGGCGTGCCGACGCTCAGGGATACCCTGACCCGAAGCCGGCTGTCGGGAGAGATTCAGGAGTTCTATGGGACGCTGGCGCTGGCGCGCAGCGAGGCGATCAAGCGCGGCCTTCCGGTTTCCATTTGCAAAAGCAACAACGGAACCGGCTGCACCGCTGGCAGCGCCTGGCGGGACGGCTGGATCGTCTTCGTCAACAACGACAACGACAGTCCCGCCGCCGTGGACGGCGGAGAGACCATCCTGCGGGTTTTTCCGGCCCTGCCCACCACCGATACCCTGAACGCCAACAATAATTTTACGAACTACATCACCTACGACCGCTTCGGCATGGCCAACAATGTTGGAACCTTCGTGTTTTGCGCGAGCAGCGACGAGACCCGGGCCAGGACCATCGCGATCATCCGAACCCGTCCGCGCATCGTTCCCGATACCCGTACCACCCCCAAGAAAGAGGATGGCACGGCCATCACCAGTTGCGAGAATCCCTAAATGAACGGACAGCCCCGTCGTTGCCGCCAGTCCGGCTTCTCCCTGCTTGAGGTCCTCATCACGCTGCTGATCATCGCCATCGGGCTGATGGGCTTTGCGGCGATGATGCTCAATTCGATGAAAAACAACCGCCTTACCATGCAGCGCAGCCTGGCGACCGCTTACGCCTACGACATCATCGACTGCATGCGCGTCAACCGGGCCGCCGCGGTCGGCGGTAGTTACACCATGACTGCCTTCGGTCAAAAACCGGGCTCAGGCACCGTGGCCGCCGACGATGTGAGTGCGTGGCAAGATCAACTAGGGAATTTGCTGCCGAATGGGATGGGAAAAATCAGCTTCCCGGCGGGAGGCAATGTCGTCAAGGTCGAAGTTCAGTGGAAAGAAACCTCAAACGCGGGCGACGACGCCACGCATACCTGGGAAACCGAGACGACATTATGAAACTCCCCTCCCTCATCCATGCGCCGACGTTGGCGCTCCCCGCCCGGCGGAAAGGGTTCTCGATCATCGAGTTGATGGTGGCCATGACCATCGGTCTCGTGCTGGTGGCCGGGCTGTTCTACGTGTACCTCGGCGCCGCGCAAAGTTCGCGGTTTCAGGGCGCCTTGGCCGCGATGCAAAGCAACGCCCGCTTTGCCTTTGAGATCATGGGCGTCGACCTGCGGATGACGGGGTTCACCGGCTCGCAGGTCACGAATCCCCAGAACGTCGTCAATGTTGTGCTGACGGGCAACCTATGTCCGATGGTCGACGCCTTCGGTAATAAAAACTGCACCGCTGGCGGGAATCCGGTGGCCGGTCCCCTGGTGGGCTACGAAAACACCAACCCGCCCAATGTCTGCACGACCGCGAACACGACGCCCTGTTATCGAGCCGGCACGGATTCTCTCACCGTGGTGCGTGTGGACACCGCCAACAAATATACCGTCACGGCGCATGACGCGGTGGCCAAAACGTTCACCTTGGCGAGCTGGCCGGCCAGCGATGAGCCGAAGCCTGGCGAAATCTTCGTGGCGGCGGATTACATCAATGCCGCCGTCTTCCAAACGGGGTCTACGACCACCAGTCCCACCGTGTCCTACGGCGCGGGCGGTAGTCCGGGCAATGGCGTGAATCCAAGCCTGGGCACGTTCGGCCCCAGCATCAACGCGCTGGGTCTGTATCGGCTCAGCGGCGTCTCGTATTACGTCGGCCGGAATCCCGTCGGCGAACCCGCGCTGTATCGGGAAAAACTGGGTCATGATACCGGCCCACCCCCGGCCCTGGACACCACAGCCGAGGAACTGGTTCAGGGCGTCGATGACATGGAAATCACCTATGGGGTCGACGCCACCGACCCGATCAACAACGTCGAGGGCTACTGGACCGCCGCTCAGGTCACCGCGGGAACCGATGGGACATCGACCATGCCGGCGGGCACTCCAAGGGATTACTGGAGGCGCGTCCTCAGCGTTCGCATCACCCTGACCCTGGTATCGGGGCAAAACGAGAAGGTCGGGACCGCGGGCGACAAGCTCCTGCGCAAGACGTTCACCAACACCATCGCCATTCGGAATCGGATATGAACACGTTGCGTGTCCCCCTCAAGAAAACCCAGCGCGGGGCGACGCTGATCATCGCCCTGCTGCTCCTCGTCATGATCGCCATGTACGGTATTCCCGCCGCCATGAACAGCATGCAGAACGAGCGCATGACCGGGAACACCCGCAACCGGGACCTGGCCTTTCAAGCCACCGAGCACGCCATCAAGGCGGCCGAAACCTGGTTCTTTGCCCAGACCGATGCCGCGCTGAATGCCTTGGCCCCGGCCAACCTGGCATGCACCGATGTCCCCGACGATGTGGATCCAGTCCCTGGAGACGGTGTCCTTCCCAACGGCGAGTGCCATGCCAACGACGCCGCCTATTGGCAAAATACGTTCAATTGGGCTGCGAATGGCGTCCAGCCATCGGGCACCTCCATCGATGCGGATCTGGTTGCCTCTCAGCCCCGCTATGTAGTGGAGAGAATGCCCAGCGTTTGCAGAAATCCCACCGACCCAAACGCCCTCCCCACAACCCCCCCTTGCAGCAGCCCATACGTTGAAAACCATTACTACCGGATCACCGCCCGGGGCGTCGGTCAGGACAGCAATGCCGTCGTCATCTTGCAGACCATGTACGTGTTTCAGCCGTAAAGGAGAACATCATGTCGCCGACAACATTCCCCCATCACGCCCGGGTGGTTTTCATCGCCGCCTTGCTGTGGTCCATCGGCGGCCAGGCCGTCGCCCAACTGTCCATTCCGGATTTTCCGCTGTTCCTGACTTCCGCCGGCGTCCCGCCGAACCTGATCCTGACCCTGGACGACTCGGGCAGTATGTCCCGGGCATTTACTCCGGACTTGTGCGGCAATCCCAACGCGATTTGCGACGACGGGAATTACGACTCCCAGCTCGATCCCCGCTATGTGAAATCGGCGGACTACAACCCGATCTATTACGATCCGACCACCGAATATACTCCGCCGGTGGACGCCAATGGAAACTCGCTGACCACCTCGTTTACCGCCGCCTATATCAACGGATTCGAGCCCGCCTACGGAACGGTCAATCTTGGCACCAACTACCAGCCCTCGTCGGGCTTGTTTCTGAATACCTCCGCCGACAAGCGCCACGAATTCATGCAGCATTACAGCAGCGACGTGGCTTGCAACACGGTGTCAGGAACGGCTCGCTGCCAATACAACAGCACGGTGGGAACAGGAGTCACCACTTGGGTGAACATGAGTTCACCGATTGGAAATTGCGCCACCCCCTGCACCCAGAAACGCATGCCGGCCTATTATTACGTTTACGATGGAACCAACGCCGGATGCACTGGTGCCGACCTGACGGCCAAACTGAAAAACAACAGTTGCTACGATATCAAGATCGTCAGCGCCACGTCGGGGAAGGACCGCAACGGTGACGGCACGATTAGCGCCGCCGAAGCGGACGAGCGCCAGAATTTCGCCAACTGGTACTCGTTCTATCGGACGCGCAACCTGATGACCGTCTCCGCCGCGTCCCTGGCCATGAATACGCTGCCCGGCACCGTTCGGGTGGCCTGGCAAGCGCTCAATAGCTGTCGAGGCAGCACCACCAACCTGGTCACCAGCGACTGCGAGGGCTGGCAAACCACGGCCACGAATTTCAGCAACGCGATCGACCCGTTCACCGGCACCCAAAAAACCGATTTTTACACCTGGCTGCTGCGCCTGAAGACCAACACCAGCACTCCCTTGCCCCAAGCGATGGAGCGGGTGGGTAGCTATTGCGCGACGGCGGCCGTCAACAATTCCACCGATAAGAACACCAGATGTCGAAAAAATTATCACCTCATGATGACTGACGGTATCTGGAACGTGGCTCCATCCAGCAGCTCCTATGGTAACTATGACAGTAATAGTCATACGCTGCCCGATGGTAAAAGCTATTCAAGCCAGACTCCCTACAAGGATGGTAACTCGAACAGCCTGGCCGATATTGCGTTTTACTACTGGGCCAGGGACCTGGTTACATCGGGCGCGGGTTCGACTGATCTGGTTTCGGCGTCGATCCTTGACCTCACAGGCACTGAGCTGCAACGTTATTTCAACGCCAAGAACGATCCGGCAACCTGGCAGCACCTGGTCAATTACACTGTGGGCCTGGGGCTGACCCCCTTCCTCACCAGCACCGCCGGCGGCCAACTGACCTGGGGCTCCAATACCTACGACGGCAGTTATCCCGCGATTGTCGCGGGCACCAAGAACTGGCCCACCGCCGGCACCGGCGGCCCAGACGGCAACGTGGCTGACTTGTGGCATGCCGCCATCAACAGCCGGGGCCGATTCTATAACGTGGAGGGTCCGAAACAACTGAGCGACGCTTTCCAGGACATCATCAATACCATCAGCTCG
Source organism: Candidatus Contendibacter sp. (assembly GCA_029624765.1). Lineage (GTDB taxonomy): Bacteria > Pseudomonadota > Gammaproteobacteria > Competibacterales > Competibacteraceae > Contendibacter. The sequence continues at coordinate 80,063 of JARSSO010000022.1, read as the reverse complement.
GCGGCGGACGCGGGCGGCGGCTCCAGGATCAGCACCAACGTCGCGCGGACCACGGACACGGGCGCCACGGCCTTCGTGGCCCGCTTCAACGCCGACTGGAGCGGTACATTGCAGGCGATCCCGCTCAATCCGACGAACGGTACTCTTGATGAGGACAATACCTGGTGGGAGGCCGGAGTCCTGATCCCGCCGGGCAATTTGCAACCGCCAGCCAACTCACGCAAAATCTTCACCCGCAACGGCGTCGTCTCCCAGGCCTTCGACAGTTGCAGCGCCCCCCTGAAAACGGTGCTGGACAAGGTCACCAAGCTGGACGGAACGACCGTGGTGGATAACCTCTGCTCGCAACGGCTGGCCTGGCTCCGCGGCTATATCGCCATCACCGGCATCACCAGAACCTTCAATACCGGCACCGGCAAGTGGGAAGCCACCTACACGGCGCCCAATCATGGCTTTAGCGCGGGCAACACCGTTACCGTGTCGGGGGTGACTCCGACCGCCTACCAGGGACAGGGGCTGACGATCCTGAGCACCCCCGCGCCCACCACCAGCACCTTTACGGTCGCATTGACCGTGAGCACGGACCCCGGCGCTTACGTTGCCGATGAGAACGACAACAACCCGGGCAACGACGATCGAGTTCGCTACGCCAATTTCCGGGATCGGACTCTTTCGGTGCTGGGCGATATCGTCAATTCCGGCACCACCTACGTCCACAAGGACAACTTCGGCTACGGCGGCGACAGCATCGCGGTCGGGGGCCAAGCCAGCTATCAATCCTATGTCGCGGGGAAAGCCAATAACCCACCCGTGGTTTACGTCGGCGCCAACGACGGCATGTTGCACGCCTTCAACGCGGAAACCAACGTTGCGAACGGAGGCGGCAAGGAGTTGTTCGCCTATGTGCCGTCGGGGGTCTACAACAACCTGAGCCGGTTGACCGATCCGGACTACGGCAAGTCCCACAAGTTTTTCGTGGACGGCACGCCGACCGTGGGGGATGTCTATCTCGGCAGTTGGAAAACCTATCTGGTGGGTGGTCTGCGGGCGGGCGGCAAGAGCATCTACGCCCTCGACATCTCCGACCCGACGAATTTTTCCGCCACCGACGTCAAATGGGAATTCAACGACAGCACCGACCCCATGAACCCCGACGACGACATGGGACTCACCTTCGGTCAGCCCCAGATCGCGGCGGTTAGCCTCACCCAATGGGCGGCCATTTTCGGCAACGGCTACAACAGCACCTCCGGCAAGGCGGTTCTGTACATCGTCGATATTTCCTCGGGCGCGCCGATCGCCAAGATCACCGTCCCCGACAACAACACCTCTTGCGGCAGCGCCCTGCCCACGAATGGCCTTTCCACGCCGTTTGCGTTCGACAAGAACGGCGACGGGGTCGTGGACGTGATCTACGCCGGCGACTTGCTGGGCCACCTGTGGCGATTCGACAATTCGTCGGGTTCCTGGGACGTCGGCAATGGCGGCGATCCCTTGTTCACGGCTTGCAGCGCGAACGGTCAGGCGCAGTCCATCGTCGCCCAGCCCAAGGCGGCGCTCATCAATGGCAAAACGACGGTCTACGTAGGCACCGGCCGCTATCTGCAGGCCGATCCCAGCGATCCGGCGAACCCGCTGAAAAACGACCTGATCAACACCGTCGTGCAAAGCTTCTACAGCATCATCGACGAGAGCGACGACCCCACCAAGCAAGGCACTGTCCCCCGTGACAAGCTGCTGCCACAGACCATCACCCAGACGAACGCCCCGATCGGCCCGTACAGCGGCAGCAGAACCGTCAGCGACAACAAGACCACCGACCCCGGCTACAGCGACCGCGATAAGGGCTGTTATATGGACTTCGATACCACGTCGGCGGGCGACCCCTCCGAGCGGATCACGTCGGGTGTTTTGATCAAGACCTTTGTGACGGGCTTGCAAACCCGGGTGATCTTCGTGACCTCGACCCCCACCAAGGAGCCCTGTGAAAAGAGCGGCGACAGTTGGTTGATGGAAGTGAATACCAATTGTGGTCGCCTGGAGAAGACGCCCTTTGGCACGGTGGACGAGCAAGGGAACTTCCAGTCACTCAACGACACTGTCAGTATCAGCGGCATCAAGCTCGATACCCAAACTGGACAAACCGGCCTCGTCAACGAAATCACCTGGATCGGCGGTCCTGCCGACAAGGGGGTCGCCTTCAAGCTGTTGCCGGGCACGACGGGCAAGGTGGAGTCGGTCGCTCAATCCGATGACAAGGAACCTCCGGCCGGCACTCTGACGCCCAAGCGTCTTTCCTGGGAGCAAATCCAGTGAGAGCTAAACTGATGATGAGCCACCCATCGCGTTGTCGCCGCTCGCTGCCATCCTCTGCCCCCCGGGGGGGGGAGGGTGGCAGCGGACCATCGACGCCGTCGCGCCGGAATCGCCGGAAGGCCGGCTTCACGCTGGTCGAATTGATGATCACCGTCGCCATCATCGGCATCCTGGCCGCCATCGCGGTGCCGAACTACATCCAGTACACCCGCCGCGCCCACCGGGCCGAAGCCAAAACGGCGCTGTTGAACAACGCGCAATTCCTGGAGCGCAATTTCACCGAGACCAACCTCTACAACAAAAACTCGGCGGGTGCGGTTATCAATACCGCCTCGCTGCCCTACCAACACTCCCCGGTGAGCGGCGCGGCCGTCTACGACATCACGGTCGCGTTCCCGAACGCAACCTCCTACACCCTGACCGCGACCGCCAAGGCCGGCGGTCCCATGGACGGGCAAACCTGTAGCACCCTTGGAGTCAACAACGTGGGCCAACGGTCGGCTGGATCGGACGACGTGGCGTATTGCTGGCAAAAATAGGCGGTTTTCCTTCCATCGCATGGGCCGGCTCACCGCCGGCCTTTTTTATGGGGATCGGGATTTTCAATTGGGCAGGATCACCATAAAATAGAATTGGCACCTGGCCAGACCAGACTAAGGAGATCCCATGCAATTCGTCAATATGCTTCAGGCGAAATCCAACCTGTCTCGCCTGGTCGAAGCCATCGAACAAGGCGAGGAACGGGAAATCATCATTGCCCGGAACGGCAAGCCGGCCGCCAGACTGGTGCCCATATCAACCTTGCCCAGCGGATCGCGTATCGGCATCGCCAAGGGCGCATTCACCGTACCGGACGACATCGACGCCAACAACGCGGAAGTAGCCCGCCTGTTTCTTGGGGAGCAAGACCATTGAACGTGCTCCTCGACACCCATGTCGCCCTGTGGGCCATCACGGACAGCCTGCGGCTTTCCCCCAAAGCCCGGGATGTGGTGCTGGCCTCGCGCAATAACCTCTGGATCAGCACGGCGAGCCTTTGGGAAATCGCGATCAAGCACGGCCTGGGACGAGGCAACATGCCCATTTCGGGAAAAGAGGCGCTAGGCTACTTTCGGCAAGCCGGCTACGGCATCCTTCCGATAGAGCCCGATCACGCGGTAGCGGTCGAGCAACTGGCCTCTCTTCACCAAGACCCCTTTGACCGCATCCTGATAGCGCAAGCGTTGACGGAACCCATGCGCTTGCTGACCCATGATGAAACGGTGGCGTCCTACAGTGACACCATCATTCTGGTCTGATCGCAACGGCGGGGATTGGCGGCTTCGCGCTCTGGGCCAAGCCCGAAGCAGCGCGGGTTTTCCGCTCCTTGGTCAAGGCGTCGGTTTTGCTATAGTTCCCCCACGGCAACCGTTCACTCCCCTCGCCCGCTTGCGGGAGAGGGGTTGGGGGTGAGGGCAGTAGTTTCAAAGACTTACCCCCTCACCCTAACCCTCTCCCCCATGAATGGGGGAGAGGGGACTGAATAGTTACCCCGTTGCAGCGTGTAGAGCGGTTTAGCGCAGCGTAACCCGCCGAAACCGGAGTGTTGGTGATCGGCGGGTTACGGGCTGACGCCCTAACCCCCCCTACCCAACTTTCGCGGGGCGGAGCGCGCGTTTTCCACTGACAGACCTGATCCCGGCCGGTCACCCTCTCGCAAGGGCAGTGGATAGTAATGCAGATTTGCATTACCATGGCGGTATCAACACGCCATGAGGGCCAGGCCATGACCACGCTGACGGTGACCGCACGGGGACAGGTGACGTTCCGGAAAGATGTGCTGCAACACCTCGGTATCAAGCCGGGAGATAAGATCGAACTGGACTTGCTGCCGGATGGTCGAGGGATTCTCAAAGCGGCCCGGTCTACCGGAACCATTGACGGCTTCATCGGATTGCTGGCGGGACGAACGCGCAAAGTCGCCACCCTTGAGGAAATCAACGAAGCAGCGGCGCAAGGTTGGGCAGGCCAAGGATGAGGGTCGCCGTCGATACGAACGTCCTGGTTCGCGCGGTCATGCACGACGATCCGGCGCAAGGGAGCATGGCGGCCCAGTTATTGACCGACGCCAAATTGATCGCCATCGCACTACCGTGTTTATGTGAATTGGTGTGGGTGCTGCGCCGGGTCTACGGCTTCCCGCCCGCCGATGCCGCCGCCGCGATTCGCGCCTTGCTGGCGGCGGCAAACGTGGCAACGAACCGGCCCGCCGTGGAAGCGGGTCTGGCGGTGCTCGAAGCAGGGGGCGATTTCGCCGATGGCGTGATTGCCTACGAAGGGAACTGGCTCGGCGGGGAAACCTTCGTATCCTTCGATCAGAAGGCGGTTGCGCTGCTGGTGGCGCAGGGACAGTCCGCGCGCCTGTTGTGAGGCGAAATTCGCGGCTTCGCGCCCTGCGGGTCCAGCATGGGTTTTCCGTTCCTTGGTCAAACTGCCGATTTTGCTATAGTTCCCCCACGATCCAACCCGTTGCAGTGAGGTCTCTCCCTGATGGAACCCACCTTCAAGCTTTCCGCCCTGGGCATTCGACCGGATCAGGATCCGCAAACCGTGCGGACTCAGTTGCAGGCATTCCTCAAGGGTGATCCCACCGACTTCGAAGCCACCTTCCACCGCCTCTCGCTCAACCAACCGGTAGTGCTCGGCGAAGGAATCCCGCGGGCCAAGGCTGAAAATCTGCTGGAAAAATTCACGGCCCTCGGTCTCGACTGCCGCCTCGACCCGATGACGTTGAGCCTGATACCGATGGAGGAAACGGGCCAAGCCGCGTTTTATCAATGCCCGGCCTGTGGCCACCGTCAAGCTCCCGCCACCAACAACCAGCCGGATATCTGCGAACGCTGCGGTGTCGTGGGCCGCAACTATGCCGCGACCAGTGAACTCAAGCAGGCGCTGGAACTTGAACGCCGCCGGGTCAAGACGCTGATGGGTCACGAGGAGGAGGCGGAAGAGCGGGAGAAGGCCCGGCAGCGCCAGGAAAAACTCCGCGCCATCGCCAAGCGCCAGGTCGAGAAGGAAATGGGCATCACCTCCGCCGACAAACTCAAGGCGCTGTTCAAACCCGGCGCCCCCTTGCCCGTTATCGGAGGCATGGCCACCGCCGCCATCGGTATCGGGCTGCTGGTCTGGCAACTGCAAACCGAAAAACCGGCGGAGATCAACAATGCCAGCGCCAGCGCCAATACCGACACCAGCGCCGGCGCCAAAGTGGGCAAACCCGCTGGCTTGCAACTCACGATCAACGCGCCCGACGCGGTTTTCAAGGTGGAAGGCGCCAAGTCGTCACCAGCGCAAGCGAGTACGGACAACCCCACCCCAGGCACGGCCGCCGCTGGCGCCGCTCCCCTTCAGGAGGCCGCCGGAACGGGTTCCAAGCCCGCCAGCGTCATCGCCACCGCCATCCTCGCAACCGGCTCCAAGCCCACCGCTGGCGGCGCTCCGATTTCCACCGCCGGCCGTATCGGAACCGTTCAAACTCCGCCGCCCGCCACCAAGGGAACCGCCACCACCGCTACCCCGACTACCGGCGGTTCGACGCCATCGCCGGCCACGCCACCCGAAACCGGCCCCAAACCCCTGTTGGATGTCGGCAAGCTGGCCTTGGTAACGCCCGTCCCCGGAGGCACGGGCGCCTCCGGCAAAATGGTCCGTCCGGCCGCCCGCGATCCCCAGTTGTTGACCGGCCTGGCGCTGTATCAACTGGAGACCGGCGATCTACCGGCCACGATTCGCAGCATCGAGCAGGCCGTCGAAGTACTCGGCGCCGAACACAGCAATCTGTCCAGCGCGCAACTGGACGCCTTCAACCGTCAGCAAGTGGACATCCGCGCCGGCATCGCCAGCCAATACTTCCGGCGGCAGGAACCGGCCACCGCGCAAAACCACTGGTTCCGCGCCACCAACCTGGCCAATTCCATCGTCACCCCCAGCGAGCGCGCCCAAACCTTCAGCAGCCTGGCACGCACGCTTCACGAAGTGCAGGCGTCCACCGCCAAGGATTATTTCAATCGAGCCATCGAAACCGCCCGCACTATCCCCGACCCTTCCAGCAAGGCCCTGACGTTCGGGGCTATCGCCCGGGACCTCGCCCATACCAGCCGCCTTGAGCAATCCCAGGACTGGTTCGTTCAGGCGGCGGCGGCGGCGAGCACCATCCAAGATCGCCCCAGCCGGCTGATCGCTCTGGTGGCGCTGGCCCGGCAGCGCGCCGAAGCCGGCGACACCGCCGCCGCTCATGCCCTGCTGACTCAGATCGACAACGACATCGCGGCGGGCGGTGACGCCTTGCCGCCGGAGTTTAACCAGTATCGGGCCAAGGCGCGCAGCGCCCTGGCGCTGAGCCGGGTCGCTGGTGGCGACCGGGTGCTGGCCCGGACCGATTTCGCCACCGCGCTCAATCAGACCCAGCAATTGCCTGACCCGACCATGCGCGCCGATGCCCTCCTCTATCTGGCGCGGGACATCGCGGCAGCCGGCGACCGGGACGCGGCGGCCAAACTGGTCGCGGCGGCCGGCACCTGGAATTAGAGACCGTCCAACGGCCCTCGCCCGCCCGCCGGAGAGGGGCGGGGGCAAGCGTCGTTTGGCAACGGGTTGGCTCGAAAAGGTGGTTTCCGCACAGCCCTTAAGCGGCGTCCGCCAGCAATTCCGCGCGATCAAACCGCACCAGCGCCCCGATCCGCCGCTCTTCCAGGGAATCCCATTCGCACAGCGCCAGGGTTTCCCCCGGTTCCGGCGAATCCACGTCGAGTTTGATCCCGAGCCGGTTGATCCGCAGTGACAGCGGATGAAGATGCAGATACGGTTCCGGCTGACCGACGATCCGCCGGACCTGTTCCAGATAATCATCGAGCGTGGTCAACGGCTCGCGAGCCTCGGTCAAATCTTTCTCGGTCCGGGTCAGCCGCTGTTCCAGCGTCGCCAATCGGCGCTCGTCGGCGTCGGCGCTCGACAACAACGGCCGCAATCCCCGGGCCTGGCCCCGCAAGGCCTGCAACTGCGCTCGCAACTGCCGCCGCTGCTCCTCCAGCGCATCGCGCCGCGACCGCAGTTCACCGATATGCTCCCGCGCTCGGCTGGCCAGGAATATCAGCATCCGCTGACGCAGATTCTGGCGCAGCTCGGCCTCGCTGGCGGCGGGAAAGTGCAACCGGTGTTCGGAAAAACTGACCTGAATCTGGCGAACCTCGCGCACGAGCATGTCGCCTTCCAGCGCCGCGCCGAAAGTCTCGGTCTCCCGCTTGACCATCAGCATCAAGGCGAAACATTCCCCGGGCTGGCCGGGCTGCTGGAAAAACTCCCGCACCGACCGGGCCTCGCTTAGGGCGGCCCGCAGGTCGGCCACCGTCGCGAAAAAGGCGTTGACCCGCGGATCGCTGGCCCAGGCGCGCGCGCTCAAAATCAGCGCCGGTGGCAGTTGCCGGGTCAGCTGGCGACAATGGGCCAGCGCGGCGTCGACGGCGTCCACCAGCTTGTCGGCATAGTCGCCCACCAGCCGGAGACGGGGCTCGCTGGCGTCCACCACCTGTTCGATGGCGTCTCGCAGCGCCGCCAGCCGTTCCTGATGATGCCGACGTTCGGCCAACTGGTGCTGGGCGAAGGTCGCGATCCCATCGAACAGGTGATGCAGAAAACCAGAACCGTTCGTCATGGACCAATCCGCCTCGCCACCGGCTTCGATTTCGGTTAGGACAGTCGCGCCAACCGCTGGTGCAACGGGCTGGTTCGGGGAAAGTGGGCGCGCAGAAAATCCATCTGATCGGCCAACACCCGCCGGCCCTGCAGGAAAACGTATTCGGCGTGATTGGGCGTGAACGGAATCGCCAGCAACTGCATTCCCGCCTGTTCCGGGGTCTTGCCGCCCTTGGCGTGATTGCACGGCTTGCAGGCGGTGACCACGTTGTTCCAGCGATCGCCGCCGCCCTGCACGATGGGCCGAACGTGATCGCGCGACAGCTCCCGAAACGAAAACGTCTCGCCGCAATACAAACAGGTATTGCAATCGCGCCGGAACAGCGCGGCGTTGGAGAGTGGCGGCGTGTAGTCCTGGCGGGCGCGCAGCCGCGCGTAGGCCCCGCCCTGGGTGGCGATGATGGAATTCACCGTGACGGCGCTCCGTCGACCGCTGCGGGCGTTGACGCCCCCGCGCACCGTGTACAGGATCATGCCGCAGGTGTACGCCACCTGGCCGGCGTGGTACAACCGCACCGCCTGCTGGTAATCGATCCACTCCAACGGCATTCCCGTGATGTCCGTATGCAGAATCTGCTGCTCCAGCCCGTACATGTTTCACCCATTCAACTATGCTCGTGATCCATTGCGCTTGACGACTGTTCGAGGCGATGCATTGTCGCATGGCCAACGCGATCTTGCGTCAATATCGACGTTGGACCCGCGCCCGCCGCGGACCGTCACCCCCCGCAATGCGTCATGGCAATTCGGCTTGCGCCATTTATACTGTTGGCGGTGTAGGTTACTCTACGATCTAGGAGTATCGCGCGTTCTCCCGCCGCTGGCGCGCATCCCCTAAAAAACCTCGCGTTACCCCCAACAGGCTTGACAAAAGCCTTTTTTCGCGCCCATTCCCGGGTCGGTGGGACCCGGTTGGAACCACAATCAGGAGGACAACCACATGCCAGTTCGTATGGCCGTCCCGAAGGAAATCGTTTCGGGCGAACGACGGGTCGCGCTGGACCCGACGATGGCCGAGCGCTTCGCCAAGCTCGGTGTCGAAATCTTGCTGGAAAAGGGCGCCGGTCTCAGCGCCTTTTTCCCCGACGAGGCTTATGGCAAGAGTAGCCGGCTGGTGGACGGCGCCCAAGCTCTGTACACCGAGGCCGACGTGGTATTCAAGGTGCAGGCGCCGACTTTGGAGGAGGTGGAACTGCTCCGGGACGGCTCAACGCTGCTGGCCGTCTTGCTGCCGCACCGCAACGTCGAGATGGTCAAACGGCTGCGTGACAAGAAGATTACCAGCTTCGCCATGGAACTGATCCCGCGCATCTCCCGCGCCCAGTCGATGGACGTGCTGTCCTCGCAGGCGGCGGTGTCCGGCTACAAGGTCGCCCTGCTGGCCGCCAATCTGGCCAGCGGCTTCTTCCCGATGCTGACCACCGCCGCCGGCACCATCCGACCATCCAAGGTGGTGATCGTCGGCGCCGGGGTCGCCGGTCTGCAAGCCATCGCCACCTGTCGCCGTCTGGGCGCGATGGTGGAAGCCTACGATGTTCGCCCCGCGGCCCGGCAGGAAATCGAATCACTGGGCGGCAAGATGATCGACACCGGGGTCAGCGCCGCCAGCGAGGGCGGTTACGCCCGCGAACTGACGGCTGAAGAGAAGCAGAAACAGGCCGACGTGCTGGCCAGACACATCGCGGCGGCCAACGCGGTCATCACCACCGCCGCCGTGCCCGGCCGGCCCGCGCCGAAGATCGTCACCGCAGCCATGGTCGAGGGCATGAAGCGCGGCGCGGTCATCGTGGACCTGGCGGCGGAGTCCGGCGGCAATTGCGAACTGACCCGCCCCGGCGAGACCGTCGAGCACAACGGCGTGATCATCGCCGGGCCGCTCAATATCCCCAGCAGCTTCCCGGTGCCGGCCAGCGAGATGTACGCCAAGAACCTGTTCAATTTCCTGTCGCCGATGATCAAGGACGGCAACCTGAACCTCGACTGGAACGACGAGGTGATCGCCAAGAGCGCGCTGACCCGTGACGGGAAGATCGTCCACGAACCCACCAGCAAGCTGGTATAACCATAAGACCGGAGAAGCGTTATGGAAGTCATGAAGCAAGTCGTCGAGTTCTTCTCCCCCATCTACATCCTGATGCTGGCCGGTTTCCTCGGCTATGAAATCATCAGCAAGGTGCCGGTCATCCTGCATACGCCGTTGATGTCGGGCACCAATTTCGTCCACGGCATCGTGCTGGTCGGCGCGATGGTGGCGCTGGGCCAGGCGGTGACGCCGCTGGAGCAGGCCATCGGGTTTCTCGCGGTGCTGTTGGGCGCCGGCAACGCGGTGGGCGGCTATTTCGTTACCGAGCGCATGCTGGAAATGTTCAAGAGCAGCAAGGGTCAGGAGAAGTAAGTCATGGGCTACGCGATTGAAACGATTTATTTCCTGACGGCCGTTCTATTCATCGTCGGCCTCCAGCGGATGTCGCACCCGACCACCGCCCGCAGCGGCATCGTCTGGGCCGGCTACGGCATGGTGCTGGCGACCGTGGTCAGCTTCGTCCATCCGCAAATCCAGGCTGGCCCTGGCAATTACGCGCTCATGGTGATCGCCATCGCCATCGGCGGCGCCATCGCCTGGTGGGGCGCCAAGAAAGTGGCGATGACCGCCATGCCGCAAATGATCGCCATCTACAACGGCATGGGCGGCGGCGCGGCGGCGGCGATTGCGGCGGTGGAGTTGCTCAAGGTTCACGCGCACCCGTTGCCGATCAGCACCTTGATCATGGCGGTGGCTGGCGCCCTGATCGGGGCGGTGGCGTTTTCCGGTTCGGTGGTCGCGTTCGGCAAGTTGCAAGAGCTGAAATTTTTCAAGGATGACGCCAAGTTCCGCTTCACCGGCCAGCAGAAGGTGAATGCGGCGGTCTTCGCGGCCGCGGTGGTGCTGGGCTTGGTTATCGCCCTGACCCACAGCTCCAACGGCGCGCTGATCACGGTGTTCTTCCTGTTGGCGCTGGCCTTCGGCGCGATGATGGCCCTGCCCATCGGCGGCGCGGACATGCCGGTGGTGATTTCGCTGTTCAACGCTTTCACCGGTCTGGCGGTGGCGCTGGAAGGCTTTGTGCTCGGTAATTCGGCCATGATCATCGCCGGCATCATCGTCGGTTCTTCGGGCACCTTGCTGACCCTGATGATGGCCAAGGCGATGAACCGCTCGGTCGCCAACGTGCTGTTCAGCAACTGGGCGGCGCTGGGCAGCGGTGAGGCGCAAGCCGTGACCGGCAGCCTCAAGCCGATGGAGCCGCCGGATGCGGCCATTCAGATGGCGTATGCGAGCAAGGTCATCATCGTGCCCGGTTACGGCATGGCGGTGGCCCAGGCGCAGCACAAGATCTGGGAAATGTGCAAGCTGCTCATCGAGCGCGACGTCACGGTCAAGTTTGCCATTCATCCCGTCGCGGGCCGGATGCCCGGCCACATGAACGTGTTGCTGGCCGAAGCGGGCGTGCCTTACGATCTGATCTTCGACATGGACGAAATCAACGAAGAGTTCTCCACGGCGGACGTGGCGCTGGTGATCGGCGCCAACGACGTGGTGAATCCGGCGGCGCGCACCGACAAGGCCAGCCCGATCTACGGCATGCCGATCCTGAACGTGGATCACGCCAAGAACGTGCAAGTGATCAAGCGCGGCAAGGGCGTGGGCTTTGCCGGCATCGAAAACGCGCTGTTCTTCGCCGACAACACCCGGATGGTCTACGGCGACGCGCAGAAGGTTGCGGCAGGAATGATCCAGGGCATCAAGGATCTCGGTTAAAACTCGGCGCGGTGCGCGTCAAATCCGCAAGGCGGCCTCCGGGCCGCCTTTTTCACGTCAGTTGCGCTATGCTCGCCCGCGCATCTCTAACCGATGGAGAGACCGTCATGCATCGCATTTTGTCAACCGGACTGTGCGGCGGAGTGTTGTGGGCGCTGACCGGCGCGGGCGCCGCGCAGGAAATCGGCAGCGTGGACACGGCGTTTCAATGGCTCGGTCCGAACCACAAGATCGTGATCGAGGCCTTCGACGACCCGAAGATCGCCGGGGTGACCTGCTACGTCAGCCGCTCGCGCTCCGGCGGCGTCAAGGGCGGCCTGGGGCTGGCCGAGGATACTTCGGACGCTTCCATCGCCTGCCGTCAGGTGGGGCCGATCGCAATCAAGGAAAAGTTCAAGGACGGCGAGGAGGTCTTCACCGAACGTCGTTCCCTGTTGTTCAAGAAGATGCGGGTGGCGCGGTTCCTGGACCAGCCCCGCAACACCCTGGTATACCTGGTCTACAGCGACAAGCTGATCGAAGGTTCGCCGAAAAACTCGCTGTCGGCGGTACCGATGATGCCCTGGGCCGGCACGCCGCCCAAGACGACGCCGTAACCCAGAAACCCAACACTTTCCGGGTATCTTCACTTGAACGGAGTGATGAGAGGCGTCGTTTTCGCCCGTTAGCCCACCACTCCCGCCATGATCTCGCGAATGGGAACTGAACCGGGAACGCGGGTATGAAATCCATGTCTGGAACACTACCCGTGTTTTCAGTCGCCGCCGGTTTCGCCCAGCAACCGGCGAATGATCACACCCGCCACCATCATCCCAAACAGCGCCGGCAGGTAGGAAATCGTACCGTTCACCGCCCGGGATCGGCCGGGCGTCTCGCCGCCGACCGGCTGATGGGGCAAGGGCGGACGGCGCGGCTCGTCGCTGTAGACCACGGGATAGTCGAGCAACGCACCCAGTTCCCGCAGTTTTCGCCGCAACTCGCGGGCCAGCGGACAAACCTGGGTCTGATTCAAGCGCGCCACCCGCACCCGGCGCACGTCCAGGCAGTTGCCCGCGCCCAGCGCCGAGATCACCGGCACCCCATGGCGATGACAGGCCGCCACCAGCGCCGCCTTGCAGGCGATGCTGTCGATGCAGTCGGCGACATGGTCGTAGGATTTTTCGCTCCCCTCGCCCCTGCGAGGAGAGGGGTCGGGGGTGAGGGGAGCTATCAGCGCCTCCGCCGCTTCCGGCCGGAGAAAATCGCCGATCAGGGTCAGCTCGATGGTGGGATCGATGTCGCGCAGGCGCTCGGCCATGACTTCGACCTTGGACCGGCCCAGCGTCGAGCGCAGCGCCAGCAGTTGCCGGTTGAGGTTGGAGGGAGAGACGACATCGTGATCCAGCAGGGTCAGCCGACCGATGCCGGCCCGGCCCAGCGCCTCGGCGGCGTAACCGCCCACGCCACCCAGCCCGGCGACGAGCACGCGCGCCGCCCGCAACCGGGCCAAGCCCTCGGCTCCGATCAAAATTTCAGTACGGGCCTGGAGATGCGGCATCGGGCAGCTTGAACAAGCGGCGGGCGTTCTCGGTTGTGGCGGCGGCGATTTCAGTGGGGTCGGCGCCGCGCAGTTCGGCAACGCAGGCCAGCACTTCCGCTAGATAGGCCGGCTCGTTGCGCGCGCCGGGATGGCCGCTCGGCGGCTGATCGGGCGCATCGGTTTCCAGCAGGAACCCGTCCAGCGGCAGGACCTTCATCAGACCGCGCAGCCGATTGGCCCGGGGATAAGTCAGCGGTCCGCCGAAGCTGAGCAGAATCCCCAAGTCCAGCAATCGCCGGGCCTGATCCTCGCTGCCGGAGAAGCTATGCACCATGCCCCGCACGCCGGCGAATCGCCGCACCAGCTTGATCACCTGATCCACCGCGTAGCGGGCGTGAATGACGACCGGCAGGTCGTGGCGGCGGGCCAGGCGCAGCTGACCGGCGAAGTACTCCGCCTGAAGATCGGGATCGAGGTCGGGCAGATAGCCATCCAGCCCGCACTCGCCGATGGCGATCGGCCGTTCCCGCGTCAGCCAGTCGGCCAGTTGGTCAAGATGCTCCGGCCGATGCTCGGTCAGATAGGCCGGATGCAGGCCATAGCAGGGATACAGCCCCGGATAGCTTGCCGCGACCGCCTTGAGCTTCGGCCAGAGCCGGGCGCTGACCGCCGCCAGCACCTGCCCCTCCACGCCAGCGGCCCGCGCCCGCCGATAGGCGGCATCGCGGTCGGCGTCGAAACTGGCGTCATCGAAATGGGTGTGGCTGTCGATCAGCGCGAGCATTGGAGCGAACATCAGGCGATCACAATCTGGACGTTGGCCGCGCGGCCGAACACCGAGGAGGGCGTGATGCCGAACATGTTGCGAAATGCCCGGCTGAAATGGGAGGAGTCGGCGAAACCCGCGCCCAGCGCCGCGTCGGTCAACGTATCGCCCTTGGCGACCAGCGCCGCCACCACCCGCATCCGATGCCACTGCCGGAAGCGACGGATCGGCACCCCTACCTCCTCCTTGAACAGATGCACCAGCCGGGTCGGCGACAGATTCACGTACTCGGCCAGCTCGATCATCGAGTAGCTGTGCGTCAAATCTTCCTTCATCAACCGAATCACCCGCCGAATCCGATGATCCAGCGGTTGCTGGCGTTCCCCGGAAACGGGCGGTGGAATCAGGCGGTCGAGCAGTTCGTGCGTCGTGGCGGCGTCGGGCCGGCGTTCCCAAATCTCGCCCAGCGCCGCCAGCGCCTCGGTTTCGTGCGCGAGGCGGTACAGGCATTGCCACTCGCCATCGAGCATGGCGTTCTGGATCGCCAGATAGTCGGGGCTCTCCGGTTCGATGAACAGAATCGCCATGATCGCGCCGTCAATTTGCAGTTCGTTGAGACAGCCAGGCGGGACCAGGGCGCTCCGACACTCCTGCCAGACGCTGCTTTCGCTCTCCAACAGCCGGAACGGTTTGTCGATGCCCAGGCAGAGCGCCGCCGAGCCGAGCCGGTGTTCGGAGATATCCGGCAGGCGGCCGATGAAAAGACCGCGATTTTGCCAAACGTACAGTCTGTTCAAGGTCTTGCCTTCCTGAGGGTGGAACGGGGCCGGGTCGCGGACGGGGCAAGCCGGGTTGAAACCGCCTCCTGACTGGATTTCAGCCGGGAGCCGTCATGAAAGTGTAATGCGCGCACGCGGCGCTAGCCAGTTTCGCCAAGTCGCTGCCATTTTCGACAAGCCCGACCTGGGCAAAGTCATTAGGCTTGGCCATCCGCGACGTCCGTCGCCTTGCGAGCAACCGTCCGGCCCGGCGCCGGACCATGAGAGTTGGGAGCCATGTACGACACCATCATCGTGGGCGCGGGTTCGGCCGGCTGCGTGCTGGCCAACCGGCTGTCCGCCGATCCGAACCGGCAGGTCTGTCTTTTGGAGGCGGGTCCCGAGGATACCAGCCCGTGGATTCATATCCCGGTCGGCATCTTCTTCATGATGCGCAGCAAGACGCTGAACTGGCGCTATCAAACCGAGCCGCAGCCGCATTTGCATGACCGTCGGCTGTTCTGGCCGCGCGGCAAAACCCTGGGCGGGAGCAGTTCCAGCAACGCCATGGTCTACACCCGCGGCCATCGCCGGGATTACGACCACTGGGCGGAACTGGGCAACCGGGGCTGGAGCTACGCGGATCTGCTACCGTTGTTCAAGCGGGCGCAGCATCAGGAACGCGGCCCGTCGGAATATCACGGCGTCGGCGGGCCGCTCAACGTCGCCGACCCGCGCCAGCGCGGCGAGATCAGCGCGGTGTTCGTCCGCGCCGCCGGCGAGGTCGGCTATCCGCTCAGCGACGATTTCAACGGCGCCGAGCAGGAAGGAGTCGGGTTCTACCAGTTGACCCAGAAGGATGGCCAGCGGTGCAGCAGCGCCCGGGCCTATCTGCATCCGGCGCGTGTCCGCCCGAATCTGACCGTGATCACCCGTGCCCTGGTCAACCGGGTGTTGTTCGAGGGTCGGCGGGCGGTCGGCGTGGTCTATCGCGACCGGGACGGCCGGACGGTGGAATTGAAGGCGCGGCGGGAAGTGGTTCTGTCCGGCGGGGCGATCAACTCGCCGCAATTGCTGTTGCTGTCCGGGATCGGGCCGCGCGCCGAACTGGCCAGGCACGGCATTCCCCTGGTGCACGACCTGCCGGGCGTCGGCCAGAACCTGCAGGATCATCTGGACGTGATCGTCGCGCACCGCGAATGCCGGCGAGCTTCCTACGGTTTCGCGCTGTCGTTCCTGCCGCGCCTGATCAAGGGGATCGTGGAGTACCATCGCCACCGGCGCGGCTTCCTGACCAGCAACCTGGCCGAGGCCGGCGGCTTCGTCAAATCCGATCCCGCCTTGCCGCTGCCCGATCTGCAATTCCATCTGACCGCGACCATTCTCGACGATCACGGCCGGCGCCTCTGGCACGGTTACGGCTATTCGCTGCACGTCTGCGACCTGCGACCCAAAAGTCGCGGTCATCTGACCCTGAACAGCGCCGATCCGTCGGTTCCGCCATTGATCCAGCCTAATTACCTCGATCATCCGGACGATCTGGAAACCCTGCTGGCGGGGGTGAAAACCTGCCGGCGCATTCTGGCGGCGCCGGCGTTCGACGGCTATCGCGGCGCGGAGCTGTTCCCCGGCGCGGCGGCCCAGAGCGACGATGACTTGCGGGAGTTCATTCGCCGCCGGGCCGAAACCATCTATCATCCGGTCGGCACCTGCAAGATGGGCCACGATCCCCTGGCGGTGGTGGACGACCAACTGCGGGTGCATGGGGTGACGGGGTTGCGGGTGGCGGACGCCTCGATCATGCCGGCCCTGGTGGGGGGCAACACCAACGCGCCCACCATCGTCATCGGTGAGAAAGCCTCCGAGATGATGCTGGCCGCGCCGTAACCGCCTACACTCAACCTTAATCCTCGTGACCGCTCACTGAGTGGGTAGGCAGTTTGGTCAACGACTCTGACCGGCACGGTCACCGACGACGGTTTGCCCAACCCTCCCGGCCCGGTGACGGTCACATGGACCAGGGACAGCGGTCCCGGCACGGTCACGTTTGGCAAGGCCAATGCCGCCCGCACCACCGCGACGTTCCCGGTAGCCGGAACCCATGTGCTGAAGCTGACCGCCGCCGCGACGCTGGAAACCTCGGCGGCGGCCCGGAACCGGGGCGTGGAAGCGGCGGTCCGGGCCCTGCCGGCCCAATACTTGTGGATTTACAAACATTTCAAGACGCGCCCACCGGGCGAACCCAAACTGTACCGAACCACCACCACGGGAGAAATCGACATGAACCGCAAATCGGCATGGCCTTTTGTATTCCTGTTCGCCGTCGGTCTGGCGCAAGCCGCCGACCCGCCCATCGTCATCAGTACCGGCAAGAGCGGTGGCGGTTACAACACTATCGGCGAGCGTCTGAAAAGCGTCCTGGCCGAGCAGGATCAACCCGCCCAGGTGCTGACCAGCGCCGGTTCGATTGAAAACCTCACCCGGCTCGACGATCCGCAAAGTCCGGTCAGCGTGGGGCTGACCCAAGCCGACGCCTTGCAGTATTACCTCAAAAATCATCCCGGTTTCGCCGACCGGTTCATCGGGCTGGGCGAGATTGGCAAGGAATGCGTGTTCATCGTCACCGGCAAGGACAGCGACATTCACAGTGACAGCGATTTGCAGACGGCCAAGGGTCGCCTGATCGCGGTGCAGTCGCCCAACAGCGGGGTGGCGGTGACCTGGGAATACATGACCGTGCTGGAGCCGGCGTTCAAGAATACCGCGCCGGCCTTCGTGGACGGCGCCGAGGCGCTGTTGCAGATCAAAAGCGGTGGCAAGGCCAGCAAGATTCAGGCGGCGATGGTGGTGCAGAGGCCCATGGCCAGGTCCACCGAGATGCAGGTGGTGCTGGAGAACCCCAAGGATTTCCGGCTGGTGCCAGTCAAGGATTGGGATTTGAACGACAAGCTGCCCGATGGCAGCGCGGTGTACACCTTCGAAAACGTGACCGTGGCGGAGAAGAAGTGGGGTTTCGACACCACGGTGGACACGATTTGCACCCGCGGGTTGATGGTGGCCAACAAGGCCAAACTGACCGCCGATCAGCGCGCCCGCTTGTCGAAGGTGATGCTGCTGGCCGCCAGCCGGGTCGTGGGGGAAACCAGCAAGTAGTCGGCGGGCTACAGGAGCTACGATTTTGAAATCACGGAATCGGTTGAAAAATTAATGGATTTGGTAGTGCTTCAGACGTGGATATAGATTCATTAACTTGCTTTATGATCAATGCGTTGTAAGCATTTTTCGATATCCATATCCAGATTGGAAACACTACCCGCCCCGGCGGCTTCAGGAATCGTTCCAGTTCTTGTAATGCCTTGGGATCTCGGTGGCTGTAGCTGACGAAGGTCCCGTGCTGGTCCATGGCTTTCTGCCCGATCACGGCGCGGCGGAAATCAACTCGTTGGGTTTGAGTAAATTCTAGTCGCTGGTTTCCTTCTCGCCCGATATCTCTCTTCCCCGAAATTCGGTAGTGCGCTACCCTAACCAGGGTGGATACCTCCCTGGGAGAGCCGAGATGCCTGAAGTTATCGCCCCCGATGGTTTGAACAAGTTCCAGCGCTACCGGGCGAGCAAGCACCGGCAGGGCATGAAGCTGCTGCGCGTTTGGGTGCCGGACCCCACCGCGCCTGGTTTCGCGGCGGAAGCACGGCGGCAGGCGGCCTTGCTGCATGGCGCCCCGGAGGAGCGCGAGGCGTTGGATTTCATTGAGAGCACGGCCGATTTCGCGGATTGGACACCGTGAGACGCGGGGAGATCGTGACGGTAGCGGTCCAGGGGAACTATGGCAAACCTCGCCCGGCGGTGGTAATTCAGTCGGATTGGCTGGCCGAAACCGACAGCGTGCTGGTCTGTTTGCTAACGAGCACCGTGCGGGAGACGCCCCTGTATCGACTCACCGTGCCGTCCACCCCGGAAACCGGATTGCAGCGGGTTTCCCAGGTCATGGTGGACAAGATCATGGCGGTTCGGCGCGAGAAGTGCGGTCCTCCCATCGGACGACTCGATGAGGCCGGTATGCTCGCGCTCAACCGGCTGCTGGCGCTGGTCGTCGGTTTGGCGGATGGATGACGGCGGTTCAAGCCCTCGGAAATCCCCCCAACCCTCCTTTTTCAAAGGGGGAGCCGCAATGGGAGAGCCGCATCCCTCCAACTTGGGGATTACCCAACGTGAACACGGGCAAACTGTTTGCGACCCTGCGCGAGCTGGATTAGCTGCCGGCCTGGCTCGCCGTCACGCTCGGCGTCAGTGCCGGTGTGTCGGAACGAGAAGGCTTGACGCCCGCCTATGGCCGTGACGGTAACAACGTGTCCTGGGATGCCGCCGCCGATGGTTACCGCCTGCTTACCGAAGCCGAATGGGAATACGCCTGCCGGGCCGGCGCCCGGACACGCTATTCGTTCGGAGACGATGAGCGCAAGCTGGGCGAGTATGCCTGGTACGACAAAAACTCCAACAATGTCCCTCATCCCGCCGGCACCCGCCAACCCAACCCCTGGGGACTGCACGACATGCACGTTATGCTCGCGTTCCCCCCGCTCCCGTCCCATCCCCCGAAACCCCGTCATGCGCTTTTTCAACACCGAAGGCCCGGTTCGAGCCGACCTGCATTACTGTCTGCCGCCCCCTGCCTCTTCAGGGCGGTCCCCGGCGTGTGCTATCGTGATTTTCACGATCCGTTGACCGGGAGCTGACCGCCATGAAATTTCCCTATGGCCTCAGTGACTTCGCCACGCTCATCCGCGAAGGCCACTTTTACCAGGACCGCACCGACCGGATTCCCCTGCTGGAAGACTCCGGCCGACAACTGATCTTCATCCGGCCGCGCCGGTTCGGCAAGAGCCTGCATCCAGGTGGCGCGGGACTGAGTCATCCTCCCCGCTTCGGGTGGAGCGCGCGGCGAGTCACTCGTCACGCTCGCCCGGCCGGGTCGCCCGCAGCAAGCTCAAGCCGCTTTCCACCAGCGACGATCCGGTGCGCACCACCTTCCGGGCGGTTCGGTCCAACAGTTCGGTCGTGGCCAGCGCCGCGATGGCCTCGGCAAATCCCTTACGCACCTCTTCTCGAAACGCGGGCAAGCTTTCCGCCGCCGCCTCCCGGAACGCCACGGTCAATTCCGCCCGAATCCTCGGCAGCAGCTCGGTGGCTGCCTCCTCCACTCCGCCGCGCACCTGGGCGCGCAACGGTTCCAACAACTCCTGGCCGGCCGCGCTCGCGCCCGCCTTCACCCGGGCTTCGACCACTTCGGCGAAAGCCATCAGCCGCGCTTCCAACCGGGGCCGCGCCCAGCGTTGAAACACCACCAGCCCCAGCCCCAGCGTGCACAAGCTCGACGCCAGCGCCGCGATGACGATCAAAATCAACCCCTGCCCACCACTCATCGGTCTCTCCTCTCTCCGCGTTCCCTAAAACATAGCATCCCGTAACCAGCCGGATTCGGAAACCAGGATTTTCAAGGCGGCAAACTCTATAATTCATGGGGACTGTCATTATTGGAATATCAGGAGCAGAACAACATGAACTACTTTGTTACCGGCGCATCTGGCTTCATCGGCCGCCGCCTGGTCGAAAAACTGCTACAACGCCCTGAAGCCACGGTTTACTACCTGATCCTCGAACGCGAGTTGCCGCTGGTCGAACAACTCCACCAGCGCTGGGGCACCACCGCCCGCGCGATTCCCGTCGTCGGCGATCTGACCCAGCCCCGGTTGGGCGTGGCGGAAGCCGATATCGCCCGGCTCAAGGGCAACGTCCGCCACCTGTTCCATCTGGCGGCGATCTACGATCTCAAGGCCAGCGCCGAAATCCAGGAAAAGGTCAATATCCAGGGCACCCGCAACGCGGTCGCCTTCGCCGAGGCCATCGAGGCCGGCTGCTTCCACCTGACCAGTTCCATCGCCGCCGCCGGTCTGTACGAAGGCGTGTTCCGCGAGGACATGTTCGAGGAAGCCGAGGAACTCGACAACCCCTATTACCGGACCAAGCACGAATCGGAAGGCATCGTCCGCCGCGAATACCCGCGCCCCTGGCGGGTCTACCGGCCCGGCATCGTGGTCGGCGATTCACGCACCGGTGAAATGGACAAGATCGACGGCCCTTACTACTTCTTCAAGCTGATCCAGAAGCTGCGCAACCTGTTGCCTCCCTGGATGCCGATGATCGGTATCGAAGGCGGCCGGCTGAACCTGGTGCCGGTCAACTTCATCGTCGACGCGATGGACCATATCGCCCACGTGGACGGGCTGGACGGTCAGTGTTTCCACCTGGTGGACCCCCACCCGCACCGGGTCGGCGACATCCTCAACCTGTTCGCCCGGGCCGCCCACGCGCCCGAAATGACCCTGCGCTTCAATGCCCTGATGTTCGCCTTCGTGCCGCAGTTCATCAAGGTTGGCCTGGCGCAGATGAAGCCGGCGCGGCGCATCAAGGACCTGATCCTGAAGGACTTGGGCATGCCGCCCGACGTGATGCGCTTCGTCAACTATCCCACGCGGTTCGACTGCCGCGAAACGCTCAAGGCGCTCAAGGGCACCGATATCGCCGTGCCGCCGCTGGACACCTATGCCTGGAAGCTGTGGGACTATTGGGAGCGCCATCTCGACCCCGACCTGTTCATCGACCGCAGCCTGAGCGGAGCCGTCAAGGGCAGGGTAGTGCTGATCACCGGCGCCTCGGCGGGCATCGGCAAGGCCGCCGCCATCAAGATCGCCGAGGCCGGCGCCAAGACCATCATCGTCGCCCGCACCGAGGATAAACTGCTGGAAACCCAGCAGGAAATCGAAGCGCGCGGCGGCACGGCATTCATCCACACCGCCGACGTCGCCGACATCGCCTCCTGCGACGCGCTGATCCAGCGGGTGCTGGCGGACCACGGCGGGGTGGACATCCTGATCAACAACGCCGGCCGTTCCATCCGCCGGGCGATTGAAAACTCACTGGACCGCTTCCACGACTACGAACGCACCATGCAGCTCAACTATTTTGGCGCGCTGCGGCTGATCATGGGCTGCATCCCCACCATGTTGAAGAAAAAACGCGGTCACATCATCAACATCTCGTCCATCGGCGTGCTCAGCAACGCCCCGCGCTTCTCGGCCTACGTCGCCTCCAAGGCGGCCCTCGACGCCTTCTCGCGCTGCGCGGCCGCCGAGTTTTCCGACAGCGGCATCGACTTCACCACCATCAACATGCCGCTGGTGCGCACCGAGATGATCGCGCCCACCAAGATCTATCAGCACGTCCCTACCCTCAGTCCGGAAGAGGCGGCCGACATGATCGTGCAAGCCATCATCTACAAGCCGGAGCGCATCGCCACCCGGGTCGGCATCTTCGCCCAGGTGCTGCATGCCGTGGCGCCCAAGCTGTACGCGGTGATCATGAACACCGCGTTCCGGCTGTTTCCCGAATCGGCCGCGGCCAAGGGGCAGCAAGCCGACACCAAGGAACCGTCGCTGGAACAAATCTCCTTCGCCCAGTTGACCCGAGGCATTTACTGGTAATTTCCATGAATCGCCCCCATTTTTGACCAAGCGGCGAAGCGCCTTTCACAACCGGCAAGTCAAAGACCGGGATCGAGCGCCCTGCCTCCATCGGGGCTCCGCCCCCAAATCCAACTCCTCCGCGCCGCGACCGGAGAGTCTCGAAAATCCTTGCCAACCACCCGAGAGAGTAGAACGATGAAACTGAAAATCGGCGATCCGGCTCCCATGTTCACCGCCACCGCCACCGATGGCCGCATCATCAAGCTGTCCGACTATCTCGGCAGGAAGCTGGTACTGTATTTCTATCCGATGGACGATACCCCCGGCTGCACCAAACAGGCCTGTTCGCTGCGCGACCACAACGGCGAAATCCGCGACCGGGGCGCGGCCGTCCTCGGCGTTTCCACCCAGGACGCCGAATCCCATCAGCGATTCACCGCCAAGCACCAGCTCAATTTTCCCCTGCTGGCCGACACCGACGGCGCCATCGGCAAAGCCTACGGCGCCATCGGCGGCGGCGGCATGATCGGCGCCGCCATCAACCTGCTGGGCATGGCCAGCCGCGTCACCTTCATCATCGACGAGAGCGGGCACATCGCCCACATCATCGACAAACCCGACTGCGCCAACCATGCCGAGGAAGTACTGAACCTGTTGTAGCCTCCGCCGTTCGCCGGCATGGATGCGCCGCGCGCCGGTCCGACCTGAATTCTGGATTGTCCATCCTCGATCGCCGGTCGCCTATAATCGCGCCATCATCGGAGAAAACCGCCACGTCGCTCCTTTGCGCCAACCAGCCGTCAGGATCGTCCACCACCACCCTCATGCCCATGCAGAGTGCCGCCGAGGAGAACCGCATGTTCGGGCGATATGCTCGCAACGTCCGCCGTCACGCTGGCCGGATTCGTTCCCGCGCCATCCGTCGTTCATGGCCCATCGCGGCCGCCAACCCACGGCGGGGCGCCGCCGTTCCCGCCGCCTGTCCGCGGGAGACGCCCGCATGACGCGCCACTCATCGAGCCGTATCCATTCCTGGGACCGGGGCGCCGCCAGCGAGTTGGGCGCTCGCCACG
Organism: Candidatus Contendibacter sp.; assembly: GCA_029624765.1. Lineage (GTDB taxonomy): Bacteria > Pseudomonadota > Gammaproteobacteria > Competibacterales > Competibacteraceae > Contendibacter. Next base: position 56,582 of record JARSSO010000022.1, on the reverse strand, counting down.
AACAGCAGGATCGCTGGGGCATTTTCCAGTCGCCCGACCAGGAAGGGCTGCTGGCCATCCTGGCCGACGGGATGGGGGGACATCTCGACGGGGCGCTGGGCGCGCAGCTCGTGGTCGATGAAGCCCGCAACTTCTTCCAGGACCCGGCGGCGCCGCTGCGCGACGATCCCCTCGCCGCGCTTGAGCAGTTGTGCCAGCGGATGCACGAGACGATCAACAGTCGGTCGGAAACCGCCCGCAGCACCGTCGTTATCGCGTGGCTCGAAGCCGACCAGGCCTATTGGCTCAACATCGGCGACAGTCGCCTCTATCATTTCCGCGCCGGGGAACGCCTGATGCGCACGCGCGATCACTCGGCGGTGCAACTGCTGATGGATTTGGGCGAGATCGACGAATCCGAGATGGCCACCCATCCAGCTCAAAACCGCCTGTACCGTTGCCTGGGCGGCGAGGATCCCCCCAGGCCCGACCTGGGCCAGATCACGATCCAGGCGGGCGACTTGTTGGCGCTGTGCTCGGATGGCGTCTGGGAACACACGACCGAGACCGAGATCTGGGATGCCGCGCAGGCCCACAACCCCGCCGTCGCCGCTCAGCTCCTGACCGCGCGGGCCACCCAGCGCGGCGGAGCGACCGCCGACAACGCCACCTTGATCCTGTTGCGCGCCGATGCCGCCGTCAACGGCCAGACGCCCTGGCTGCGACGACTGGCCGAGGGCTTCGCGTCGCTCCTGAATCCCGATCGCCGTTAGCGCCTCCAATTTCGCCGCCATGTCCGGCCCACGTTTGCGTTCATCCACCGTAAGGGAAGCCCGATGACCGAGGAAACCAACGCGCTACCCACGGGCTACAATCTGCACCGCTACCAGATCGAGGGCGTTCTGGGCGCCGGCGGTTTCGGCATCACCTACAAGGCGATCCACGAAGCGCTCGAGAACGAAGTCGCCATCAAGGAGTATTTTCCCGCCGAGTGGGCCTATCGCGATCACAACGGCATCACGGTCCGCCCCAATGCCCAGGGCCAGATTCCGGCCCGGGACAGCGAACCGCCCTGCTACGAATGGGGCCTGCAACGCTTCCTGGACGAAGCCAAAATCCTGGTGCAGGTGAATCATCCCGGCGTGGTCCGGGTGCGGGATTACTTCACCGCCAACGGCACCGCCTACATCGTGATGGAATACGAAGAAGGCGAATCCCTCAGCGCCACCTTGCAGCGGGGCGGCATCCTGCCCGAACCGGAACTGCGCCGCATCCTGAACGACGTGATGCCGGCCCTGGAAGCCGTCCATGCCCAAGGCTACCTGCACCGGGACATCAAGCCCAGCAATCTCTACATTCGCGCCAGCAGCAATCGGGTCATCCTGATCGACTTCGGCGCCGCCCGCCAGGCGCTGGGTCGGCGCACCCGCAGCGTCACCAGCGTGGTCACCCCCGGCTATTCCCCCATCGAACAGTACGTCACGGTCGGCGAGGACTATGGCCCCTGGACCGACATCTACGCCATTGGCGCGGTGTTGTATCGTTGCATCACCGGTACACCGCCGATCGAGGCACCCGGCCGGGTGCTCAAGGATCCGGTGCAGCCCGCCGTCGAAGTCGGTGCCGGGTTGTACTCGCATGGCTTGCTGCGCGTGGTCGATCAGGCCATCGCCGTCCGGCCCGAGGAACGATTTCAGACCATGGCCGCGATGCGGGAAGCCCTGCAGACCGCCGACCGGGCCGACAACCGTGCTGATTTCTCTCAAGTCCCGCCGCTGGCCGCCGATCTGCTGGAGCAAGCGCCAGCGCCTTCGCTGCGCGTCGCCTGGCCCGAAGGCGAGGATCGGCGCCCCTCGACGCCGCGATCCAGACCCAGGGAATGGCCAAGCACGCCATCGCGTCCTTCCCAGCGCGCCGCCGGGAAGCCTCCCGCCGTCGGCGCGAGCCAACCCAGGCGGAAATCCGACGTCCGCGAACCGCATGACGCGCTCCCTTCGCTCGACCTCGTTTCGCGCTCAACCCCACTGGTCGACGATGCCGATGGCGGTTCCCTGCCGCTCCTGGAAAACATCTGGGAGCATCTGGACGAGCTGACGCCCCCACCGGCATCCTCTCCGGAAAAACCCGCGCCTGGCACCGAACCATCCTCCGCCACGACCGGGCCTTCGGAATCCTTGCTCAAGCGTTCCCCTCAATCGGCGCTGGAGCATCTCCGGAAAGTTTCCACCGTCCGCCGCGACGGGACGCTGAGCGCCCGCTCCACGCTGACGCCATCTCAACCGCCTCCCCCACCGGTAACGGATCGCGAGGTTTCGGACCGGCCGGCCATCATCGAAGCGCCGCCCGTCCAATGGATGCGCATTCTGGTTACGGTCTTCGCGGTCGCGGGGTTATCGGGCGCCGGTCTGCTCGCCTACCAGTATTACGACACCCTGCAAGAGCAACGCCAGCAGGAAGCAGCGGCGCTGCAACAACGCCAGCAAGAGGAGGAAGCAGCCCGTCTGGCCCAGGAAGCCGCCCAGAATCGCGCGGTGGAAGTCACCCGCCATCTCGACCAGGCCCGCAACGCCATCACCCTGAAAAACTGGACACTGGCCGCCAACTCTTTGGAGCGGGCGGCGGCCATCGATCCCAACCACCCGGCGCTGGCCGCCGTCCGGGCCGAACTGGCCACCGCCGAACGGCCCACTACCCTCAAGACCCGGACCGAGAACACCATCGGCCTTGAGCTAAGCTGGATCGAGGGAGGCTGCTTCAACATGGGCAGTCCCTCCACCGAACGGGATCGCGGCCGCGACGAAACCCCTCACGAGGTTTGCGTCAAGGGCTTCTGGATGGGCAGGAACGAGATCAGCAACCGTCAATTCCGTCGCTTCCGGTCGGCCCACAACAGCGGTTCCTTCCAGGGTCGTTCCCTGAACGACGACGCCCAGCCCGCCGTCAACCTTACCTGGGACGACGCGCGGGCCTTCGCCGAATGGCTGTCCTGGGAAGCGGGCTCCGGCCAGCGTTTCCGGCTGCCCACCGAGGCCGAGTGGGAGTACGCCGCCCGGGCCGGCGCAACGACCCGGTACCCCTGGGGCAACGACATCGACCCCCGCCAGGCCAACTTCTCCGACCGCAACGATCCGACCGGCGCGTCCATGGGCAATCTGGACGACGGCCACGCGGTCACCGCGCCCGTCGGCAGCTATCTACCCAGCGCCCTGGGCCTGCGCGACATGATCGGCAACGCCTGGGAATGGACCTGCTCGGACTACAATCCAACCTACAACGGCGACGAACAGCGCTGTTCGACCTTGCGGCCCAACGAAGGGCAACGCGTCGTTCGCGGGGGCTCGTGGAACAACGGCGCCGGCGATCTGCGCGTGGCCAAGCGCCTGGCGCGCAAACCCGACTACCGCGACGCGATGACCGGGTTCCGCGTCATTCTGGAAGAACCGGGCGGGACACTCTGAAACCCATGCGCCCAGCCGGCTACGCGCCCAGATAGGCTTCCTTGACGCGGGGATCGCCCAGCAGATCGCGGCCAGCGCCGGACAGGATGACGCCGCCGGTCTCCAGGACGTAGGCGCGGGACGCGATCCGCAAGGCCATGTTGGCGTTCTGTTCCACCAGCAGAACGGTGGTTCCAGATCGATTGATGTCCTCGATCACCCGGAAGATGTCCTGAACCAGCCGCGGCGACAGCCCCATCGACGGCTCGTCCAGCAGCAGCAGTCGGCCCCGGCTCATCAACGCCCGCCCCACCGCCAGCATCTGCTGTTCACCCCCGGACAAGGTTCCGCCCAGCTGACGCTGGCGCTCCCTGAGCCGCGGAAAGATCGTGAACACCCGGTCGTAGTCGGCCGCGATCTCGCCCTTGTCCGTGCGTTGCCAGGTGGCCAGGCGCAGGTTCTCCAATACCGTCAGATTGCCGAAGATACCCCGGCCCTCCGGCACATGCGCGATGCCCAGCCCGACGATCCGGTGCGCCGACACCCGCTTGAGATCCCGGCCCTCGAACACCACGGCGCCACCGTAGGGGATCAGACCCGAAATCGCCCGCAGAATCGAGGTCTTGCCCGCGCCGTTGGCGCCGATCAAGGTGACGATCTCGCCCCGGAGCACGGTAAAGGAAACGCCATGCAGCGCCCGGATCCCGTCGTAATGAACCTCCAGGTCGCGTGCTTCCAGTTGAATGTCCTCGAATCCACCCGTTCCGTCGCTCATCCGACCGGCCCCTCGCCCAGGTAAGCCTCCAACACCTTGGGATTGCTCTGGATCGCCTCCGGCGGCCCCTCGGCGAGGGTCTCGCCGAAGTCCAGTACCTTGATCCGCTCGCAGATGCCCATCACCAGCTTCATCTGGTGCTCGATCAGCAGAATGGTGAGCTGGAATTCCCGGCGAATCCACTGAATGAATTCCATCAATTGATCGATCTCGTTCGGGTTCATCCCCGCCGCCGGTTCGTCCAGCAGCAACAATTCCGGGCCGATGGCCAGGGCGCGGGCGATTTCCAGCCGCCGCTGCGAGCCGTAGGGCAGATTCTTGGCGGTCTCGCCGGCCAGATGATCCAGCTTGAAAATGCTCAGCAGCCGCCGGGAGTTTTCGACGATGCGCTGCTCCTCGCGGCGATAGCGGCCCAGGTGCAGCAATGCCTCCAGCGGACCGTAGCGAACCTGGGCGTAGTGGGCGATGCGCACGTTGTCCAGCACCGACAAATCCCGGAACAACCGGATGTTCTGGAACGTGCGGCCGACCCGCAGCGCCGTGATCTGATGCGGGGTCTTGCCCACCAGTTCGGTGTCCCGGAGCCGGATGCTGCCCTCGCTGGCCCGATAAACGCCGGTGATCAGGTTGAACACCGTGGTCTTGCCCGCGCCGTTGGGGCCAATGATGCCGACCAGTTCGCCGGCTTGCAGGTCCAGGTTGAAGTCGGAGACCGCGCAGAGACCGCCGAAGTAGTGCCTGACCCTAGTGGCCGTGAGCAGCGCCATGGCTTCCTCCATGCGCGTGTTGGCGGTGGTGCGCCTCCAGATCCCGCCTGGGGATGAACCAGCGGAACTCGCGCAGACCCATGATCCCGCGCGGCCAGTAGAGCATCACCAGCACCAACAGCAACGGCATGATCACCATCCGCCAGACGCCCAGATGGCGGATGAAATATTCGTTGAGCGGATCGAGCGCCACCGCCGGCAACCAGGCCAGCATCGCCGCCACGGTCGATGGCCGCAGCAGTTCCAGCAGCACGGTGTACACCGTCGCGCCCAGGATCGAACCGCCGATGGACGCAATGCCGCCCAGATAGACCATGATCAGCACGTCGGTGGTCTTGATGATGTCAAACACTCGGGGACTGATGAACTGCAACAGATGGGCAAACAACGCTCCAGCGATACCGGCGAAAAAGGACGACACCATGAACGCCAGAAACTTTACCCGCCGGGTGTTGACGCTCATCAGATCGCTGGCGATCTCGTCCTCGCGGATCGACAATACACCGCGCCCGTACTTGGAATAGACGAAGTTGCGCACCACCCAGACCGACACCACCACCCAGAAAAACACCCAGGGCAGCGTGGTCAGCTTCTTGATGCCGGGAATGCCGCGCGGGCCACCGATGGTGTCGATGTTCTCGATCACCGACTTGACGATCATCAGGAAGGCCAGGGTGATGATCGCCAGATAGTCGCCGCGCACCTTGAACGACGGCACCGCCACGATCAGCCCCAGCGCCGCCGCCATCAGCCCACCGGCCAGCACCGCCAACGGAAACAGCCCCGGATAGGCCGCCACCGGCAATACCTTCTGGGTCAGCAGGGCGGCGGTGTAGGCCCCGACCGCCATGAAGCCGGCGTGGGCCAGGGAAAACTCGCCCATGTAGCCGTTCACCAGGTTCAGGCTGACCGTCAGGATGATGTTGATCCCGACGTACATCATCACCAACTGGACGTATTTGTTGAACAGGGTGTATTCGAGGGTGTATTCGGGGATTCCGACGGACATCGCCACCCCCCGAACGTACTCGTTGTTGAACAGGTCGTATTCGATGGCGAAGGCCAGGACGAACCCGACCGCGACCAGCACCGGCAACAACCAGCGCTGCGCCATCAACCATTCCCAACCCACGCTCCACCGCGTCTTCATACTTTTTGTGTCCGTGGCTTGCCCAAGATGCCGTAGGGCCGCACCAGGATCAACAGCATCAGCAGGGTGAAGGCGACGAAATCCCGGTAGGTCGAGGGAAAGAAAGCCGTGACCATGATCTCCACGCCGCCCAGGATGAAGGCGCCGATCATCGCCCCGCGAATGTTGCCGATCCCGCCCACCACGGCGGAGATGAACGCCTTCCAGCCCACCATGATGCCCATGTAGGGGTCGATGACCGGATAGGCGAGCGCGTACATGGTGCCCGCCGCGCCGGCCAGGCCCGCGCCGATGGCGAAGGTGACCGAGATGATGAGATCCAGCGGCACCCCCATCAGCGGCACGAAGGTCTTGTCCCAGGAAATGGCCCGCATCGCCATGCCCACCGGAGTGCGGTGGACCACGTAATCGAGCAGGAACATCAATCCCAGCGACAGCAGGATGATGATGACCTGCAGGGAAGACAAGGACACCCCTCCCAGATTCCAGGTGACGTGTTCGAGCAGGGGGGGAATGTTCTTGGGATAGGGCGCCAGCGCCAGGGTGAAGTTTTCCAGAAAGATACCCACGCCCAGGGCAGTGATGATGGCCGAAACCCGGGGGGCATGCCGCAAGGGCTTGTAGGCCAGGCGCTCGATGGTTACCCCCAGCAGCGCGGCGCCCACCATAGCCAGCAACAGCGTGGGCGCGAAGGGCAGACCGAGGAACACGGCGGCCAGGAAACAGAAAAAGGCCCCGATCATGAACACGTCGCCATGCGCGAAATTGATCATGGTCAGAATGCCGTAGACCATGGTGTAGCCCAGGGCGATGAGGGCGTAGATGCTGCCCAGTTGCAGGGCGTTCAGGGTCTGTTGCAGCCAGTAGACGATGCCTTCGCTCAAGATCGTGACTCGCGGCGGCGCGGTTGCAAGAAGAAGGGCGGTCCGCCGGACCGCCCTTGCGTTACGTCAAGCCATTGTCCTCAACCGATTTCGTCAAGGATTGGCGTTGGTGTAATAGGCGAACTTGCCGTCCTTGATTTGCAGGATGACGGCGCTCTTGATCGGGTCGCGCGAATCGGCCTGGAATTTCATGTCGCCGGTGACGCCCTTGTAGGTCGGCAGGGTGGCCAGCGCGGCGCGGACCGCTTCGCGGTCGGCCTTGCCGGCGCTTTGGATCGAGTCGAACAGCAAACCGAAGGCGTCGTAGGTCAGCGCGGCCACGTCGTCCGGCTTCGTTCCGTAGGCCTTCTCATAGTCCGCGATGAACTTCTTGGCGACCGGCGCGGCGTTGTCGGCGGCGTAGTGGGTGCTGAAGTAGTAGCCGTTCAGGTCGGCGCCGCCAAGGGTGAGCAGTTCGTTGCTGCCCCAGGAGTCGCTGCCGATGAAGGGCGCGGTGATGCCCAGCCGCTTGGCCTGTTGTACTTGCAGCGGCACTTCGCTGTAGTAGTTGGGCAGGAAGATCACGTCGGGCTTGGCGTCCTTGATCTTGGTCAACTGCGCCGAGAAATCCTTGTCGTTGGTGGTGTAGGTCTCGAAGGCCACGATCTTGCCGCCCAGCTTTTCATAATTGGCCTTGAACACCTCGGCGATGCCCTTGTTGTAGTCGGACGCCACGTCGTAGAGCACGGCGGCTTTCTTGGCCTTCAGGTTTTCCAACGCGAACTTGGCCAGCACCCCACCCTGAAAAGGATCGATGAAGCAGGCCCGGAACACGTATTTCTTGGGCTTGTTGGTGGTCGCGTCGAGCGTGGTCTTGGGATTGGTGGACCAGGGCGTGATCAGCACCGTCTTTTCGCTCTCGGCGATCTCCGAGGCGGGAATGGCGTAGCGGCTGGCGTTGGGACCGACGATGGCGAGCACCGCATCCTGGGTGATCAGCTTCTGGGCGGCGGCGGCGGACTGGTCGGCCTTGCCGGCGTTGTCTTCGACCACCAGTTCCACTTTCATCTTTTCCTTGCCGACCTGCAAGCCACCGGCGGCGTTGACCTCCTTGACCGCCATCTCGGCGGCGTTCTTGCAGGATGTTCCCACGGCCGGCATGTCGCCGGTCAGCTCGGCGATCACGCCCAGCTTGATGGTTTTCCCGGCGCCCCAGGCGGTGACGCCCAGGGAAACCAGCACCGAAAACAACAACAGGGACAATGCTTTTCTCATTCGATTTTCCTCTCTTGAATTAAGGGGCTGATGCCCGGATAGCGGCTTGTCCCGACGGTGGGGGCACAGCGACCTGCCCAAGACCCCGACGCCAATCCCGTCCGCCCAACAGGATTATAGCGTCGCCGCCTTCCTTTGCGCGCCTACAGCAAACCCTTCGCCTCCCACTTCGGCGCGATGATCTGGTCGGAACGCCTTTGGCAAACCACCTCCAACTCCTTGAGAAGGGTTTCCATGCCGATCAACTTGTCCACGATGTCGCGGATGTCGCGCAAGGTCAGCAGCACGTCCATGTCCATTTCCAGATACTTTTCCCGTTCTTTCCGTTCCGCCCGCTCGATGGCCGCCTGAATGCTCTCCGACAGATCCACCTCGGTGCCCAGCAGGCGGACGAACACCCGCAGTTTTTGCCACTGCTGGGCCACCCAGCGGCTGTACAGGTACAACAGTTCGTAACCGTCCTCGACCGAATAGGCCTTGTAGCGGAACTTGAGCTTGAGATCGTCGAAGCTGCTGTGCCGGAGCACCCGGCCTTCCTTCCACTCGTCCACGGTTTGCTTGAATTCGATCGGCAGCAAATCCACCCCGGCTTCAATCCGGTTCTTGATATATTCCAGTTCCTGGATTTCCTTTCCCACCGCTTCGGCCTGCAGGCGTACTTGCTGGTGAATGACCTCGGCGCGGGTATAGGTCTTTCGGGACGGTTTGCCGCCCGGCGGCGGGGCGGCCAACCGGCTGCCTTTCTGCTCCGCGTCGACCCACTCGGCGATGGCTTCCTCGACGGCGCGCAAGCGGGTTTCGGCTTCCTCGGCTTCCCGCCGCTCTATCGCCGCCTGCCGCAATTGCACGCGTTCGGCCTCGGCCTGTTCCGCCGCCGCCCATTCGGCGATGGCCTGTTCCACCACCGCCTTGTCCTGGGCCGCGCGGTCCAGCGCCGCCTGTTCCAGCATCGCTCGCTTGGCCGCCAGTCGCTCGGCCGCCAGTTGCTTGAGCGTCGTCCTCTCCGCCGCCGCCTTTTCCGCCGCCGCCTTTTCCGCCGCCTGCTGGGCCGCCAGCGCCGCTTCCGCGATCAGCCATTTTCGCCGCCGCGCATAACGCAGGATAAACCAGCCGGTCAGCGCCAACAGCGCCAACGCCCCCACCGTCACCATCACGCTCATCAGATGCCAATGACTCATCATTCCGTTCTTCCCAAACCGCCAAGCGCCCGAAGTTGCACCGGATCATCCGGTCCCAAGCCGGCTCCGCCCTTCGGAACCGGCCGAAAGCATCACGCCTCCCCGCCGAACAGCTCCAGCAATCGCGGCAGCAACAGCGCCAACTCCCCGGTCATCAAGGCGAATTCGGCGTCGAACACGGCTTCCGGCGAGTCGGCGGCGGTATCGCGCAAGGATTCGCGCACCACGTCGAGAAACTGGAGCCGGCGCACCACCAGCATTTCATCGAGGACGAAGGCGACTCGTTCGTCCCAACTCAGGCCAAGTCGGGTCACCTGTTTGCCGGCTCGCAGGTGGCCGCGCAATTCGTCGCCGGTCAAGTCCTGACCCCGACAGCGCACGACCCCGCCGCCGTCGTCACCTTCGCGCAATTCGCAGGCATCGCCCAAGGCGAATCCGGCCGGCGCCCCGCCCTCGGCCAGCCAGGCGGTCATGATCGTCATTGGCGACCAGGCGACCCGAAGCGGCGCGACCGGAAACGCGCCCAGGGTCTTGCGCAGCATCCCGGCGATTTCGTCGACCCCGCGCGCGCTGGCGCTATCCACCGCCAGCCAACCCGCCGCCGGGTCCAGATAAGCATAGCCGAGACGGCCACGGGTCAGGGCGCGGGGCAGCAAATCCTCCACGATCCGGTCGCGCAGTTCCCGTTTCTCGCGGCGACGCACCATCCCTCCCCGCTGGTCCTCGATCAGCGCGACGCGCTCGGCCAGCGTCTGGTTGACCACCGTCGCCGGCAGCACCTTTTCCTCGGTGCGCAGGCAGATCAACAGACGACCGCTCACTCCATGGATCAGATCGACCGCCTTGCGGCCCAGGGGCGGCGTCCAGCCAGCGGCGCTGGAGTGATGGCTCGGGCAGGGTTGGAAGGCGTGCTGTTCCAGCCGGGCCGCCAACGCCTCGACGGTCAAGGAAAACGGTTCCATCAACCGCAGTAGTGTCAGATTTTTAAACCACATGGCAATAAGTTGGGTTAGAGGGGGCGATATTATCCGTCAGTGGAGCATCTATCGCCAAGATTGATGGTCAACCGGTCAGCTTTACTGTCTCAACCGGAGCGGATGACCCACGCGGGACGGACGGACGACGCGAAATCCGTTCCCCACCACGGCCGACCGAAGCACTAGTTCACCATGGATTGCGTCGTCATGAATTTTGCGCTATGTTGCATCGCAACAAAGCGCGATCCGCGATAAACCCCTGGAGCGACTCACCATGACCGACGACGCAACGCCCCAAACATCCGAGCAATCCCAAAACCTGCTGGCCCCGATCATCAAGGCCAACAAGCTGTCCGCCGCCAATCTGGAAACTCTGGTCAACTTTCAGATGAGCGCCCTGCAATCCTACGTGGACACGGCGATCGGCCGGATGAAGGCGGCGGCCGAAATCAGCGATCCGACCAGCCTGCAAGCCTTCATGGCCGGTCAGGTCGAGGCCATGGCCAGCTTGCAGCGGAAGTTCATGGACGACGCCAGAATCCTGAGCGAGCTGACGGCGCGTTTCAAGGCCGAATTCGATCAATTGGCCCGGGACAGCCTGTCGCTGATCAAGTAATCCCGGCGCGGCATCCCCCACGGTTCCGCGCCGCGCGGGACTGCGCTTGTTTCCCCAAGCACGCCAGCGCGATCCCCCCTGGCGCGTCTGCTATCATTACCCATCGCCTCGCCCCCATCGCCACCCTTCTTCCCCCAATGCCCAAGACCCGGATCGTCGTCGGTCTGTCCGGCGGCGTGGATTCCTCGGTCGCCGCCCTGTTGCTGGTCGAGCAGGGCCACGACGTGCATGCCGTCTTCATGAAAAACTGGGAGGACGCCCAGGACACCGGCTACTGCGCCGCCGCCGAGGACCTGGAGGACGCGCGGGCGGTGTGCGCAACGCTCGGCATCCCATTGCATACCGTCAATTTCACCGCTGAGTATCGCGACCGGGTGTTCCGCTACTTTCTGGACGAATACCGCGCCGGCCGGACGCCCAATCCGGACGTGCTGTGCAACACCGAAATCAAGTTCAAGGCGTTTCTCGACCATGCCCGGCGGCTGGGGGCCGACCGGATCGCTACCGGTCACCACGCCCGCCGCGTGGAGCAAAACGGGCGCTGCCTTCTGCTCAGGGGTTGCGATCCCGGCAAGGATCAAAGTTACTTTCTGCACGGCCTCGATCAGGCGCAACTGGCCAGCGCGCTCTTTCCCATCGGCGGGCTGCGCAAACGCCAGGTACGGGACCAGGCCGCCGCCGCCGGTCTGGTTACCCACGACAAAAAGGACAGCACCGGCATCTGCTTCATCGGCGAGCGCCGGTTTCGCGACTTCCTCAACCGCTACCTGCCCGCCCAGCCCGGCCCGATCCAGACCCCGACGGGTGAAATCCTCGGCCAGCACGCCGGCCTGATGTTCCACACCATCGGACAACGGCAGGGACTCGGCATCGGCGGCCGCCGGGAGGGCAGCGGCGAACCCTGGTACGTCGCCGGCAAGGCGCTGGAACGCAACGCGCTGATCGTGGTCCAGGGCCGCGATCATCCCCTGCTGTTCCACCGCCGGCTGCGCGCCGTCGCGCCACACTGGATCGGCGGCGAGCCACCCGCCGTCCCCTGGTCCTGCCAGGCCAAGATTCGTTACAGGCAACCGGATCAGTCCTGCGTGCTGGAACGGCTGGACGCCAACACGCTCGACGTCGGCTTCGCCGAACCGCAACGGGCGATCGCGCCGGGCCAGTCCGTGGTTTTTTACCGCGACGATGTGTGTCTGGGTGGCGGAATCATCGCCGCCGCCTATGATTGAAGCCATTCTCGCCACCCGAACCTGGAACCCCATGCCCCAAACCGACCACGACCGGGCCGTAGCCCTCGCCGGGGTCTTGCAGGCTGTCGATCTGGTCCGCAACATTGCCCGGCGCGGCCAGACGAACGCGCTCGATACCGAAACCTGCCTGAACAGTCTGCTCCAGATCGACGCCGCCAACAGCGCCGCCATCTACGGCGGCGTCGCCCGCTTGCGCACTGGACTGCGCCTGCTCGAACAGCAGCTTGAACAGCCACGGGATATGGAGCTGACCCGCTATGCGGTCGCGCTGCTCGGCCTGGAACGCAAGCTGGCCCAGCGGCCCGAACTGCTGACGATGCTACGCGACGGCATCGAGGACGTGCTCCGCAACCTGCCGCATTTTCCCGTCGACCACGGCAATACCATCGCCCGCTTCGCCAACCTCTACCTGAACAGCCTTAGCACCCTGACGCCGCGCATCATGGTCAGCGGCGACCCGACCCATTTGAACAACCCGGACAACGCCAACCGGATTCGGGCGCTGTTGCTGGCCGGCGTTCGGGCGGCGATCCTGTGGCGGCAGAGCGGCGGCAGCCGGCTGACGCTGTTGCTGCGCCGCAACCCGCTGTTGCGGGAAACCCGGCGGCTGTTGGCAAGCCTGGATTGAAACACCGTCGCTTCAATTTTTCCGGTACGTTTCCATCACGTTGGCCAATTGCCCGATCTTGTCGAGCACCCGGCTGAGCTGAACCACGTCGGTGATTTCCAGGGTCAGCCCCATCCGGGCGATGGAGGTTTCCTTGTCGGTCAGGGTATTGGCGCCCAGCACGTTCACCTGTTCGTTGGCCAGGACCGAAGTGATGTCGCGCAGCAGGCCGGAACGGTCGTGGGCGACGATCATCACGTCCACTGGATAGGTGGTCGGCGTCTCGCCCCAGCTCACCTCGATGATGCGTTCGTGATGGCGGCCGGCCAGCGCCAGCAGATTGGCGCAATCCTGCCGATGGATGGTCACGCCACGCCCCTGAGTGATATAGCCGGCGATGGGTTCGAACGGAGCTGGCCGGCAGCAGTGCGCGATCTGAATCAGCAGCCGCCCCACCCCGCGAATTTGCACGTCGCCCTTGCTGGCGCCCGATTCGACCGGTCGGGGCTTGCGGGCGACGGCGGGACTTTCCCCGGCCGCCGGGGCCGCCGGCAACAGGTCCTGAATCCGGGCCACCACCTGCGCCGTGGTCAGGACGCCGTGACCCAAGGCGGCGAACAGTTCGTCGGGTTTGGCGAAATTGAGCTTCTCCGCCACTTTTTCCAGCTTGAGGTGGCGGATGCCCAGCCGCTGAAATTCCCGCTCCAGCGCGGCGCGGCCGGCGGCGATGCTTTTGTCCTGATCCTGTTGAATGAACCATTGCCGGATCTTGGCCCGCGCCCGGCTGGTCCTGACATAGCCCAGATGCGGGCTGAGCCAGTCGCGGCTGGGGCTGGCCACCTTGGCGGTTAGCACCTCGACCTGTTCGCCGTTCTTGAGTTCGTAGGTCAGCGGCACAATCCGGCCGTTGACCTTGGCGCCCCGACAGCGATGACCCACCTCGGTGTGGACGTGATAAGCGAAATCCAGCGGGGTGGCGCCCTGCGCCAGCTCAACGATGGCGCCCTTGGGGGTCAGGGCGTAGACCCGGTCCTGAAAGGCTTCGGCCTTGAACCGCTCCAGCAGATCGCCCTCGTCGGCCTCGTCCTCCCGATACTCCAGCATCTGCCGCAGCCAGGCGATTTGCCGGTGAGCCGGATCACCCGATCCGGCGGTGCCTTCCTTGTAGCGCCAGTGCGCGGCGACGCCCAATTCGGCGTGTTGATGCATGGTGGTGGTACGGATTTGCACCTCCACCGTTCGGCCTTCCGGCCCGACCACCGCCGTATGCAAGGATTGATAGCCGTTGGGTTTCGGATGGGCGATGTAGTCGTCGAATTCCCGGTGGATATGGTTCCAGTGGGCATGCACCACGCCCAGCGCGGCATAGCAGTCGTTCACCGTGTCCACCAGCACCCGCACCGCCCGCATGTCGAAAATGCGTTCGAAGGCCAGCTTCTTGCGTTGCATCTTGCGCCAGATGCTGTAGATGTGCTTGACCCGGCCGCCCACCTCGGCGTGGATGCCGGCCTCGCGCAGGTGGTCGCGCAACTCCTCCATGACCCGCGCGATGTAGCGCTCCCGGTCGGCGCGGCGCTCATCCAGCGCGGCGGCGATCTGCTTGTACGTGGCCGGATCGAGATAGCGCAGCGCCAGGTCTTCCATTTCCCACTTGAGCCGGCCGATGCCAAGGCGGTTGGCCAGCGGGGTAAAGATATCCAGAGTCTCCCGGGCAACGCGTTGCTGCTCGGGGACGGGAGCCCGGCTCAACTGGCGCAGCGCGTCCAGACGCATCGCCAGCTTGATCAGCACCACCCGCACGTCCTGCGCCATGGCCAGCAGCATCTTGCGCAGGCTTTCCAACTGGCGGCCGGCGTGCTGGCTGCTCTGGTGCAACTCGCCGATGGCGTCCAGCTTGACGATACCATCCACCAGTTGGGCCACGCCGGCCCCGAACTTCTCCCGCACCGCCGCCTGCTTGATCCGGCCGGTCGCCACTGGTTCGTGCAGCAGGGCGGCTGTCACCACCTCGTGATCCACGCGCAGGTCGGCCAACAGATCGGCCACCGCCAGGTCCGGCTCGCCGCCCAGCGCGTAGGCCCACCGGACGCTCTCGATCTGCGCGGGCGACCATGGAACTTGCAAGGTGCCCAGCCACGTATCGAAATCCGCGCCGGTCAGCGCGGCCTGCCTGGAAGCGACCATGAGGAATCCCCGGAAAACGATTGGAAACGGCGCGACCGCTCCGCCGCTGGACAGCGACTGGGCGTGGGGTTCGGGACGGGTGGACGCGAGGGAGTGGGGTTGGAAAACGCAATCGGTCGGACCTACCTCCTCCCCGTTGCCGGGGCGTCGGGGAGGAGCGACGAGGCAAGACGGCCTAGTTGTTCTTGGCGCCCTGATCCACCCACTTGCGGATCGTGGCCAGCTCCGCGTCCGGCAGCTTCACCTTGCCATGGGGCATCTGGATGGAAGGATCGACGCCGGGGCGACCTTCGATCAACCGGTTCAGGCTGCTGTTGAGGCTCTGACCGGGGACGATGACCGGCCCCATCTTGGTGCCCTTCATCAATTCCTCGTAGGTGCTCAACGCCAGACCGCTTTTCTGATAACCCTCCTTGTCGGGCGCGACATGGCACTCCAGGCACTTTGCCTTCAGGATCGGATAAACGTCTTTTTTAAAGCTCACCGGCTTTTCGGAGCCGCCGCCGCAACCCGCCAGCGCGCCGAACCCCAGGACCAACGCGGACACAAGCAATTGACGAGGATTCATGGATCGTCCCTTGGATGAGTTGTTTTCGATGAGTTTGGATGATGCCTTTTCAATCTTACCAAATTACGGCGACGCGGGGATGTCCGCCGGCGCGAATCGCCGCGCGGACCCCGAACCGCCGGATCGAGGTTTCCGCCCTTCTCCGGCCCGCTCCGCGAAAAACCGCCCATTCCAGGCGGGACGGCGCTTCCCGCCTCCCGGCCCATTTATCCTCACGGAAAACCACCCTTTAGCGATTCGGCGTTATACTAGGCAGTCAAAACGCGCGGCGCCCCGATTCCGCCTGTCCGCCATTTTTCGATATATCCAGCGAAGCCGTGGCGCTTGCGACATCGTCCATCGAAACCGTTCGCGGTTCGCAGCGTCACCCGCCGCCGCGCCTGGCCTCAACCGTCAACATAAAACAGGATGAAAAACGTGACGAGCCCAAAACTTCAACCCGAATTGCAACGCATCCTCGAAGCCCGCCATCATGATCCCTTTGCCGTGCTGGGCCGTCATCCCCAGGATAAGAAGGTCGTGGTGCGCGCCCATCTGCCTTATGCCCAGGAAGTCCACATCGCCGAGGGCAATTTGCCGCTGCAACGCATTCCCAATACCGATCTGTTCGAGTGGCAGGGCAAGCCCGATCAGATTCCGGAACGCTACCGGCTGATCTGGCGCGATTCCGATCATCACGAGCATATTTCCTACGACCCCTACTGCTTTCCGCCGCAACTCGGCGATTTCGATCTGTACCTGTTCGGGGAGGGCAAGCACTGGCACGCTTACCGCTTCCTGGGCGCGCATCCGCACGAGACCGATAATGTCGCCGGCGTGCTGTTCGCGGTCTGGGCGCCCAGCGCCGAGCGGGTCAGCGTGGTCGGCAGCTTCAACCGCTGGGATGGCCGGGTTCATCCGATGCGGGTGCGCGGCGGCAGCGGGGTGTGGGAGCTGTTCATCCCCAATCTGTATCCGGGCGATCTGTACAAGTTCGAGATCCGCAACCGCCACAGCGGCGCCATCCTGCTGAAATCCGATCCTTATGGTCAACAGTTCGAAATGCGTCCCAGCACCGCCGGCATCGTTCCCAAACCCGACACCTACGTCTGGCGCGACGCGGCCTGGCTGGAAAAACGCAAAAATTCGGACTGGCTCCACCAGCCGATGTCCATCTACGAAGTTCATCTCGGCTCGTGGCGGCGCGGGCCGGAAGGCGAGTTCCTGAACTACCGCGACATCGCCCATCAGCTCGTCGATTACGTCAAGGAACTGGGGTTTAGCCACATCGAGCTGCTGCCAATCACCGAACACCCCTACGACGCCTCCTGGGGCTACCAGACCACCGGCTATTACGCGCCCACCAGCCGTTTCGGCACGCCAGACGATTTTCGCTACTTCATGGATTACTGCCATCAGCACGGCGTGGGCGTAATTCTCGACTGGGTGCCGGCGCACTTCCCGAAGGACGCCCACGCCTTGGCGCGCTTTGACGGCGAGGCGCTGTACGAGCACACCGATCCTCGCAAGGGCGAGCATCTGGACTGGGGTACGCTGATCTTCAATTTCGGCCGCTACGAGGTGAAGAATTTCCTGCTCTCCAGCGCCCTGTACTGGATCGAGGAATTCCATCTTGACGGCTTGCGGGTGGACGCGGTCGCCTCGATGCTATATCTGGACTATTCGCGCAAGGAAGGCGAGTGGATCCCCAACAAGTACGGCGGACGCGAGAACCTGGAAGCCATCGATTTTCTGCGCGAGCTCAACACCGTGGTGCATAGCGAGCATCCCGGCGCCATGGTGATCGCCGAGGAGTCGACTTCCTGGCCACAGGTCACCCGGCCCACCTATCTGGGCGGTCTGGGCTTCAGCATGAAATGGAACATGGGCTGGATGAACGACACTCTGCGCTACATGGCGCAGAATCCGATCCATCGTAAATACCACCACGACCTGCTGACCTTCAGCATGCTGTACTGCTTCACCGAGAACTTCATGTTGCCGTTCTCGCACGACGAGGTGGTGCACGGCAAGGGCTCAATGATCAACAAGATGCCCGGTGACGAATGGCAGCGCTTCGCCAATCTGCGGTTGTTGTACACCTATATGTTCACCCATCCCGGCAAGAAGCTGCTCTTCATGGGCACCGAGTTCGGCCAGGGCCATGAGTGGAACAGCGCCAACCCCATCGACTGGTGGGTGCTCCAGTTCCAGTTCCATCAGGGGATGCAACTGCTGGTCAAGGATTTGAACCGGCTTTATCACAGCGAACCGACACTGCATCATTACGAGTTCGAATGGCAGGGTTTCAGTTGGATCGACTGTCATGACGCCGATCAGTCCATTTTGAGCTACCTCCGCAAGAAGGACGATGATTTTCTGGTGGTCGTGGTCAGCTTCACGCCGGTACCGCGCCACGATTACCGGATTGGGGTGCCGCGAGCGGGTCGTTATACGGAAATCTTCAATTCCGATTCGCATTTCTATGGGGGCAGCGGAGTCGGCAATGGCGGCGTCGAGCTGATTGCCGAAGAGCGACCCTGGATGGAGCAACCCTATTCCATCAGCATCACCGTGCCGCCGCTGGGAGGGATCATCCTCAGGCCCGAACCTCCGCCGAAGCCCGTTGCGGTCACCGCCGTCGACAGCGAGGAACCTCTGGTGGCGGAAATCCCGGAGGCGGAAGCGGAGGCGCTCGCGCCTGAAGCCCCTGTCGTGGTCAAACCCACGCCCGCCGTCGAGGAAGAGGAACTGGCCCAGCCGGAATAACCGGGCGGGTCTGCATCGAAAACCACCGGGGCGCGGATCGAAACCCGCGCCCCGAATCGTTTGGGAGGCCGCGCGAAAAGGCTTTCTAAACGTAACCGTCGGCCATCAACTCGGAAACGATGAGTTTCTGAATCATCCGTTCCTTCTGGCCAGTCGGCTGATCCAGCTTGAGGCGGGTCAGGTAACGCAGGGCGCCGGCTGGTGGCGCTCCCACCGTCATCGCCTTGACGACGGTCTTCATCAAATCGCTCTTGGTCGCGAACCGCGTCTTGAGGTTTTTGAGCACCCGGCCCAGAACGATCTCTTCCTCGGTAAAATCGGTGCCCAGCGGAAAGTCCGGGCACAACCCCATCTGCCTGAACTTGTTCAATCGGGCCTGAACGCGCCCTGGCGTGTTGTAGCGATGCCGCTCCGGAATCTCGTAATCCTGGGGCAGCTTGCCGGCGCGCTTGGCCTTGCCCAGCAGTTCCGGCTGAAAGCGCGAATCGGCGATGTTCAGCAAAGCGGCGATCACCTCCCGGTCCGACCGGCCGCGCAAGTCGGCAATGCCGTATTCGGTCACCACGATATCGCGCAAATGGCGCGGGATGGTGATGTGACCATAATTCCAGACGATGTTCGAACTCGCGGTCAGCCCGCTCTCGCGGGTACTGCGCAGCATCAGGATGGAGCGGGCGTCCGGCAGTTCGTGGGCCATGGCCACGAAGTTGTACTGACCGCCCACCCCGCTGATCACCTGGCCGCTCTCCAGACCGTCGGACACCGCCGCGCCCAGCAACGTCATCATGATCGTGGTGTTGATGAACCGGGCATCTCGCCGCTGCAAGGCCGCCAGCGTTTCGTTCCCCCCATACAGATGATTGACGCGCCGCACCGTGGTCATGCAAATCTGTCGGCTGTCGGCCTCGGGCATCGTCCGCAACGCCTCGTAAAAGCTGCTCGGCCCCATGAAGAAACCGCCGTGCATCACGATGCCGCCCCTGAGGCGACTGCCCAGCCCCTGCTCGACCACCGCCGCCCACGTGTCCGGCTGGTCCAAATTGGCCGGAACCCGCGTTGTCCCATCGATCAGCAATTCTCCCGCTCGATAGCTGACCCGGTCGGTGAAAATTCCAAACCGGCACAAAAATTCGACTTCTTCCTCGCCCAGGCGGGCTGGAATCACGCCGCGTTCCAGCAGTGTCCGCAGGGTCCGCGCCTCGACCGCCTCGGTGATCGCTCCTTCGTTGAGCAGGCGCTGCAAGGGGATGCTGTCATAAACCCGGCGCTTGAGAATGCCGTCCCGATAGAGATAAAGAAAGCCGTTGACGAACATCTCGCTGGAGCCGTACAGCCCCTGCTCGAACGGCTCGACGCCGCCAACCCGCTCGATCAGATCGCCGCAATGCTCCAAGACCCGGATCTCGGACAGCATCTGGCGATAGAGGGCGTTTTGCTGGTGCCGCAACTGACTGAAATAGACGATGGCGTCGCCCAGGCAGCCGATGCCGATCTGGAGGGTTCCACCGTCGCGGATCAGGGCGCTGGCCTGCAAGCCCAGCAGATAATCGGCGTTTTCGACCGGCATGTTGGGGGCGCCGAACTGCCGGAAGTCGTAGCGGGGATGATCGAGCACCAGGTCGAACGTGGGCGGCCGAACCATGGCGTCGTTGTACATGAACGGCATTTCGCGGTTGACCTGAGCGACGGTGACGACCTGCTGGCCGCGGCGCCGCGCCGCCTCGATCATCGGCAACAAATCCAGGGTCACTTCCGGATTGCTGCCCAGGCTCAGCCAGCGCTCGCCATCGATTTCGCGGGTGGCGACCTGCTGCGCCAGCACGTTGGCGCCATTGTTCATGATATCCCGGGCGGCATGGGTGTAGTTGGTGCTGATGTAATTCTGTTGCTGCATCGGCACGTTCAGATAACCGCCCGGCTTGAAGAAGAATTCGGCGATTTCGACGTTGGGCGGAACCTGGCCCTGGCGCAAATCGACTGCGTATTCCAGATCGGGGTAATTGCCGAACACCCGTTCGACGAATGGCTCCAGAAACCGTTGCTCCAGATCGCTGGAGCCCCTGGGAACCTCGACGGTGATCGCGGTAAGAATCTTCAGCCACAGATCCGGATTTGCCTTGACCCGCCGGTAGAGCGCGTTCACCAGCGGATTGGGTTTGCCAATCCCCAGAGGAATGCCGAGCACGATGCGCCGGCCGACCCTGGCGATGATTTCATCGACGCAGCGCTCGACATCCTGAAAATAAGACGGGCTTGGTTGCGGCATGATCCAATCTCTCTCAGCCAGTTGATTGACAATGCAAAATTATAGCAGTTATTCCAAGCCCGGCCCCGTGACGGGCCGCCGGTGAAGGGACTACACTAACGGCTGTTTCGATCGCCGCTTCAGGCGGAATCTTATGCCGAAGGAGGATTGCCGATGTCAGACACCAACACGCTGGAAGCCAACAAGGCCTTGGTCCGACGCAATTTCGAGGCTATCTGGAGCCAATGCAACCTGGATACCGCCGATGAAATCATCGCGCCCGAGTACATCGGCCATATCGCCACCCTGCCGGAGGCGGTGCGCGGCGTCGAAGCGTTCAAGCAAGTCGTCATGCTCTTTCACTTTTCCGCCCCCGACATCCGCTTTGAAATTCAGGATCAACTCGCCGAGGGCAACAAGGTCGCCACGCGCTGGATCGGCCGCGGCACTCACAAGGGTGAATTCATGGGCATCGCGCCCAGCGGCCAGCGGCTTTCGGTGACGGGGATGAGCTTTCACCGCATCGAGAACGGCCGCATTCACGAATCCTGGGACGACTGGGATGCGCTCAGCATGTTGCGACACATGACCGAAGACGTGTTTCAATCGCTGTCCATGCGAATCTGAGGCGCCAGCATCACTCCGGCGGCGGTCACGCCGGTTCGGTCGCCGGGCCGCCGGCGCGGCGGGCCGGCGACCGGCCGGAACGGCATGTTCCAGGGTGTTCGGCGGCGCACCGGCAACAGGCCGACCTTCCGGCAATGCGCCAACCTTTCACGCCGCCGCCACGACCTTGTCGCGCACGAAGTCGTACACCTTGCCTACGGTCTCGAAGGTCTCGGCGCTGATTTCATCGTCGGCGATTCGAATCCCGAACTGCTGCTCCAGCGCATGAATCAGCGTGACCACCGCCATCGAATCGAACTCCGGGATGCTCCCCAGCAACGGCGTCTCCGGACCGAAGACCCGCGTTCGGTCGCCCAATTGCAGGATCTCGCCGATCAACAGCTTCACCTCATCGAACTCCACCATCCAGACCGTCTCCCGAGTGAGCAACCCCGAACATCGCGCGGCCCCGAACTTCAAACGGTCGTCGGCAGCGCGCAAAGGCTGTCAAGATAGCGGCGTCGCCGACAAGAATCCAGTCATCCGTCAACCGCGGCGGGTTTGCGGGCCAGCACCACATGACCCGTCACCGGTTGGTCGTCCTCCTGGCGCAGCGTGGCGTCCGTCCGCGTTGACAGTTCCAGGCCAGCACCCGCCAGCGCCCGTTCCAGGTAGTCCGCCGTATGGCTGTAACGGCCGCTTTTATTGAGAAAATAACCGTCCGGCGCGATGTCCGCCGAGGTTTGTTCCGCCGTGAACGCCAGCCAGCCACCCGGACGCAGGGCGCGAGCCGCGGCGGTCAGCACCGGCTCCAGCGCGCCGAAATAAACCAGGGTATCGGCGGACGCGATCAGATCGTAAGCATCAGGTCGCTCATTCAGAAACGCGGTCAGCTCCGCCACCGCCAACGCGTCGTAACCACCCCGCTCGCGCGCCTTGTCCACCATCCGCGGCGACAAATCCACGCCGGTCAGATGGCGCGCGTGGGGTCGCAGCACCGGCTGACACAGCCCGGTGCCACAGCCGGCGTCCAGTACATCAAACCGGGCAGCCGGCGCTCCCAGGACATCGGCCAGCCGCGCCCCGATCACCGCTGGTGCTTGATAGCCGAGTTGCTCCACCAGATGTTCGTCGAAGCAATCGGCATAACGATCAAATAGATAAGTCACATACCCATCGGAAGCGCGCGACGGCGTTTCCCCGCTAAACCACGCGGACAGACGATGCTGGGCGATGGGATCGTTCGGCATCAAGCGCAGCCAGTATTGCAACAGGGCCAGCGCCTCCTCCGCCTCCCCCAACTGAAACACCGCATTGCCGAACACGAGTCGGGCTTCATCCACCTCGCCCCGCCGATGCAGGAGAGTTCCCAGCGCCCTGACCGCTCCCAGGTGGGCCGCATTGTGCTCCAAAGCCGCGCGCTGGGCCTGGATCGCCTCCTCCGGCCGATCCAGGTCCGCCAGGATCAAACCCCGGTGATAATGGATGTTGGCGTCGGCCGGCCGCCACGTACTGGCCTGTTGATAGGCGTCGAGCGCTTCCGGCAACCGGCCCAGGCCCCGCAGCACCGCGCCCAGATTGACGCACGCCTCCACCTCGTCGGGCTTGAATCGGATCGCCTGCCGGTACGCGGCGATGGCGTCCTCGTGCCGCCCCTGAATCAACAGCACGTTACCCAGATTGGTGTAGGCCGCCGCATAACCGGGCGCGCTGGCGATGGCCCGACGGATCAACAGTTCCGCCTGAACCGACTGGCCGCGCTGCTGTTGGAGAACCCCGAAAAAATTCAAGACCTCGGGATAATTGGGTCGGTGGACGAGAACGCGTTCATACAGGGCTTGCGCCTCGCTCAGATTGCCCCGACCGTGACAGCCCATGGCCTGGGACAGCCATTCGGCGATTTGCGCATCCGACGGGCGACCACCGAACGCTCCGCTGGAAGCCGTGGATTGATCATCGTTCTCATCGTGGCTCAAGGCGCCTCCTCATTCTCGCGCTGTTCCGGCTTCGTCCCCTGTGGGCATCTTGCGCGCCGACACTAGAAAACCGATCACCGGTTGGCCGCCCTCCAAACGCAAGGTCACGGACTCCAGGGTCTCGACCGCCATGCCGCTCCCGGCCAGCACGCGCCGCAGGTAGGCTTCGGCATGGCGATAGCGACCGCTGGGATCGAGGCGGAAACCGTCCCCCGTTTCCGCATCCTCCAACCGCTCCACGGTGAACGCCAGCCACCCGTCCGGCCGCAGGGCAGCGGCGGCGGCGATCAACACCGGTTCCAGACGTCCGAAATAAACCAGGGTGTCGGCGGACACGATCAGATCGTAAGCCGCTGTCCGGGCAGTCAAAAACGCGGTTAGTTCGGCCACGACCAGATCATCGTAATCGCTGCGGGTTCGCGCCCGCTCGATCATGCGCGGCGACAGATCGACCCCGGCCAGATGGCGCGCATACGGCCGCAACGCCGGCCCGCACAGCCCGGTGCCGCAACCCGCATCCAATACGCTCAGCGCCCCGTTTGGCTGGCCCGCCGCCGCGACGACCGCCTGGGCGATCAGTTCCGGCGCCCGGTACTCCAGGCGATGCAGGTGATCGTCGAACCCATCGGCCATACCGTCGAACAGATTTTGCACGTAAGCGTCGGCGGCCCGCTCCGGCGCATCGCGGCCCGAATGCGCCGCCAGCATGTGCCGGGCGACCGGATTGGCCGGGTCCCGCGCCAGCCAGTCCCGAAACAGCGCGACGGCTTCCTCGCCCCGGTTCAGGTTGTAGAGCAGCAGGCCCAGGTTCCTGTACGCCATCGCATACGCCGGTTGTCGGCGCAAGGTTTCCCGGTATGCGGCGATGGCTTCCTCGTACTGGCCCTGGGCGTGCAGCGCCTTGCCCAGATTGAAATGTGCTTCCGCCAAACCGGGGGCCAGGGCGATGGCCTGCTGGAACGCGGCGGCGGCCTCCACGAATCGGTCGGAGCGCAGCAACATCACACCCAGATTGCAATGGGCGCTGGGATTGTCGGGCGCCAACTCGATAGTCCGCTGGTAAGCCGTCGCCGCCTCATCCCAGCGATTCATCCCCGCCAACACGTTGCCCAGATTGTTCCAGGCATCGGCGTAGCGCGGATTCAGGGCGAGCGCCCGGCCAATCAGCTCGGCGGCTTCCGCGTGCCGGCCCCGCTGCGAGGTCAACACGCCCAGGAAGTGCAAGGCGTCCACGTGCCGGGGATCGCGCCGCAACGCCCGCCGATACAGGCTTTCCGCCTCGTCCAGCCGCCCCTGCCGATGCGATTGAATGGCTTGTACCAGAACTTCGGGCGCGTTCGCGCCGGGACCGGAGGGGCTGGCGGCGGCCCGGCGCTGTTTGCGGTTCATCGGCCGCTACTCGAAAGCGTAGGCGAAATCGCCATCCCGCACCTGGACTTGCACCCGCGCCACCGGCTTCCCTTCCACCATCCGGGTCAGGAACTCCTGACTGAGCGCCGGCAGCACGGTATTGGTCAGGATGGCGTCCACCATGCGCCCGCCGCTCTCCAACTCGGTGCAGCGACTGACGATCAGCTTCACCACCTCGTCGTCGTAGCCGAACGGGACCTTGTGATTGTCCCGAATCCGCCGGGTAATGCGACCCAGTTGCAGGCGGACGATGTCGCCGATCATCTCGTCGCTGAGCGGGTAGTAGGGAATGGTCACCAGCCGGCCGAGCAGGGCCGGCGGAAACACCTTGAGCAACGGCTCCCGCAGCGCCTTGCCCAACCCCTCCGGATCGGGCAACAGGTCCGGGTCCTTGCACATGCTCATGATCAGGTCGGTGCCGACATTGGTGGTCAACAGGATCAGCGTATTCTTGAAATCGATCAACCGCCCTTCGCCGTCCTCCATCCAGCCCTTGTCGAATACCTGGAAGAAGATTTCGTGCACGTCATGGTGCGCTTTTTCCACTTCGTCCAGCAGCACCACGCTGTAGGGCCGGCGGCGCACCGCCTCGGTCAGCACTCCGCCCTCGCCGTAACCGACGTAGCCTGGCGGAGCGCCCTTGAGGGTCGAGACGGTGTGCGCCTCCTGAAACTCGCTCATGTTGATGGTGATGACGTTCTGCTCACCGCCGTACAGCGCCTCGGCCAGCGCCAGAGCGGTTTCGGTCTTGCCCACCCCGGACGGGCCGGCCAGCATGAACACGCCGATCGGCTTGTTGGGATTGTCCAGCGCGGCGCGGGAGGTTTGAATCCGCCGGGCGATCATGTCCAGGGCGTGCCGCTGGCCGATGATGCGGCGGTTGAGGATGTCGGCCAGACTCAGCACGGTTTCGACCTCGTTCTTCACCATCCGCCCGACCGGGATGCCAGTCCAGTCGGCGACCACCGAGGCCACCGCCTGGGCGTCCACGCTGGGCAGAATCAGCGGCGACTCGCCCTGTAGCGCGTGCAACTTGGCCTGAAGCTCCTTCAATTCGGTCAACCAAGTCTGCCGTTGCGGATCGGGTTCGGTCGTGGCTCCCGTCTCGACCGCGCCACCGTCCCCGCGCAGCTTGGCGCGCAGATCCAAAATCTGGTCCACCAAGCCTTTTTCTTCCTGCCAGCGGGCGTCCAGTTCCGTCAGTCGCGCCTCCTCGGCCTGCAATTTTTCGGTGGCGGCGGCCTGGCGCTGGGCCGTGTCGATGCCGACCGCCGTTTCCCGACCGATGATTTCCAGTTCGGTCTTCAGTCCTTCAATGCGGCGGCGGCAATCCTCGACCTCCGCCGGCGTCGCGTGCAGGCTGATGGCAACCCGCGCACTGGCGGTATCCAGCAGGCTAACCGCCTTGTCCGGCAACTGGCGGGCCGGGATGTAGCGATGCGATAGCTTGACCGCCGCTTCCAGCGCCTCGTCGAGAATCTGCACCCGATGGTGTTGTTCCATGGTCGAGGCCATGCCGCGCATCATCAGGATGGACTTCTCCTCGCTCGGCTCGCCGACCTGAACGACCTGGAAACGGCGGGTCAGGGCCGGATCCTTCTCGATGTGCTTCTTGTACTCGGCCCAGGTGGTGGCGGCGATGGTGCGCAGCTTGCCCCGCGCCAGGGCGGGCTTGAGCAGATTGGCGGCGTCGCCGGTGCCGGCCGCGCCGCCCGCGCCGACCAGGGTATGCGCCTCGTCGATGAACAGGATGATCGGCTTTGGCGAGGTTTGCACCTCGTCGATCACCTGGCGCAGCCGGTTCTCGAACTCGCCCTTCATGCTGGCACCGGCCTGCAACAGGCCCACGTCCAGCACCCGCAGGGTCACGTCCTTCAGCGGCGGCGGGACATCGCCCGAAGCGATCCGCTGGGCGAAACCTTCCACGACGGCGGTTTTGCCGACTCCGGCCTCGCCGGTCAGGATCGGGTTGTTCTGGCGGCGGCGCATCAGGATATCCACGATCTGGCGGATTTCCTCATCGCGGCCGACGATGGGGTCCAGTTCCCCCGTGCGCGCCCGCGCGGTCAGGTCCACGGAAAAGCGCTGCAACGCCTCCTGCTTGCCCATCTGTGCCGGCGCCATCGCCTCGCTGGCTTCGCCGGGGGCCGCGCCGCCGCCGACCTGGGACCCGTCCGAAGCGCGTAACCCGGATTCCGGAGAAACGGCGACGATGTCGGCGAACCGCTCGGTCAGCGTGTCCAGCTTGACTTTGTCGAATTCCCGAGAGATCGCCAGTAGCGCATTGCGCAAATCCGGGGTCTTCAGGATGCCGATCAACAAGTGCCCGGTGCGCACCTGGGAATCGCTGAACATCAAGGTGGCGTACACCCAGGCTTCCTTCACCGCCGCGTCCACATGGGCGGACAGATCGGAAATCGCGGTCGCGCCGCGCGGCAGACGATCCAGCGTCTCGGTGAAATCCTTGGCCAGCCGGGAGGGATTCAGGCTGAACTGCTGAATGGCTCGATGCAGGTCGGAATCCGGCAATTGCAGAATCTGGTGCAACCAATGCACCAGTTCCACATAGGGATTGCCCCGCAGTTTGCAAAATACGGTGGCGCTTTCGATGGCTTTGTAGCCCAGACTATTCAACTTTCCGAACAGAGCGACGCGACTGATTTCGGCCATGGATTCGGGCTCCTCAAATCATGAAAAACTGGTTCTTCGACGGTTTTCGTGGAACCAGTCAAGGGACTGGTCCAGAACGCAACAGATGAATTTTCAATGGCGCGGATCCGGTTTCCAGCCGGGCAACCCGGCTAGAGCTTGACCCGAGGAAGTCAGCCCTACAAAAGCCGCCGCAGAACCAAATCTTGCTTAACAAAGACCGCGCCCCGCTGAATTTAGGGATCATCCACGATAATTGACGACAGTCTTCGATACAGAGCGCCAGTTAGGCGGATTGATCGACAACTGGATTGCCGAAGCAACGGCAACCCAATCATGCAACGCA
Source organism: Candidatus Contendibacter sp. (assembly GCA_029624765.1). Taxonomy (GTDB): domain Bacteria; phylum Pseudomonadota; class Gammaproteobacteria; order Competibacterales; family Competibacteraceae; genus Contendibacter. The sequence continues at coordinate 28,979 of JARSSO010000022.1, read as the reverse complement.
AAATCGCTTCTGGTCTAAAAGGAAATCATCGCTGAAGGTTGAAGTCGTACTTGTCTTTCTCGCCTTCTTCGCGATACCAGCCGACCAGCATCTTGCCATCGTCAGCGATCTTCCATTCCAAATCGCCTCGACTTTCTTCTCCGCTACCGACCTTTGGACGCGCCCACCATTTGGCCTGGATCAACTTATCCTTGATAAGACCCTCGATCTTTCCATCATAGGTGACGCCATCCTCGGTGTACTGGTAAGTGCCTGTGATCTTGTTGTCCTTCTGTTCGATGGCCACATCACCAACAAGATTGGATGCCCATTTTCCGCTGAGGTTGAGAGCCGCCGGAGTTGCCGCCGCCGGAGTTACTGCCGGAGCCGCCGCCGGAGTTGCCGCCGGAGTTGCCGCCGGAGCCGCCGCCGGAGCCGCCGCCGGAGCCGCCGGAGCCGCCGGAGCCGCCGCCGGAGTTGCCGGAGCCGCAGCCGGAGTTGCCGCCGCTGGAGTTGCCGAAGCGGCTGGCGGGGCGGCCGCCGTTGACGGGTTTTCCGCGCTTCCCGCCGTGTAGGCAGCACCGCATGCCATCAGGATACTAATTGGAATCAACACCTTCTTACGCATGACTTTTTCCCCATAAACCGATTTGAATCGAAGACCTTCAGCTATTTCCAACCCGCATATGTCTCACACTCCTTTCGTTCCTTGGGATGGGTTTCCTCCCACTGACTAATGGATTGCATTTCATTGCTACTCATCTGACTGTTCATACACTCGCAATATTTTTGCACAACCGAGGCGGATGCCTTTTCGTCCTTGTTATCCGCGACACATTGAGCGATCCAGAGCGCGGAACCATCGGAAGCCGCAAAGGAAAGACTGCTTGCCATGACGGAGACACCAAGAAATAAGGTACTGACTTTCAGCTTCATAACATTCCTCCTCAGTGATTGAATATCAACAGTGAAACACCGCACGTACAGGAGTGGACAATTCAGGGCTTAACTAGCAGATCCTCTTGAAAACTAATTGAGAACACCGAAAAGCGCCTTCATCATTCTTTCCATGGAGCCAATCCCTAACAACCTTCCAGGGTCCTTTCATTCGCAGTAGGTGATCGCATCCAGTTTCAAATCATCGGCGTCGCGGGCTAGCGGGCGGGTGGTCAGCCAGGTGGTCCAGCCCAGCCGGGTGCTCTCACCCAACACTAGTGGCGGTACTTCTTCCTTCTTCAAGATCGGGTTGAAATCCCACAGCAGTTCGTCGCCGACGTAATTGCGCACCCAGGCCACCAAGCGCCGCAGACTGTCGGTGCCGGGGAGAAACCGCTGAAACTCCGCCAGCCCCATCGGCCCCATGACGACGCGGAACTTGTACTGACAATCCCAGACCCGCTCGCCGATCACCGCCGTCATTCCCAGTTGTCCAGTCGCCGGCGTTTCGCCCAGCCGGCAGCGGCTGGCTTCCGCCAGCGGCAACCAATGGCCGACAAATGTTTCGACCACCACCGGCAGCTTGAAGAAATCCGCCAGGATCGCTTGCAACCCTTCGGGATTGCGGGTCTGGCCCACCAGCCGACCGGCGTAATGGAACTTGGCCAGGTCCGGGACTGCGTCTCGGTTCCACAGCGACGGCATTCCCAACCCGAACGAAGCGCCGACATAGACATTGAAACGGTCGGTCTCCGGCCGGTCGAAACTGACGGTCGGCTGGGTATCGGCCCAAGCCCGATAGAACAGGCACAGCATCCGATGATGAAAGACATCGGCGAACCAGGCGAAGGTGCGGTCGCCATGATTGCGCCAGCGGTCGCGGGCGTACTCGGTCAGATGCGTCGGCAACGGCCCGTGCGGACCGAACAGGCCCAGGAAGTATTCGGACAAGCGCGGCGGCTTGCCGTCGCCGCCCGGATCGAACGTCGCCAGGGTGGCTGGCGCGAAGATCAGCGACGGTTCCTGCGTCAGCCGCACCGGATCATCGGCCAGTTGCGTCGATTTTCCCAGTCGCGGCCGGTCACGGTACAGACACTCCAGCCGTCGCAACGCCTGGAAGAAATGGAAGGCGTAGGGCGCGCGCCGCAATGCCTCAAACAGTTCTAAAACGTGTGCCGCCGTCCGATCCGGGCTGGCCATCGCATGATCTCGCCCCGTTCGGTCGATTTGACGACCGTCTCGGTAAAGGAGTTGATGGAGGTGTACTTGGCGAAGAACTGCTCCAGCACCGCGCCCAGAATGAAACTGCCCACCCCTTCGAACGCATTCTCGTCCAGGGTCACCGCCACCTCCAGACCCCGAGCGAAGGCGATGGGACCGGGTATCGGCGCCCGCCGGGTGATCGGCGTGGCCTGAACGGAACACACCCCATCGATTTGCTTGCGCACGGCGGCGTCGGCCAGATCGCCATAGAGCGCCAGCAACTCCCGCAAGGCCACCGCGCCCTGGCGGGTGTCGCTGTCGGCCAGCGACAGATAATTCAAGGCAAGATGACTGATCAGTCGCCAGGCGGTATCGCCGTGGGCCGGGGACGGTCGCGGCGACGTGGGGCCGGCCAGGCAGCGCACCGACTCGACCGGCGCTCCGGACGCCAGGGTAAAATCCGTGTCGCCGCGACCGACCGGCATGTGCAGCGGCAAGTCCCGATTGGTGCACAAGGCCGTGACCGCCAGTTGCCGCAGGCTGCCGCGATAGGGCGTTTCGTCGGCGTCCACCAGCGCCAGATAGGTTTCGCTGCCGACATAGCTGGAACGCGGCCCGTGGCGTCGCTGCCGGTCGGACAGCCGGCGCGGCAGACGATGCACCGTGTAGAACGAACGCCGGTCGCGCTGGCTCAGCCGGTCATAGCTGGCGTAGAACGGCAGGAAATCCTGTTCCTCGTTCTCCGCGCCGATGCCGGTGACGCCGGTCACCTGAGCCACCTCGAAATCCATCGGCCGGGTACGATCCACCACCACATGATGCTCAGCGACCTGATCGCTCAGGTGAATGCGGTCGGCCCGCTTGGGGAACAAGTTGACGGCGGGCGTGCAGAACAGCGCGAAATTGGCGGCGGTCACCGCGTTCTCCAGCACCGGGTCGGCCCGATTGAACAGGACCAGCACCTCCAGCTCACGCCCGGAGCAGCGCCGCGCCGCCGATCCCAGCCCGTTCAGTTCCACGAACAGATAGCGTTGCGGAAAGGCGAAATACTCGTGCAGCAACCGGTAACCGTGGAAGGACGGTGGCGGACACGGCAGTAGCGCCTGCTCATCCTCGAAGCCCAACCGCCGGATCGCGCTCCCCGGGATTTTTTCGTACCAGGGCGCTGGCCGCTCGCCCGGCCGGGCGACCACCAGCGTGGTATTCGCCAGCAATTGTTCGTAAAGCCGCCCCGGCAGGACTTCGCTGCCGTACAGGAACAGTTCCAGGTGATCCAGCGCCAGTTTGCCGATGGGCAAATCCGGCAACGTGGTGCGCAGGCGCAATCGGACCCCGGCCCGTACCCGGGCCAGATCCGCCGGCTCCAACTGCGCCACGGGTTCCCGGCCCGCGAAATACTGGGCCTCGACCAGTTCCAGCGGCCAAAGCGTGACATCGTGCGCGGTCCGGTATTCACACGGCGTCTGCTCGCCTCTCCCCAGAATGCTGCGCAGTTCGCCACCCCGCGGAACCACAAAGCCTTTTTCCAACGCACCCTCGGTCGGATCGGGCTGGAACTGGACCACCGCCATCGACGGCGTCGGCGCCAGATAATGCGGATAGATGATTTCCAGCAGGTGCTGGGTGAAACGCGGGAACTCGGCGTCCATCTTGAGCTGTATCCGCGCCGCCAGAAACCCGAATCCTTCCAGCAACCGTTCGACATACGGGTCAGCGCACTCGAACCCCTCCAGCCCCAGCCGGCCGGCGATCTTGGGGAATTCCCGGGCGAATTCGCCGCCCAGCTCGCGCAGGTGCTGCAATTCGCGGTTGTAGTATTCGAGCAGGCGCGGATCCATCAGCGCTCCCGAGTCCGGCTGGAGGATTCCTCGACCTTGACCTGACCGCTTTCCAGATCGATTTCGGTCTTCAGATACAATTGCAACGGGATCGGCTGCGCCCACAAGTCGCCTTCGACCTCGAAGGTCAAGGCGTTGTGGCTCATGCGCTCCTCGGTCAGCGCCGCTTGGACGCGCAGCGAGTTGCGATAAATCCGCGGCTCGAAATCGGCGATCGCCTGACGCAGGTTCCGCTCCAACTCGCTCACGTCCAGGCTGCGGGCCGTGGCGCCCGACAGCGGCGGCAGCCCGTAATTGATCACCGACCGGGCGGCGAAGGGATAGCGCTCAACCTCCTGGTCGTCCACCATCCGGCTGGCGTTGAACAGCCAAGCCAAGTCGCGCAAGACGCTCTCGCGCAACCGGTTCATCGACAGCACCCGCTGTTCCCGGGATTCCTGCTGGCGATCCGGCTCGTCGTCGGTCAACCGATCCAGCAGCGAGGGCTGCAACCGCTCCTTCGGCGTCAGTTCAGCCATCGCCACCGCCCGCTTCGGAGGAAGCTTCCTCCACTGGACTTTCCTCGGTATTCAACTCGATGCGCCGAATATCCAGCAGCGGATATTCGCCCTGATCGGTCGCCAGCAGCCGCTGACCCAGCCCCAGCCAGGTTTCAGCCTCGCCTTCTTGCCATTCGGTCTTGCGTCCCAGTTGTACCAGTGGATCGGCGCTGGCCTCGGAACCGGGATAGCGCGCTGGAATCAAGCCGACGGTTTCACCCCCGTTGGCCCAGGTAAACCGCGCCGGCGTCCAAACGTAATCCCGCAGATCGGCGGGCTGTTCCAGCACGATGGTTCGAATCCGCTGGAATGGAATCCAGTAATAGCGGCCGTTGACGACGACCTCCAGCATTGGCCCCAGGCGGGGGTCGGCATCGGCCAGCCAGGCAAACGGTTGGCCATCCAGCGTTCCGGCCGTCGCCGGCGCCGCTTCGAACGCCTGGTCGCGCACCGTCCGAGCCTCGGCGGGGTGACCCTCCGCGGTCAGGCGCAACGCTTCCAGCACCAACGCCACCCAGGGCGCGGGATCGCCAAACACCAGCGGCGAGCGCCGGCCCGCGAAAACGTCCGCCCGCAGCAGTTCGCAGCGGATGGCCTCGCGGTAGGTCTGCACCATCGGCAACGACGAAGCGTCCATCTCGCCCAGCACGTTCAACTGGTTCAACGCCCGCTCCCACTGCCCCAGCACCGCCAGCAGTTGAAACAGGAAAATACGGTACTTGGCGTTGGCGGGTTCCTTGCGCACCTGGGCCTGCAACTCGGCCAGGGCGTCGCGCACCCGCCCTTCGCGTAGGCTCTGCTCGGCTGGCATCATGCGGCGCCCTCCCTATCTTCACGAGTGAAGGAAACGCCGCGCATCCGAACCTTTGGGGTCTTCCGAACGCGCGGAGCCGAATCGCAACCGGGAACAGTCCAACTTCCGCGGTTACATCTTCTTGTTGGTCTTGACATCCCAGCCCGACTTGCCGGCCGACTTGGTCGCGCCCTTCGCATCCTGGGTGAAGTATTCCTGCGTCACCGAGGTAAAGTTCAGGGACAGGCTCTCAACCGGCAGGCCCTCGCCGGCACCGCCAGTCTGGTAACTGCTGACCAAGACATCCTTGAATTTGAACTCCAGGAATTTCGCCTGGCCGCCTTCCTTGCCGGTCGGCTTGCGCATGACCAGCGTCGCCTCCGGATAGTGGTGGCCCGAGGCGCACGACAAAAACAGCTCCGGCGACGCCCCGCAGAAATGCATGGTGAAGTGGAAGTCCTGCATGTTCACCTTGCTGGCGCCCAGGCCGGTACCGTGACCGGCGGTGCCCAGTTGCGACGCGCCCCAGGACCAGCTCAGTACCTCGATCCATTCCTTGTATTCGAAGTCCTTGCATTCGCCCTTCACGTCGCCAATCTTCAGAAATGAGTCAGCCATCTTCGTTTCCTCGCATGTGGTGCAAACATTGGGAACGGTTCAACCCGTCGCTTCGATCAACGGCGCTCTCGCAACTCTGATTCAACGCGAAAGACTGTGAGTTCCGTCGTCGCTTACAGATAAAGCACATCGTGTGCCAAAAGTCAATTAATTGTTTTAAAAGACTATTTTCTTATTGCACCGTCCGCCGGACCAGAATGGGCTTTCCGTCCACCCACTCTGGCCCGCTCAATCGCGTCGGGTCAGGCGCCCTTGACCGAGGGCAGTTTGGACACCAGCCGCAGCGATACGGTCAGACCTTCCAACTGGTAATGCGGGCGCAGGAAAAACTTTGAGGTGTAATAGCCCGGATTGCCTTCCACTTCCTGCACCACCACCTCGGCGGCCGCCAAGGGCTTCATCGCCTTGGTTTCCTCGCTGGAAATGGCGGGATTGCCGTCCACGTAGTTGTAAATCCACTCCTGCAACCAGCGTTCGAGCGATTCCCGCTCCTTGAACGAGCCGATCTTGTCGCGCACCATGCATTTCAGATAGTGCGCGAACCGGCACACGGCGAACAGATACGGCAGCCGGGCCGACAGATTGGCGTTGGCGGTCGCGTCCGGATCGTCGTACTCGGTCGGTTTTTGCAGCGACTGCGCGCCGATGAAGGCGGCGAAGTCACTGTTTTTCTTGTGAATCAGCGGCATGAAGCCGTTCTTGGCCAGTTCCGCCTCGCGCCGGTCGCTGATGGCGATCTCGGTCGGACACTTCATGTCCACGCCGCCATCATCGGTCGGGAAGGTATGGGTCGGCAGATATTCCACCGCGCCGCCGGACTCGATGCCGCGAATCCGGGTCGTCCAACCATAGAGCTTGAAGGCGCGGGTGATATTGGTCGCCATCGCGTAGGCCGAATTGGCCCAGGTGTACTTGTGGTGATCGGCGCCCTCCACGTCTTCCTCGAAATCGAACTCCTCGATGGGATCGGATTTCGCGCCGTAGGGCCGCCGCGCCAGAAACCGCGGCATCGCCAGGCCGATGTAGCGGGAATCCTCTGATTCGCGCAGCGACCGCCAGGAGGCGTATTCCGGCGTCTGGAAGATCTTGGTCAGATCGCGCGGATTGCTCAGCTCCTGCCAGGAATCCATCTGCATCACCGTGGGCGCGGCGGCGGCGATGAATGGGGTATGCGAAGCGGCCGCGACCTGGGACATCTCCCGCAACAATTCCACGTCCGGCGGACTGTGGTCGAAGTAGTAGTCGCCCACCAGGCACCCGAACGGCTCGCCACCGAACTGGCCGTACTCTTCCTCGTAGACTTTCTTGAACAGCGGGCTTTGGTCCCAGGCGGTGCCCTTGAACTTGCGCAGGGTCTTGCGCAGCTCGTTCTTGGAGATGTTCATCACCCGGATTTTCAGCATCTCGTCGGTTTCGGTGTTGTTGACGAGATAGTGCAGGCCGCGCCAGGCGCTTTCAAGCTGCTGGAAATCCGGATGGTGGATGATCAGATTGATCTGTTCGGTCAGCTTGCGGTCGATGGCCGCGATCATCGACTCGATCGACTTGAGCACATCCTTGGAAATCAGTGTCGTGTACTGCAACGCCTGCTCGGCCAGGGTCTTGACCGCGCTCTCGACCGCCTCCTTGGCCTGATCGGACTTGGGTTTGAACTCCCGCTGCAACAGCGAGGAAAAGTCGCTGGCTTCCAGCGTCTGGATTTCAGGCTGCGCCTGGGCGCTCGGACTGGTTTCGGCCATGGTTCATCACTCCTCGGCGGCGGGCATCGCCGGTTCCTGGGGCTTGGGGGCCGTCGCCAGCGCCTGCAACAGGCTTGGATCGTTGAGGGCTTTGGCAATCAGCTCCTCGGCGCCGGTTTTGCCGTCCATGTAGGTCATCAGGTTGGTGAGCTGCTGGCGGGCCTGGAGCAGGCGGTTCAAGGAATCCACCTTGCGCGCCACCGCGGCCGGGGAGAAATCGTCCATGCTTTCGAAGGTGAGATCCACGCTCACCTCCCCCTCGCCGGTCAGCGTGTTGGGCACCCGGAACGCCGCGCGCGGCTTCATCGCCTTCATGCGGCTGTCGAAATTGTCCACGTCGATCTCAAGGAACTTGCGGTCGGCCACCGGCGCCAGCGGATCAGCCGGCTTGCCGGACAGATCGGCCATCACGCCCATCACGAACGGCAACTGGACCTTTTTCTGCGAACCGTACACCTCGACGTCGTACTCGATTTGCACGCGCGGCGCTCGGTTGCGAGCAATGAATTTCTGACTGCTCATCGCCATCGAAATATCTCCTCTCTCACTTAAATCACGCCATGGCGGCTACCCGGCGGTAACCTAGCCCATCGGTCAACTACTTTGAGTATAGTCGCTAGCCGGAATTCTCACTCTGGATACCGAAAATCAAGTTCGCCTGCTCGGTTCCGCCGGGCGCGAGATCGTTCAAAATCGCCATGAAGTCCTTGGTGACCAGACTCCGGGCGCGTTTCAACAAAAAGGGCACGGGGCTGGAAGGCTCGTGGCGGTTGAAGTATTCACAAATCCGGTCCAGCATCCGAATGACGTCTTCGCGGCTGGCGATTTCGCCCACCACCAGCCGCTGCCCGCCACCGCCACCGCCTTCGGACAAACCCGCAGCCGCCACCTCGGTTGTCGGGGCCTCGCCGACCGGGCCCGCGCCATGCTGTTGCAATTGTTCGGCCAATACCTGGCGAATTTCCTTGAGCACCCCAACCAGCGCGCTCAGGTCCGGCGCCTGGGTCACGCCGATCCGATCGGTCAGTTGGGTTTCGATCCGTTCGGCCCGCGCCATGGCCTCCACCACCACCGCCGCGACGGCCTGCACGTTCTCCAGGCCAGCCTCCTGAAATGCGCCATCGATCTTGGCCGGGGTCGGCAATTCCGCCTGGTCATCGGTCGCCACCGGGGTCAACACGCCAGCGGCGATCTGGATATCGCGCAGGCCGAACCGCCCGAGCACGCGCGAACTGACCAGCGGCGTTTCCCGCAGGGCCCGCAGGGTGGTTTCCGGATCGCACAACGCCACGATGGTGTTGATCCGCAGGGTCGGATCGTTGTCATCCTCGGGATCGAGCTGGGGGTAAACAGTGTCCCAGTACCGCTCGATCAGACCGTCTACCAGCGCCAACCCGTCGGCGAAGCCGGCCAGGCCATCGACCTGCAGCAGAGCACGCGTCAGATACACCGCCACCCGCAAATCCCGGGTGCGTTCGAACAGGGCCAGCGCCGCTTTCCGGACGCCACGCCAGTCGGGTGGTTCCGCCGGGATGATGGTGTCGCCGTACTGGCGTTCCGGAGTTTCCTGCGCAAGCTTCTCCAGCTCGGCGAAGGCCGGGTCGTACTCAAGATCCTCGCCGCAGGGCGCGGCGGCGACGATCTCGCCGAGCAACTCCTCGATGTCTATCACGCTCATCGTTGCACGCCTGGTTTGGTTATGGCCATGGGTCCAGAGTATAACCCCGCTTGGCGCGATTGCGCGGGCGGTATAGACTGCGTTGTGAACAATCCGATACTTTCCTTCGGTTCGAGGAGTTTCGCGCCAGCGCGCAAAGCGGCTTCCCTGTCAACGGACATCGCGTCATGCCCCTGAAATTGACCATCACTAGCTTTCAGCGGCTTTCTCCTGGTCAGGAGACCACCAAGATTCTGGACCGCGGCTCCCTGAACATCGGCCGCGCGGCGCAGAACGGCTGGATCCTGCAGGATCCGGAGCGCATCCTGTCCAGCAATCACTGCGTCGTCCATTACCAGGACGGCGGGTACTTCCTCACCGACACCAGCACCAACGGCACGTTCCTCAACGACTCCGAACAACGGATCCCGCGCAATCAGACGATCCGGCTCAGGGACGGCGACCACTTCGTTCTGGGCGAATACGAGATCGAAGCGAGCCTGCTTCCCGGCGCGGAGGAACTGGCGGAAGCCGAGCCGGAGGGCCCCATTACCGATGTCGTGCTGGCGCCGCGAGGCTTGCCCGCCGCCGGCGTGGCCAGTCTGGACGGCGGCGCGGCCGCCCTGGGCCAGCCGTCCTTCGCCGACCTGCTGGCCGAAGAGCCCGATCACCTGAATCTCCAGCCTCCGGGTGGACGCCCCGCCAAGGGCGCCGTGGCCACCGAGCCGCCGCCCGATCTGCTCACCCCGGACCGGGCCTTTTTCGAACCGCCTGAGCTGGCGGCCAAATCCCCCCCCGAGCCGCCGGTTCCCGAGCTGGCGCCGGCTGAAGCTCCTCCCCCGATCGCACCCCACGCCGAGTCCGAATCTCCCCCGGCGATGCCCGACATCCCCCCGGCGCCAGTCGCCGAGCCGGTCGAGCCCCTCATCCCCGACGACTGGTGGCTGGCGCCGCCGGCCGCTCCGGCAACCCCGCGGCCGGCGGCCGAAATTGCCCCGCCGCCGCCCGAGCCGGTTCGGGTCGAGCCCCCACCGAGACCGGCGCATCCCCAACCCCCCGCGCCAGCCGCCGCCGAACCCCCGACGCCCCCCGCGCCGGTCGCCGCCGAACCCCCGACGCCCCCCGCGCCGGCCGCCGCCGGACCCGCCGGACCAGACGCCGCGACTCTGATACAGGCTTTCCTGAAAAGCGCGGGCTTGCCCCACGCGCGGCCGCCCGCCGAACGGTGGCTCGAAATCGCGACCAACCTCGGGGCGATCTTCCGCGAAACGGTGCAGGGATTGACGGACATCCTGCTCGCCCGCGGCGACGTCAAGGGAGAATTCCGGCTGGATCGGACCACGATCGGCCCGACCGAGAACAACCCGCTCAAGACGCCGCCGGGCCAGCCGCCGCTCGGCCCGGAAGAGATCATGACCCTGCTCCTGATCCGCCAGAAGGACGCCTACATGTCGCCGGTACAGGCCGTGCGCGAAGGTTTCAAGGATATCAAGGATCACCAGGTGGCGGTCTGGGCGGGCGTCCAGACCGCCCTCAACCGCCTGCTCGAACGGTTCGACCCGGACAACCTGGAAACCCGCTTGCAACAGACCGTGCTCGACAGCATCCTACCCGCCAGCCGCAAGGCCAAATATTGGGATTTGTTCACCAGCGAATACGAGGCCATCGCCCGGGAAGCCGAGGATGATTTCAACGAACTGTTCGGTCGCGAATTCGCCCGCGCTTACGAGGAGCGGCTGCGCGCGCGCCGCTGACCCCGAAGTTTCGAATCCCGTGCGTCTTCCGCCGTTCGGCGGTTTGAGTGCTAGGATTTTAATCATGACGATTCGACATCCGAACAACGCGCCGCAACGAGCGACACCGCCATGAGTTGGTATAGCAAGGTCGTTTGGTCCGAGGGGATGTTTCTGCAACCCCAGCATTTCCAGCAGCAGGACCGCCACATCGAAGCCCTGGTTCGACAATCCTGCGATGCCCTGCGTCCCTATGGCTGGGGGGTGGCGCATCTGGCCCTGGACCGGGAGGCCCTGGCCCTGGGCAAGATCGCCATCACCGCCGCCCGGGGCCTGTTGCCCGACGGCACGCCCTTCAACATTCCCGACCACGATCCGCCACCGGCTCCGCTGGAGGTCGGCGCCGACGCGCGCAATATCCGGGTGTTGCTGGCCCTGCCGCTGCGGCGCGTCGGCATGGCGGACGTGGAGCGCGGCGGCCAGACCGATACCGCCGCCCGCTATCGGGCCGTGGCCGGCGAGGTGCGCGACAACAACATCGACACCGCCAACAACAGCGCCTTCATCGAGGTTGGCCAACCCCGCCTGCGGCTGTTCCTTGATACCCGCGATTTTGGCGAATACACCGCCATCGGGGTGACCCGGGTACTGGAAAAACGGCCCGATCAGCGGGTGATCGTTGACCCCGACTATCTCCCGCCCTGCCTCGACTGCCGGGGAGTACCGGCCCTGGCCGGTTTCGTCACCGAGGTGCTGGGCCTGTTGCACCAGCGCGGCGATGCCCTGGCCGACCGGGTGGCGGGCGCGGGCACGGCGCGCGGCGCCAGCCTGGACATCGCCCAGTTCCTGCGCCTGCAAGTCGTCAACCGTTTCGAGCCGCTGTTCGCCCATCTGGCGGCCATGCGCAACCTGCACCCGGAGAGCTTTTACCAGATTGCCCTGCAACTGGCCGGCGAAATGGCCACGTTCACCGACAAGGTCAAGCGTCGGCCGCCAATCTTCCCGGCCTACGACCACGACGATCTGCAAAAAACCTTCGGCCCCCTCATGACCGAGCTGCGCCGCTCGCTCAGCCTGGAGGAAGTGGACGCGGCGATCCAGATTCCCATCGAAGAGCGCCAGTACGGCATCCGGGTGGCGATCATCACCGACCGCGAGCGCCCGCTGCTCACCAAGGCCAATTTCATCCTGGCGGTGCGCGCCGACATGGCCACCGACCTGCTGCGCGCCCGCTTCCCCACCCAGGTCAAGATCGGACCGGTGGAGCGCATCGCCCAGTTCGTCAACCACCATCTGCCCGGCATCGGCGTCAACGCCCTGCCGGTGGCGCCGCGGGAAATTCCCTACCGCGCCGATTTCATCTACTTCCGGCTCGACCGCAGCAGCGAATTCTGGAAACAGATTCTCAACTCGGGCGGTTTCGCCTTCCACGTCGGCGGCGAATTTCCGGGCATGGAGATGACGTTCTGGGCCATCAAGGAATAACCGAGTAGCGAACCGTGACCATCGACGATCCGTTTGCCCCCACCGACGGCGACGACGGCGGACGCACCATCATCCGACCGGCCCCGGGCGGCCGTCGCGCCGGCTCGAACCCGGAGTCCGCGCCGGCGCCCCGCCCGGCCGGACCGCCGCCGGCCGAAACCCCCGTCAACCTGCCGGCCGGCGTCGGCCTGAATCCGCTGGAGGCGGCGGCCGCCCCCCTGCTCAGCCTGATCATGCGGCTGAAAAACACCCCGACCCACCCCGACCCCGAGCGGCTGCGGGCCAAGATGATCGAGGAGATCAAGGCCTTCACCAACAACGCCCGCAACCAGGGCATCCACGAAAAAGTGGTGTTCCGGGCACGCTACGTGCTTTGCACCACCCTTGACGAAGTGGTGCTCAACACACCCTGGGGCCGGGCCAGCGAGTGGAGCGAGACCAGCCTGCTGATCACCTTCCACAACGAAACCTGGGGCGGCGAAAAATTCTTTGAACTGCTGGACGCCATCATTCCCGACCCGCGCAAGAACCTGCATCTGCTGGAATTGATGTATCTGTGCCTGGCGTTCGGCTTCCAGGGCCGCTACCGGCTGCTGGACAACGGCCGCAGCCGGCTGGACGAGCAGCGCGAGCGCACCTACAACGCCATCCGCACCGCCCGGGGCGAATTCGAGCGGGAACTGTCCCCGCACTGGCGCGGCGTCGTCAACCAGCGCAATCCCCTGAGCCGCTACGTTCCGCTGTGGGTGGTGGCGGCGGTGGCGGCGGCCCTGCTGCTGCTGGCCTACGCCATCTTCAACTGGCTGCTGAACAATGCCTCCGATCCGGTGCTCGCCGCGCTCAGTGGCATCCGTGGCGACACCGTGGCGATGGTGCGGCGCGGCGGCGTCCCTGTCGTCGCCGCCCCTCCCCCCAAGGCCAACGCCAACCTGGCCCAGGTCGCGCAGAATCTGCGCACCTTCCTTGAACCGGAAATCCGTCAGGGACTGGTCACGGTGCTCGAGGAGGCCGACCGGACCACGGTGCGCATTCGCGGCGACGGCTTGTTCGATTCCGGCAAGGCCGAGGTCAAGCCGGCGTTTTACGAATTGCTGCAACGACGCATCGGCGCCGAGCTGAACAAGGTTCAGGGCCGGGTACTGGTGACCGGCCATACCGATAACGTCCCCATCCGCACCCTGCAATTTCCGTCCAACTGGCATTTGTCCAAGGCCCGCGCCGACAGCGTGGTGAAAATCCTGGCCGTCCAAAGCGCCACGCCCAGCCGCTTCATCGGCGAGGGTCGCGCCGACACCGAACCGCTCGCCGCCAACGACACTCCGCAGGGGCGGGCGCAGAACCGGCGCGTCGACATCATCCTGCTGGCCCAGGCGATACGGTAGGGATCATGAACAAGATTCTGAGCATCCTCAAAAATCCCTGGCTGATCGGCGTCACCGGCTTTCTGGCGGTCGCCGGCCTGATCTGGTATCTGGGGCCGCTGATCGCCGTCGCCGGACAAACGCCGCTCGCCTCCGACCTGGGGCGCGTCGGCACCATCATGACCGTCGGCGGCATGTATGCGCTGTACCAGCTCTTCTACTACATCGACACGCTCAGGCGAAACCGCGACATGCTGGCCGATCTGGCCGGGCAGGCCGGTCGGGTCGGCCAGGGCGGCGGAGGCGGAGGCGGTCCGAGCGGCGGCGGGGGCGGGGGCGACGACGAGGCCGCCCGCGAGCAGCGGAAAAAGAAAAAGGAAGAAGAAGCCGCCTCGTCCGAGGAAATCTCCACGCTCAAGCAAGGGCTGGACGAGGCGCTGGCCGTCCTCAAGAAAGCCCGGCTAGGCGGCAAGACCGGCCGCACCCAATATCTCTACCAATTGCCGTGGTACATCATCATCGGCCCGCCCGGCTCGGGCAAGACCACCGCCCTGATCAATTCCGGCCTGCGCTTTCCGCTGGGGGCCGGCAAGGTGCGCGGCGTGGGCGGCACCCGCAACTGCGACTGGTGGTTCACCGACGAAGCCGTGCTGCTGGACACCGCCGGCCGCTACACCACCCAGGACAGCCACGAGGAGGTGGACCGCGCGGCCTGGCGCGGGTTTCTGGAGCTGCTCAAAAAGCACCGGAAGCGTCGGCCCATCAACGGCGCCTTCATCGCCATCAGCCTGTCCGACCTGATGCAGCAAAGCGAGGACCAGCGTTCCGCCCAGGCGCTGGCCATCAAGCAGCGGGTGCAGGAATTGCACGAACAGTTCGGCATCCGGTTTCCGATCTACGTGCTGTTCACCAAGGCCGATCTGATCGCCGGCTTCATCGAGTTCTTCGGCGATTTGGGTCAGGAGGAACGGGCGCAGGTCTGGGGCATGACCCTGCCGATGGACGACCCGACCAATCCGGAAGGCGTGGTCGAAAACTTCATCGGCGAGTTCGAGCTGCTGGAACAGCGCCTGAACGACCGGCTGGTGGCGCGCTTGCAGGAAGAGCGCGATCCCCAGCGGCGCGACCTCATCTACACCCTCCCCAAGCAGTTCGCCTCCCTGAAACAGGTCGCCGAGCGGTTTCTCAAGGAAGTGTTCCGGCCCAGCCGGTTCGAGGAACGGGTTCTGCTGCGCGGGGTGTACTTCACCAGCGGCACTCAGGAAGGGACGCCCATCGACCGGCTGATGAGCTCGCTGGCAACCACCTTCGGGCTGAACCGGCAACTGCTCAGCACCTTTTCCGGCAAGGGCCGCAGTTACTTCATCACCCGGACCCTGCGCGACGTGGTGTTTCCGGAAGCCGAAATCGCCGGAACCAATCTGCGGGTGGAGCGCTGGCGAGCCTGGATTCAGCGTGGCGCCTACGCCGCCGCCCTGCTCGTGACCGTGACGGCCGCCCTGCTGTGGTTGACCAGCTACGCCCGCAACGAAATGTACGTGCGCGCCGTGGAAAAACAGCGGCTGGAAGTGGACCAACTGATCAAGGCGCTCTCGCCCGACCAAACCGATCCCGCCGCCGCCCTGACCCTGCTCGACGCCGCCCGCGCCATCCCCGGCGGCTACGCCGACCGCGACGCCGGCAGCCCCTGGCTGATGGGCTTTGGCCTGTATCAGGGCGACAAGCTGGGCGGTGAGGCGCGGGCCATCTACCAGCGCCTGCTGCTGCAAGCTCTGCTGCCCCGCATCATCCTGCGCCTGGAGGAACGGCTGCGGCAAAACGCCAACAACCCCGGCTATCTGTACGACACCCTCAAGATCTATCTGATGATGGACGACCCCGAGCGCTTCGACGTCAAGGCGGTCAAGGGCTGGATGGAGCAGGAATGGCAGGCCAACCTGCCCCGCGCCGTCAGCCGGGAACAGCGCGACCAGTTGTCGGCGCATCTGGACGCGCTGCTGGAGCAGGCGCCGCTGAAATCGCCCATTGCGCTGGACAACGGACTGATCCAGAGCAGCCGGGCCGTGCTCAACCAGGTTCCCCTTTCGCAGCGCATTTACGAGCGCGTCAAGCAAAACCAGCGCAACGCTGGCAATCCGCCCGACATCGGTCTGACCCTCGCCGCCGGTCCCGACGCGCCCCGCGCGCTCGAGCGTAAAAGCGGCCAGCCGTTGAACAGCGGCGTTCCCGGCCTGTATACCCACAAGGGCTATCACCAGTTTTTTCTGAGTGAAAACGCGAAACTGGTCGGGCAGTTGGCCGACGAGAGCTGGATCCTGGGCGCGGCGATCCAGGTGGCCAACAATCCCGCCGACCGGCAGCGCATCGCCGACGAGGTGTGCCGCCTCTACTTCGGCGACTACCTGCGGCAGTGGCAGGACCTGCTGGCTGACGTTCAGTTCAAGAGCTTCGACAGTCCAAACGCCGCGCTCGACCTTTTGCAAGTATTGTCCCAGCCGGCCTCGCCCTTGCGCGCGCTGGTCGAAACCGTGGTTCGGGAGCTGGCGCTGGACAAGCCGCCGCCGCCCGAGGCCGGCAAGCCACCACCGGACAAGTCCCCGCCGGACAAGTCCCTGACCGACAAGATCGCCGGCATCCTCGGCAAGACCGATACCCCGGCCAGCGGCCCCACGATCCAGCCCTGTGCTCCCGATCCGCGCCTGCTGGCTCTCGGCGCCCAGTACCAGCGCGAAATCGGCGGTTCGGAGGGCGCGATTCCGCCCCTTGATAAAACGCTGTCCGCGATCAACGACCTCTACGGCCACTTGAACGCCATGGTCCGCGCCCGCGAAACCAGCGCCGACGGGACCCTGCCGCAAAACCTCAAGGATCAGATCGGAACGGTCGTCAACCAGATCCAGGTCGACGCCACCCGCAAACCGCCGCCCTTCAACGCCCTGCTCAACAAGCTGGCCCTGGATAGCGCCGACATTGTCCGCAGCCCGCGCGACCGGTTGAACGCTCAATGGAAAGCGGCCCAGATCGCCGCTTTTTTTCAGGAGAATCTGAACGGCCGTTATCCGCTGGCCCGCAGTTCCATTCAGTGGAGCGGGGCCGGTTCCGGCGCCGCTCCCGCGGCTGTGCCGACGAACACGATTCAATGGGTCGGGCAAAATTCCGGCGTCAGCGTCAACCGGTCGCTGGCCGAACCGCCGGACGCCGCGCTGGCCGCCTTCGGCCGGTTCTTCGGCCCAAACGGTTTGATGGACCGCTTCTTCAAGCAGTCCCTGCAACCCTACGTCGATACTTCATCGGGGACCTGGCGCTGGCGCGGCCCGACCGGCCCGGAACAGAGCATCGCCCCGGAAGCCCTGCAGGCCTTTCAGCGCGCCGCCGCCGTGCGCGACGCCCTGTTCGCCGGCAACAGCCCGACCCCCCTGGTTCGCTTTCAACTGGTCCCGCTCGAACTGAGCGGCGACGCCAATCAGGTCGTGCTCGGCGTGGACGGTCAAACGCTGACCTACAGTGCCGGCCAGGCGGCTCGCGTCGCCGATCTGCAATGGACCGGCGCCTCCGGACAGGCGCGACTGGAATTTCTGCCGCCGGCCGCCGGCAGCCCCTCGCAGCTCAGCGAAACCGGCCCCTGGGCCTGGTTCAAGATGCTCGACCAGGCGCAAGTCCAGCCGGCCGGCTCGGGGCAATTCCGGGTGACGTTTCAACTGGGCGGCCGGCAGGCCGTCTACGAGCTGCGCACCCCCGGCGGCGCCAATCCTTTTCGCTTGCGGGAACTGGAGGGTTTCCGGTGTCCGGAACAGCTTTGACCGCCATGGTGCCCTTGCCCGGTTTCTTCGGCAAACTGCCCAGCCGGGGCGATTTCATCGGCCGCCAGCTTCCCAAGACCTTCGTCGCGCCCTGGGATGCCTGGCTCCAGACCGCCATCGCCCACAGCCGCGCCCAGATGGGCGAGGACACCTGGCGCGAGTACTACCGCGTCAGCCCGATCTGGCGGTTTGCCCTGGGGTCCGGTCTGTGCGGCGCGGACGCCTACGCCGGCATCATGATGCCGAGCATGGATCGGGTGGGACGCTATTACCCCCTGGCGATCGCGGCGCCGTTGGCGCCGGACGGGCCGCTGCTGGCGTTGCCCAGCGTCAGCGAGACCTGGTTCCAGCAGGCCGAGCAACTGGCGCTGGCCGCGCTGGAACGCGACGACCTGGACCTGGAGGCCTTCAGCCACCACGTGGCGGCCCTGGGCGCACCGATGATTCCCACCCTGAAAGCCACCGGCGGCAACGCCTGGTACTGCCCCCTGCCGGAATCGCTGGATCTGACGCGGGCGGCGCCGACGCTGGCGAGCCATCTATTGCGCCGCGCCTTTCCCCAGCCGAGCTTGTGGTGGACCGAGGGTTCCGAGTGGATCGCCCGCTGCCTGCTGATTTGCGCGGGCCTGCCGCCGGCCACCGGTTTCGCCGCGCTGCTGAGCGGGGAGTGGCGACAGTTGGGCTGGAACGAACAATCATTCGCCGACGCCGCCGATCTGGCGGGTGGGCCGATGACCGCCGAGGAGACATAACCCATGAATCAGAAACCATCGTTCCAATGGTCGTCCGCCGGCCGCAGCCATGTAGGCATGGTCCGGGCGATTAACGAGGATGCCTATCTCGCCCTGCCCGAACGGGGTCTGTGGGTCGTCGCGGACGGGATGGGCGGTCACGAAGCCGGCGATGTCGCCAGCCAGATGGTGATCGAAGCCCTGCAGCGGATCGAGCCGCCGGCGAGTGGGCCAGATTTCCTGGAAGCGGTGCGGGAAAGCTTGCGCGGCGTCAATCAGCAGCTGCGCGAGGAATCCGCCCAGCGCTACCAGCACCGCACCATCGGCAGCACGGTGGTGGTGCTGCTCGTCTACGAAGCGCAGTGCGCCTGCCTGTGGGTGGGAGACAGCCGGATCTACCGGCTGCGGGACGGTCAGCTTCGGCAACTGACGCGCGACCACAGCCACGTGCAGGAACTGGTCGATCAGGGGTTGATCGCGCCCGAGAGCGCGCATCGTCATCCGCTGGCCAACGTGATCACCCGCGCGGTCGGCTCCGCCGACGAGTTGCAAATCGACGAAGTGATGCAACCGCTACAAGCCGGCGATCTCTTCCTGTTGTGCAGCGACGGACTCAACAAGACCGTGAGCGACGAGGAAATCGCGCGGCTGCTCGCTCACAGCGATCACAACTGTCAGGAGGCGGTCAAGGCGTTCATTCACCTGGCCCTGATGCGCGACGCCAACGACAACGTCACCACCGTGGTGGTCAACATCAACGAACCGACTTCGACCGACCCGGCCGAGGAACCGGAATCCGAGACGACCGTCAATCCGATTCCGCCGGACTGGTACCTGCAATGAAGGCGCGGTTCAGCGCCTCCGCCGATACAGCGGCAGCGGCTGGTCGGCGGCGGGCTGATAGCTCTCGCTGAACTCGCCGAACGCTTCGAGCGCCTCCGCCAGGTCGCGATCCGCCCGCAGCTCGAAGGCGTCGAACCCGTTGCGGGCCATGAAGAACAACTGATCGCGCAACACGTCCCCCACCGCGCGCAACTCACCCCGATAGCCATGGCGCTCGCGCAGCAACCGCGCCTGCGAATGGGCGCGGCCGTCGGCGAACTTGGGGAATTCCAGCGCCACCACCGCCAGTTTTGGCAGATCCTCGGCCAGTTCGGCGGGATCGACCGTATTCGGCAACCGCACCCCGACCGGCTCGCCCCGCGCCAGCAGCGCCGCCCGTTCCCGACGCCAGCGCGCCAGCGACACGATCACCGGTCCGGCCGGCGCCTCGGCGTCGTCGGCGAGATGCCGCCAGCGATCCTCGACGACCGCCCGGTTCTTAATAACCGACCGCATGGCGCTGTTCCTCCTGTTTGGCTTCGTTGCTGCCCGGCGCATAAGCCCGCACCCGGAACGGCTCCAGACCGATCCGCCGACAGGTGTCGAGGAAGCGCTCGCCGTACTCGCGCCGCTCCAGGTAAACCCGCAGGATGCGTTCGAGCGTGTTGGCGACCTCGGCCCTGGGCACGGAGGGGCCGAGGATGTCGCCGAGCGCGACGTCGTTTTCCGACGAACCGCCCAGCGAAATCTGGTACCACTCCTCGCCCTTCTTGTCCACGCCGAGAATGCCGATGTGGCCGACATGGTGATGGCCGCAGGCGTTCATGCAGCCGGACATGTTGAGACGGAGCTCGCCCAGATCGTAGAGATAGTCGAGCTGGTCGAACTTCTCGTTGATCTGGCGAGCGATGGCGATGGAACTGGCGTTGGCCAGGCTGCAAAAATCCAGGCCGGGGCAGCAGATCATATCGGCCAGGGTACCGATCACCGGGGCCGCCAGCTTCTGGCTTTTCAGGGCGTGCCACAGCGGATAGAGATCAGCCTGGCGCACGTCGGCCAGCAGCAGGTTCTGATGGTGAGTGGAGCGAATCTGGCCGAAGCTGTAGCGGTCGGCCAGATCGGCCACGGCATCCATCTGGTCGGCGGTGATATCGCCCGGTGGCGTTCCGGGTTCCTTGAGCGCCACGAACACGTTGCGATAGCCGGCGACCTTGTGGTCGGCGACGTTGTGGCGCACCCAGGTCGCGAACGCCTTGTCGCCCTTGAACCACTGCGGAAAGCCGAGATCGGCGGCGGCAGTGGCATCGTAGGGCGGTGGGGCGAAAAAGCGGCGTACCCGCTCGATTTCGGCCTCGTCCAGCACCAGCCCGGACTCCCGGATCCGCGCCCACTCCGCCTCGACCTGATCGCGGAACTGTTCCGGTCCCAGCGCCTTGACCAGAATCTTGATGCGCGCCTTGTAAAGGTTGTCACGCCGGCCGTGCAGGTTGTAGACCCGCAAGATGGCTTCCAGGTAAGTCAGCAGGTCGCGCCGAGGCAGGAACTCGCGGATGACCGAACCGATCATCGGCGTGCGGCCCAGCCCGCCGCCAACCAGCACCCGGAAGCCCAGTTCGCCCCGCGCGTCGCGCAACAGGTTCAGGCCGATGTCGTGGACCTGGGCCGCCGCCCGGTCGTGGGCGGCGCCGGTGACGGCGATCTTGAACTTGCGCGGCAGGTAGGAGAATTCCGGGTGGAAGGTGGACCACTGGCGGATAATCTCGCAATAGACGCGCGGATCGTCGATCTCGTCCGGGGCGACGCCGGACAAATGATCGGCGGTGACGTTGCGGATGCAGTTGCCGCTGGTCTGGATGGCGTGCATTTGCACGCGCGCCAGTTCGGCGAGGATATCCGGCGTCTCCTCCAACTTCGGCCAGTTGTACTGGATGTTCTGGCGGGTGGTGAAATGGCCGAAACCCTTGTCGTAGCGGCGGGCGATGTGGGCCAGGGCGCGCAACTGGCGCGAGGACAGCAGGCCGTAGGGGATGGCGACCCGCAGCATCGGCGCGTGGCGTTGCATATAGAGGCCGTTCATCAGCCGCAGCGGCCGGAATTCGTCGTCGCTCAGCTCCCCGGCCAGGTAGCGCCGGACCTGGCCGCGATACTGCGCGACGCGCTCGTCCACGAGGGTTTGATCATAGCAGTCGTATTGATACATGGTCGTCGGTTCCCGCCCGGAAGTTCGATGCCGCTCGGCCCGGGCCGCCAGCGCCCTGAGCCATTTGACGGAAACCCTAGCATTGCCGCTATATATAAATAAAGATTTTTTTTACCATAAATTTATAACTTTTACTTAGTTTCTCAGGTCGCTGGCAAACTCCCGCAACGCGGTGCCGATGTCGATGGCGTAACCGATCCCCTCGAACTTATGGGTGATTTGTTTCATGGTATTGATTCCGATGACCCGGCCGTTGGCCAGCACCAGCGGGCCGCCGCTGTTGCCCGGATAGATTTTGGCATCGGTGCGAATGAAATTGGACTCGATGCCGGACACCACGCCGGTGCTGATCGAATCGCGCAGCCCCACCGGCGAACCGATGGCGTATACCGCCACGCCTTGACCGACGTCCTGGGGCGCCGCCGGGAGCAAGGCCGGCGTCTGATGCCGGTCGAGCTTGAGCAGGGCCAGGTCGTGGTTTGAGCTGACCGCCAGCAGGGACGCGCTCAATTCGGCGCCGTCCTTGAGGATGATGGTGAAGTTGGTGGCGGTGCTGGACAGGGTCAGATTCCAGTCGATCTCGCGCCGCCTGGTGGCAAATCTGTCTTCCATCTCGCGAAGTTTGCGGCGGTCGGCGGCCAATCCCTGTTGCAAGGTCTGGTACTGATCCTGCCTGGATTGGTAGTACGCCTGTTTGTCGGTTTTCCGCTCACCCTCCGGCAGGGCGCGCAGGTACGCTTCATACTGGGCGAGCTCGTTTCCGTAGACGCTCAGTTCCCGCTCGCGCCAAGCCAGTCGCTGGCGATAGCTTTCGAGTTTCTGTTCGACGTCGCCGAATTGCTGTTGAAGCTCCTCGCGTTTCGATTCGGGAAGCTTGACCACATGCTTGTTGGTGAGGATATGGCCGGCGGTGGAGACGAAAAACCCGGAGCCGGTTCCTACTGGGGTTTTGACCGTGACGGTGCTCAGCGTCGCTTCCTGGATTGGGTTTTGGGGTGAAAACTTGACTCGCAACCAGGCGTTCAGGTCCTGAGCCGGGCCAGTTCCGGTTTTGGCGGCCGGGGTGGGCAAAACCTCGACCGGTTGGCGCGGGTCGGGGCGAGGCCGGTCGGTATACTGCCAGCGGCCGTACTCGTCCTGATATTTGTACAGCTCGGCGAGCGCGGGAGCGCCCACGGCCAGGGCGAAAAAACCCAACCCGCCAACCAGCCCACGCCACCTTCCAGGGCGATGCCCGCCCCGGCCGACATGCCTTATCAATGCACGCCAAAGCCAAGTCACAAGCAGGGTTTCCATATGCTTTCTCCGGTTGCCGTGGCGCGATATGGGTGTGGACGATTTATTGCGAATCAAATAGTTAATTTACGCAATCTGCAAACCGGGGATTTGCCTAATTCAATTTGAACAGCCCCCCGAAGTGGTGGATTAACATTGGTCCAAGGAATGCGGCGAGCAAGGCCAGCGCCAAGACTATCCAAGGTATTGCCGCCATCATCTTGGCCTCACGGCGAAAGTGAGTAGAAATGCCACAACCGGCAGTCTTGTCGTTTTCGGCCATTGGCATATGACTAACGTTTGACACAAGTGGCGGGCTACCGGCGTGGCCGGTGCCCCCGCCCCCGGTCAAGCCCTACCTCCGAATCAAGCCCTGGGCCGTTTCCGGGGGGATTCAGCACGAAAATCCATTTCGTCGTCAACGGGATCGGGAAGCCGCTCCGGGCGCTGTTGACCCCGAGTCAAGCGGCCGATGCCCCCAAGGACCCTTCCTGTTTGCGCAATGTTCTCCCGATGTTGCCATTTTAGATAAAGCCTACGGACACAGATGCGGTATTGGCCTTCTTCGCGCGTCAAGCCACGATCCCGGTCATTCCGCCGAACCCAAATCGGGTGGTCCAGCGGGATCATGACCGCCAGCTTTATTAAGGAACGCAACTGGATCGAACGTTTCATCGGAAGAATCAAGCAATTTCGTCGGGTTTTTTCGCGTTTCGACAAGTATGCGCGCACTGACCTTGCACTTTAATCTACTCCGCCTGTGCATTGATTTGGTTACGATAGAACGTCCATACAGCCTAGGTGATTCTGACTGGGAAGTTGGGGTTCACTCTCGCTCACCCCAACCTACGCGCTACCGCTGTACGGTTGGGATTCGCAATGTAAACTCCAATGATCTTGATCTCCTCGCCAAGCATTCCGGCCTCCACAGCATTCCCGCTTGGCGAGGAGTTATCATCATCTCACATATTCCTCCGATACTGCCCGCCCACCTCGAACAGCGCCGTGGTGATCTGCCCCAGCGAGCAGTAGCGCACCGCGTCCACCAACACCGCGAACAGGTTTTCGTTGTTGATGGCCGCCTGTTTCAGCCGCGCCAGCATCGGGCCGCTGTCCTTGCGGTTCCGCTCCTGAAATTCCCGCAGCCGCCGTAATTGGCTTTGCTTCTCCTCCTCGGTGGAGCGGGCCAGTTCGATCTTGACCTGATCCGGTTTGGCGTGTGGATTACGGAAGGTGTTGACGCCGATGATCGGATAGGAACCATCGTGCTTGAGGGTCTCGTAATACAGCGATTCCTCCTGAATCTTGCCGCGCTGATAGCCGGTTTCCATCGCCCCCAACACCCCGCCGCGCTCGCTGATCCGCTCGAATTCCCGCAAGACCGCCTCCTCGACCAGATCGGTCAGTTCGTCGATGATGAACGCGCCCTGATTCGGGTTTTCGTTCTTCGCCAGACCCCATTCCTTGTTGATGATCAACTGCACCGCCATCGCCCGCCGCACTGATTCCTCGGTCGGAGTGGTGATGGCTTCATCGTAGGCGTTGGTGTGCAGCGAGTTGCAGTTGTCGTAAATGGCGATCAACGCCTGCAAGGTGGTGCGGATGTCGTTGAAATCCATTTCCTGGGCGTGCAGCGAGCGGCCCGAAGTCTGAATGTGGTATTTCAGCTTCTGGCTGCGTTCGTTGGCGCCGTACTTATAGCGCATCGCCGTGGCCCAGATCCGCCGGGCCACCCGGCCCATCACCGAATATTCCGGATCCATGCCGTTGCTGAAGAAGAACGACAGGTTCGGCGCGAAATCGTCGATGTGCATTCCGCGCGCCAGATACGCTTCGACGTAGGTGAAACCGTTGGCGAGCGTGAAGGCCAGTTGCGAAATCGGATTGGCTCCCGCTTCGGCGATGTGATAGCCGGAGATGGAGACCGAATAGAAATTCTTGACGCCGTGATGGACGAAATACTCCTGAATGTCGCCCATCATTTTCAGCGCGAACTCGGTAGAGAAGATGCAGGTATTCTGTCCCTGGTCTTCCTTGAGAATGTCGGCCTGCACCGTGCCGCGCACGTTCTCCAACACCCATTCCTTGATCTTCTCGATCTCGTCGTCGGTCGGCGGACGATGATTGTCGCGCTCGAACTTCTCGATCTGTTGATCGAAGGCGGTGTTGAAAAACATCGCCAGGATGATCGGGGCCGGGCCGTTGATGGTCATGGAAATCGAGGTGGTCGGACAGCACACGTCGAAGCCGGAATACAGCACCTTCAAATCGTCCAGCGTGGCGATGGACACCCCGGAATTGCCGACCTTGCCGTAAATGTCCGGCCGCTCGTCCGGGTCGCAGCCGTACAGCGTCACCGAGTCGAACGCGGTGGACAGGCGGGTCGCTTCGGCGTGCTCGGACAGCTTCTTGAAGCGGCGGTTGGTGCGGAACGGGTCGCCCTCGCCGGCGAACATCCGGGTCGGGTCTTCGTTCTCGCGCTTGAAGGCGAACACGCCGGCGGTGTACGGGAAGCTGCCCGGCAGGTTCTCCAGCATCATCCAGCGCAGCAGTTCGCCGTGCTCGTCGAAGCGCGGCAGCGCTACCTTGGGAATCCGGCTGCCCGACAGCGAGCGGCTGGTCAGTTTGGTGCGGATTTCCTTGTCGCGGATTTTGACCACGTACTCGTCGCCGCTGTAGCTCTCTTTCACTTGCGGCCACATGTCCACCAGTTTGCGGGCATGCGGATCGACCTCGGTTTCGACCCGTTCCAGCAGCGGTTGCAGATCCGCGGTCGATTTGCCCTCGGCTTGCAGCAGGCCAATGACCGCCCGCAACTGCTGGCGCTGGCGAATCAGCTTGACCTGATCCTCCACCTGCTGGTGATAGCCGCGCACGGTGTCGGCGATTTCGGCCAGATAGCGGGCGCGGGCCGCGGGCACGATCACGGTCTTGCCGGTGGAAGCCCGGCTCTCGGCGGACGGCAAGCGGCCTGGCGACAATTCCAGGCCCTTGTCGCGCAACAGTTCGACCACGCCCTGATAGAGCGCCGTCACGCCGTTGTCGTTGAAGCGGGCGGCGATGGTGCCGTAGACCGGCATCTCCTCCGGGGATTGGGCGAACGCCTTGCGGTTGCGCTGCACCTGCTTGCGCACGTCGCGCAGCGCGTCTTCCGCGCCCTTGCGGTCGAACTTGTTGATCGCCACCGCGTCGGCGAAATCCAGCATGTCGATTTTTTCCAACTGCGAGGCCGCGCCGAATTCCGGGGTCATCACGTAGACCGACCGATCCACCAGCGGCACGATGGCGGCGTCGCCCTGACCGATGCCGGAGGTTTCGACGATCAGCAGGTCAAAACCGGCCAGCTTGCAGGCGGCCAGAATGTCGCCCAGGGTTTCGGGAACCTCACTGCCGGCGGCGCGGGTCGCCAGTGAGCGCATGTACAGATTCGGCCCGGCGATGGCGTTCATGCGGATGCGGTCGCCCAGCAGCGCGCCGCCGGTCTTGCGCCGCGACGGGTCGGCGGCGATGACCGCGATGTTCAGCCGGTCGTCCTGATCCAGCCGGAAGCGCCGCACCAGCTCGTCGGTCAGCGACGATTTGCCGGAACCGCCGGTGCCGGTGATACCGAGCACCGGGACGGCACGGGTCTTGGCTTCGGTGAGGATTTGCTGGCGCAATTCGGGCGCGACCGCGCGGTTTTCCAGCGCGGTGATGAGGCGGGACAGCGCCCGCCAGTCGCCCGACTTGATGATGTCGAGACCCTTGGGCGCGTATTGGCCGGGGTCGGTGTCGCAGACCGTCAGCATGTGATCGATCATGCCCTGCAAGCCCATCGCCTGCCCGTCCTCCGGCGAAAAGATGCGAGCCACGCCGTAGTCGTGCAGTTCGCGAATTTCGTCGGGCACGATCACGCCGCCGCCGCCGCCGAACACCTTGATGTTGTCGCCGCCGCGCGCGCGCAGCAGATCGATCATGTACTTGAAAAATTCGATGTGGCCGCCCTGATAGGAGCTGACCGCGATACCCTGGGCGTCTTCCTGCAAGGCGGCGGTGACGATTTCGTCCACCGAGCGGTTATGGCCGAGATGGATGACTTCCGCGCCGCTACCCTGGATGATGCGGCGCATGATGTTGATCGAGGCGTCATGACCGTCGAACAGGCTGGTGGCGGTGACGAAACGGATCTTATGTATGGGTTTGGCCTTATCGGTGTTGAGCAGGGGGATTTTGAACGGGCTGACGACCGCGGACATGGGAAGGTTCTCCTGTCAAGGGTTATGGATACTAGTTATGGACGCCATCATACGCCTTTACCGCGCGGCGGTGATGGTCGACGCCGCGGCGCCAATTTCGCATTGGGAATGGCGGCTGGTCACGATAGCCGCAATGGTAAAAAAAACCCGAAGGCAAGGTTTGCCAATAGGGTTGCAATGCTTGCCAGCGAGAATGCCAATAGGGTTGCAATGTTCGCCACGTTGGCTAGGATTGGCGCTTAGCATGCACCGATGAGCCGAACGAAGATGTCGGTGGTTCCCGAAGTCGCGATAACGCCCGTGGCGTTCGTTCAAGCCATCGTGGTGGCCTACCGGCGCTATGGCAAAGACCCGAGCGACGCGCTGCGGCGGGCACAAATCGCGCCGGAATTTCTGTCGGACCCGCGAAACCGGGTCACCGGGTCGCAAATGCAGACCCTGTTCGGCATCGCCATCCAGGAACTGGACGACGAGGCCCTGGGCTGGTTTTCGCGGCGGTTGCCGTGGGGCAGTTATGGGATGTTGTGCCGGGCCGCCCTTGGATCGCCAACCCTGGAAGTCGCTCTAAAGCGGTGGTGTCGTTATCACGGCTTGCTCACGGACGACATTACGCTGAAATTCACCGTGACCCGGTCGGCGGCGTCCATCGCGATTCAGGTCAACCGGGATTTGGGCGAAATGGCGGAGTTCTGCTTCGCGACGCTCTTTCGGTACATTCTCGGCTATGCCTGCTGGGCGGTTAATTCGCGGATACCTTTGCTGGAAGCCAGTTTCCCCTTCGATATCCCAGAGCATATCGAGGTGTATCGGATGCTCTTTCCCGGTCCACTGCATTTCCGTTCCGAATTCGCCAGGATCGGTTTCGATCCGCAATACGCGGCATTGTCCATTCGCCGCGATGACCGGGCCTTGAACAAGATGCTCCAGCACGCCGTTCCCCTGACGATCTTTCCCTATCGGCGCGACCGGTTGCTGGTGCAACGGGTGCGCGAATTGTTGCGGACGCGACCGGACGGTTTGCATACCGGCGAATCGATCGCCAAGGAGTTGTATGTCTCGACCAGAACGCTGCACCGGCAATTGCAGGAGGAAGGCGCGTCGTTGCAGGCGCTAAAGGACGAGGTTCGGCGGGACCGGGCGGTCGAATTGCTGAATAGAACGTCCAAACCCATCAAGCAGATTGCCCTGGCAGTGGGATTTTTCAACGAAAAAAGCTTTTCTCGCGCCTTCAAGCACTGGACGGGCGCGACACCCGAGTCGTTCAGGGAAAAGGGTCGGCGGTTCGGCTCGTGACGGTTATGAAAACCGACAACCTGTTCTATCGAATTTTCAACACCTTGCCTGCCCTGGCTTTAGAATTGGCCGGGATAACAGTCACCAACCCCGCCGGCTACGACTTTCGCGCCGAGGAAGTCAAGCAAACCGCCTTTCGTCTGGATGGCCTGTTGATCCCGCCCGCCGACGATCCCGCCGCGCCGCTGATTTTCCTGGAAGCCCAGGCGCAACCCGACGATGATTTTTACGGTCGGTTCTTTTCGGAAATTTTTCTCTATCTGTACCGTTGCAATCCCCGGCCATCCTGGCGGGCGCTGGTGTTGTATCCGCGTCGGGCCATCGAGCGATTGGACCCCTGCTACGCCTCGCTGTTGACCCTGCCAGAAGTGCGGCGGGTTTATCTTGAAGACCTTGTGAGCATCGCCGCGCCCAGCCTTGGCTTGCAATTGTTGCAACTGCTGGTCACCACCCCGCGCGCCGCCGCCGAACAGGCTCGACGCCTCGCGCATCAGCTTCGAACCGGTAGCGAACCACCGCCCTTGCCCTTGGCCGAAGCACTGGACCTGATCGAAACCATTCTGGTCTATCGTTTACCCAAGCTGACCCGACAGGAGATTCAAGCCATGCTCGGATTTACTCATGCCGATTTGAAGAAAAGCGTTTTTTATCAGGAAGTCTTTGCCGAGGGCCGCCAGGAAGGCCGTCAGGAAGGTCGCCAGGAAGGCCGCCAGGAAGGCCGCCAGGAAGGCCGCCAGGAAGG
>JARSSO010000021.1 GCA_029624765.1 Candidatus Contendibacter sp. | reverse complement strand
GGCGTCTGATCTCCATATCCAATCCACCGGTTAGAGATGTGTGTAATGGACAGCATCAAACGGTCAGGGCGGCGCAATCATCCTGTTATCGTCATTTCCCAAATTCGCTTCCAGCCCACCAGCGCCATCCTCCGGCGCGAATCGTGGATTTGGAGAGTCCGGCGCAGTTTCCCCCAAACACCCTAAAGCTTGATGACAGGCCATCGTTCCACCTGGGAATCGCCTTGTTCCGGGGGCCGGCGATGCGTTCCCGTCATATTTCACCCGGATAATTGGCGTACCTCATGTTCGGCCGGCAACCCGATCCCCCTCGCCGGCCATCCCGCCTGGCCCGCCGAAAGACGCGGCCAAACCAAATACTTAATACGGGGGTAAGTTCCGTGATCTTTACCCTTCGACCGTTGCGGGACACGGACCTGACCGACGCCACCGCCATCACGGTGGCAAATTTCTCCATCGACGGAAACACGCTGAGTCAGTACGCCGCTCCACGGGTGCGCGAGCGCCTGACCAGCAGCTTCCGCCACCACGAGTATGCCCCCCGGTTCCTCGTGGCCGTCAAGGAGGATGGAGCAATCATTGGGGTGGCCGGATGGGGGAAGTTGGAGTTCGCCTCCCGAACTTGGGGGCTTTTTCTGTCCAGCGTCAGTCGGGACTATCGGGGCCAGGGCGTGGGAACCGCGCTGGTTCGGGAACGCCTGCGTCAGATTGAACAAGAAACTCAAAAAGGTCGGATTCTCGTATCCACCAGGCACCGAAAACGGTTTGAAAAACTGGGGTTTCGTTCGGTGGATTACGACGAAGAGCTATCGCTGCACCTGATGTTGAAAAATTTGGACGCCTCACGGTCGCGCCGGGCCCGTTGAACGGGCAGGACGCCCAGCGGGGGACAAGTGGTGAAAGTGTTCATTGCATTGTCATCCAATTGCAATAAACGAAAAGCATAATGTTTTTCAATTAGTTAGTTTTAAATGAAAATTCACTCAACAGGAGTCTATCGTGAAAACCTTCCTACCCGCCGCGATCCTCGCACTGTCGACCAGCCTCGCCTGCATCGCCCCCGCTTCCGCTCAGGATTTGCGCTTGACCGGTTCCGGCGCCAGCTTTCCGTTCCCCCTCTACTCCTCCTGGTTCAAGGATTTCAGCAAGCAGTCGCAAGGGATCACCGTGGACTACCAGGCCAAGGGCAGCGGCGCCGGCATTCAGGACTTCATCAACAACACCGTCGATTTCGCCGCCAGCGACGCGGCCATGACCGACGAGGAAATCGCCAAGGTCAAGCAGGGCGTCGTGCTGCTGCCGATGACCGCCGGCGAGATCGTGCTGTCCTACAACCTCGAAGGCGTCAAGGAACTGAAGCTGCCGCGCGACGTGTACGTGGACATCTTCTCGGGCAAGATCGCCAAGTGGACCGACCCGAAAATCGCCGCCGCCAATCCCGGCGCCAAGCTGCCCGACCAAAACATCACGGTCGTGGCCCGCTCCGATTCCAGCGGCACCACCTACGTCTTCACCGGCCATCTGAGCGCGGTCAGCGAAGAGTTCAAGAAAACCGTCGGCCACGGCACCACCGTGCAATGGCCGACCAGCTTCGTGAAAGCGCCGAAAAACGACGGCGTCACCGCCACCATCAAGCAAACCCCCGGCGCCATCGGCTACATCGAATACACCTACGCCATGGCCACCAAGCAACCGATGGCCTCCCTGCAAAACAAGGCCGGCAAATTCGTCGCGGCTGGCGACGAGGCCGGCAAGGCCGCGCTGGCGGCCGCCGAGTTTCCCGCCAAAACCCTGCCCGGTTCGAGCGTCCCCGACATGCGGGTCTGGCTGTTCGATCCCGCCGGCGAGCAGTCCTACCCCATCACCACCTTCACCTGGATGCTGTTCTACCAGGATCAGGATGACGCCAAGGCCAAGGTGCTGCGCGATCTGGTCGAGTACGGCCTGACCAAGGGTCAGGCGATGGCGCCGAAGATGGGCTACATCCCCTTGCCCGAAAGCGTCGTCGAGAAAGTCAGAAAAGCGAACGCGCTGATCCAGTAGCACCGGCGCGAACCGTACCCTCGCTCCCCGCGCCCGCTTCGGGAAGAAGCCGGGAGCGAGGGCAGTCCTGCAAAAGGTACGCAATGCGTACCCTACCCCGCTACCCCGCTTAACCCAAACCTCGCCTGGTGACCCATGGCATCGCATCAATTCGACAACGTTGATCGGTCCGGCTCCGTGTCCGGGCCGCCCTCTGAAGGCGATTACGCGCTCGACCGAGGCTTTCGCGGCATCGCCTGGTTCAGCGCCGCGCTGATTCTGGCGCTGGTGGTCTACATCGTGATCGAAATCGGCGGCAAGGCGATGCCGGCCATCGCCGAGCACGGCCTCGGCTTCCTGACTTCGACATCCTGGAACGTCCAGACCGGCCAGTTCGGCATCCTCCCGCAAATCTGGGGCACGCTCTACAGTTCGCTGCTGGCCTTGCTGCTCGGCGGCGTCTTCGGTATCGCCATCGCCATCTTCCTGACTCAGGACTTCCTGCCCAACCGGCTGGCGGCGGTCTTTCGCACCATCATCGAGTTGCTGGCTGCCATTCCCTCGGTCGTTTTCGGCCTGTGGGGCATCTACGTGCTGATCCCGCTGTTGCGGCCGGTGGCGAACTGGTTGCACGCCAATTTCGGCGGCGTGCCCTTTTTCGGCACCTCGCTGAGCGGTCCGGGGCTCGCGCCCGCCGCGCTGGTGCTGGCCATCATGATCCTGCCCACGGTGGCGTCCATCTCCGTGGACGCGCTGCGCCAGATTCCCTACAAGGTCAAGGAAGCCGCCTACGGCATGGGCACCACACGCTGGGAGGCCATCCTCAAGGTCATGCTGCCGACGGCCTCGTCGGGCATTTTGGCCGCGCTGGTGCTCGGCTTCGGCCGCGCCCTCGGCGAAACCATGGCGCTGGCCATGCTGATCGGCAACTCCAACCAGATCAGCCTGTCGCTGTTCGCTCCCGCCAACACGCTGGCCGCCCTGCTGGCCTCTAGCTTTCCCGAAGCCGGCCCCGTCGAGATCCGCGCGCTGATGTACGCCGCTCTGGCCTTGCTGGCCATCACCCTGATCGTCAACGCCGTCGGCCTGGCGGTCATGAAATTCGCCACCCGCAAATTCGAGGCCGAACGATGAGTGCTACCGATCTGGCGGTCGAATCCGCCATCCGCGATCTCGAAACGACCCCGGCGCCCAAGCCCAGCCTGCACCGCGCTCCACTGGAACTGCGGGCGCTGAAAAGCGGAGTTCTGACCGGGCTGACCTGGATCGCCGCTCTCCTCGCCAGCGTGCCGCTGTTCTCGGTGATTTACGAGCTGGTGGTCGCGGGCGGTTCCCGGCTGAGCTGGGAAACGCTGACCGCCCTGCCCCCCTCCGCCTTCGATTTGGGGGGCGGCTTCGGCAACGCCATCGTGGGCACCCTGGTCATGGTCGGCATCGCCACGCTGATCAGCTTACCGCTGGGCATTCTGGCCGCCGTTTATCTGGCGATCCTCGACCCCGACAGCCGGTTGGCGCATACCGTGCGCTTTCTGGCCAAGGTGCTGACCGGCTTTCCGTCCATTCTGGCCGGCGTGTTCGTCTACGCCGTGATGGTGGTGACCATGAAAACCTACTCCGCGCTGGCCGGCGGGGTCGCGCTGGCCGTGCTGATGCTGCCGACCGTGGTGCTGGCGGCGGAGCAGGCCATGGCGATGGTGCCCAAAAAAATGAAGGACGCCGCCTACGGTATTGGTTGCACCCGTACCCAAGTCATCTGGAAGGTGGTCCTGCCCACCGGCGCACCGGGCATTCTGACCGGCGCGATGCTGGCCATCGCCGGCGCCGCCGGCAACTCCGCGCCGCTGCTGTTCACCGCGCTGTTCAGCGATTACTACCTGCGCAGCCTGACCGAGCCGACCGCGTCGCTGGCCATCCTGATTTTCAATTTCTCGGGGATGCCCTACGAAAACCAGATCCAGTTGGCCTGGGCCGCGTCCCTGGTGCTGGTGCTGATCGTCCTGGTGTTCAACATTCTCGCCCGCATCATCGGGCGCCAAAAATATTGAGGTCATCGACATGAATGCAAACCCGGAAAGGATGACGGCCGGGACGGCGCCCGCCCGCAACGGCATCGTGATGGATTGCCAGCTCGAAAAGGTCTTCTACGGCGACTTTCTCGCGGTGCGCGACAGCAAGGTGCCGATCGAGAAGAACAAGATCACCGGCTTCATCGGTCCATCCGGTTGCGGCAAGAGCACCGTGCTGCGCAGCCTCAACCGGATGAACGACCTGATCCCGATTTTCCGCTTCCAGGGGAAAGTCAGCTACCACGGTCAGGACATTTACGACAAGAAGGTCGATCCGGTGGTGGTGCGCCGCTACATCGGCATGGTGTTCCAGCAGCCGAACCCGTTCGCGATGAGCATCTACGACAACGTCGCCTTCGGCCTGCGCCTGAACGGTTTCAAGGGCAACCTGGACGAGCGCGTGGAGAAAGCGCTGCACGGCGCGGCGATCTGGAACGAGGTGAAGGACAAGCTGAAAAACAGCGGACTGTCCCTGTCCGGCGGCCAACAGCAGCGGCTCTGCATCGCCCGCGCCATCGCCACCGAACCGGACGTGCTGCTGATGGACGAGCCTTGCTCGGCGCTGGACCCCATCGCCACCCGGCGGGTCGAGGAACTGATGGTCGAACTCAAGGAGAAATACACCATCGCGCTGGTCACCCACAACATGCAGCAGGCCATCCGGGTGGCCGACACGACGGCTTTCTTCGGCGTCGATATCTCCCAGGGCAGCCGCACCGGCTATCTGGTGGAGATGGGGCCGACGAAGAAGATCTTCGAGGAACCCGAGCAACAATTGACCCGGCAATACGTCCGGGGCGAGTTCAGTTGAGGCCGGAAGGAGACAGCATGTCCATGCGATTGCTAATGACTGCCGCCGCTTTTGGACTGGCCGGCATGGTTTCCCTGGCCTTCGGCCAAAATCCGGCCCCGACGCCAAGCCCCGCCGCGAGCGAGCGGGTCGCGCTGCGCGGCGCCGGGGCCACCTTCCCCGCCCCGCTCTACCGCAAATGGATCGAGGTTTACGGCAAAGCCAATCCCAACGTCACCATTGAGTACCAGGACGTGGGGAGCGGCGAGGGCACCAAGCTGTTCCTGGACAACGCCGTCGATTTCGGCGCCAGCGACGCGGCGCTGACCGACGAGCAGATCAAGCAGGCGAAAGCGGGCGCCACCCTGGTGCCCGCCACCGCCGGCGCCCTCGTGCTCGCCTACAACCTGCCGGACATGGCCGGGACGCTGAAATTCAGCCGGGAGGTGTACGCCGACATCTTCCTCGGCAAGATCCGCGAATGGAACGACCCGCGCATCCAGGCGCTCAACCCCGACCTCAAGTTGCCGAAACAGACCATCATTTTGGTCGCCCGCCAGGACAGCAGCGGCACCACCTACGCGCTGACCAACCACCTGAGCGCGATCAGCGAAGCCTGGCGCAAAGGGCCGGGCACCGGCAAGACCGTGGATTGGCCCGGCGTTTCCATGACCGCCCGCGGCAACGAAGGCGTCGCCGGCCGCATCAAGCGGAGCTGGGGATCGCTCGGCTACGTCGAATACGGCTTCGCCAAACGGCTCGGCTTGCCCGTCATCCACCTGCAAAACAAAGCGGGAACTTTCGTCGAACCCAATCTGAACAGCGGTCAGGCCGCGCTGGCCGCCAATGTCGGCCAGATTCCGAGCAACCTGCGGGTGTTCCTGCCCGACCCCGAGGGCCAGGACTCGTATCCCATCGTCACCTTCACCTGGCTGCTGCTGCACGACCAATACCTCGATCCACGGAAAAGTGCGGCGCTCAAGGGGTTCGTGAACTGGGCCTTGACCGACGGGCAGCGTTATAGCAGCGATCAGGGGTATATTCCGTTACCCGAGAGCGTGGCGACGCTCGCCCGCGCGGCGGTGGACCGCGTTCGGTGAGCCATGGGCTTGCTGAACCTGGCCGCGATCAAGTCTTCCCTGCGCCGAGTGCAACGCGAGTTCGAGTCCATTAACCGGCGTTTGAGCTGGCAGCGGGACCCGATGAGCGACGTGGTGGTCGAAAATTTGTTGGCGGGCTACACCTTCGTCGATGTCCTGATCGATTGGGACATCGACGTTTTTTCCATGGGCAAGCACAAGTATCTGCTCGAACTGAACAACATTGTCCTGTGCGGTCCCGATCAAACCTTGCGCGCCGAATTCGCCCAACACCTCAAAGCCACCGAGAAACGGTTCTACGACGAGCCGGAAGGCGGAATCGAAGACATCGTCGAATGGCGTGCCCGCCATTTGGGCGCATCGGTTTGGAAATTGGCCGCCGGCCTCTACGTGCGGGCGCTGGGCAAACCGCAACTGTTCATCGAAGGCAACCACCGCACCGGCGCCCTGCTCGCGAGCTACGTCCTGATGCGGGCCGGCAAGCCGCCCTTCGTGCTGACCGTGGAAAACGCCGTGGCCTATTTCGATCCATCGACGGTGATCCGCAACACCCGCAAGCTCGGGCCGATAGCCTTGTTTCGGTTGCCGGGCATCAACAAGCGTTTTGCCCGCTTCCTGGAAGATCAAGCCGATCCCCGCTACTTGCTCGCTCCGGACGAGCGAACCATTTCGGATTCGCCGTGTCGGCCACTTGTCGATCGCAGCGACGTTTCCAACCCAACCCCGGGCCGCCATCGCGCCGCGCCAGCGGGAACACCGCTTTTCGAGGAAAATCCGCATGTCCGACAAGACCCCTGAATCCGGCACCGGCATCAGCCTGACGCGAGTCAAACCCAAACCCAAGCGCGCCAAGGTCCGGCGAACTCCCGCGGTCGAGCAGGCGCTCGCCCCCCGCAAAGGTTTGCTAGCCCATGCCTGGATCGACCGGGATTTGAGCTGGCTCGACTTCAACCGGCGCGTGCTGCACGAAGCACTGGACGAGCGCACGCCGCTGCTCGAACGGCTCAAGTTTCTGGCGATTTTCACCTCGAACCTCGACGAGTTTTACATGAAGCGTGTCGGCTTGCTGCGCGGCGTCGCCCAAGTCCAGGGAGAAGACGACCCGGCGGCGCGCGGCGGCGCTCGCAACCGGCTCGCCCAAATCCGCCGGACGGTACTCGATCAGTTGGCGGATCAGGCGCGCTGCTATCGCGACTTGGTGCCGGTCTTGGCCAGCCACGGCATTTTTCTGACCGAGTGGGGCGAACTGACCGAGGCGCAGCGGGACGAAGCATCGCGCTTTTTCGACCGCAACGTCTCCCCGGCGCTGACCCCGCTCGGCATGGACCCGGCGCATCCTTTCCCCTTCATGTCGAACCTCTCGACCAACTGGGGATTCATTCTCCGCAACCCGGACACCGACGAATACGTTCCGGTCCGGGTGAAAATCCCGACCATGCTGCCGGCCTGGATTCCGCTCAAGGCTGACGTGACGCCCGGCGAGCGCCGATTTTTGCGCCTTGAGGATTTGATCCGGCACAGCGCCGACAAGCTGTTTCCCGGCATGGAGCTGGTCGACGCCACGCTGTTTCGCATTCTGCGCAATGCGGAGATCGAGCTGGACGAGGAAGAAGAAAGCCTGCGCGAGGCCGTGACCGAGGCGCTCCAGCAACGCCGGTTCGAGCCGGTGGTGCGGATGGACCTCGCGCCAGACGCCAATCCCGCCTTGCGCCAGGGCTTGATGGAGCGGTTCGAGCTGAACGATGACGATGTGTACGAACTGCCCAGCCTGCTCGATTACACCGGCTTGTTCCAGATCGCCGGTCTCGACGTGCCGGCCTTGCGCGATCCCCACTGGACGCCGCTGCCTCCGCCCCGTCTGCCCAACGAAGAGGTGGATATCTTCGCGGCGATCCAGGCCGGCGACCTGTTGCTTCATCACCCCTACGAAAGCTTTGACATGAGCGTCGAAGATTTCATCAGCGACGCCGCCATCGATCCGCAAACCGTGGCGATCAAGATGACCGTCTACCGGGTCGGCGACGACACGCCGTTCGTGCGTTCGCTGATCCGCGCCGCCGAGGCGGGCAAGCAAGTGGCATGCGTGATCGAGCTGAAAGCGCGGTTCGACGAGGCGCGCAACCTGCTCTGGGCGCAGGAGCTGCAAAAGGTCGGCGCGCACGTCACCTACGGCGTGATGGGACTGAAGACGCACACCAAGGTGGCGCTGGTGGTGCGCAAGGAAGGGCACGACCTGCGCTGCTACGCCCACATCGGCACCGGCAACTACCACGTCAAAACCGCGCGGCTCTACACCGACGTCGGCCTGCTGACCCGCGATCCCGCCATCACCGCCGATGTGGTCAACCTGTTTCACTACCTGACTGGCTGCTCGCGTACCCCCCGGTTTGAGAAACTGCTGGTCGCCCCGATCAACATGCGGCAGCGGTTTTTGGCCAGCATCGAGCGGGAAATTGAGTATCATCGCGCCGGCCGGCCGGCCCGCATCGTCGCCAAAATGAACCAGGTCGAAGACTTGGAGATGGCGCGGGCGCTGTCGGCGGCGTCCCAGGCGGGCGTGCCGGTCGATCTGATCGTGCGCGGCTTCTGTTGTCTGGCGCCCGGCGTGCCCGGCTGGACCGAAAACGTGCGGGTGCGCTCGATCATCGGTCGCTTCCTGGAGCATTCGCGGATTTTCCACTTCGCGAATGGTCAGGAGGATCCGCTGGCGGGCGAGTTTTTCATCGGCTCGGCCGACTGGATGCACCGCAACCTCTCGGGCCGGGTCGAGGCGGCGACGCCGGTGGAAGATCGGACGGCGCGCGAGCGGTTGTGGGAAATTCTGGACATCGGCCTGCGCGACCAGCGCCAGGCGTGGCTGATGCAGCCCGACGGCAGTTACGTTCGGAGCCAGCCGGCGGAAGATGCGACCGGACCGGCCGTGGTGGGCACCCACGCCTGGCTGATGGACCTGACGCGCCGCCGGGCGCCGACGGTTTGAGCGAACGACGCGCCCGCCGTCATCCGGAAGCCGGCCTGCAAACGCTATCAACGAACATGGTGGATGCGTGCGAATCTCCTTCGATATCGACGATACCCTGATTTGTGACTCCTCCGTTCCCACCGAACAACACGTCTCCTGGTGGCGTCGCTGGCGCTACCCCGAACGGCTCCGCCGTGGCACGCGGTCGCTTATGACCGCCTTGATCCGGCGACGCTGCAAAATCTGGATTTACACCTCGTCCAGCCGCTGTCCGCGTTACCTGAAATCCTGGTTCGCCAGTTTCGGCATTTCGGTCGAGGGCGTCGTCAACCTGGACCGGCACGAGCGGACGGTCGGTTTGCGGGGGCCATCGAAATTTCCGCCCGCTTTCGGCATCGACCTGCATGTGGACGATTCGCCTGGGGTCGCCATGGAAGGCGCGGATCACCGATTTCCGGTCCTGGTGGTCACGCCGGGAGATTCGGGTTGGGTGGAGCGGGTGTTGAGCGAGGTCGATGCGCGGATCGGATCGAACGCCCATGGGCGCGCACGGCAGTTCGGTCCGGATCGGTCGTTCGATATCAGGCGGATTTTTCGGGATTGTTTGGTCCGATTGTCGTCGCCGGACCATCAAAACCCGGCCTACATCGCCGACGACACCAAGCCCGATCTGGCTTGAAAGCGTTCGGCGCACCGCCATTCATTCCCTGCGCCCCCGCCGATGAGGAAATGGTCAGGCGGGCCCCGGATTCATCGATTGAAATAGCGTTTCGCCTCATCTCAAGCATCCCAACCAGGAGCAATCATATAGCGCGATTACAGTGTCGCTAATGGTTCTTCGACGGTTTCCGTGGAGGCCGGGTAGGGTCAGGGATCATTCACGGAAATTGGACGTTCGTCCGCGCATGAAAATCCGGTACAGCACCGGGATCACGAACAGGGTCAGCACCGTGGAAAAGGCCAGCCCCCAGACGATGCTGGCCGCCACCGGTCCCCACAGCAGCGATTTACCCGCCAGCCCGAACGCCAGCGAATACAGCCCGGCGACGGTGGTGCCGGAGGTCATCAGGATGGCGATCACCCGGCGACGCGCGGCGTACAGGGTGGCGTGCAAGGTGGACATGCCGGCGGCGCGGCGGGCGTTGGCGGCGTCGATCAGCACGATGGCCGAGTTGACCGCAATGCCGGTCAGCGCGATCACCCCGTAGAGCGTGTACAGCGACAGCGGATTGCCCGACACCAGCAGGCCCAGGGTGACGCCGGTGAAAGCCAGCGGCACGGTCACCAGAATCAGCAAGGGTTGGAAATAGCTGCGAAACTGCGCGGCCAGGATCAGGTAAATCAAACCCACGCCCATCAGGAATAGCGGTCCCATCGCGTCCAGCGATTCGTTGATGTCGTCCAGCTCGCCGGAGAAATCGAGATCCGTGCCGGGATAGCGCGCCCGGATTTTCTCCCACTCCGCGCGTAGCACATTGTTCGCGGCCAGGGTATCGATCTGTTCCTTGTCGAGATCGGCCTCGACCGTGA
The DNA here is from genome assembly GCA_029624765.1 of Candidatus Contendibacter sp. Classification (GTDB taxonomy): domain Bacteria; phylum Pseudomonadota; class Gammaproteobacteria; order Competibacterales; family Competibacteraceae; genus Contendibacter. The sequence continues at coordinate 100,899 of JARSSO010000021.1, read as the reverse complement.
TGGCGCGGCGCAGGTTCCAGTGCCGGATCAAGCCGAGACTCTCGCGTTCCTCGGCGACCAGCAAGGCGCCCAGCGTGGTGGTGCCGCCACCGGGCAAGGCGACGGGATCGTCCAGCATCTCCCGCACTCGCGCCACCGTGCGCGGCGCGGCGCGCACCCGCAGCTCCACTTTCTCGCCCCGGTCGCGCAAATCGGCCACCACCTCGCCGTCCACATGCAGCCGCACCAGCCGGGCGACCAGGCCGGGGTCGAGCCCGGCGTTGCGGGCGGCGTTCACATCCACCCGCAGGCTCAGCTCGTTACGGCCGGGCGTGTCGTTGTCCACCACGTCGCGGGCGCCGGGAATCTTCGCCACGGTCGCTTTCACCGCGTCGGCGGCGGCGCGCAATTCTTCGCGGTCGTCGGCGCGCACCTTGACGCTGATCGGCTTGGCGGTCGGGGGGCCGCCAGAGATTTTCAGGAAGGAAATCGTCGCCCGGCCCGGCGTCTGGATGACGGGCTCGCGCATCCCCTCGATGATCTCGTCCAGCCCGCGCACGCCCGGCGCGGCCGGGTTGAGCGACACCGCAATCTGGCCGTACTGGTCGCCGTACAGCGGTTCCATCTCGGTGAATTTGATGCCGGCCAGCGAGGTGACCGAGCGGGCCTCGCCCTCGCGCAATTGGGCGCGCACCCGTTCCTCCACCGCCAGGGTCTGCCGCAGGGTTTCTTCGATGGGCGCGTCGGGCGGCATGTCCACGTTGACGTAGTACAGCCGGATCGGGTCGAAGGCGAAGAACTGGAACTTGACCAGCCCGGCCCCCACCGCCGCCGCCGCGCCGAGGAACAGCGCGAACGTCAAACCCAGATACGTTTTCGGATAGCGCATCACATGAATCAGCAGCCGGGTGTATTTGACCCGCAAGAGGTGCGTCCACTTTTCCCGCAACGCCTGGGTGCGCGAGCGGCTGATGGCGTGTTGCCCCAGCGCCACGACATGCGCGGGCAGCATCCAGAAGGCTTCGATCAGGCTGGTGACGAGGCCGACCGTCACCACGAATGGAATCACGAACATGAATTTGCCGACGATGCCCGGCAGCAGCATCAGCGGCAGGAAAGCGGCAACCGTGGTGGCGACCGACGCGAACACCGGCCAACCAACCTCCTCGATGGATTCCAGCGCTGCGTCCAAGGCTGCCATGCCGCGCTCCATGCGGAAGTACATGGCTTCCACCAGCACCACCGCGTCGTCCACCAACATGCCCAGCACGATGACGATGCCCAGCAGCACCGAGACGTTGAGGGTGAAGCCGACCGCGTCCAGCAGCACGAAGGTTCCCATCACCGAGAACACCACGCCCAGCGCGACCAGGGTGGAGATGCGCGAGCCGAGAAACAGCCAGCAGGTGCAGAGCACCAGCAGCAGGCCGACGATGGCGTTGCTCTGCATGATGCCCAGCGCCTCGCGGGTCGCCACGGTCTGGTCGTCGGCCAGGACCAGTTTGAGGCCGCTACCCGCCAGCACCGCGTTCTTGCGGTCGATGTAGTCGCGAACGCGGCCGACCAGGTCCAGCGTGTTGGTGTAGCCGATCTTGTTGACCGACAGCATCACGCCCGGCTGGCCGGACATGCTGGCGAGCTGGCGCGGATCGTCGCGCCCGCGCCGCACCTTGGCCACGGCGTCCAGCGGCACGCGGGCATCGGCCGCGCCCGGCGGTTGCACGTAAAAACCGGCCAGCAGTTCCGGGTCGGGATTGGCGCCGCTCACCCGGACCAGCCATTCGCCGCCGGTAGTCTTGACCTTGCCGGCGAACACGTCGCGAAACCACAGCCGCAGCGCCTCGGCCAGATCCGCCGCCGTCAGCCCCCGCGCCGCCAGTGCGGGCGGAGCGAATTCCACCAGCAGTTCCGGCTCCTGAAAGCCGAGCGCCAGCACCTGATCGACGCCGGAAATCTGTTCCAGGTCTTCCTTCACCGTGCGGGCGGTGGAGCGCAGGGGTTCGTCGTCGGCCTGGCCGGTCAGCACCACCATGGCGGTGGGAAAACCGTTGGAGGTGGTGATTTCGAGGATTTCCGGGTCCAGCGTTTCCACCGGCAGTTCGGCGTTGGCCTTGTTCTGGATTTCGCGGCGCAGGTCGTTGACCCGCTTGTCGAACACCCGGACCGGGATGTCGCGGAACCGGACCAGGATGTTGGAGACGCCCTCGCGCGTGGAACTGACCACGAACTTCACGTCCTGGACGTTGCGGATCGAGTCTTCCAGCGGATTGGTGACCCGCTTTTCCACGTCCTCGGCGGAGGCGCCGGGCAGGGCGGTGGAGATGTTGACCCAGTTGAAGTTGATCTCCGGGTCCTGTTCGCGCGGCATGTGCGCGTAGGCGAGCAGGCCCATCAGGATCACCACCACGAAGGCGATGTTGGCCAGCGGGTGATTGGTGATCAGGGCGCTGACGAAGCGCATGTCAGCGCGCTCCGTTGGCGACGGTCACCGGCTGGCCGTCGGTCAAGCCTTGCTGGCCGCGCACCACCACCGAGGTTTCGGGCGGCAGCGCGACGGCGAACGGTCGGCCTTCCTGGGCGGCGGGCGCGGGCACGAAGCGGGCGCGACCGTTTTCCACCACGAACGCGCCCAGCGCCTGTTCGCGCTTCACCAGCAGTTCGGGCGGCAGCAGCACGCCCGGCGTCAGCCAGCGCACCGTGCCGCTGCTGCCGGCGGGAGCCGCCGGCCCGGTGAACGCCAGCCGCGCCACGCGGGTACGGGCCGCCACGTCCACCACCGGCGACAGTCGCAGCAACCGCGCCGAGTAGGGCTTGCCCTGATTCTCGAACGCGATTTCGGTCGCCCGTGGCAATTCGTCGGCTTGACTGGCTTGCACCTGAGCTTCGATCTCGGGCGGCGCCAGATCGACCAGCCGCAACAGGGTCGCGCCCGGCGTCGCCATCGCGCCGACCTGAGCCTGGCGCTCCAGCACCGCGCCGGCGAACGGCGCCGCGATGCGGCATTTTTCCACATTGCGCGCCGCCACCGCCCGCTGCGCCTGGGCCACGTCGAGATCGGCCTCAGCGGCCTGGACGCCGGTTTTCAGCTCCAGCACCGCGTCGTCGGAGACGAACTGTTTTTTACGCAGCGTGATCGCTTGCTGTTGGCGTTGTTCGGCCAGCGCCACCCGCGCCCGAGCCGCCGTCACCTGCGCGTCAGCCTGGGCCAGCGCCAGCCGGTAATCGGCGGCGTCGAGTTCCAGCAACAGTTGCCCAGCCTTGACCGTGCCACCGACCTCGGCGTGAACTCGGGCCACCTTGGCGGTGACCTCGGCGGCGATCCGGCTGTCGTTGGGAGCGATCACGCTGGCCGGCGCCGTGCCCCGGTCGGGCAACGCGACCTCGCGCAAGGACCGAACGCCGACCTCGACCGGCGCGGCGGACTGGGCTAGCGCGATGGAGCAGAGGAGGAGGCTGGCAGGGAGTAAGGCGAGTCTTGGCATGGATCGTCATTCCAAGGTTGCGGCGAACGGCGCGGATGTTACTCGGCACAACGAGCTTCGTCAGGTTTTTCCTGCCGCGCCTCAATTTGATTTAGGCTCCTTAGATATCTTGCGGATCGTCGCCGGCGATGCCCATCACGTCGCCGGCGATCATGTACCGCCACCAAGCCCGATACCTCGTTCGGCAGCTCGGCAGGGTGCGGGTTTCCGGTCGCATCGCTTCGTCCACCGCGCCCTGACGCAGATCCAACATCGCGAAACCCATCGAAAATAAATGCCCCACGCGAAGCGCGAGCCGAGACGTGCGCCAGATTCAAAAAAATGCAACCGATTTGCCAAAAACTATATCGCCCCTAACGAAACGAAACCGACCATCGACATGACGTCCAGCGCCAAGCTCCTTCTCGAAACCAGGTTCCGTCCTTCCCTTCACGGTTTGATCTGCGGGTTTGCGATGTTGCCCGACCAGCGGATTCAACATCTCGCCGGGGACGAACTAGACGCCACGCTTGCCCGGTCGCCGGGAGTGGTCTGGCTACACTTCAACGCTCGGGTCAGTCAGGCCCGCGACTGGATCGCGAGTTGCGAGCACCTGCCCGAAACCTCGCGCCGGTTCTTGCTGGAGCATGACGACCGCAAGCGAATCGAACAGGCGCCCGATAGTCTCCTCGGCGTCATCAGCGACATCCGCCACGATTTCGATCTCGACTTCGACCCCGAGCACGTCTCTTCCCTGCGCTTCCATGTGGATCGACAGTGCCTGATCAGCACTCGTCAGCAACCTTGCAGCACCGCCGATCAATTGCGTACCGAACTTAAGCAGGGGCGCCACTTCGACAGTACCGCCAACCTATTGATCCACCTCTTCGAATCGCAAGTGGCCCAGCTCGACGAAATCACCGCGCGAGTTCGCGGCTTGCTCGATGGCATCGAAGACGGGGTGCTCGCGGGACGAATGCGGGGGCAACACGCTCAATTGGGCGGTATCCGTCGGCTGGCAGTACGCTTGAACCATCACTTCGGTCCCGAGCATCGGATGTTGCAACGCCTGTGTCGGCGTCCGCCGGAATGGTTCGGCGACACCGACAGCGCGGCTTTGCAGGACGCGGCGGAGGAGTTCGGCGAACTGGTCGAGGACTTGGCCGAAACCCAGGAGCGCGCCAAGCTGTTGCAGGAAGAACTGGCTGCCCGATTGGCGGAGCAAACCAACAACAACCTCTATATCCTGTCTCTCTTCACCGCCATGTTGCTGCCGCCCAGCCTCGTCGCCGGCATCTTCGGCATGAACGTCGTTGGGGTACCGGGAGTCCAGGACGGAAACCCGACGGCGTTTTGGTGGGTGGTGCTGGGCATGGCGGCGGTTTCGGGACTCGTCCTGCTGCTCCTGCTTTATTGGCGACGCCTGTTGTAAGCGAATGGCCAGCAGCACCGCTTCGAATTCGCTTCTCGTTCCAACGATAAACGGGGTTCACATGCCGAACAAACGCTTTCTTTTCGTTTCCTGGGACGGTCTCATCGGCGATATCGCCTGGCAGACCGCCAAGGAAGGTCACGAAGTCAAGTACTACATCCAGAACGCCGACGAGAAGGAAATCGCCGACGGCTTCGTGCCCAAGACCGACGACTGGCGGCGGGAGGTGGACTGGGCGGACGTGGTGGTCTTCGACGACGTGCTCGGCATGGGCGGCCTGGCGGATGAACTGCGCCGGGCCGGCAAGCTGGTGGTCGGCGGCACCCCCTACACCGACCGCCTCGAAGACGACCGCGCCTTCGGCCAGCAGGAACTGCGCGCCGCCGGGGTATCCATCATCCCGCAGGAAAATTTCACCTCCTTCGACGACGCCATCGCTTACGTCAAGGCCAATCCGACCCGCTACGTGATCAAACCCAGTGGCGAGGCGCAAAACTACAAGCGCCTGCTGTTCGTGGGCGAGGAGGACGACGGCCGCGACATCATTCAGGTCCTGGACGACTACAAGCGCGCCTGGGCGGACAAGATCAAGGAATTTCAGCTCCAGCGCCGGATCATGGGCGTGGAAGTCGCCACCGGCGCGTTCTTCAACGGTTCCGAGTTCGTTTACCCGATTTGCGTCAATTTCGAGCACAAGAAGCTGTTTCCGGGCGACATCGGCCCGTCGACCGGCGAAATGGGCACGGCGATGTTCTGGAGCGAGCCCAACAAGATCTTCGGCGCCACCCTGAAAAAGATGGAGCCGAGACTGCGGCGCGAACGCTTCGTCGGCTACATCGACATCAACTGCATCGTCAACGGCAACGGCATCTACCCGCTGGAATTCACCGCCCGCTTCGGTTATCCCACCATCAGCATCCAGCAGGAAGGCTTGCTGCTGCCGGTCTCGGAACTGTTTTACAAGCTGGCCGAAGGCTCCATCGCCCGCTTCCGGGCGCGCAGCGGCTTTCAGGTCGGGGTGCGGATCGTGGTGCCACCCTTCCCCTTCAAGGACAAGGAAACCTTCGACAGCAGTTCCAGGGACGCGGTCATTCTGTTCAAAACCCTCTCCCGCGAAGGCATTCACATCGAGGACGTAAAGCTGGTGAACGGCGAGTGGCTGGTGACCGGCACGTCGGGAGTGGCCCTGATCGTTTGCGGCATCGGCCCCACCATGAAACAGGCCCAGCGCCAGGTCTACAACCGGGTCAAGAACGTGATGATTCCCAACATGTACTACCGCGAGGATATCGGCGACCGCTGGAACGAGGAGGACAGCGACCGGCTGCACGCCTGGGGCTATTTACGGGAATGAGCGCCGGCAAGACCGACTCCCGCGACTCCATCTACAGCCGTACTAGCAGGCGCTTTTTAGTGGTATGGATGCGCTGGCCCCGGTGATCAAGCCGTGGTCTTATGGCCTGGGGCTGAAGGGACTATCGCCCCCTGGCGCATTTCGATTCATTTCTCCCGCATGAACCAACAGTAAAGAATTTTCCAGTCAAGCTTGACCCGAAGCTTGAGAGGCCGATCCGCTGGCCGGGCCAGTACGTCAAGGGCAGGCCCCGTGCATTATTCGGCCCCCCGGCGTAGCGCCGACCATCACCAAACGGTCATGGCGGCGCAATCATCCTGTTATCGTCATTTCCCAAACTTCCCAGCCGGTCGTTCCCCAAACCAAGGTTCACGATGGCATGGTCAAGCAACTCGGCGCCCGGCTCGGCAGTCACGCTCACGATCTGTTGTTCAAGACAATTCACCAGCGTTATCTGATCTACAACATGTGCTGGGAAGACCCACGCATCGACCGGCAACTCCTGGGACTGGACCGGGACAGCCGGGTGGTGGTGCTCACCAGCGCCGGTTGCAACGCGCTCGACTATCTGCTGGAGATGCCGGCGGAAATCCACGCGGTGGACGTGAACCCCCGTCAGAACGCCCTGTTGCAGCTCAAGCTGGCACTGATCGAACGCGGTGATTTCGGCGATCTGGAGCAGATGTTCCGCCGGGGAACCCATCCCCGCTTTCGGGAACTGTACCAAGCGTTGCGACCGCGTCTGCCACCCTACGCGGCGGCGTTCTGGGACCAAAAAATCACCTATTTCGACCCGGCCAACCGCAAGCGCTCGTTCTACTATCACGGCACCTGCGGCGCGGTGGCCTGGCTGGTCAGCCGCCAGTTGCTCAAGTCGGGACGCAAGCTGCGCGGCTATCTGTTCGACCTGCTGGACGCCAAAACCCTGGTCGAACAACGCGCCCTGTACGAAAAAATCGAACCCGCCCTGTGGGGCCGGTTCAGCACCTGGCTGCTACGGCAACCGACCGCCCTGGCGATGCTGGGCGTGCCGCGCCCGCAAATCCGCCTGATCCAGCAACAGTATCCCGGCGGCATCGTCGGCTACGTCAGCAACAAGCTGCGTCATGTGCTCACCGAGGTGTTGATTCACGACAACTACTTCTGGCGGGCCTACCTGACCGGTTCCTATACCGAGCAATGCTGTCCCAACTATCTGATGGAGCAAAACTTCGCCCAGTTGAAGGCCCATCTCGACCGGGTTCACACCCACGACGCCACGGTTAGCGACTTCCTGCGCGCTCATCCCGGCGCGTACAGTCATTTCGTGTTGCTCGATCATCAGGACTGGCTGGCCTGGCACCAGCCCCAGGCGCTGGAGGAGGAATGGCGGCTGATCCTTGCCAACAGCCGACCCGGCAGCCGAATCCTGCTGCGCTCGGCGGGCGGCGATGTCGGCTTTCTGCCCGCATGGAGCCGGCGGGCGCTGCGCTTCTTCCCGGCCCTGACCGAACCGCTGCATTCCCAGGATCGCGTCGGCACCTACGGCAGCCTGCACTTCGCGGAGGTGGCGTGAACTCGTCCGATTCATTGTCGCTGGCGACCCCGGCGGATCACACCGCCGTTCTCAGCCGCTATTACCGCTGGCACGCCCGGCTGTACGACGCCACCCGCTGGAGTTTCCTGTTCGGGCGGACGGCGCTGATCCAGTCCATCGCCCGCCTCTCCCCGCCGCCGCGCCGCATCCTGGAAATCGGTTGCGGCACGGGCGGCAACCTGCTGCATCTTGCCCGCCGGTTCCCCGACGCCGCGATCACCGGCCTGGACCTGTCGTCCGACATGCTGGCGCGGGCGCGGCGCAAGTTGATGGTCCATCCGGGGCGAATCACCCTGATTCAGTGGCGCTACGACCAGCCGCTGAATCCGCGACCCAGCTTCGATCTGGTCGTGTTTTCCTATTGCCTGTCGATGATCAATCCCGGTTGGGAACAGGCGATGGAAGCCGCTCTGCGGGACTTGCGACCGGGCGGCCGGCTGGCGGCAGTGGATTTCCACGACACCCGCTTCGCTGGATTCCGCCGCTGGATGGGCGTCAATCACGTGCGGATGGACGGTCACCTGCTGCCGCGCCTGAACGCGCTCTGCCCGCCGGTCGAGCAAGCCGTGCGCGGCGCTTACGGCGACGGCTGGCGCTACTTCCGTTTCATCGGGCAAAAACCGGGGAGCTAGCCCATGGAATCCCCAAGGTTTCGTTCCCTGTGGATCTCCGACGTGCATCTCGGCTTCAAGGAATGCAAGGCCGAATATCTGCTCGACTTCCTGCGCCAGACCGACTGCGAACGGTTGTATCTGGTGGGCGATCTGATCGACTTTTGGAGCCTGCGAAAGGGCGGGCGCTGGCCGGCGACCCATGGCGAAGTGCTGAAAACCATCCTGGCCAAGGCGCGGGCCGGAACCCGGGTGATCTACGTGCCAGGCAACCATGACGAGGTGGTGCGCGATTATCTCGGTCTGCGGGTGGACGCCATCGAAATCGCCCCGGATGCGATCCACGTCACCGCCGATGGACGCCGCTTCCTGGTCACCCATGGCGACGAATGCGACAGCGCGGTTCGTTGCGGGGGACCGCTGCTCAACGGGCTGGGCGACGGCGCTTATGAACTGTTGCTGTTCCTGAATCGCTGGTACAACCGCTGGCGGCGCCGCTGGAACCATCCCTACTGGTCGCTGGCCAACTTCCTCAAGCAGCGCATCGGCCGGGCCGCCGCCTACATCGCCCGCTTCGAAGCGGCGGCGGCGCACGAGGCGGCGCGGCGCGGACTGGACGGCGTGATCTGTGGCCATATCCACCACGCCGCCCTGCGCGATCTTCACGGGGTGCTGTACTGCAACGACGGTGACTGGGTGGAAAGCTGCACCGCGCTGGTGGAACGCCCCGACGGCGCGTTGGAAATCCTGCGTTGGACTGATCGGCAAACGGCGGTGGTGGCGGCGCGGGAGCCGCGTCACCTGCCAGCGACGCCACCGGTTCCGGGCTGGGCAACCGGTTTACAAGGAACCTGACGGCTGGAAAGCAACGGTCGGTTTCAGCGTCACCATGCCTGGGTGCGGCGCGGCAGCCAGCGACTCAGAGCCTATACGAAAACTCCCCTCGCCCTTTGGGAGGGGGAATTTGGCAACAAGGATCGAGGATTTTTTGATCGTCGGGGCGGACGTCGCCCTCCATTACGCTATGCCGCCTGGGTCAGGAACTTGTCGGCGTCCAGCGCCGCCATGCAGCCGCTGCCGGCGGAGGTGATGGCCTGGCGATAAACATGGTCGGCCACGTCGCCGGCCGCGAACACGCCGGGAATACTGGTCGAGGTGGCGCCACCCTCGCTGCCGCCCTTCACCAGAATATAGCCGTTGCGCATCTCCAACTGGCCGGCGAAGAGATCGGTGTTCGGTTTATGGCCAATGGCGATGAACACGCCCTGGAGCGGAATTTCCCGAGGTTCGCCGCTCTTGACGTTGCGGACGCGGATGCCGGTCACGCCGCCGTCGTCGCCCAGCACCTCGTCCAGCACGCTGTCCAGCTCCAGCCGGACCTTGCCGGCGCTCACTTTTTCCATCAGCTTGTCCACCATGATTTTCTCGGCGCGGAATTGCTGGCGGCGGTGCACCAGCGTCACCTCGCTGGCGATGTTGGCCAGATACAGCGCCTCTTCGACCGCCGTGTTGCCGCCGCCGACCACGGCGACCTTTTGGTTGCGGTAGAAAAAACCGTCGCAGGTGGCGCAGCCGGACACACCCTTGCCCATGAACGCCTGCTCCGAGGGCAGGCCGAGATACTGAGCGCTGGCCCCGGTGGCGATGATCAGGGCGTCGCAGGTGTATTCACCCGCGTCGCCGATCAGCCGGAACGGGCGCTCTCCCAGTCGGGCGGTGTGAATTTGATCGAAGATGATCTCGGTATGAAAGCGCTCGGCGTGCTTGCGCATCCGTTCCATCAGGTCCGGCCCCATCAGTCCTTCCACATCGCCCGGCCAGTTGTCCACCTCGGTGGTGGTGGTCAACTGCCCGCCCATTTGCAGGCCGGTGATCAGCACCGGGTTCAGATTGGCGCGGGCGGCGTAGACGGCGGCGGTGTAGCCGGCGGGACCGGAGCCGAGAATCAACAGGCGGGCGTGTTTGCTGCTCATCGGTAATTCTCCTGGTTTTTACAAGGTTGGCGGACAACGCCAAGGCGCAAGCATCCGTTGGGGAAGATGCTGGCGCGCGGACGCTGGATCGAAACTTCCCTCTCCCTGTGGGAGAGGGGTTGGGGTAAGGGTTTTTCCAGAGACGCAGGCGCTTGGCGCCCTCACCCCGGCCCTCTCCCAGCGGGAGAGGGGGCGGAGATGTTTACAGCTTGCTGGAATTCTCGGCCAGGTAAGCGGCCACGCCCTCGGCGGTGGGTTTCATGCCCTTCTGGCCCTTCTTCCAGCCGGCCGGGCAAACCTCGCCGTGCTGCTCGGTGAATTGCAGGGCCTCGACCAGGCGCACCATCTCGTCCACCTCGCGGCCCAGCGGCAGGTTGTTGACGATCTGCGCCTGCACGATGCCGGCCTTGTCGATCAGGAACGAACCGCGCAGGGCGACGCCGGCCGGATGCTCGATGCCGTAAGCCCTGGTGATTTCGTGCTTGATGTCGGCCACCAGCGGGAATTGCACACGACCGATGCCGCCCTTCTCGACCGGCGTTTCGCGCCAGGCGAAGTGGCTGAACTGCGAGTCGATGGACACGCCGACCACCTCCACCCCCAGTTCCTTGAACTTGGCGACGCGGTGGTCATGAGCGATGATTTCCGACGGGCAGACGAAAGTGAAGTCCAGGGGATAGAAGAACAGCACCACGTACTTGCCGCGCAGGTCGGACAGCTTGAAGTTCTCCTTGATCGAACCGTCGGGCAGAACGGCGGCGGCGGTGAAGTCGGGGGCGGGTTGGGTGACCAAAACGCTCATGGGTCTCTCTCCTCGTGTGAGTGGATGGCGGTGGATGGTTGACATGGCTCGCAGCTTAGCGAGTGCTCTCCGTTTTTGGAATTTGAATCATCCAAACAAGTTGATAGCCGTGGGCTATCCAGGTCGCCGGTCTTGTCATCTCCCTGTCATCGAATTGCCTTAATGAAGGGAGCGACAAGGTCCCCGCCCGAGTTGGGGATGGTTCGAGTCGATATCAAGGGGGATTATGAACGCGAAACGCATCTTGATCGTGGAGGACGAGCGGCCGATTCGGGAAATGGTGACGTTCGCCCTGACCGGCGTCGGTTACGAGACGCGGGAGGCCGCCGACGCCCGGCAGGCCCAGGCCCTGATCGCCGAACGCCTGCCCGACCTGATCCTGCTCGACTGGATGCTGCCCGGCGTCAGCGGCATCGACCTGGCCCGCCGGCTGAAAAGGGAAGAGCTGACCCGCGAGGTGCCGATCATCATGCTGACCGCCCGCGCCGAGGAGGAAGACAAGGTTCAGGGCCTGGAAAGCGGCGCCGACGATTACATCACCAAACCGTTTTCGCCGCGTGAACTGGTGGCGCGCATCCGGGCGGTGCTGCGGCGCGGCGGGCCGGCGACCGAAGACGAAATCCTGCGCGCCAACGGCCTGTCCCTGGACCTGGCCAGCCATCGGGTCAGCGCCGACGAAACCTTGCTGGACATGGGACCGACCGAATACCGGCTGCTGGAGTTCTTCATGTCGCACCCGGAACGGGTTTACAGCCGGGGCCAGTTGCTGGACCGGGTCTGGGGCAGCAACGTCTACGTCGAGGAACGCACCGTCGACGTGCATATCCGCCGGCTGCGCAAGGTGCTGGAGCCGCACGGTTACGACACGCTGGTGCAAACGGTACGCGGCGCCGGCTACCGGTTTTCGACGCGGGTTTAGCCGTGGCCACGCCTTGGCGGGCCCTGTGGCGGCGGCTGGCCCTGTTGTTCGCCGGCGCGGCGCTGCTGGGCGGGCTGATGGATCGTCTGACCCTGGCGTTGCTGCTGGCCGTCCTGGGGGAGCTGGCCTGGCAACTGGGGCAGTTGTACCGGCTGGATCGCTGGCTGCGCGGCGACCGGGACGCTGGTCCGCCCCGGTTGGAAGGGATTTGGGACGAGATCGCCGCCCACCTGGCCCGCCTGCGCCGGCAGAGCCGCAAGCGGAAGCGCAAGCTCAGTAAATTGTTCCAGCAGTTCCAGCAGGCCACCGCCGCGCTGCCGGACGCCGCCGTGGTGCTTGGCGAGGACGACCGGATGGTATGGTGCAACGGCGCGGCCCAACGCCTGCTTGGCCTGTCGCCGACGCGGGACATAGGTCGGCCGATTGTCCATCTGGTGCGCCATCCGGGTTTCGTGGCGTTTCTGACCCAGCGGCGACCGAGCGATGGGGTGGAATTTCCCTCGCCGGTGGACGATGCGATTCTGCTGGGCGCCCGACTTGTTCCCTACGGCAAGAAGCAGCGCTTGCTGCTGGCGGCCGATGTTTCCCAACTCCGGCGGCTGGAGCAGATGCGGCGCGATTTGGTCGCCAACGTCTCGCATGAACTGCGCACCCCGCTGACGGTGATCAGCGGCTATCTGGAAACATTGCTCGATAGCGACGACCCGGCCCTGGAAACCTGGCGGCAACCCTTGCATCGGACGCAGGAGCAGTCGCGCCGGATGTTGCGCATCATCGAGGATTTGCTGCTGCTGGCCCGGCTGGAGGCGCGCAAGGAGCCCGCGCCGCGCCAGCCGGTGAACGTCCCGGCGCTGCTGACGGAGATCGCCGACGACGCCCTCGCGCTCAGCGGCGAACAAAACCACCAGATCGAGGTGAACGCCGAGCCGACGCTGTGGATGCTGGGTTGCGAAAAGGACCTGCGCAGCGCTTTCGCCAATCTGGCGTTCAACGCGGTGCGCTATACCCCGGCCGGTGGGCGAATTGGGCTGCGCTGGTTCGCCGATGCCGGCGGCGTGCATCTGGTGGTGGAAGACGACGGCGAGGGCATCGCGCCCCAGCATATTCCGCGATTGACCGAACGCTTCTATCGGGTCAACCGTGACCGCTCGCGCGGCAGCGGCGGCACCGGTCTGGGGTTGTCCATCGTCAAGCACGTGGTCAACCAGCATGGCGGCCAGTTGCGGATCGCCAGCGCGCTGGGGGTGGGCAGCGTGTTCACCTGCGATTTTCCCGCCGAGTCACGGTTGGAGCCGATAACGGTTGCCCCCCGAACGGGGGCTGCGTCCCGGTGATAAACTGGCGGCCATCGTCGCCGAGGAATGCTTCATGAAACTACTGCTGGTTCGCCATGCCATCGCCGAGGAGGCGGAGGCTTTCATCGCCGCGGGCGGTACCGACGCGCGGCGGCCGCTGACCGAGGTTGGGCGCAAGAAGATGCGCAAGGGCGCCAACCGCCTGCGCGCGCAGTTGGGGCGGATCGACGTGCTGGCGCACAGCCCGCTGCTGCGCGCCCGCGAGACCGCCGAGATCATCGCCCGCGCCTGCGGCGACCCGCCGCTGGTGGAATGTTCCAGCCTGGATTACCGCTATCCGCCCGAGGCGGTCGCGGACTGGCTGGCGCAATATCCGGCCAACTATCTGGTGGTGGCGGTGGGCCACGAGCCGCAACTGGGCTTGCTGGCCGGTTTGCTGGTGGCCGGGGAGCCGCGTTCGCTGGTGGCGTTCCGCAAGGGGGGAGTGGCCATGATCGAATTTCCGGAGCGCGCGGAAGCCGGCATGGGCGTGCTGCACTGGGCGCTGACCGCCGGGCAGTTGCGCAGTCTGAAGCAGGATTGAGAGCCTATACGACCCCCCCTCGCCCATTTGGGCGAGGGAATTTGGCAACAAGGATCGATGATTTTTTAAATCCATTCATGAAGTTAATTTTGGTATAGGCTCTGAAACAGGGGAACTGCCGTGTCTGCTGACGTCGCCGCCGCGATTGACTTGGGATCCAACAGCTTTCATCTGATCGTGGCTCGAATTGCCGACGACCATGTTCAAATGCTGGACCGGATTCGGGAGATGGTGCAACTGGCCGCGGGACTGGACGCCCGGAATCGGCTGACCGAGGAGGCGCAACAACGCGCCCTGAACTGCCTGGCCCGATTCGGCCAGCGCCTGCGGCACATTCCGCCGGAGCAGATACGGATCGTCGGCACCAACACCCTGCGCCAGGCGCGCAACAGCGCCGAATTTCTGGCCCGGGCCGAAGAGGTGCTGGGGCACAACGTCGAGATCATCAGCGGCCAGGAAGAGGCGCGACTGATCTATCTGGGCGTCGCGCACAGCGTGGCCGACGCACCGGGCCGGCGGCTGGTGGTGGACATCGGCGGCGGCAGCACCGAATTCATCATCGGCGAGAAGTTTGATCCTCTGCACCTGACCAGCCTGAAGATGGGTTGCGTCAGCCTGAGCCGCGCCTGTTTCGACGATGGCCGGATCACCGAGACCCGGCTGCGCCAGGCGGAATTGATCGTGCAACTGCGGATGGAGCCGGTGCGCGAGGAGTATCTGGAACGGGGCTGGGAGCGGGCCACCGGCGCCTCGGGCTCGATCAAGGCGATTCAGGAGGTGGTGACGCGAGAAGGGTGGTGCCGCGACGGGATTACCCTGGAAGCGTTGCGGCGGTTGCGGATGGCCTTGCTGGAGGTAGGCAATACCGGAGCGATTGCTACTCGCTGGCAATTGGAGCCGGCGCGGGCGCGGGTGTTCACCGGCGGCTTCGTGGTGCTGCACGGGTTGTGCGAGGCGTTGAAGGTGGAGCGGATGGAGGTGTCGGACGGCGCGTTGCGGGAAGGCGTGATCTACGACCTGCTGGGGCGCATCCGCCACGAGGACGTGCGCGACCGCACCATCGCCACCGTGATCCGCCGCTACGGGTTGGACGAAGCCCAGGCCGAGCGGGTCCATGCGACGGCGCTGGATTTGCTGGGTCAGGTTCGGGAGAGTTGGCGGCTGACGACCGACGACCAGGGCCGGATTCTGGAATGGGCGGCCCGGCTGTACGAGATCGGCCTGTTGCTGTCCCACAGCGATTATCACAAGCACGGGGCCTATATCCTGGAACACGCCGACCTGCCGGGGTTCTCGCGCGGCGATCAACTGGTACTGGCGGCCCTGGTGCGTCGCCATCGCCGATCCTTTCCGGCGGACGCCTTCGCCCACCTGCCCAAGGAATGGACCCAGCCGGCCCGGCGGCTGTGCGTCCTGTTGCGCGTGGCCGTGGTGTTGCACCGTGGCCGCAGCCGGCAACCGTTGCCGCCGCTGACGCTGGTCGTAAATCAGCAGCGTCTGGAACTGCGGTTTCCCGCCGGCTGGCTGGAGGAACACCCGCTGACCCGCGCCGATCTGGAGGCGGAGGCGCGGTATTTGAAAAAGGCGGGATTGCGGCTGGAGTTTGGCTGAACGTTCCTCCACGCGCTTTTCCATGAAATCCACAGCGCGCTTTCGCCAAGCCCAACGACCACCAAGTCGGAAACTTCTCCATGAATCCATTGCTCGCTCAAGATTCTTCCCGGCTGTCCGACTTGCTCGAAAAGTAGTGGACGCCTCGCTCGACTATCTCGGTTCCATCGATAATCGCCCGCCCGCGACCGATTTTGTCCGTAATGGCCCACTGGACTTGACGGATGACGGATTGGGCGCGGAACGAACCCTCGATCTGTTCGCGCAACGCTACGGTCGGGCGATGCCGGCCAGCAGCGGTCCGCGATTCTGGGGATTCGTCACCGGCGGCACGACGCCCGCCGCGTTGGTGGGCGATTGGTGGGTTGCTCGGGGCGCTGGGCACGGCGGGCCAGGGTTCCGGGCAACCCCGCCCGAGAGACAACGGCTGGTGATTGAAGAGGCGCAACCACGATCGACGACCACCCATGGCGGAAGACACCGACCAACCGCCAGCGTCGGCCCTGTTGCCGGGGCGAACTAGGCGCGTTCGGAAACGTGGTGGGCGACTGGTGGGCCTCGGCTTCCCCGCCGACCGCCAGCATCCACCGGGTCGCGATGGCGATGGCCAACCACAGCTGTTCGGCTCGCTGGGGATCGGTCATGCGGGTGTATTGGCACTGCCAGCCGCCCCCCTTGATTTTTGAAGCCCCGCATGTCACACGGCACTTTTCTGCCTATACTGGTCACCCCGCTACCGTAAGGCGGTGTGACTTCAAGCAGTCGAAATCGTTTTGATTTCGTGCCTTTCATTAGATGAGGTTCAATCATGCTTCGTTCCGCTCTTCATCTGCTGGCTGCCGCCGGCCTCACGGTCACCACCGCCACATCAGCCGATGAGGCAACCGTGCGCGCCGCAGTGAAGACGATGGCCCCGAACGCCCATATCGAAAGTATTGCCGATGCCGCGATACCCGGGCTTTCGGAGGTGGTGTTTGATGGCAAGGTGGTCTACATCAGCCAAGATGGCAACTATATGATCCGAGGCAAGGTTCTCGACATTGCAAACCAAGTGGACCTGACCGAACAACGTATGGTTACACTGCGCAAGGTTGAACTGGCCAAGATCGGCCCGGAGAGGCGCATTCGTTTTGCCGCCAAGAACGAAAAATATCGCGTCACAGTATTCACCGACATCGACTGCGGCTTCTGCCGCAAGCTGCATACAGAAATTGCACAGTATAACGATCGAGGCATCACCGTTGATTACCTGTTCTTCCCACGCGCTGGCATCGATTCGGAATCATTCACCAAGGCAGTCAATGTCTGGTGTGCCGCCGACCAACGCGCCGCCCTGACCGATGCCAAGGCGGGCAAGACGATTGAAAACAGGACTTGCACCAATCCGGTTGCCGATGATTACAACCTGGGCAAGAAGATTGGCGTGTCGGGCACCCCGGCCATTTTCACCGACAGCGGCGAGCACGTTGGCGGTTACCTATCGGCCGCGGCCATGCTGGAGCGCTTGTCCAGTCAGAAAGGTCAGTTGCTTAACCTCTTCGGATATGCCTTGGCGTTTGCACCACTGCTGTTGTCACTTTGGTGGCATGGCATGAATCGGGCCGGTACCCTAGCCGGCGTGATTGTCGGCGCAGCCACGGTGCTGCTTTGGAAGTACTACGGCTGGACCGAGTTGTACGAGATAGTGCCCGGGGTCGTGTTTGCGAGTATCAGCATCGTCCTGGTGAGCCTGTGGACCCGCAAGCCGGGCGAGGATGTGCTCTCCGCCGTTGATCAGGTTGATCGGGAAGTGCGTGGTTGAACCCGGGAATGCGAACGCAATCCATGCCGATGGAGCACGGCCGGTGTTGGCGGTGCCGCTGATGACGGTGACGTTGTGGCTTCCACAATTCGCCACATGGACCTTGTTATTAACCCGGCGACCTTGCAATTGAAAGTTGCAGCCGGGTTAATAATGCGGGCCATGAATGGCCCACCCGCGCCAGTGCTGGCACTGGCGCGGGTTTCGAGTCCGGACATGTGCCGGGCTCGAAACGAAAGTAGTTGGACAGGATGTTCAACTAGGTACACGCCGAATTTATAGTCGCGCAGTTGATGGCAATGGCCCAGGGATTGGCGCCCGGCGCGAATGTGGCGGCTGTGTGGCTGGTACCATCAATGGCGGTAATGTTGCTGTTCTCGTTGGCGACATACACCTAGCTGGTGACTGGCGTCGATGACACAGACGGTACCGGTGCTTTTTGTACTACGCCTTGTTGGGGACTGGGTTGACCGCAATGGCAGTGACGCCATCGCTACCGGGGGCACCCGCTGCAACGGGGGTCAAGCCGTCGGAAAGGAGATTCGCCTCAACATGAGGCGCGCCGTTGTTATTCCCGCCGACTTGCCTCAATACGCCGCGAGCGTCGAATGGTGACCATCATAGCCAGCATCAGCACGGCTAACAATATTCCCAACCCCGATAAATCCGTGGCGGGAATGGGAATAGGCGCTTCAATGGGAGACGCATATGCTATCAGAGGAACGCAAAAAGTGGCGGGACCACAACACCCCAAGGTAAAACACACCGTGGTGGGCGGGCAATCGGCGGTGGTGGTGCATGGAGCAACGCAGGTCCGAACGATACAGGCAAGCCTATTCTCGGTAGTCATCACACAAGCGCCGCTCCCACCGTTGCAGCTGGCCGTCGCGCAAGTGTCCACCGCAGTGCATTGTTGCGCATGCACCTGAGGCGAAAGGATCAAAGACACCACGAAAACAACGAAGAATAACAGCCCTGTTGATGACGCACCGAACCTCCGAATATCCGACGCCCCATGCTCACGCTGACTTGACTGTGCCATCTCGTTTTCTCCGTATTTGTTCTTGTCCCCGCCGTTGAGGCCAACTTACTATGCTCAGTCTTATGATGCAACATCGAATCGAATGGAAGTCGCCCCCGCCCCAGGATTTTTCTGGACACTCGGCGGCAAGGAAAGGATAGTTCTCGCAGGGATGTTTGGGGATGGCAAGCAGACGGAGGAAATAGTGGACCTGTGATGCGGGAAGTAGTTTAAGACCTGTCGATTCCACACATCTTGATTGAGGGTGTCGCCGCCCCCATCTGGTGGAGTGGGTACAGACGATAGCGGAGCAGAAGATGACGGAGACGGCGGCGGTGAGTTGGGCGGCGGTGGAGTTGGGCGGGGCGAACTTGGGGGACGCGCGGTTGAATCGACGGTTGGTGCGGGTGGTGGAACGCCTGGGGGCACAGCCCGGGGCCAGCATTCCGGTGGCCTGCGGGGGCTGGGCCGAAACCCAGGGAGCGTATCGGTTGCTGGCGCACGAGGCCGTCGATTGGGAGGCGGTGCTGACGCCGCACTGAGAATGCAGCATCGAGCGGATGCGCCGCCATCCAGTGGTCTTGTGCGTCCAGGACAGCACGGAGTTGGATTATACCGCCCAGCCGGGCATCGCCGGACTGGAGCCGCTGAGCTATCTCCGGCAGCACGGGCTGTACGTGCATCCCACCTTGTCGGTCACGCCGGACGGGGTGCCGCTGGGCGTGCTGGACGCCTGGCTGTGGACCCGCGATCGGGCGACGTTCGGCGAAGACAAGCGGCACTGGCCGATCGAGGCCAAGGAAAGCATGCGCTGGCTGGAAGGCTTCGCGCGCTTCGTGCGGGCGGCGCCCCGCTCCCTCGTCCTCCCCGTCTCCCGCGACGACGACATCGGCTTCCGCTGTGCCCGAGTTCGGAGCGATGGGCCGGCGCCATGAAGCGCGCCTCCCAAAAAGGGCTACACTCTCGGCCATGAGCCATGACGACGACGCCTCGTACAAGACGCTGTTTTCGGCCCCGGAAGTGGTGCGGGACCTGATCCTGGGCTTCGTGCCGGACGAGTGGCTGCACGGTCTGGACTACGCCACCCTGGAACGGGTCTCGGGCAGCTACGTCACCGACGACCTGCGGGATCGGGCCGACGACATTGTCTGGCGGGCGAAGGTCGAAGGAGAGTGGGTGTACCTGTACATCCTGATCGAGTTCCAAAGCACGGTCGATCCCTGGATGGCGGTGCGGATCATGACCTACGTCGGGTTGCTGTATCAGGACCTCATCAAGCAGAAGCAGGTTTTGCCCGAGCGACGCCTGCCGCCGGTGCTGCCCATCGTGCTGTACAACGGCGATGGCCACTGGACGGCCAAGACCAACGTGGCCGACCTGATCCCCAAGGCTCCGGGGCTGCTGGCGAGGTACATTCCCCATCTGGAATACCTGCTGATCGACGAGAATCGGTACGACCTCGCCGAACTGGTGGCGATGGAAAACCTGGTCGCGGCGGCGATCCGGTTCGAGCGGCCGGAAAGCGAAACATCGTTGATGACGCTGATCGAGACGGTGAACGGCTGGCTGGAGGGGCAACCCGAACTCAAGCGGACGTTCGCGTTGTGGATTCGAGCGATGGTGTTGCGGCACAGCCGGAATCACCTGGTGTTGCCGAAGGTGCGTGACTTGAAGGAGTTGACGATGACTTTAACTGATCGGTTCGATGCGTGGGCTCGCGAGTACGAGCAGAAAGGGCTCGAAAAAGGCCTCGAAAAAGGCCTCGCGCAGGGTGAGTCCTTGCTGCTGCAACGACAGTTGGCGCGGCGGTTCGGCCCGTTGCCGAACGACGTGATAGCCCAACTCGGCACGGCGACCACGGAACAGCTTGAGTGCTGGGGCGACCGCGTCTTGGACGCGGCCAGCCTGGAAGACGTCTTCCGCCCCTGAAGAGAGCACCAAGCGGAACCACGAAACTCCCTCCGTCTTCGCCCGCTTGCGCGCACCGCGCAAAAAGCTGGCCGACGGCGTGGCTTTGAATCGACCACAAATTTGTCGTGAACGCTCCCCCCAGCATCGACACCGCCTGGCACCCGCTGGCCACTGGCTGCCCGCCCCGCTGGGCCAGCGGCTGGGGACAGGATCGGTGGGGCGCCTTCGTCGAATTCACCCTGCAAAACGTCACCCAGCGGCTGCGCTGGATACCGCCGGGGCGGTTCTGGATGGGCTCGCCGGAGGAGGAAACGCGGGGGCTGGCGAAGAATGACAACGAACAGAAATGGTTCGAGCGGGAACATCCACGCCACCTCGTCACCCTGACCGAAGGCTACTGGCTGTTCGATACCCCTTGCACTCAAGCGTTGTGGGAAGCGGTCATGGAGAAGAATCCAAGCCGGTTCCAGAGTCCAACTCGGCCGGTGGAGCAGGTCAGTTGGCACGACGCGCAGGATTTTCTGAAGCGACTGAACGGGCGAATTCCCGGTCTTGATCTATCGCTGCCCAGCGAAGCGCAATGGGAATACGCTTGCCGGGCAGGCACGGAGACCGCCATTTACACCGGCGAGTTGGTGATTCTGGGCCAATGCAACGCCCCGGCGCTCGATCCCATCGCCTGGTACAGCGGCAACAGCGGGGTCGAGTTCGACTTGGACGACGGTTACGACAGCTCAGGTTGGCCGGAAAAGCAATATCCGCACATGCGGGCGGGAACGCGCCCAGTGAAACTCAAGCGACCCAATCCCTGGGGGTTGTACGACATGCTCGGCAACGTTTGGGAATGGTGCCAGGATGGCAGGAGGGATTACGATCAAAACACCCAGACGGACCCCATAGGTTCGTTGATAGCTGGCGCGCGCCGCATCGTGCGCGGCGGATCCTGGAGCCACGGCGTGCGCCTCATGCGGGCGGCGTCCCGCTCCTATGATTCCCCCGGCAGCCGCCGCGAGCGCATCGGTTTCCGCTGTGCCCGAGCTCGGGGTGATAGGTCGACGCCATGAAGCGCGCCTTCCAAAAAGGGCTACACTCTCGGCCATGAGCCACGACGACGACGCCTCGTACAAGACGCTGTTTTCGGCCCCGGAAGTGGTGCGGGACCTGATCCTGGGCTTCGTGCCGGACGAGTGGCTGCACGGTCTGGACTACGCCACCCTGGAACGGGTCTCGGGCAGCTACGTCACCGACGACCTGCGGGATCGGGCCGACGACATTGTCTGGCGGGCGAAGGTCGAAGGAGAGTGGGTGTACCTGTACATCCTGATCGAGTTCCAAAGCACGGTCGATCCCTGGATGGCGGTGCGGATCATGACCTACGTCGGGTTGCTGTATCAGGACCTCATCAAGCAGAAGCAGGTTTTGCCCGAGCGACGCCTGCCGCCGGTGCTGCCCATCGTGCTGTACAACGGCGATGGCCACTGGACGGCCAAGACCAACGTGGCCGACCTGATCCCCAAGGCTCCGGGGCTGCTGGCGAGGTACATTCCCCATCTGGAATACCTGCTGATCGACGAGAATCGGTACGACCTCGCCGAACTGGTGGCGATGGAAAACCTGGTCGCGGCGGCGATCCGGTTCGAGCGGCCGGAAAGCGAAACATCGTTGATGACGCTGATCGAGACGGTGAACGGCTGGCTGGAGGGGCAACCCGAACTCAAGCGGACGTTCGCGTTGTGGATTCGAGCGATGGTGTTGCGGCACAGCCGGAATCACCTGGTGTTGCCGAAGGTGCGTGACTTGAAGGAGTTGACGATGACTTTAACTGATCGGTTCGATGCGTGGGCTCGCGAGTACGAGCAAAAGGGCATCGAGAAGGGCATCGAGAAGGGCATCGAGAAGGGCATCGAGAAGGGCGAGGCCTTGCTGCTGCAGCGGCAGTTGGCGCGGCGGTTCGGTCCGTTGCCGAGCGACGTGGTAGCCCAACTCGGCACGGCGACCACGGAACAGCTCGAACGCTGGGGCGACCGCGTCTTGGACGCGGCCAGCCTGGAAGACGTCTTCCGCCCCTGAAGAGAGCGCCAGGCGGACGCGAACTCCGGGCCGCTCTCAACGATGATTATCGGTTGCGTCCACTCTTCGGCCAATTCAGTCCGGCTACCCCATGGCGCGCGCCCTGGAACTCACCCCGATTCCTCCAGCCGCCGCCGAAACGCGGCGTAATACAGCACCGGGATGAACACCAGCGTCAGCAGGGTGGAAACCAGGATGCCGAAAATCAGCGAAATCGCCAGCCCCCGGAAAATCGGATCGTCGAGGATGAACAGCGCCCCAAGCATGGCCGCCAGCGCGGTAAGGATGATCGGCTTGGCCCGCACCGCGCTGGAACGGATCACCGCTTCCTGAAACGGTACGCCGCTGGCGACTTCCAGATTGATGAAATCCACCAGCAGAATCGAGTTGCGGACGATGATGCCGGCCAGCGCGATCATGCCGATCATCGAGGTGGCGGTGAACTGGGCGTGCAACAGGGCGTGACCGGGCATCACCCCGATGATGGTTAGCGGGATTGGGGCCATGATGATCAGCGGCGCCAGGTAGGAGCGGAACTGCGCCACCACCAGCAGGTAAATCAGGATCATGCCCACGCCGTAGGCGATGCCCATGTCGCGGAAGGTTTCGTAGGTGATCTGCCATTCGCCGTCCCACTTCAGACTGTAACCGTAGGGATTGTCCGGCTGGCGGATGAAGAACTGCTCCAGCTTGCCGCCGGCGATGGATGGGTTCCGCAGAGCGCCGAAAATCTCGAACATGCCGTACAGCGGGCTGTCCAGCTTACCGGCCATGTCGCCGAACACGAAGACGACGGGTAGCAGATCCTTGTGGTAGATGGCGTTCTCGCGCTGGCTTTTCTCGACTTCGGCGATTTCCGACAGCGGCACCAACTGGCCGCTCTGGCTTCGGGTCTTCAGCGCCAACACGCTGGCGATGTCGGTCTGGTCGGCGGTCGGTAGTCGTAGCCGCAACGGGATCGGATACTTGGCGGTCCCGGAGTGCAGGAAACTGACGTCCTCGCCGCGCAAGGCGGTGGCGAGATCGGCGGCGACCGCCTGTTGCGACACGCCGAGCAACGCCGCCTTCGCCCGATCCACATGAGCGATCAACCGCTCGGAGGGCGCTTCGACCGTGTCGTCCACGTCCACGATGTCCGGGGTGGCGGCGAACACCGCGCGCACCTGCCGAGCGACGGCGATCTGACCGGGATAGTCCAGACCGTAAACCTCGGCGACCAGCGGCGCCATGACCGGCGGGCCGGGCGGCACCTCCACCACCTTGACGTTGGCGTCGTGCCGCTTGCCGATTTCCTGCAACGGGCCGCGCACCGCCAGGGCGATGTCATGACTTTTGCGGTGGCGGTGTTTCTTGTCCACCAGGTTGACCTGGATGTCGCCGACATTGGCGCCGGCCCGCAGGTAATATTGGCGCACCAGACCGTTGAAATTGATCGGCGCGGCGGCGCCGGCGTAGACCTGATAGTCGGTCACTTCCTCGACCGTGGCCAGGTAACGGCCCAGTTCGCCCAGGACCCGCGCGGTCTGCTCCAACGTCGTTCCTTCCGGCATATCCACGATCACCTGAAATTCCGACTTGTTGTCGAAAGGCAGCATTTTCAACACGACGAGCTGAAAGTAAGCCAGGCTGACCGAGCCGCCGATCAGCAGCAGCACGCCGACGCCCAGCGCCCAGCGCCATGGCCGGCCCTTGCGCCCGCGCAGGAACGGCCCGATCACGCGCCGAAACAGACGGTGGGAAAAGTCTTCTCCCCCCTCTCCCTGTGGAAGAGGGGCTGGGGGTGAGGGCGCCTGCTTTTCCACCACCCGCCGCAATACCTTGTACGTCAGCCACGGCGTGAACACGAAGGCCACCGCCAGCGAGATCAACATGCCCATGCTGGAGTTGATCGGGATCGGACTCATGTACGGTCCCATCAGCCCGGAGACGAACGCCATCGGCAGCAGGGCGGCGATCACGGTGAAGGTCGCCAGGATGGTCGGGCCGCCCACCTCGTCCACCGCCAGCGGAATCGCCTCGGCCAGGTTGCGCCCGCCGAGATGGATATGGCGGTGGATGTTTTCCACCACCACGATGGCGTCGTCCACCAGAATGCCGATGGAAAAGATCAACGCGAACAACGACACCCGGTTGAGGGTGAAACCCCAGGCCCACGAGGCGAACAGCGTGATGGTCAGGGTCAGAATCACCGCCGCGCCGACGATGAGCGCCTCGCGCCAGCCCAGCGCCACCAGCACCAGCGCGATGACCAGGCCGGTGGCGAAGATCAGCTTGGCGATCAGGGTCATCGCCTTGTCGTTGGCGGTGACGCCGTAGTTGCGGGTCACGGTGACGTTGACGCCCTCGGGAATGAAGGTGCCCTTGAGTTGCTCGACCCGCTCCAAAATTTGATCAGCGATCTGGACCGCGTTCTCGCCCGGTTTCTTGGCGATGGCCAGGGTCACGGCGGGAAATTCGCCCTTGACCGGGATGCCGTTCGCCGCCGCCGCAGGACCCGTGCCCAACCAGACATAGCGTTCCGGCGTGTCGGGGCCGAGCTTGACGTCGGCGACATCGGCCAGATACACCGGAGCGCCCTGATGCAGACCGACCACCAGCGCGCCGACCTCCTCGGGGTCGACCAGAAAGCTGCCGGCCTGCACCGGAATTTCCTGGTTGTCGCCAACCAGCGCCCCCGCGTCGGCCGAGGCGTTCGCCGCTTGCAGCGAGCGACGCAGGTCGGCCAGCGCCAGCCCGTGGCCCGACAGCTTGGTAGGATCGAACCGTACCCACACCACCCGGTCGGGGGCGCCGATGGTGTAGATCTCGCGGGTGCCGGGAACGCGCTTCAACTCGGTTTCCAGAGTGTGCGCCACTCGCGCCAGATCGTCGGCGCCGCGCTGGGGATCCTCGGTCCACAGGGTCAGGCTGACGATGGGCACGTCGTCGATGCCCTTGGGCTTCACGATCGGCTGGCCAACTCCAAGATTGGCCGGCAACCAGTCAGCGTTGGAATACAACTTGTTGTAGAGCCGTACGATGGCGTCGGTGCGCGGTTGGCCGACCAAAAATTGCACGGTCAGCACCGCCAGACCGGGGCGGGAGACCGAATAGACATGTTCGACGCCCTCGATTTCCGCCAGCCTCTGTTCGGCCGGACCGCTGACCAGCTTTTCCACTTCCTGGGCGGTGGCGCCGGGAAAGGGGATGAAGACGTTGGCGAAGGTGACGTTGATCTGCGGTTCTTCCTCGCGCGGGGTGACCAGCACCGCGAATACGCCCATCAGCAGGCCCACCAGCGCCAGCAACGGCGTGATTTCGCTGAGCAGGAATTTTTTGGCGATGGCCCCGGACAGGCCGAGGCGCGGTTCGGTGGCGTCGCTCATCTCACTTCCCCGCCGTCCGTTGCGGCTGATGCTTGAGGTGGACGCCGGCCTGGATCGGGTCCAGCGCCACGGTTTCGCCCGGTTCCAGCCCGGCCAGAATCTCGACGGTTTCGCCGTCGGTCCGACCCGGTCGTACCTGACGCAGGCTAACCCCGCCGTCCTTGACCACGTAGACGGCGCTGACCTCGCCACGCTGGACCAGTGCCTGCCGGGGCACGGTCAGCCGCTTGGCCTCACCGACCCGGAAGGCGGTCTTGACGAACATGCCGGGGTAGAACCCCTCGGTCTTTTTGGGCAGGTAAACGCGGACCTTGAATACGTTGCTCTGGGGATCGGCGTAGGGAAAGAACGTCAGCCGTTCGGCGGCGATGCTCTTGCCCCCGTTCGCTGGCAACACCCGTGCCTGCTGGTGCTGACGCACCGGTACGATCAGCCGTTGCGGCACGTTGGCGACGACGCGCAGTTCGTCGAGCGAGAAGCCGGTCATCAACGGTTTGCCGGGCTGGACGGATTCGCCCAACTGGACATGGCGTTCGAGCACGATGCCGCTGTAGGGCGCGTTGATGGTGGTGTAACCCAGCGATTCCCTGGCCCGGGCGATACCGGCTTGCGCAGCGTCGAGTCGGGCCTTGGCAGCGTTGAAGCCGGCGGTGGCGGCATCCATCTGCGCCTTGGAAACCAGTTGCTTTTCATAGATGCCACGCATCCGGTTGTACTCGGCCTGCGCTTCGAGAAAACGGGCCTCGGCTTCGCGCAGGCTGGCCTGGGCCTGCTCCAGCCCCGCGCGTTGCTCGATGTTGCGGATACGGAGGATCGGAGCGCCCTGGGGCACGAAGTCGTTGACATCGACCAGGATGTCCTCGACCCGGCCAGCGGTTTGCGCCGAAACGGTGCTTTGATGGACCGCCTCGACCACGCCGTCGAGAACTTGTTCGTCAGGCAGGGTTTGGAGTTGGGCCGTGGCGACCGGAAAGGGTAATTCGGCAGCGGCGAGGAGTGCTGGCACGGCGGTGAGCAGGCATCCTAGCAAAAGCGAGCGGGACAGCATGGACATGGCGGTTTCTCTCGAACCTGAGCGATGCCGGATTGTATATTAGAAAACACTAATGTTTGCAAGCCGCGCTTACGGACGGAACGGGACACGGATAGCGAAGCCGATCAAGACAGAGCAACGATGGGCTCAGCCCATCTTACGGAAAAACAAATAGTTGTAGGATCGGTTGAGGAACGAAGCCCATCAAGACAGGGCGAACCGGAAGAGAGCCGAACGGTTATGTTCGGATAGGCTTTAGTACCCGCCCCAGGTTTCGCGCTGAATTTGACTGTCCTTCGGCGTCAGGGCGAAATCGCAGACGCGCAGAAACGGGATATCGGTCAGGCTGTCGCCGGCGCCAACGGTGACGATGGGTCCGTCCCGCTCCAACTCCATCGCCACCCGGCGCACGGCGTCGTGTTTTTGCGCGCCCCGAACCATCACCGCCAGATTGGCCCCGTTGCGGTGCAAGGCCAGTTCCGGCGGCAAACCAAACTCCGACAGCCGCGCCCACGCGCCGGCCAGTGCATCCTCCTCCCCATTCGCCTTGACCGAGACGTAGGTCAGCCACTCGTCGACCGCGTGGCAACTTACCCGATAGCCGCCGGCCGCCGCGCCGGCGTCGAGGTGGGCCGCCGCCGCCCGCAGCAGCGGTTGCGCCGCCGCCAACAGCGGCCGGATCTGGTCGTGCCACCATGTCGGCAACGCGCCATCGGGCCGGCGGATCACCGCGCCGTGATGGGTCACGCGCCAGGACGTGAATTCAATCGCCACCCGCGCCAGAGCCTCGTCGGTACGGCCGGTCACCGGAATCACCGTACCCTGCCCCAGCCAGATTTCCAGCAACCGCCGCTGAGCGTGGGTCATGAACGAGAGAACCTGGCCAGCGCGATCCACCGCCGCCGGCGCCACCGGCTCGCCCGGGGGACATTTCGGCGCGGTCTGCAAGATCGTGTCGTCGAGGTCCAGGAAGATCACGATCCGCGGCATGGCTCCCCCACCGCCAGGGCCAGGCCGCCGATCTGGCCGGGCAGCGGATGCGCCGCCAGCATGGCGGGATGTTCGTAGACGACGACCGGCAACCGATCCGAATCGAGGTTGTAAAGGTAATTGGGAATGCCGTCGCCGTAGTGGTCGGGAAATTCCCGCCGGCTGACGATGGCGTCGCCGACCAGGATCGGCGAACGCGTGGTGGATTGGAAACGCACGTCCCGACCCTCCTCCTCCAGCGCCAGCGCGAGGCGAAACGGGGTGTAGGCATATTCACCCGTGCCGATGATCGTCAACGGCCGGTCGCGCGGGCAAGCCGGCAAACCGGGTGAACGCCAGCGACCGGCGATCAGTCCAACCCGCGCCGGGTCGGTCATGATGTCGTCGTGGCAACGAGCCAGGCCCGCCATGACCTGGGGCAGCGCCGGCGGCGGAAACGCCGGATCCGGCTCAAATTCGAATTCGCCCTCGACCAGCGCCGGGAACCGCATCGGCCGTTCCAGCAGCGCCACCATTTCCCGTCGGCGGGCATCGCTCAGCCAGTTGGTGATGCATGCGAACATAATCTCCTCGACGGCGGGATTGCATCCCAGATAGGCCCGCGCCAGCTCCGCCAGGGTACGGCCGGTGGAAATCTCATCGTCCACCAGCACCAGGGTTCGGGCCGCCCGAAACAGGGGTTGCAACGCGGGTTCGGGCAGATAAACCGCGTGTTCCGGGGCATGGCTATGGCATTCGTCGAACCCGAACGCCAGGGGGCGGGACAGGCGACAACGGGTGGTTTGCAGGTACAGAACATCGTCGCGCCCGGCTTGCAACGCCGCCTCCTCGGCCACGCCGCGCCCCAGCGCGGTGGCGGTTTCCGCCATGCCGATCACCAGCAGTGGTCCGGGCATATGGGCAATTTCAGCGGCAAGTCGGATGTGAACCGCGCGCATGACCGTGGGCCGAACCGGCCAGTGCTTGCCCAGCACCTTGCTGACGAACAGATACAGCCGCCGGGGATTCTGGCGGGTGGCGCAGGCCAGGCAGTGCTCCAGCGGCGGTTCCTCGCGCCGGACGGTCACGATCAATCGTCCGGCCTGAATCGGCAGGGTCAGGGTTCGCATCGTCGATTCCAGTCAATCCAAATCGTTCAGGATGGTCCGGATTCGATGGCCGTAAGTGTGCTCGGCCAGCACCCGCTGGCGGCCCGCCTCGGCGACATGGGTACCGAAGGCAGGTTCGCGCCGCAACCGGGCCACCAGTACGTTAAGTTCCTCACGATCCCGATACACCAGAATTTCCCGGCCCGGCTCAAAGCACAGCGGCAGATCGGGCAAATCGTCGTTCAGCACCGGGGCGCCACAGGCCAGCGGCTCGAAGCTGCGCTGGTTCAAGCCGTGTTCGACATTGGCCTCGTTACGGACGTTGAGCACGGCAAAATGGCGCTGATAAAGCCAGATCAGATGCGCCCGGCCGATTTTGCGGTTGCTCACCCGATGGAAGCCGTCACGCGCCAGTTCGCTCCAGTCGGTGCCCACGATCCGGGCCGGCGTTTCCAGGCCCCGGACCACGGTCTCGCGGAATTCGGTGCGGCTGGCGACGAACAGCAATTCGGCGCGGCGCGCGGCGGGGCCGGGTCGGAATCGCTCCGGATCGACCGCCAGCGGCAAATAACGGCCGGGCGTGGTAAAACCGGCGGCGTCGGCATCCTGGAAAAAGCGGGTATCGGTGTAATAGAGCCGGTCGCAGCAATCCGCCCGCTCCCGGCTGTCCATCGGAAAGCGGTCGCCCACCAGGCCGGCGATCCGCGGCCGGCAGGGCAAGCCGCGCAGCATCCGGTAATAATCCAGCGGCACGCCGAACACGCCGGTCACGACCACCAGGTCCGGGCGAAAATCCATCAGCGTTCGCTCGAACCGGTCCAGCATCCAGCCGGTGGTCGCCGCGTCGCGCCCTTGCCATTTGGCGCGCAGGCGCGACCGCAGGGTATCCCCGTTGATCGCAAAAACGCGCGTGACGGCCCGATCCAGATGGGCGCAGGCGCGATGCAGGTTTTCCAGCCACAACACCAGGCTGCCGCGCTTGCCAAGCAACAGAATGCGGGTCGGCCGCCGAATCGCGGCCATCATGGCGTCGCCGCTCGTCCAGCCATGGCCGGCGAGCGATTCCATTCCCGGACATCGTTCGGATTCATCGCGTTCCCGCTATATTTTTTTGCCATAGTCCGGTAATACTAAAACAGCCTTATCCACCTTCACCGACTTCACCGAGGAGACCCGCATGAATCCGCTCAAAACCTTCGCCACCGCCACCGTCCTGCTGCTCACCGCTTCTGGCGTCGCCCAGGCCGGCGCCACCCTGGACGCCATCAAGAAAAACGGCTTCATCAAGTGCGGCGTCAGCGATGGCTTGCCGGGCTTCTCCTACGCCGACGAAAAGGGCAACTATAGCGGCATCGACGTGGACGTGTGCCGCGCCGTGGCCGCCGCCGTGTTCGGCGACGCCACCAAGGTCAAGTTCACCCCGCTGACCGCCAAGGAGCGCCTGACCGCCCTGCAATCCGGCGAGATCGACGTGCTGTCGCGCAACACCACCTGGACCTCCAGCCGCGACTCGGCCCAGGGCATGAACTTCGCCGGGGTGACCTATTACGACGGTCAGGGGTTCCTGGTCAACAAGAAGCTGGGCGTCAAGAGCGCCAAGCAACTGGACGGCGCCACCGTGTGCGTGCAGGCGGGCACCACCACGGAATTGAATCTGAGCGATTACTTCCGCACCAACAAGATGAAACTCACTCCCATCACCTACGATAAGTCCGACGAAAGCGCCAAATCACTGGAAGCGGGCCGTTGCGACGTGCTGACCTCGGACCAGTCGCAGTTGTACGCCCAGCGCATCAAGCTGGCCAAGCCGGACGAGTACGTCGTGCTGCCGGAGGTGATCTCCAAGGAGCCCTTGGGGCCGGTGGTTCGCCATGGCGACGACGACTGGTTCGATATCGTCAAGTGGACGTTGTTCGTCATGGTCAACGCCGAAGAGCTAGGCGTCAATTCCAAAAACGTCGAGGAGATGAAGAAATCCACCAATCCCGACGTCAAGCGGCTGTTGGGCGTCGAGGGCGACAAGGGCAAGGATTTCGGCTTGGCTAACGACTGGATGGCGGTGGTCATCAAGCAGGTCGGCAATTACGGCGAAATCTTCGAGCGCAACGTCGGCCAGGGCAGCCCCCTGAAGATACAACGGGGCCTGAATGCGTTGTGGAATCAAGGCGGCCTGCAATATGCGCCGCCGGTCCGCTGAACGCCACGTCGACGCTCTCGTCCCAATCCCTCTCCCTTCAGGGGGAGAGGGCGTTTTCACGCAAGTTCTCACTCTATCGCCAGGAATTCCATGACCGAGCCGATCCCCACTCCGGTCAAGCCGCCGTTCTGGAACGACCCCCAGGTTCGAGCGATTGTGTTCCAGGCCATCGCTCTCGTGGCCACCGTCGCCTTCGGGCTGTATATATTCGACAACACCCAGGCCAACCTGCGCCGGCTCGGCATCGCCTCCGGCTTCGGTTTTCTCTCCTCACCGTCCGGTTTCGACATCATCCAAAGCCTGATTCCCTATTCGGCGACTTCCAGCTACGGCCGGGTGTTCTGGGTGGCGCTGTTGAATACCTTGTTGGTGTCGGCCTTGGGCGTCGTCCTGGCGACCCTGCTCGGTTTCGTGATCGGCGTCGCCCGGCTGTCCAGGAACTGGCTGATTTCCCGGCTGGCGCTGGCCTACATCGAAACCTTTCGCAATATTCCGCTCCTGCTGCAAATCTTTTTCTGGTACTTCGCCGTGCTGCGGGCGATGCCGGCCCCCCGGCAAAGCTTGAGCCTGGGGGAAACAGTGTTTCTGAACATCCGCGGGCTCTACCTGCCGGCACCGGAAATCCAAACCGGTTTCGGCTGGGTGCTGGCGGCGTTCGGGATCGCGGCTGTGCTGACTACGCTACTGGCCCGCTGGGCGCGGCGCCGCCAGAGGGCGACCGGCCAGCAGTTCCCCATCCTCTCGGTCGCGCTGGCGCTGCTGCTGGGCCTGCCGCTGCTGACGTTCTGGCTGGCCGGTTCGCCGCTGGCCTGGCAGGTCCCGGAACTTCAGGGCTTCAACTTCCGGGGCGGCTGGGTGATCATCCCGGAAATGGCGTCGCTGCTGCTGGCGCTGACCATCTACACCGCCACCTTCATCGCCGAGATCGTCCGCGCCGGCATCCAGGCGGTCAGCCACGGTCAGACCGAAGCGTCGCTCTCGCTGGGACTCACTTCCAGCCTGACCCTGCGCCTGATCATCCTGCCGCAGGCGCTGCGGGTGATCATCCCGCCGCTGACCAATCAGTACCTCAATTTGACCAAGAACTCCTCGCTGGCCGCCGCCATCGGCTATCCCGATCTGGTCTCCGCCTTTGCCGGCACCGTGCTCAACCAGACCGGCCAGGCCATCGAGTGCATCGCCATCACCATGGCGGTCTACCTCACCATCAGCCTGCTGATTTCGCTCATGATGAACTGGTACAACCGGCGGGTCGCGCTGGTGGAGCGCTGACCGATGGCCGAATCCCGCGTTCCCCACTCGAATCTCCCGCCGCCGGCCAGCACGGTTGGCGTCGTCGGCTGGTTGCGCCGCAACCTGTTCTCCTCGCCGCTCAACGTCATTCTGACTCTCCTGGCGGTTTACCTGCTCTTCGTCGCCCTGCCGCCGCTATTGCGCTGGGCGTTCCTGGACGCGTCCTGGGACGGCGACAACCGCGACGCTTGCCGTCCTGGGGGGGCCTGCTGGGTCTTCATCCGGGTCCACTTCGACCAGTTCATGTACGGCTTTTACCCGGACGGGCAACGCTGGCGCGTGAACGCCGCCGTTCTTCTGCTGATCCTGGGGGCGGCGCCGCTGTTCGTGCGCGCCGTATCCAGCAAATTCAAGATCCGCCTGGGTCTGGGGCTACTGATCGCTTATCCCTTGATCGCCTTCATACTGCTCAAGGGCGGGATGACCGGTCTGCCCGTGGTGGATACGAGCCAGTGGGGCGGGCTGCTGCTGACCCTGGTGATCGCGGGAGTCGGCATGACCGCCGCCTTGCCGCTGGGGGTGCTGCTCGCGCTGGGCCGGCGCTCGCGGCTGCCGGCCATCCAGACCCTGTGCGTGACCTTCATCGAACTGTGGCGCGGCGTGCCGCTGATCACCGTGCTGTTCATGTCCTCGGTCATGCTGCCGCTGTTCCTGCCGGCTGGAATGAACTTCGACAAGCTGCTGCGGGCGCTGATCGGCGTCACCCTGTTTCAGGCCGCCTACATGGCCGAAGTCGTGCGCGGCGGTCTGCAAGCCATCCCCAAAGGTCAGTTCGAGGCTGCCGCCGCGCTGGGACTGGGCTACTGGAAAACCATGGGACTGATCGTGCTGCCGCAGGCGTTGAAGCTGGTGATTCCCGGCATCGTCAACACCTTCATCGCCCTGTTCAAGGATACCTCGCTGGTGTTGATCATCGGTCTGTTCGATCTGATGAACATCGTCCACAACGCCACCACCAATCCGGCCTGGCTGGGTTTCTCCACCGAGGGCTACATCTTCGCCGCCGTCGTCTACTGGCTGTTCTGCTTCGGCATGTCGCGTTACAGCCAGAACCTGGAAAAACATCTGCACACCGGCCACAAGCGCTAGGAAACCACTCGATGACCGAACCAGCCGTCTCTCCTACCCTCAAGCCGCTATCCGATCATGTCATGATCTTGATAGAGGCCGTCCACAAGTGGTATGGCGTCTTTCATGTCCTCAAGGACATCAATCTGACCGTCCGCAAGGGCGAACGCATCGTGGTCTGCGGTCCGTCCGGCTCCGGCAAATCGACCACCATCCGCTGCATCAACCGCCTGGAGGAATACCAGCGGGGCCGGATCGTGGTGGACGGCCAGGAACTGAGCAACGACGTGAAGCAGATCGAACGGATCCGCCGCGAGGTTGGCATGGTGTTCCAGCATTTCAATCTGTTTCCGCACCTGACCGTGCTGGAAAACTGCACGCTGGGACCGGTCTGGGTGCGCAAGCTGCCGCGCCGGCAGGCGGAGGAAATCGCCATGCGCTATCTGGAGCGGGTCCGGATTCCCGAACAGGCCGGCAAGTACCCGGGTCAACTGTCGGGCGGCCAGCAGCAACGGGTCGCCATCGCCCGCAGCCTGTGCATGAACCCGAAGATCATGCTGTTCGACGAACCGACCTCGGCATTGGACCCGGAGATGATCAAGGAAGTGCTGGATACCATGGTCGCCCTGGCCGAGGATGGCATGACCATGATCTGCGTCACCCACGAAATGGGTTTCGCCAAGACCGTCGCCCACCGGGTCATCTTCATGGACGGCGGCGAGATCATCGAGGAAAAACCGCCGGAGGAATTTTTCACCCACCCCGAGTCGGATCGGACCAGGCTGTTCCTGAGCCAAATCCTGCATCACTGAGCGGCTGATCGAATTCCCGCGTTCCCAGTGGAACGCGCGGTCCGTTTCCCAGTCTTATCGTACCAATATCCCCTGCGCCGAAAAGTCGATGCCCTCACGCCTGTCGTTCCCGAGCCTGGGCCTGAGCCTGAGCCTGAGCCTGGTCCTTGCGCTGGCTCCCGTCCCGCGGTCCATCGCCCAGTCCATCCGTTTGCCGGACATCGGCGACCCCTCCCAAGCCTATTTCGGCCCCGACGAAGAGCAGCGGATGGGGCTGGAGATCATGCGACAGTTGCGCGAGCGCGGCGCGGTGATGGACGATGTCCAGGCCAACGAGTATCTCAACTCCATCGGTCAAAGCATCGCTACCTATGCCGACCAGAACGGCGTACCGTTTACCTTTTTCATGGTTCGCGATTCCGGTATCAATGCCTTCGCGTTGCCGCACAACTTTATCGGTATCAATGCCGGCCTGTTGCTGGCTACTCAGCGAGAAGACGAACTGGCCGGCGTGATCGCCCACGAAATCGCCCACGTCTCGCAGCGTCACATCGTTCGCGCCATCGCCGACATGAAGCGGATGACCCTCCCAATGGCGGCGGCGATGGTCGCCGGGGCGGCGCTGGCGGCGGCCAGCAAGCAGGCGGGACAGGCCGCGATGGTCGGGACCATGGCCGCCGGCGCCCAGCATCAAGTCAGCTTTACCCGCGCTAACGAACAGGAAGCTGACCGAATCGGCATGCAGTTGCTGGTCAGGGCCGGTTTCGATCCTCGGGGCATGAGCGACTTTTTCGCCAAGCTCGAGCGGATGGCCGGCGGCGAGGCGCGCAACCGGGTTCCGGAAATGCTGTTGACCCATCCGCGGCCGGAGAACCGCGCCGCCGATACCCAGGACCGGATCGAGATTCCGCCGATGCGCCGCGCCGCGCCGCGCGACCGCAAGGCCTACGAGCTGACCAAGGCCCGGGTGCGGGTGCTCGCGACCGACGACAACAACTCCCTGATCCGCGATCTTGAAACCACGCTCGCCAAGGGCGGCTACGCCAGCGAAACCGCCCAGCGCTACGCCTACGCGCTGGCGCTGCGCCAGGCCGGCCGCTACGACGACGCCCAGCAGCAAGTCAATCGCCTGCTCAGAAGCGATCCCGACCGGCTGGCCTTTCGGATCGAAGCCGCCGAGCTGGCGCTGGCGCGGGAAGACCGGGCTCAGGGCTGGCGGCTATTCGAGGAAGCGCGGCAGATCTATCCCGATGATTTTACCCTGGCGATGCACTATGGCCGCGCTCTGGCCACCCAGGGCGATCCCAAACTGGCCATGCGCCTGTTGCAACCGCATCTGCGCCGGCGGCCCAACGATCCAGCGCTGTACGCGAGCTATGCCCAGGCGGCGCAACGTTCCGGCGATCTGGCGGCGACCCACGCCACCATGGCCGAGCACCATTATCTGAATGGCGAACTGCTGCCCGCCATCGAACAACTTGAACAGGGTCTCAAGAACTCGAACCTGTCACCCAATCAGGAAGCCCAGTTGCGCGCCCGGCTCCGGCAGATCAGAACCGAAGCCATCGCCCAGGGCCTGTCGGTTCCCAAGCGGGACGCGCCGTGAAGCGCTGACCGAGCCGCGTGGTTCCCGCGCCCCGACCCGCTATACTGAAATCTCTCCATCCCACTTTTTGCGTCGACCATGGCCGAGCGAACCGATCCTCCCAATCCAAGCGGCTTCGATATCGAACTGTTGCTCAAGCAGGCGCGCACCTATTTGGCGTTTGGCGAACAACTCCAGCCACTTAGCGAGCGCTTCCACGAGACCATGGGCCAGAGTGGCGACTGGAGCGAAGCGTTGCGTCAGCATTTCGATGAGTTCAAGGCGGCGCTGGCCGGAGCGGCCAACGACCCGGACGGTCATCCCGACCTGGCCCGCTTGTGGACCGTCACGCTGGACACCTGGCGGCAGGCCGCCGCGGCGCTGGGTGTTCCCACCACGCTTGCTCCGCTGGCGGGCGCCAACGGCGAAGCCTGGCGGACGTATCAAAAAGTCCAGGACCAATATCTCGATTGCCTGCGTCAAGCCGCCCGGGACGCGCTGGACCTGATGGAACAACGGCTGAGCGAGCGGGCGGCGACAGGCGCGACGGGGGAGAGCTTGCGTGAGTTGTACAACCTGTGGGTGGAGTGCAACGAGCAGACCTATGGTCGAATGTTGCGTGGCCCCGACTACGGCGTGTTGATCGGCCGCCTGATCAATGCCTTGCTGAGTTGCCGCGCTAGTGGAGGCACCCCCGCATGATCGGTCCAACGCCCGCCCAGATTGCAGAGGAGCTGCGCCACTTCCAGACCCGCCTGGCCGAAGGCGCGCGCGCTCTGCGCGGTCTCGGCCCCATCGAAACCGGCGTATTGCCCCACGATCCGGTTTACCAGGAAGACAAGCTGATCCTGTACCGCTACCGGCCCCGCGTGGCGGAGCCGCGCCCCGTCCCGCTGCTGATCGTGTACGCCCTGGTCAA
Source organism: Candidatus Contendibacter sp. (assembly GCA_029624765.1). Lineage (GTDB taxonomy): Bacteria > Pseudomonadota > Gammaproteobacteria > Competibacterales > Competibacteraceae > Contendibacter. The sequence goes on along the minus strand of JARSSO010000021.1, from coordinate 64,171 downwards.
CCGGCCCTACATGATGGATTTGCAGGAGGACCGCTCGCTGATCCGGGGCCTGCTGGACGCCGGGCTGGATGTTTACCTGATCGACTGGGGTTATCCGGACGCCGGCGACCGCCATCTGACCCTGACGGACTATGTCCTGCGCTATATCGGCCACTGCGTCGATCATCTACGCGAACGCCATCGACAGGACTCGATCAACCTGGTGGGGGTCTGTCAAGGCGGCGCGCTGAGCCTGTGCTTCACGGCGCTGCATCCCGAAAAGATTCGCAACCTGGTGACCATGGTGACGCCGGTGGATTTTCATACCCCCGACAACGTGCTCACCCATCTGGTCCGGCACATGGACGTGGATTTGCTGGTGGACACCTTGGGCAATCTGCCGGGGCAATTGTTGAACTTTACCTTTCTGTCGCTCAGCCCATTCCGGCTGGCCGGACAGAAATACGTGGATCTGATGGACATCCTCGACGATGCCCAGGCCTTGAAGAACTTCTTGCGGATGGAGAAATGGATTTTCGACAGCCCCGATCAGGCCGGCGAGGCGTTCCGCCAGTTCGCCAAGGATTTTTTCCAGCAAAACAAGCTGATCAAGGGCGAAGTGGTGATTGGCGGACAACGGGTGGATTTACGCAACGTCGCCATGCCGGTGCTAAACGTCTACGCCAGTCAGGATCATCTGGTGCCGCCAGCCGCGTCCAGGGCGCTCGCCCAGTGCTGCGGCAGCCGGGACTACTCGGAACTGTCCTTCGACGGTGGACATATCGGTATTTACGTCAGCGGACGGGCCCAGCGCCAGGTGCCGCCGGCGATCGCGGGGTGGCTGCTGGCGCGCTAGGGAACGGTGGGTGGTGGAGGTGGAGTGCGATCCACGACCGCTATTTGCGGCCCTTCCGGTCCTTGTCGGATTTGTCTGGCGCGGTCGTCGAGGGATTGCCCTGGGCAACGGGCTTCGACGGAGGGGTCGCTTCCCCGTCCACCAAGGGAAAGGGCTTTTGCAATTGCTCGTTGACGCTTTTCCACAGCGACAGGTTGTGTTCGACCAACTCGGTGATCATCGCCAGCGGATTCTTGCCAATCAGGCTGCGCATCTGTTCCCGCAACAAGTGCTGCTGGTCCACAAACGCTTGCAGGCTTTTTTCCAGATAGTTGCCCATCATGCCTTGCAGCGTGTCGCCGTAGAACCGAATGATGTGCGCCAGCACGTCGGCGGTAAAGATCGGATTGCCCTGTTCTTCCTGCTCGCTGATGATTTGCAGCAGAATTCCGCGCGTGATGTCGGTGCTGGTCCGGGCGTCGATGACGTGGAATTCGGCGCGCTCCAGCACCAGCTGCTTGACATCCTCAAGGGTGATGTAGCTGCTGATGGCCGTATCGTACAGTCGGCGATTCGGGTACTTTTTGATGACGCGCGGTTCGCTCATGGCAGGCAGGTAAAAAAACGACGCGGCGCTGTCCGGAAGGACGAACGCCGCGTGACTAGGAGCTTAGTGGTAGTAAAGACCGCCGTTGACCGTGATGTCCTCGCCGGTGATGTAGCCGGCGTCGTCAGCGGTCAGGAAGGCGACGGTGCGCGCGATCTCGGAGGGTTCGCCCAGCCGAGCCGCCGGAATGCCGGCAACCACCTTCTGTAGAACGTCCTCGCGGATGGCCCGTACCATCTCGGTGCCGATGTAGCCTGGAGAGATCGAGTTGACCGTCACGCCCCTCTTGACGCATTCCTGGGCCAGAGCCTTGCAGAAGCCGTAGACCGCCGCCTTGGTGGCGGAATAGTTGGTCTGGCCGGCCTGGCCCCGGAGGCCGTTCACCGATGCGATGTTGACGATGCGGCCCCACCCTCGCGCGGTCATCCCCTCGTAGACCTGCTTGGTCATGTTGAAGAGGCTATACAGGTTGGTTTTGATGACCGCGTCCCACTGCTCGGGCGTCATCTTGTGGAACAGGGCGTCGCGGGTGATGCCGGCGTTGTTGACCAGAATCTCGATCGGGCCGACTTCCGCTTCGATTTTTTTGCAGACTTCGGCGCAGGATTCAAAGCTGGTGACGTCACCCAAATAGACCGGGATGTCCAGTCCTTCCGCCTTGCGGTCGGCTTTCCACTTGTCGACGGCTTCCGGCTTGAGGCCGTGGAAATCGACCGCGACGGCACGCCGGCCTTGCTCGATCAGCGCCTTGCACATGGCCGTGCCTAGACCACCGATACCACCCGTGACGACTGCGACTTTGGACATGCTGTATCCCTCCTGGGGTTTGTTGTGGGTATGAATGACCGCGGCGGGTTGTGATTCAGTCGCGCTCGACGGCCAGGGCGACGCCCTGACCACCGCCGATGCAAAGGGTCGCCAGACCCTTCTTGGCGTCGCGGCGGACCATTTCGTGCAGCAGGGTGACCAGGATGCGACAACCGGAGGCGCCGATCGGATGGCCGAGCGCGATGGCGCCGCCATTGACGTTGACCTTGCGGGTATCCCAGCCCATTTCCCGGTTGACCGAGATCGCCTGGGCGGCGAAGGCTTCGTTGGCTTCGATCAGGTCGAGCTGATCCACGCTCCAGCCGGCCCTTTTCAGACAAAGACGGGAGGCTGGGATCGGGCCGGTGCCCATGATCGTCGGGTTCACACCGGCCTTGGCGTAGGCGGCGATGCGAGCCAGCGGCTTGAGATCGAGGTCGCGGGCCACGCTGGCGGCCATCGCCAGCACGGCGGCGGCGCCGTCGTTGATGCCGGATGCGTTGCCAGCGGTCACCGTGCCGTCTTTCTTGAACGCCGGCTTCAGCTTGGCCAGCGTGGCGGCGGTGGTGCCCGGCCGGGGAAATTCGTCGGTGTCGAACAGCAGTGGCTCACCCTTGCGCTGCGGAATTTCGACAGGGACGATCTCGTCCTTGAACTTGCCCGCCTGGATCGCGGCGATGGCCTTGGCCTGCGAATCGGCGGCGAAGGCATCCTGTTCCTCGCGGGAAATGGCCCATTGCGTGGCGATGTTCTCGGCGGTGATGCCCATGTGGTAATGATTAATGGCGCATTGCAGCCCTTCGCTGAGCATCGAGTCCACCAGTCGGGCGTCGCCCATGGTGGTGCCGCGCCGCGAGCCGAGCAACAGATGCGGGGACAGGCTCATGCTTTCCTGGCCGCCGGCGACCACGATGCGATTGTCGCCGTCGCGGATGGACTGGTAGGCGAGATGCACCGCTTTCAGGCCGCTGCCGCAAACCTTGTTGATGCTTAAACAGGGAACCTCGATGGGCAGGCCCGCGTTGAGCGCGGCGGTGCGGGTGGGGTTCTGGCCAGCACCGGCGGTGAGAACCTGTCCCAGGATCACTTCGTCGATCCGGGTGGGTTCGACTCCGGTTTTCCGCAGCAAGCCCTCGATGACCTTGGCGCCTAGAATGTTGGCCGGAATCGTCGCCAGGGAACCCATGAAATTGCTGATCGCGGTCCTGGCGGCGGCGACGATCACCACATCTTCCATTTAGGTTGACCTCTCAAATAGCCTGGTTGTTATGGCGAAGGCTTAGGCGAGTCCCGCGCGCTGGCGCGGGGTAAGGGCCACGCGGAATTTTTTGCGAATTTGAGCACGGCATATTGACCGCTACCCTAATCCTTGTCAACCGCTTCCGGCATTGCGGCGCGGGGCGGTGGGTCCAGTTCGAAGTACACCAGCAGGGTCGCTTGCCAGGCATTGCAGTTGTCGTCGCTGACCATGAAGAACCGCCAGTCGCGGTGATGGGCCAATCCCTCGAAATTGTCCAGGAGCCAGCCCCGTCCACTGTCGAACACCGCCACGTCGGCGACTTGCGGCGGGGTCCGGCGCGCGCCCGGCGCGGGCAGCGGTTCGGTACGGCGCAGGCTGATGATCAAGGGCCGCAGGGGATTGACGAAAGCGCGTTCCAAGGTCAATAGACCACCATCCGGCAGCATGACCATGTCGACCAGCGCGTTGCCGGGAGCCTTGCCGAGCGGATAGGTCCAGAATCGACCGTCGCCGCTGAAGATTCGCACCCGGTCGGCGGGGTCGGCGCGCAGCGGCGTTTCAGTGCCGACCAGCACGCCCCAACGGGGATGGATGGTCACCGATTCCAGGGCCTGGTTCGGGTCGCGGTAGTTGCGAATGTCCCGCAACGGAGTTGGCAGTGGTTCCTCGCCCCGCCATTCGCCCTTGGGGCCGTAACGAACCACGCGCGGCTTCATCTCGAACGAAACCAGCAATTCGACGCCGTCGGGAACTCGGCGGAGCGCCAGACCCTCGGCATCGTCGAAGGGTGGGCGCACCGGTGCGTCGCTGGCGGCGCGCAACGGGTAAGCCGCGACCGGATATATCCCGCTCAAGAACCCCTGGCTGTCGAATTCCGGCCGCAGGTGGAACAAGGCGCCCTTGTCGGAGAGAGCGTACAGCAAGCCGGCGTTCTCGTCCCAGGCCAGTCCCGACAGGCCACAGGGGCGCAAACCGTCGATGGACGCATCATTCAGCCGCAGGGCGCCCAGCAGCCGGATGCCAGCGTAAATATCGCCGGGGCCGACCTGGTCGGCCAGCCCAATCGGGGTCGCTTCAAATTCGCGGGCGGCGCATCCGCTGGCGGGCAACCCCAAGACCAGCGCCAGCAGCAGAATCAGGCGGGGCATGAAAACTCCGGGACAACGGTGGCGGTGACGCGGGACGGGCATGTTACCATTTCGTGGAATCCTTCGAAGGAAAAGGCAATGGCATGAGCGTACCAGTCTGGAACCCGGCGGTTGAATTCATGGAGCGGGAAACGCTGGAGCGTTTACAGTTCATCAACCTGCGCCAGACGGTGGCTTGGGCGCTGAAGACGCCCTTCTACCAGCGGCGGCTGGCCGAGATCGGGCTCACCCACCCGGAAGACCTGGGTAGCCTGCGCGACCTGCGTAAGCTTCCTTACACCACCAAGGACGATCTGCGCGAAGCTTTCCCCGACGGCTTGCTGGCGGTCGAGCGGGAAGAAGCGGTGCGTCTGCACACGTCCAGCGGCACTACCGGAATGCCGACGGTGATTTACCACACCCGGCGCGATATCGACCACTGGACCGAATTGGTGGCGCGCTGCATCGTCGCCGCCGGCGCCACCGCCCACGACGTGTTCCAGAACATGACCAACTACGGCATGTTTACTGGCGGATTGGGTCTGCATTACGGCGCGGAACGTGTAGGGATGCTGGTGATTCCGGCCAGTTCCGGCAACACCAGCCGCCAAATCCATCTGATGCGGAATTTCCAGACCACCGTGGTGCATGCTACCCCCAGCTATCTGTTGCATCTGCATTCGGCGTTGGCCGGCGAGGGCGTCACCGTGGACCAGTTACGGCTGCGCAAGGCATTCATCGGCGCCGAACCGCATTCGGAGGAAACCCGCCGCAAGATCGAGATTCTGTTCGGCATCCAGGCTTACAACTCCTACGGTCTGAGCGAGATGAACGGTCCCGGCGTGGCGTTCGAGTGCGTGTACCAGACCGGTCTGCATCTGTGGGAAGACGCATACATTCTGGAGATCGTCGATCCCGAGACCCTGCAACCGCTGCCGGAGGGCAGGACCGGCGAAATCGTGATGACCACCCTGCAACGGCAGGCCACGCCGCTGTTGCGCTATCGCACCCGGGATTTGTCCCATCTGGTCGGCGGCAACTGTCCCTGCGGTCGTACCCACCGCCGGCTGGCGCGGCTCAACGGGCGCGGCGACGACATGTTGATCGTCAACGGGGTCAACGTATTCCCGTCCCAGATCGAGGACGCGCTGATGAAGATGCCGGAAGTTGGAACCAATTATCTGATCCAGTTGGAAAAGAGAGGCTCGTTGGACCGGCTGGTGGTCAAGACCGAGATCGACCCCAAACCGTTCACCGGTGATCCACGCGATCTGGACGATTTGCGCGAGCGGATCGGCGAGGCGCTGCGCTCGGCCATCCTGGTCAAGCCGGTGGTCGAATTGCACGAGCCGGGCAGTTTGCCGGTCTCCGAGGGCAAGGCCAAACGGGTGGTGGATTTGCGGCCCGCGTTTTGAGTGGACGGGAGGAGCAAGCCATGGCGGAACAATTGAACGTATTCGTGGACAACCGGCCGGGGCGGTTGAACGCCGTCACCGGCGTGCTGCGCGATCATCGAATCGACATTCGGGCGATGACCATCGCCGATCACGGTGCCTACGGCGTGGCGAAACTGCTGGTCAGCGACCCGCGCCTGGCTCACCGGGCCTTGGTGGATCAGGGCTTCGCCGCTGCCCTCAAGCCGGTGCTGGCCATCGCCATGGAGGATCGGCCCGGCGGTCTGCACGAATTGCTGGAGGTTCTGGCCGAGCGCTCGATCAACGTGCTGGACGCCTACGGCTTCGTCGTCGCGCCTGGCCGGCGGGCGGTGTGGTGCATGGAGGTGGACGCTCTGGACGAGGCCGCGCGCCTGCTCGCCGCGCGCGGCCTGGAGGTGCTGGCGGACCACGTGTTGTATCGACTGGAGGCGGAATGAGGGGCGCGCCACGCTTCAGCTCTGGTAAAGCCCGCTTTTAAGGTATTCGTCGTGGGCGTGGCGCAGCACCACCGCGATGACCGCCGCCACCGGCAGCGCCAGCAGGATGCCCAGGAAGCCGAACAGATGGCCGCCGGCCAGCACCGCGAACATCACCGCCACCGGATGCAGGCCGATGCGGTCGCCGACCAGTTTCGGGGTCAGGAAAAAGTCGCTGATGAACTGGCCGACGCCGAACACGATCAGAACCGGAATCAGGCTCAGGAAGCTGTGGAATTGCAGCAGGGCGGCGATGCTGGCGGCGAGGATGCCGACGATCAGGCCCAGATAGGGCACGAAGCTGACCAGGCCGGCCAGCATCCCGATCAGCAGGGAAAAATCCAGCCCGATAACGGCCAGTCCCACCGAATAGATAACGCCCAGGGCCGCCATCACGATGAACTGGCCGCGCAGGAACGCGCCGATCACGGCGTCCGCCTCCCGCGCCAGTTTGCTCACGGTCGGCTCGATGCGGCGCGGCAGCAGGTCGCGAACCTGAGCGACCAGCAGGTCCCAGTCGCGCAACAGGTAAAAAGTGACCACCGGGACCAGCACCAGATTGGCGATCCAGGTGAAGACCACGGTGGACGAAGCTCGCAACGATTCCAGCAGGCCACCGGCCAGATCGCCGATCTCCCGGGCATAGGTCAGCAGCTTGTCGCGCAACTGGCCTAGTTCGAACAGGGTCGAGTCGATGCCCAGCGCATTGTTCAGCCAGGGAACGACGCTGGCTTGCAACCAGTCGAGGTAAGCGGGCAGCCGATGCATGAGACCCTTGAACTGATGCGCCGACAAGGGAATCAGCAGCAGCAACAGCAGCAACAGGCCCACGATGATTGCGCCGAACACCAGCGTCACCGCCCAGGACCGCGACAGTTTGCGCGCCTCCAGCCGGTCGATCAACGGATCGCCCAGATAGGCCAGCAGCGCGGCGACCAGGAATGGCGTCAGCACCGGCGCCAGCAGATACAGCAGGCCGACCAGGATTGCCGCCAGGATCAGCCAGAAGCGGGTACGGGATGCGCGTTCCATGGGGGAAAATCGCTCGGGTGGGAAATTCAGGGAGCATCGCGGCCGGAGGATTTTGGCGAACGCCGGGCCTTGCGCCGGGCCAGCCTTCCCCAACGCCAGACATAGGCCGCGCCGCTCCAGACGGTGGTCAGGGCGGTCAGATAGATCCCGCCGGTCAGCAGCCACGCTGGCAACGGAGTCAGGCCATAGTGGACGATCACCGCGCCGACCAGCACGAGCTGCGTCAGCGTGTTCAGTTTGCTGATCATCAGTGGCGCGGCGTGGAAGCGCTCGACTCGCAGGTGATAGGCAGCCGCGCCGACGACGATGACCAGGTCCCGCGCGACCACCAGCGCCACCAGCCAAGCCGGCAGTTCGTTCAGCCAGCCCAGCGCCAGGATCGCCCCCATGAGCAGCAGTTTGTCGGCGACGGGATCGAGCAGACCGCCCAGTTCGCTGGTCCAGCCGTAATATTTGGCCAGGAAGCCGTCGAGTCCGTCGGAGACCCCGGCGATCACGAACAGCGCCAGCGCCGCCGCGTAGCGTTCCTCCAGCAGCAGCCACAGAAACGGCGCCACCAGCAGGATGCGCAGGCCAGTGATGAGGTTGGGGATGTGACGGGGTTTGAGCGGTACCGGAATCACGGCGGCGCCATCGGGGTGATGGACGGATATGGGCAAGTGTACAGGGAAAACCTACGCGCCATTAAAACACAATGGAACGGACGCCCACCAAAAATCCCCGCCGATCCACTGGCGAATGGATGCGGCGGCGAAATGCTAAACTGGACAAGTTTGCAACCGAGCAATCACCGCAACCGAGTAGACAGATCATGAACAAACCGTTTTTCCTGCTGCTGGCGGGCAGCCTGCTGACGACCGCGCCGGCCTGGGCGGCCGATGGTGACTGGGATCGGGCCAGGAGCGCCCACGAGCGCGGCGATTACGCCGCCGAAGTCGCCATCGTCCGGCCGTTGGCCGAAAAGGGCGTGCCCTTCGCTCAATTCAATCTGGGCGTGCTGTACGACCAGGGCAAGGGGGTGCCGCAGGACAACGCCCTGGCAATGCAGTGGTATCGGAAAGCGGCGGAGCAAGGGCTGCCGCAGGCCCAGGTCAATCTGGCCATCATGTACGAGGAAGGGCAAGGCGTGGCGCCCGATTACGCGCAGGCGTATTTCTGGTACACGCTGGCCGACGCCCAAGGCGACAGCCAGGCGCCGCAGGCCAAGCAGGAGGTCGCCAGGAAGATGACTCCGGCCCAGGTCGAGGAGACGGAACGGCGGGCCAGGGAATTCAAGGCGGCTCATCCGTTTCGCATCTTGCCGCTGCCCGCTCCCGAATCCGGCACCCCGCACGGTGGGAATAACTGAGCCGTCGATCGGCGCTGGCCATCCCGCTTACGAAGAGGGATAGACGATTAGCTGCTGGCCGGCTTTCAGGCGGCCCTTGCCGTTCAGCCCGTTCCATTGCGCCAGTTGCTGGGAAGGAACCCCGTGGCGCTTGGCGATGATGTCCAGGGTTTCGCCTTTCTGAACCGTGTGGCGGCTGGGCGCCAGCAGGCGGGCTCCCGGCGCGCTGGCCGCCAGGCTTTGGGCCTGCTCGCGGGGCAGCAACAGTTTGTAGGCTTGGGCCGGCGGCTCGACGCCGGGCTTGAAACCAGGATTGAAGCGGAAGAAATCCTCGATGGGGATGCCAGCGGCCGTGACGCTGTCGAACACCTTGGTTTCGGAGGTGAGATCGACCCGGTACAGATAGGGTTGATTGGCGACGGCTTGGAGTCGTAGCCCATGCCCGTCGGGGTCGGCGACGATGCGGGCCAGCGCCACGATTCGGGGGACGTAATCCTGCGTCTCCCGGGGTAGTTTCAGGCTCCAAAACAGCGACTGCGGCGCCGGATTGGAAGCGGTGGCCAAGTAAGCCGGACCTGCCAGCGCCAAGGCGCCAACCACGGCGGGGTGCATTTCCACGGCGGTCGGCCGGGGCGGTTCGGCGGCATGGGCGGCGATTGCCTCCTGCACGGCGCGGGGCCCGGCATTGTACGCCGCCAGCGCCAGCAACCAGTCGCCATCGAAGAGCCTGTTCAGGTAGCGCAGATAGCGCAGGGCGACATCGGTCGAGGTGTGAATGTCGAAGCGGCCATCGTAGCCTTCGGTCAGCATCAGCCCCCATTCCTGTCCCGTGGCCGGGATAATTTGCCAGAGTCCGGCGGCGTCCTTGGGGGATACGGCGGTGGGTTCGAACGCGCTTTCCACCATCGGCACCAGGGCCAGATCCATGGGCAGCCTGCTTCGGTCGATGTGTTCGACGATGTAGTACAGGTATGGCCGGGCCCGCTCCACAAACAGGTTCAAATAACCGGGGTTGCGCTTGAGGTGGTCGATCCGCTCGGCGATCCGGGGATGTTCCACCTCGGCCAGCGCCAGTCGCCCCCGCATCCGCCCCCAAAGGTCCTTGCTGGCGAGCGAGGACGCCTTGCCCTTGGTTCTGGCTCGACTCAAGGTGGCGGTTCGCTGGGCCTGGGCCGGCGGCGTGGATGGGCCGGCCGCGGTGGCGACCGTCGCATTTTGCCCTCCCGTTCCAGTTCCGGTGGGGACGGTGGCGGGCTTGCCCTGTACCGGAATGATCGCCACGACCCGGGACGCCGACTGGTTTGTGGCTTTCGCCGGGGAGAGTGGCCGCGGCCCCACCACCACATCGGGGGAAGAGATCACGGGTCGGAAGTTCCCGGCCTGGACTGCCCCATGGCGATAGTCGGACGGATCGCGGGTTTGCCAGTAGTCCACGTAGGCGGCGCCAGCCGTTGTTTGAGAGTCGGCTTCGTTGCCGGCGTCCGTGGGCGGCAGCCAGGCGCAGGCTCCCAGGGTGGAGGTGAGCGCGAGCGCGAGCAGGGTTGCGGGGATGTTTAGCATTGATTCTTCCCGGTCGTGAGAATTGGCCCTAGCTACATTGCCAGCTATCTTTCAATAGGTTGTTTAAGACACTCCTCATTCTTAGTCAAGATCGAAGCTTGAGAAAGCCAGAGAGCGATGGGTTGATGAGCGTCCATTTGGCTCTGGTTCATGGTGAAAACCCTTCCCCGCGCGTAACGAGATCGTCACTTGACCGTCATCGTTTGGCAACCGTGGCGCATCAGGATGATCGCTTGAAATGAATCCGCCGCTAGGGGAGTTTTTCCATGAACGCGAGATTGTTGACGGTTGCGCTGCTGTCGGCGCTGGGGCTGGCCGGTTGCGGCGGCGACGACGATGATCCGATTACGGCGGTGCGCTCGGTGGAATTCACCGACACACCCGCGCCGACCACCACGGACCAGATCGCCAGAACCTATACCCAATCCAACGTGAAGCTGACTTACGCGGACGGGCGCGTCCAAGAGCTTCCTCTCTCTTACAGCGTATTGTTCAGCGTGAAAGACGAAGTTGCCGAGGTGGGCGGCAAAAAATATCCCGCCGGCCAGCTCTACAACTACAAGATGGAACCCCTGCTGGATCCAATGGGTAATCCGGTGGTGGCCGAGACGCCGGACGCCAACAGCCTGTTGAAGATCGATAACAAGCTGTTCCTGGTCACCCATTACGAATACGACTGGCTGTTGAGCGACGGCTCGGTCGCTTTTACCACGCCAGGCTGGTACACCCGCATGCCGATGTCGATGACCCTGAGCGAGATCGCCCAGGCCGGCGACGGCAAGCTGACCGCGACCAAGGTCAGGCCGATCGACTTCTCCGGCGTCAACGGGATCTGGATCCCTTGCTTTGGCTCGCAGACGCCGTGGAACACGCATCTGGGTTCCGAGGAAGACTACGATCTGATCTATAACCCGCTCGATTCCAAGAACTACGGCACGACCACCGCTGGCCTCAAGGCGATGCGCGAGCTGTATTTCAAGAGCGAACGCGAAGCCAACCCTTATCATTACGGCATCATTCCCGAAGTGACCGTCAAGGCGGACGGTTCCACCAGCGTGACCAAACATTACGCCATGTCGCGCGGCACCTGGGAGGTGGCCAAACTCATGCCGGACGGCCGCACCGCCTATTTGGGCGACGACGGCGCTTACGTGCAGATGACGTTGTTCGTGGCCGATAAATACGGCGATCTGTCCGCCGGCACGATCTATACGGCCAAGTGGAACCAGACCGATGACAAAAACGGCGGGAGCGCCGATCTGACCTGGATTCGTCTCGGTCATGGTACCAACGCCGAGATTGCCGCACTGGCCAACAGCCTCAAATTCAACGATATCTTCAACGCCATCGCGCCAAGCGAAGGCCAATGTCCCGCTGGTTACAAGCGGGTACGCGCTGGCTCGTCCTCCGACGAATGCCTCGTCCTGAAGCCGGGCATGGAAAAAGCCGCCGCCTTTCTGGAAACTCGCCGCTACACCGCGCTGCTGGGTGGCACCACGGAATGGACGAAGATGGAGGGTATTGCCGTCAACGCCAAGGACAAGAAACTGTACATGGCGATGTCGCGCATCGAAACCAGTATGCGCTCCGATCCCACCGAGCCCGCCGATCACATCAAGTTGCCCGAAAACAAGGCGGGCGTGACCTACACGCTGGAACTCAAGGGTGGCGTCAAGGACAGCCAGGGGAACGCCATCGATTCCGAGTGGGTGGCGACCAGGATGTATGTGGAGCCGAAACTGCTCGGCAAGCCGATGGCCACCGACGCGTTCGGCAATACCGCCGATGTCAACACCATCGCCAACACCGACAACCTGTTCTTCTCCGAAAAGATGCGCACCCTGTTCATCGGCGAGGATTCCGGGATGCACGTCAACAACTTCATCTGGGCCTACAACGTGGACACTCAGCAACTCAGCCGCATTTTGACGGTGACGGCCGGCGCGGAGACCAACGGCTTGCAGGTGGTGGAGAACCTGAACGGCCATGCTTACATCATGGCCAACTCCCAGCATTGGGGCGACTTTATCAGCACCACCAACGCCGATCTTAAAAAGCAACTGACGCCCCTGATCGACAAGTTCTACGCGCCTGTCGGGTATATCGGGGGCATTCCGGGCCTTTGATCGAATGATCGGATTGCCGTGAGAATGGACCAGCGGGCGGTCGCGAGCCGCCCGCTTTCCGTTTGAGGAGAATCGCATGAATCGTCGCCAGCCGGGTTTATACGGGGCCGCCTTGGCCCCTTTCCTGTTGGGCGTTGTTCTGACGGGGTGCAGCGACAGTCAGGGTCGGGTGGACGAATCGACGGTGGCCGCGACAACCCCGTCCGCCACCGTTCCCAGCTTCCCAAAGGGTGATTTCCGCAGTCCACTGACGTTTGCCAACCCCTATGCCCACATTCCCGCCCAGTGCCACGTCGAAACCTCACGGGGAACCCAGAACGCCTGTCTGTTCTGTCACACCAACGGCGTCTATCGCCTGGGGCTGGGCAACAACTTCCCGCAGGCCGGCGCGGAGCCGCGCCTCGGCAACCTGCAACTCGAATATTCGTTCACGCCCATCAGCCCCTTCACTGCTTCGCCGAGCCGCAATCCCTGGGAAAACACCTTGACACCGGAAAAGTTGCGCGAAGCCGTGGCGGCGTTGGGCATCGATCCCCAGACCTGGAATATGGAAAGCTATATCCGCGAGGATAACTGGCGGGCGGCTTTTGCCCAGCGGCCCGGCGACCCGCGCCACTGGGACGGTGGAGGCGGTGACGCGCCGTTCCGGCTGTTTCCGGGACTGGACCCAATGGATTTGCCCGCTGACGCTGACGGTTTCGTTCGCTCCGGCAGTTCCCGCAACGGCTTTTTCCAGGATGGCGACGGGCGCTGGATCACTGGCTGGCGGGCGGTGAACTTCATGCCCTACGGCATTTTCACCCCAATGACCGGCTCGGTATCCGGCATCTACATTCGGTTGCCCAAGCCGTTCATGCAGCGGGAGGATGGCAGTTTCGATTTGGCGGTCTACGCCCGGAACCTTGATCTGCTGGAGCGAGCGATACAGGATCGGCTGCGTGTGGAGGACGGCGCGTTCTATCAGGGCGCGGCCCGGACGGTGGCCCTTGAACGTGGCCTGTACCCGGTCGGCGCGGAAATCGCCCATCCCCTGCATTACGTGGACGTGGCGGCGGATGGGAACGATCCGGCGGTGAGCCCCTATCCCGGCACGCGCGCCCGCCGGGTCAAGGAAATCCGCTACATGTACAAGTGGAAAGCGTTTTACCCAGGTCAGTTTCGTCCTGGAACCAAGGAAGAGGGCGCCCCCGTCTACGGCAACGACGCCCAGGGCTGGGTGGACAACGGTGTGGGCTGGTATCTGGCCGGCTTCATCGAGGACAAGACCGGCGCGTTACGGCCGCAAAATCGCGAGGAGTTGACGCAGTGCATCGGCTGCCACAGCGGCGTCGCCAGCACCGAGTTTCCCCAGTTCACCTCCGGGGTCGGCAACACCGTCGATTCCACCTGGTCGTTGCCGCGCAAATTCCCCGGTGAGTTGGGCTGGCGGGAAATGGACACCCTGCGCTATCTCGCCCGGACCGACCCATCGCCGGAGGAGACTCCGGGCGCGGCGCAACTAGGCGATCCATTGAACCGGGACCTGGAGAAGGGTGAGTTCCGCCATTTCCTGGACAACGTGGTTGGCGCGAGCCTGTATGGCGATATGCCCGCTGTCATCGAGCGTTTTCTGGCCGATGCGATCCAGCCTGTCCACGGCTATTCCGCCGCGTGGCCGGCGCTGGACACCGCGAGCGTGGAGGGGTTCCAGAGGAGTCAGGCGCTGCGGCAAACCCTGCTGCGTGAGTTGACCGCGCGAAGAGGCTATCTGGACGCCGATGACGCCATTCGCGGAGAATTGCTCTATCCACCCAAAAACGATGCCCTGGCCGCTGCCCGCCGCTATCGGCAGGTGGTCATCACCCAGCGCTATGTCCAGGGCAAAGACGTGTTCCCGGCCACGCCGGTGACTTTCCGCTACTTCCGGGAAGGGGATGAGGGCTTTGCCCATCAGGATGGCCAGCCCTACCAGGTCGGCGAGGTGATCACCGACCGCCCGGTGGATCTGGAAAATCCCGCTTCGATCACCTATGGCGTGGGCAACGCCGAAACCCTGATTGATCCCGACAAACCGTTCGAGGCTGGTGGAACCTATTTTCCGGAGTACGCACCGTTGCTGGTCGAGCCCTTGCGGTTCGAGTCGGCGCCCGGTGGTTGACGGCTAGTTCAATCCATCGCCCATCCCGGACCGCCAGCTTCCCCGGTAAGCGGCGGTTTTCGGGTTGTCACCACCGGCTGTCAATCATGCCGCGCATGACCAAAAACCGTCTTCCCGTTGTCATACGCTTGCAGCGTTTCAACGATAAAGTCCCTTTTTGATTGATAAATAAGGGTTTTATGGTCGTTGAAAATGAACCGGGAATATCACAAGTGGTATAGCCATCGGGTCCACCGCGATATGGAACTGCTGGTGTTCGGGCATGCCGGCGCCAAGGTGCTGGTGTTTCCCACCCGCTGCGCGCGGTTTCACGAATACGAGGATATTGGTCTGGTAGCGGCGCTGGGCGACAAGATCGAACATGGCCACTTGCAGTTATACTGCGTGGACAGTATCGATCAGGAAAGCTTCTACTGTTTTTGGAACCATCCCCAGGATCGCATTCACCGGCACCTGCAATACGAAGCCTATCTGCTCCACGAAGTGCTGCCTTTGATGTGGGCCAAGAACCGGCATCCTTGCGTGATCTCGCACGGGTGCAGTTTCGGGGCGTTCCACGCGGTCAATTTCGCCTTCCGCCATCCGCATTGTTTCAGCAAGGTGGCCGCTTTCAGCGGCCGCTACGATCTAACCCAGCCCGTCGAGGATTTCCGGGGACTGTTCGACGGGCATTACGACGAGCTGATCTATTTCAATACGCCCAGCCATTTTCTGCCCAATGTTCACGATTGGGGGTTGCTGCATCAATTGCGGCGACTGGATATTGTTTTCGCCATTGGCGATGCCGATCCTTTCCTGGACAACAATCGGCAGATCAGCGAAACCTTGTGGAACAAGGGCATCTGGCACGCGCTGCATCTCTGGCGGGGCCGGGCTCATAGCGCCTCCGCCTGGCGCAAGATGGTTGGGCTGTACATTTGAATACCGTTGCCGACCCTGGTCGTCAGTTGGGCCGGAGCGGTTTTTTTTCCATCGATCGCCGTTGGAGCCGCGCATGCGACTGGAAATCTGCTTGATCCCGGTCGTCGCTGGCGCCTTGGTGTTCACCGGCCTCAAGCTGCGCAAGCGGCGTCAGTATCTCCAATTACAGGAACAGCAACGTGAAATCGTCGCCGAACATGGCGTCACGCTCGACCTACCAAACGTCCTGCCTGATGCGCTGCCCGATTTCCGCCAGCGCATCGCCGTGGTGGCCAAACCGTTACCGGGGCCGGCCTTCGACCTGCTGTGCGGGGCCGCGTTGCGCTATCAGCAGACCGAGCGCAGCTATTTCCTGGCTCACAAGCAGGGCGGTACCATCGCCTACGAGGATCTGTACCGAACCGCCCCGGAAATCGTCGCTTTCTATCAATCCGATTATCTGCGCCGGCTTTGCGCGGCGGTGGTGGGCACGCCAATATTGCCCACGCCGATTAATGATCAAAGCTCCTGCTCGTTGCTGTTCTACGAGCGGCCTCGCGACCATATTGGCTGGCACTACGATTACAACTTCTATAGCGGACGCCACTTCACCGTGCTGCTGCCCTTGGTCAATCGTCATCTTCAGAAGGATTGTCTGTCTTCGGCGCAACTGGTGATTCATCGGGATGGCCGGGAGGTGACGATACCTACCCCACCCAACACACTGATCGTATTCGAGGGCGCGCGGGTTTTGCACAAGGTGACGCGGCTAGGGGATAACGAATTGCGGGTCATTCTCAGCATGACCTTCTGCACCCGCCCACAAGCCTCGCTGCTCAAGGGCGTGCTGCGCCGCTTCAAGGACATCGCCTATTTCGGCGTTCGCGCGCTGTGGACATGAACATCTGGCATTTCGGTTCTTTACCGGGAGGTATTGGAGGCCATCGCTTTTAGCGTTAAGTGGATCTGCGACCGCCAGCGGTGCGAACCTATTGCCTGGCCAGCTTGTATGAGCCCAAGTTGATATGATTCAAGGAAATCAGGGCTGAACCTGGATTCCCTTTGGTGAAATCGATCTTCAATCCTCCCAGATCAAAGGGATTTTGGCGGGCTGTCTTGATGAAGTTGGCGGGCGTTACGGGGTCTTTCATGGAGTTCAGGACCGTCATGAACATGCGTCCCACAATATAGCCTTCCAGGCTGATATGGTTCAAGGAATCTCCCAGCGCGTTTTTGGCATCGACCACAATCGGAAGCGATGAGTTTAATTCTGGAACCACTTGACTGACAACGACATCTTTTTCAATTCCGTAAGACCTTAGATAGCCGCTGATTGAATGACCAGCGGCGGTGATGGATACCGCGCCATAAGACCAGGATTCATTCTTATAGTGCGCGTAGGCGATGAAATCAGCGGCAACTTTTGGTATGGCCAACAGGATAACGAACTTGCATTCAGTTCCACTTTCCCGTTCCCAGTCTTTCAGGGATAAATAACCATCCCTGACCAATACGGTTTCGTACTGATAAAACCCAACAGGTCCGATGCTGTTGAGCGCCGGATTGATGCCGCCCATCATCATGTCAAGGATATGATTTAGTTTGTCAATCGTGGTTGGCGTATCTGGAAGCTTTTCCAAAGCTGTTTTCAGACCGTTGACGCCCGCCATGCCAAAGACGTCGTTCTGAGCGAAAATACAAACTTCAGTTGCCTTGGCGCTATTTTTCAGTACGAAGTTATCGATGAGCGCGATGACTTCCTGAGCAGTATTCGGACGATAGCTCAACATGTTTTCGGCATCGATGTCACCCATCGTGTAGAAGCCCATGGCCGGTACCCGATTTGCTTCCAAGACCTTCATCAACTTGAGGGTCGAGACCGATCCAACGTTGCCCAGCATGAGAAAAACGCCCTTGTCCATCAGTTCCCTGGCAGCCTGCACGGTGGTGATCGGATCATTGGAATCATTGATAACCTCGAATTCTATTTTTCTGCGATCCTTGGTTGGTTGGCTTTTCAATGCGGCTTCAATCCCTTTTCTCATGTTGGCGCTATAGTAATTCAGATCGTGGAACAGAGGGTCCTCGGTTAATTGCATCGTGGATCCTATAAGAATATTCATGTCTTCCTTTTTACCGGAATTCACTTCCGCTGACAGGGTTATTTTAGGTATTAGAGTGTGAAAAATCACAATTAAGCCAAGCAAAATTCCTGAGCATTTCCTCTGTATAATTCTTGTGTTGATTAAGTGTTTTGACAAGCACATGCGAGTCGTTCCTCTAAGATAATTAGGTAGTTGCAGGATAAGGCATATTAGCATGTGACCGATGACGTTTTTATGAAGAAAGCGCTCTGGGCAGGATGGTTTTCAGATAATCCTCGGCGGCCTCGAAAACTGGATCCGCATGCTTCATGCGCTTCATCAGTGGGATGATCTTGGTGCGAATACCCATGCTGCGGTAATCAACATAACCATAATCATGCAGTATAGTCTCCTTAAAAAAACTGACATAAATAATGTTCCGCGACTAACTATCAACGTCCGCTGCGCTGCGCGGCAAATTAGACTCTCGTAAAGGTCAAGCCTTGTTGAGTCCCCCAGCAAAGGCGGGGGTTTACCCAATTTAATTATTAGCAAGACTATGGGTTACCAACTGGCCGGAATATGATCGGGCCCTGGTGGAATGGGGCAGTTTGACGCTCTGGTTCGGCGAGGAATTTTGCAACGCCACTGGTGGCTGGCGCCGACCGGGAAGCGAGGGGCGCCGTTCCGCTACTCGGATAAGGCGATTCAGGCGCTGTTGGGGCTCAAGGCAGTGTTTGACCTGCCCTATCGCGGGGTGGAAGGCTTGGGGCCGGATCGATCGTCGGGTTGTTGGGGTTGGCGCTGCCGATTCCCGGCCATACCGTGATGTCGCGGGGGGCCAAGACGCTGCAAGTTCAAATCCCCCGCCGGGACCGGACCAAACCGATCCATCTGGTGGAGGATTCGACCGGGTTGAAAATCTACGGCGGCGGTGGCGCCAGCACCTCGCGGCTGCCGTTGGTCTGCACCGGCCCCACCACCCCCGCGCTTTCCATCTCCTCGACCAGCCGCGCCGCCCGGTTGTAACCGATGCGCAACCGGCGCTGCACCCCGGACACCGAGGCCCGCCGCGACTCGGTGACAATGCGCACCGCCTCGTCGTACAGCGGATCGCTTTCCCCGCCGCGCCCGCCGCCATCGGAGTCCTCCGCGCCATCGGCCTCCTCGCAGGGTTCGGCCAGCACGTCGTCGATGTAATCCGGAGCGCCGGTCCGCCGCAGATAATCCACCACGCGCGGCACTTCGTGATCGTCCACGAACGCCCCATGCACCCGCTGTGGCAAACCGGTCCCCGGCGGCAGATAGAGCATGTCGCCATGGCCCAGCAGTTGTTCCGCGCCCATTTGGTCGAGAATGGTGCGGGAATCCACCCGCGACGACACCTGAAACGCAATCCTGGTCGGAATGTTGGCCTTGATCAGCCCGGTGATCACGTCCACCGACGGCCGCTGGGTGGCCAGAATCAGATGGATGCCGGAGGCCCGCGCCTTCTGCGCCAGCCGCGCGATCAGTTCCTCCACCTTCTTGCCGACGATCATCATCATGTCGGCCAGTTCGTCGATCACCACCACGATGAACGGCAACGGCTCCAGCACCGGAATTTCGCCCGCGACTCCACCCTCCCCCGGCTTCCAGAACGGATCGGTGATCGGCTCGCCCGCCGCTTGCGCATCGGCAAGCCGGCGGTTGTAGCCGGCGATGTTGCGCACCTTCAGCGCCGCCATCAGCCGGTAGCGGCGGTCCATTTCGCCCACGCACCAGCGCAGGGCGTTCGCCGCTTCCTTCATGTCGGTTACCACCGGCGTCAGCAGGTGCGGGATGTCCTCGTACATCGACAGCTCCAGCATCTTCGGGTCCACCAGGATCAAGCGAACCTCGCGGGGCGCGGCCTTGTACAGCAGACTCAACAGCATGGCGTTGATCGCCACCGACTTGCCCGAGCCGGTAGTGCCGGCCACCAGCAAATGCGGCATCTTGGCCAGATTGGCCACCACCGGGTTGCCGCTGATGTCCTTGCCCAGCGCCAGCGTCAGGGGAGATATCGCCTGCTGGTAAACCGGCGTCTCCAATACCTCCCGCAGATAGACGATCTCGCGCTGCTGGTTCGGAATTTCCAGCCCGACCACGGATTTACCGGGGATGATCTCCACCACCCGCACGCTGATCACCGACAGGCCGCGCGCCAGATCCTTGGCCAGATTGCTGATTTGGCTGACCTTGACCCCCGGCGCCGGCTCGATCTCGAACCGGGTGATCACTGGTCCCGGCTCCACCGCCACCACCTTGACCACGATGCCGAAATGCCGGAGCAGGATTTCCACCCGCCGCGACATCTCGTCCAACGTTTCCGGGGAATAGCCGACGACGCTGGCGGCCGGCGGGTCCAGCAGATTCAACGGCGGCAAGGGATACGGCGCGACCGGCGGCGGCGCCGCCACCCGGCGGACCATGAACGCGGTCTTGGCCGGGGCGGCGGGCGGCGCCGACTCCGGTTGCGGAACGATGGCCAGATCGGGCGGAAGCTCCCGCGCGGGCTGATCATGGTCATCCAGGTGGTTCTCGTCGGCATCGAGGTCCGGCGTGGAACCCGGCCAGGGAACCGGCAAGACCACCGGCGGCGACGGCGCCACCACCGCCAGCGGATCGTTGGAAGCGGCGGCCAGTTTCAGACCAAGCGCCTGTGTCAACGGCGTGGGCGGCGGCTGGGGGATTGCCGGTTGACCGCCCGCCACCTTGGGCGCGCTGGTGGGCACCAGCGTGCGCATATCCGGAGCGGCCGAAGGCTCCCAGTCCGGAATCGAGGGTGTGGCCGGAACCACGGCGGGCGATTGCCAAGACGGCGGTCCTTCCAGCGGCAGGTTCAACACCGGCTCGATGCGCGCCGCCGGCCGGCTGACCGGCGCGGCAAGCGGCGGTTCAACGCTTCCAGCCGGGGGCGACAGCGGCGCGGGCGGCGGGGGCGAAGCCGGCGGCGCGGCGGGCGCGCTGGCTTCTCCGCGCGCCTTCCACCTGGCCAACCATGTTCCGGCAGCCTGCTCAACCTTCCGTCCCAGCGTCGGCAAAAATTGGTCCGAAGGCTCCGTTTCAGTGCCGGGCGCCGCTTTCGGCAAGTCCGATGCCGGCGCGATTTCGACCGTGGATTCGTCGCCGTCGTCCTCGGGCGCCCTCGGTCGCATCCACCGCAACGGCGCCATGATCACGCCGCCGATCCAGTCCACCGTCTTCAACATCGCCAGACCCACCCAGTCCAGCAGGGTCAGCCAGGATAATCCGGTCGTCAGCACCACCCCGGCCAGCAACAGCACCAACAGGAACAGATTACCGCCCACCCCACCGAAAGCGTCGATCAGGAACTTGCCGACATGGGTCCCCACCAGACCGCCGGACGAACCAGTGTT
Organism: Candidatus Contendibacter sp.; assembly: GCA_029624765.1. Taxonomy (GTDB): domain Bacteria; phylum Pseudomonadota; class Gammaproteobacteria; order Competibacterales; family Competibacteraceae; genus Contendibacter. The sequence goes on along the minus strand of JARSSO010000021.1, from coordinate 43,097 downwards.
GGGGACGGTTCCAGGCGTCGCGCGCAGATGCAAGCTCGCCAGGCCGCAGGCCGTCGCCAGCGTCACCAAAAATCCCAGAACCCGGAACAGCACGATCTCGCCGTCCAGCTCCAGCAGAGCGCCGCGCTTGAACAGCCGCCAACCCGCGAACGCCGCGCCCAGCGGCAACAGATAAGCGGCATGGCCAAAGAAATAAAGGGTTACGTCGGCGAACCAGGCGCCGACCACTCCGCCGAGATTGTGCAGCCGGGTCGCCGTCGCGGTATGGGTCCAGGCCGGGTCCCCGGGATGGAAAGTCACCAGCGCGCCGATCATCCCCAGCGCGATCACCACCAGCGACCAAAAACAAAGCTCTCGCAACAACCGATGGGCGAAACGGAGGATGCCCACTCGAATCGCGGGCGTTTCGGGCTTGATTCGATGTGCCTGCGCCAAAATTCAATCCTGTCGTGAAAGGGTGAAACGTGTCGCGCGCCGCCAGCGGACGCCATGGACATGGCCGCCAACAAGGCCGCCGGGGAAGTCAAACGGAATCATTGTCCCATTCCGGGGCGATCAGGTGAAGGGCGCGGGCGAACCGACCCAGGGCAATCGCGCCACGGACCCACAAGCTCCATGCTATTCTGACGATGGTCCTTTGCGCGGTACTGCGCGACATGGCGGATCGGGTAGGGATGGAAGCGTTGGTCGAGGAGCAGGAAACCGGGTTGCGAAACTTTCCGGAGTTGCCCAACCGGATTTCCTCGCACGATACCTTGAGCGATGTTTGAGACCCCATTGGAGTCATGCGGAGGCAATCGACGTGAAACGCGGCATCATCGGCATTCCCCTGGGCGACATCGCCGGCATCGGCCCGGAAATCGTGGTCAAGGCGCTGGCCGACCCGGCCGTTCACCAGGCCGCGCGACCGCTGGTCATCGGCGAGGCTGGCGCCTTGCGCCGCGCCCTGCGGGTCACCGGCCTGGATTTGACGTTGCGGATCGTGACCGACCCCGCCCAGGGCCAATACCAGCCCGGCGTCATCGACCTGGTGGACTTGGCCAACGTGAACGCCGAGCAAGTGGCATTCGGCCGGGTTCAGGCGGCGGCCGGCCGCGCCGCTTACGAGTTCATCGAACGCGCGGTGGCCCTGTGCCAGGCCGGCCAGATGAACGCGCTGGCCACCACGCCGATCAACAAGGAAGCCTTCAAGGCCGCCGGCATCCACGACATCGGCCACACCGAACTGCTTGGCCGGCTGACCGGAACCCACGATCCGCTCACCCTGTTTCAGGTGTTCGATCTCAAGGTGTTCTTTCTCAGCCGGCACGTTTCGCTGGCCAGGGCAATCCAACTGGTCACCCGGCAGCGAGTATTGGACTATCTGCGGCGCTGCGCCCGGGCGCTGGAAGCCATCGGCTTTCCGCACCCGCGCCTGGCGGTGGCCGGACTCAACCCGCACGGCGGCGAACACGGCCTGTTCGGCGACGAGGAAGGCCGGGAACTGGAGCCCGCCATCGCCGACGCGCGCGCCCTGGGCATCGACGTCGCCGGCCCCATCGCCGCCGATTCGGTGTTCCATCTGGCCTTGCGCGGCGCGTTCGACGCCGTGCTGTCCCTGTACCACGACCAGGGCCACATCGCGACCAAGATGGTGGATTTTCAGCGCACCATCGCCGTCACCCTCGGCCTGCCCTTCGTCCGCGCCTCGGTGGATCATGGCACCGCGTTCGACCTGGCGGGCACGGGCGCGGCCAACGCGCTGAGCATGATGGAAGCCATCCGGCTGGCGGCGGTTTACGCACCCCGCTATCGCCCGGCCTGACCGACGGGCGACTTGTCAAGGCCGGAACGAATTCCGATACTATGACGATGACCCAATCCACCTATCTGACCGACCAGTTCCTGATTGCCATGCCCGCGCTGGCCGACCCTAATTTCTTCCAGACCGTCATCTACATCGGCGAGCACAACGCCAACGGGGCGCTGGGACTGGTCATCAACCGGCCGCTCAACCTTTCGCTGGAACAACTGCTGGACCATCTCAAGATCGCCACCGACCGCTTCGACCTGACGAAGATGCCGGTCTACTCCGGCGGCCCGGTGCAACCGGACCAGGGCTTCGTCCTGCACAGCCCCGTCGGTCACTGGGGCGCCACCCTGCGCGTCACCGACCGCCTGGGCATCACCACGTCCCGCGACGTTTTGCAAGCCGTGGCGGACGGTCAAGGCCCCACCCACCTGCTGGTCGCGCTGGGCTACGCCGGCTGGGGACCGGGCCAACTGGAACGCGAGATGGTGGAAAACTCCTGGCTGTCCAGCCCCGCCGACCTCGATATCCTGTTCCATGCCCCCAGCGAGCGCCGCTGGCTCGCCGCCGCCGCCCTGCTGGGCATCGACCTGAATCTGTTGTCCACCGATGCCGGCCACGCCTGACCGTGGCCTGAACCCGACCGCCACGCCATCCTGCCGGATCGCGCTGGGCTTCGACTTCGGCCGCGCCCGCATCGGCGTCGCGGTCGGGGAAGCCATCACCGGCGCGGCCCGCCCCCTGCGCACCCTGCCCGCCCACCGGCAGCGTCCCGACTGGGACGCCATCGCCCGGCTGATCGTCGAGTGGCGGCCGGACTGGCTGGTGGTCGGCGTGCCGCGCCACGCCGACGACACCGCCAGCGCGATGACCGAGGCCGCGCTGCGCTTCGGTCGTCAGTTGCACGGGCGCTTTCGGCTCCCGGTGGCGACCATGGACGAACGGCTATCCTCCTGGGAAGCTGAACAACGCCAGTTCGAAACCGCCAGCCGCCGCAACCACGACCCCACCCTGGACGCCCAGGCGGCGGCGGTGATTCTGGAAAGCTGGTTCAATCATCAACGGAGCCTCGTCGCATGCGCGACGCCGAACCCCTGATCGAAACGATGGCCGGACAACTGCGCGGCCTGCTGGCCGCGCGCGGCATTGCCGAACCGATGCTGGTCGGCATCCACACCGGCGGGGTCTGGATCGCCGAACGCCTGCGCCAGCGGCTCGGCATCGCCGCCCCGCTCGGCCAACTGGACATTTCCTTCTACCGTGACGACTTCAGCCGCATCGGAGTCAGCCGGCAGGTCCGGCCCTCGGAACTGCCGTTCGACATCGACGGCCGTCATCTGGTGCTGGTGGACGACGTGCTCAACACCGGCCGCACCGTGCGCGCCGCGCTGAACGAACTATTCGACTACGGCCGGCCGGCCTCGGTGCTGCTGGCGGTGCTGGTCGACCGGGGTGGCCGCCAACTGCCCATCGAAGCCGACGTGATCGGCGCCCGGCTGAAACTGATGGCGGACCAGGAGGTGCAACTGACCGGCCCCGAACCCTTGCAACTGGTCATCCAGCAAACCACGCCATGAGCGCCACCTCCATCCAACTGGACCCACAGGGTCGCCTGTTGCACTTCCTGACCGTCGAGGGACTGACTCGCCGCCATCTGACCGACATCCTCGATACCGCCGAATCGCTGCGCGGCGTGGCCGAGCGTCGCGTCAAGAAACTGCCCACCCTGCACGGCAAGACCGTGGTCAATCTGTTCTTCGAGGCCAGCACCCGCACCCGCACCACCTTCGAGCTGGCGGCCAAGCGGCTGTCGGCGGACGTGCTCAATCTGAACATCGCCACTTCCTCGGCGGTCAAGGGCGAGAGCCTGCTCGACACCCTGCGCAACATCGAGGCCATGCAGTGCGACATGTTCGTAGTGCGCCACGAGCAAAGCGGCGCGGCGGAATTCATGGCCCGCCACGTCAAGCCGCACATCGCCGTCCTCAACGCCGGCGACGGCCGCCATGCCCATCCCACCCAGGCGATGCTGGACGTGTTCACCATCCGCCGCCACAAGCCGGACTTTCCCCACTTGAGAGTCGCCATCGTCGGCGACATCCTGCACTCGCGGGTCGCCCGCTCGCTGATCCACGCCCTCAACATCCTCGGCGCCGGCGAAATCCGGGTGGTCGCGCCCCGCACCCTGTTGCCGACCCAGGTCGAGACGCTGGGCGCGCGGGTGTTCCATGACCCCGGCCAAGGGCTGCGGGACGTGGACGTGGTGGTGATGTTGCGCTTGCAAAAGGAGCGCATGGAACGGGCGCTCCTGCCCTCCGAGCAGGAATTCTTTCAGCGTTACGGCTTGACCGAGGAGCGGCTGGCGCTGGCCAGGCCGGACGTCATCGTCATGCACCCCGGCCCGATCAACCGCGGCGTGGAAATCGATTCACGGGTGGCCGACGGGCCACGCTCGGTGATCTTGGAACAGGTCACCAACGGCATCGCGGTGCGGATGGCCATCATGTCCATCACCCTGGGCAACCATGCCCGCCCGGCCGGAGGGACCGTCTGATGCACATCCTGATCCAGGGCGGCCGGGTGATCGACCCTGCTCACCACATCGATACGGTGGCCGATCTGTTCGTCGCCGTGGGGCGGATCGCCGGCCTGGGCCAGCCACCGGCGGGCTTCAAGGCCGAATGCGTCATCGACGCGCGCAGCCGCATCGTCTGCCCCGGCCTGATCGACCTTTGTGCCCGGCTACGCGAGCCCGGCCAGGAACACAAGGCCACCATCGCCAGCGAAACCCGCGCCGCCGCGGCCGGCGGCGTCACCACCCTGGTCTGCCCGCCCGACACCGACCCGGTGATCGACGAACCCGCCGTGGTGGAACTGATCCGCCGCCGCGCCGAGGCGGCCGGTCACGCCCGCGTGCTGACGCTGGGCGCGCTGACCCACCGGCTGCGCGGCGAACGGCTGGCGGAAATGGCTGCTCTCAAGGAGGCCGGCTGCGTCGGCATCGGCGACGGCGGCCGCCCGGTCACCAACATCCGCGTCCTGCGGCGGGCGCTGGAATACGCCGCCACCTTCGGCCTGACCGTGTTCCTGACCCCGCTCGATCCCGAACTGGGCGCCGGTCTGGCCCACGACGGTCCAATCGCCACCCGGCTGGGTCTGCCCGGCATTCCGGCGGCGGCCGAAACCGGCGCCATCGCGCGTGACCTGGAACTGATCCGGGACCTTGGCGTGCGCGCGCATTTCGGCCGGCTATCCTGCGCCCGGTCGGTGGAACTGGTGGCGCGCGCCCAGGCCGAAGGGCTGCCAGTGACCGCCGACGTCGCCGTTCCCTACCTGCACCTCACCGAAACCGACCTGGCCGGCTTCGACAGTCGCTGCCACGTTCGGCCGCCGCTGCGGGGATCGCGCGACCGGGACGCGCTCCGGGCCGGTCTGGCCAGCGGCGCGCTGAGCGCGCTCTGTTCCGACCACCAGCCGCACGAGCCGGACGCCAAGGAAGCGCCCCTCGGCGACACCGAACCGGGCATCTCGGGACTGGATACGCTGCTGGCGCTGGGCCTGCGGCTGGCGCGGGAGGGCGTATTGCCGCTGCCGACGCTGATCGCGCGGTTCACCCAAGGACCGGCGCGCATTCTGGGGCTGGACCTCGGCCATCTCGGGGTCGGCGCCCCCGCCGATGTGTGCGTGTTCGATCCGGACGCGGACTGGCGGGCCGCCGCCCTGCGCAGTCGCGGTCAGAACACCCCGTTCATCGGCTGGGAACTGCCGGGGCGGGTGACGCACACGCTGTTGGAAGGGCGTGTCGTGCACGAGGCGTGAACGAAACGAAACGCCCCGGCCCGGCTCCCACGCTCCGGCGGCGGAGCCTCAGCCGTGGCTGGCCTCACTCCAGCGCGGGCAAACCGTCCAGCGGCCAGCGCGGCAACACCTCGATCGCGACGCCCTCGCGCTGACCGGCCGCCAACCGCCGCCAGCCGGCGTAGGCGATCATCGCGCCGTTGTCGGTGCAGAATTCCAGCCGGGGATAATGGACCTGCCCGCCCAGTTCGGCCGTCATGTCCCGCAACCGCTCCCGCAAGCGCCGGTTGGCGCCGACCCCGCCGGCAACGATCAACCGCTTCAGTTGGGTCGCCTCGAGCGCCCGCCGGCATTTGATCGCCAGCGTCTCCACCACCGCTTCCTCGAAGGCGCGCGCCACGTCGGCCCGATTCTCCGCCGTCGGTTCCAGGGTGCGCCAAGTATGGATGGCGGCGGTCTTCAGGCCACTGAAGCTGAAGTCGCAACCGGGCCGGTCGGTCATCGGCCGCGGAAACTGGAAGCGCCCTGGAACGCCCTGTTCCGCCAGCCGGGCCAGGGCCGGGCCGCCGGGGTAAGGCAGGCCGAGCAACTTGGCGGTCTTGTCGAACGCCTCGCCGGCGGCGTCGTCCACCGACTCGCCCAGAATGCGGTACTGGCCGATCCCGTCCACCCGCACCAGCAGGGTGTGGCCGCCGGACACCAGCAGCGCCACGAACGGGAACACCGGCGGTTCCGGCTCCAGCATCGGCGCCAGCAGATGACCTTCCATATGGTGCACGCCGAGCGCGGGCACGCCCCAGGCCCAGGCCAGTCCGCGCCCGATGGCCGCGCCCACCAGCAGCGCCCCGATCAGTCCCGGCCCCCGGGTGTAGGCGACGCCGTCGACCTGACCCGGTTCGACGCCGGCCTGGTGCAGCAGCCTTCGCAGCAGCGGCAGGGTCTTGCGGACATGGTCGCGCGACGCCAATTCTGGCACCACACCGCCGTATTCGGCGTGCAACGCGACCTGACTGTGCAGGACGTGGGCCAGCAGGCCGCGCTCGCCGTGGTATAGCGCCAGGCCGGTTTCGTCGCAGGAGGTTTCGATGCCGAGAATCACCATGGGAACTCGCTGGTTTTGCATTTGGTCATGGGCGTGACTACAATTCATCGTTTACCGATTCTTCAACCCGATATTGTACTCGACCATGAATGAGGTGATGGGTTAATGCCTTCCGTGAAAGTCAAAGAGAATGAGCCGTTCGACGTCGCCCTGCGCCGCTTCAAGCGATCTTGCGAGAAAGCGGGTGTTCTGTCCGAAGTCCGTCGCCGCGAGTCCTACGAAAAACCCACTCAGGAACGCAAGCGCAAGCGGGCCGCCGCCGTCAAGCGCCATTTGAAGAAGCTTTCCCGGGAAATCTCCCGTCGCACCCGCCTGTTCTAGACCGCCTCATCCCCCATCTCCGTCGCCACCGCCAACGAGGGCGCCGCCATGTCGCTCAAAGACCGCGTTCAAGATGACATGAAAGCCGCGCTGCGCGCCAAGGACAAGCAACGCCTCGGCGCGATCCGCCTGATCCTGGCCGCCATCAAGCAGCGCGAGGTGGACGAGCGCATCGAATTGAACGATGGTCAGACGCTGGCCGTGCTGGAAAAGATGATCAAGCAGCGTCGGGAATCGCTGGCCCAGTACCAGAACGCGGGCCGCGCGGACCTGGCCGCTCAGGAAGCCTTCGAGATCGAGCTGATCCAAACCTATCTGCCGGCGCCGCTGAGCGAAGCTGAACTCGACGCCCTCATCGCTCACGCCATCGCCGCGACCGGCGCCCAGTCGGTGCGCGACATGGGCAAGATCATGACCTTGATCAAGGATCAAGCCCAGGGCCGGGCCGACATGGCGACGGTCAGCGCCCGAGTCAAGACGCGTTTCGGCGCTTGAATCGCCGCCGCGTCTTTTTTCCCCTCGTTTGTTCGCCCGACCGCTGACGGTCGGGCGCGCGTCCGCTAGGCTTTGGGGCTATGGCTGGCCGCATACCCCAGGAATTCCTCGATCAACTCCTGAACCGGGTGGATCTGGTCGAGATCGTCAACAGCCGGGTGCCGTTGCGCCGGGCCGGCCGTGAATTCATGGCCTGTTGTCCGTTTCACGCCGAAAAAACCCCGTCCTTTTCGGTAAGCCCCAGCAAGCAGTTCTACCACTGCTTCGGCTGCCAAGCCCACGGCAACGCCATCGGCTTTCTGATGGCCTACGAGCGGCTGGAGTTTCTGGACGCCGTGGAGGAACTGGCCCGGCACGCCGGGCTGGAGGTTCCCCACACCGACGGCGGCGGCCGGGATTTCTCCCGGATGTTGCTGGAGCGGGTCGTTCAAGCCGACCGGTTCTTTCGTCGGCAACTGCGGGTCCACCCGGCCCGGCAACGGGCGGTGGATTACCTGCGCCAACGGGGTTTGACCGGCCAGATCGCCAACGCCTTCGGTATCGGCTACGCGCCGCCCGGCTGGGATAACCTGTGTCAGGCGCTACGCGGGGAAGGCGTTTCGGCCGAGGAACTGCTCGCCGCCGGGTTGGCCAACCGCGACGAACAGGGTCGACTGCGCGACCGCTTCCGCGATCGCATCGTTTTCCCGATCCGGGACCGGCGTGGGCGTGTAATCGCCTTCGGTGGCCGGGCGCTGGACGGCGACACCACGCCCAAGTACCTCAACTCCCCGGAAACTCCACTGTTTCACAAGGGAGCGGAGCTGTACGGCCTGTACGAGGCGCGCGCCCGGACCCGGTCGTTAGCGCGGCTGGTCGTGGTCGAGGGCTACATGGACGTGGTGGCGCTGACCCAGCATGGCATCGGTTACGCCGTCGCCACCCTGGGGACCGCCACCACCGCGGAGCATGTCGAACGGCTGTTCCGGGTAGTCAACCAACTGGTGTTCTGTTTCGACGGTGACCGGGCTGGGCGCGCGGCGGGCTGGCGGGCGTTGACTGTGGCGCTGCCGTTCCTGCGCGACGGCCGGCAAGCTGGCTTTCTGTTCCTGCCCGAGGGCGAGGACCCGGATACCCTGGTCCGCCGGGAGGGCCAGACGGCGTTTGAGCGGCGCTTGGAACAAGCGACCCCGCTGGCCGATTATCTGTTCGCCGAACTGCGCGGCCAGACCGATCCCGAAACCCTGGCCGGTCGCGCCCGGCTGGCCGATCTGGCCCGGCCGCTGCTGGAAAAGCTGCCCGATGGCCATTTTCGCGATCTGATGGCCGAACGGTTGCGACGAGAGGCCGGCTTGACCACCACCCGGCTGCGCCCACCGCCCACCGCCGCCCGTCGCGCCGACCCTAATCCGCGACTGGTTCGCACCCCGTTGCGCAAGGCGATTGCCCTGCTGCTGCATCGGCCGGAACTGGCGCAACAGGCGGTGGTCAACGATTCCACCCTGGTTGATGACGGCGAGCCGGGCATCAAACTGCTGGCGGAGCTGATCGAAACACTGCGCGATCGCCCCCAACTCAATGCCGCCGCCCTGCTGGAGCGTTACCGGAATACGCCGGAAGGCGCCATCTTGGAGCGGCTGGCGGCCTGGGAACCGGAGGCGCCGGCGGAGGGTTTTCAATTCGATGCGGAATTCGCCGATATCCTGACTTACCTGCGGCGGCGCGACGACCCGCGCGAGCGTCTGCCGGACATCCTGCTGCGGCGCGGTGCGCCCAGCGCGCTGAGCGCCGAGGAACGCGAGGCGCTGCGGAACTTGGGCAAGCCGCAAAAAATCTAAATGTTTTTGCTCACGATGGTTAAACGCAGCACTCGTGATACTATTATTGGTTCACATTTTTCCCACCTCAGTCTGTGAAAGGTCATGAGCGAGCAGCAACAGTCGCAATTGAAGAAGTTGATCGCCCGCGGCAAGGAAAAGGGGTTTCTGACCTATGCCGAGGTGAACGACCACCTCCCCGATGACATCGTCGATCCCGAACAGATCGAGGACATCATCGCGATGATCAACGACATGGGCATCGAAGTGCATGAATTCGTGCCCGACACCGAGACCCTGCTGCTCAACGAGAACCCGGTCAGCGCCGACGACGACGTGGTGGCCGAGGAAGCCGCCGCCGCGCTGGCGGCGGTGGACAGCGAGTTTGGCCGCACCACCGATCCGGTGCGGATGTACATGCGCGAGATGGGGACGGTCGAGCTGTTGACCCGCGAGGGTGAAATCCAGATCGCCAAGCGGATTGAGGAGGGCATGACCCAGGTGCTGTCGGCGCTGGCCAGCTATCCGCCGACCATCGGCGATCTGCTGCGGATTTACGATTCGATCAGCGAGAACGGCACCCGCCTGTCCGACATTATCAGCGGCTTCAACGACATCGAGGAAGTGGTTCCACCGTTGCCGGACGAGGCGCTGTTGCTGGCGGCCGACGATCCGGACGCGGTGGTGGTCGTGGACGAAGTGGCGGTGGTGGTGAACGACGAGGAAGACGAGGATGGGGAAAGCGCGACCGTGGTTGAGAGCGGCCCCGATCCCGAGGAAACCGCGCGCCGCTTCGCGGAGTTGCGCGCCCTCTACCAGGAAATGCTGGCCAACGTGGACGAATTTGGCCTTCGGCACGAGCAGACCCGCTTGTTGCGCCAGCAGATCGGCGACCGGTTCCTGCAATTTCGTCTGGTGCCGAAGACCCTGGATCAACTGATCGCGGGCCTGCACGAGCGGGCGGAACGCATCCGCGCGCATGAAAAGGAAGCCATGAATGCCTGCGTCGGTGGGGCGCAAATGCCGCGCAAGGTCTTCATCACGTCGTTTCCGCAGAATGAAACCCGGCTGGACTGGGTGGACGAACACATTCAGATGGACAGGAAATACTCGCCCCTGCTGGTGACGCAGCGCGAGACGATCCAGGCGGCGCAGTGGCGATTGCAGGCCATCGAGCAGGAAGCGCGGCTGACGATTCACGAAATCAAGGACATCAACCGCCACATGTCCATCGGCGAGGCCAAGGCCCGCCGCGCCAAGAAGGAAATGGTCGAGGCCAATCTGCGGCTGGTGATCTCCATCGCTAAGAAGTACACCAACCGCGGCCTGCAATTCCTCGACCTGATCCAGGAGGGCAACATCGGCCTGATGAAGGCGGTGGACAAGTTCGAATATCGGCGCGGCTACAAGTTTTCGACCTACGCCACCTGGTGGATTCGCCAGGCGATCACCCGTTCGATCGCCGACCAGGCCCGCACCATCCGCATTCCGGTGCACATGATCGAGACCATCAACAAGCTGAACCGGATTTCCCGGCAGATGTTGCAAGAGATGGGCCGCGAGCCGACGCCGGATGAACTGGCCCAGCGGATGGAGATGCCGGAGGACAAGGTTCGCAAGGTGATGAAGATCGCCAAGGAGCCGATTTCGATGGAAACCCCGATCGGCGACGACGAGGATTCGCATCTGGGCGATTTCATCGAAGATCTCAGCGTGCTGTCGCCGGTGGACGCGGCCACGGTCGAGGGCTTGCGCGAGGCGACCCGCGAGGTGCTGGCGACGCTCACACCGCGCGAGGCCAAGGTATTGCGGATGCGGTTCGGGATCGACATGCCGACCGATCACACCCTGGAGGAAGTCGGCAAGCAGTTCGACGTCACCCGCGAGCGGATTCGGCAGATCGAAGCCAAGGCGCTGCGCAAGCTGCGCCATCCGAACCGTTCGGAGCAGTTGCGCAGTTTTCTGGATTTGGAATGAGTCGGTAGCGGGAAGCCAGGCCGGTGGTTAGAATCACCCGCGTTCCGGGCCCTTAGCTCAACGGTCAGAGCAGGGGACTCATAATCCCTTGGTTGTAGGTTCGAATCCTACAGGGCCCACCATGAAAAACAAAGGCTTACCAAATCACCGGTAAGCCTTTTTACTTTATGGCTAGCAATATGGCTAGCAGAATTGAGGGTGCTAGCGTCGGCAATGCGGTTGCCCAAACTCAACCGTCCGTCGGGCATAGGTATAAACCACTATAATGATTCTTGTAGACCCTGGATACCACCCTTGCCGTGGCGCTACCGAATCTGGTCCACCGCTTCCCGTTGCTCCCGCAACGCCCGTGCTAATCCCCGCAGCTTCGAGCGGACTCCGCCCTTGTAGCCGCGCATGGCCGCCCGCGCCTTACCCTCTGGCGTCTTCGGGCCGGTTGCTCGTTCCCACGGTCGCCAGTTGTGAATGAGCGCCGCTTGCCGCGCCCGCCGTTCCTGATTCCAGCCGTTCATCGGGTAGGACATCCAATAGTTGAGTTGGCGATTTTTCGACTTCCCGCGCGCGTGAAACTGGCCCGGTCGGGGCGCCGTTATTAACTTGTTGCTGGTGGGCAATGTTCGCCTGCTTGGCGAAGATCACAGGCGGATTTTTGAGCGCCGCCAGCACTTCCAGCGTTCGGGCGCATTGCGCTTGTGCCTTCAAGGCTAGCCGTAGATACGGTTCCAGTTGGCTCATGTATTCGGCATGGGCCGCCCGCCGTGCCAGATTGTTGAAAATGGTGTCGAGCGTTGTCGCTTGCGCCGCGAGCGTCGCTTCCGAGCCGGACAGGTCGCCGCCGTTGATCGCCTGGATGTTTCCCTTCAGCACCTTCACGCAGGCATCCAGGGACAAATCTGGAAAGAGCGCCATGCTGAAATCCAGGGCGGTCGTTGTATTGGACACCAGCGGCGACAGGGCCAGTTCCGCCATGTGATCGTCGGGTAATTGGCACGGGTCGTGGTTCGTGGTCAGCAAGCGCGCCTTGTTTACCGGTTCCGGTTTTCTCTTGGCCATACCTTCACGGGCACCTTATTTACGGCATCAGATTAACTTGGTAACGCCCCCATGGCTCCAGCGGCCACCGACATGGAACACCCCAAGCTTTTCGTTATTACTCGCCTTAACAAGACATTATGACTTAAATTTCCCACCGACGAAAAAGCTTTTTTTCAACTTTTCCAACATCTCGTCTAATCGGCTAGTCGTCGTCTTAGATAAAGACTCAAATGCGGTCAGCCTTTCATCATGGGTGGCTAGCACCGATTGAATTTCGGCCAGCAGGGGTCTCGTTGGTAACAATTCCTTGATTTTTGATTTTATTGCTGAAAGCTCAACAGCCTGTGTTTGTGAAACACGATTGTAGCTATCAATTTGCTGCGTGAGGTTTTGAATTAAAATATTCTGCCTGCTCAAAAAGTCGGTCAGTTGTTGATCAAGAGCGTGTTGATGTTCAGCTAAATCATGTTTCATTTCTATCTTAAAACGGGCGATTTCGTCTTTTAATAATTGCTCATGGCGAGTAGATCGATCATTCAATTCCTCACTCAATCTTTGAAATTGTGATTCGAGTAATTCTTCGGCGTGCAATAATTTGGTGCGAACCTCGCCCTGTAATTCATCGCGAAGCGTAAGAAGAAGTTGATCAAGCTGTTTCACATGCTCGGACGTAACAGCCTTTGCTTTTTCCACGACAGTCGCGTTGTCGCGAGTTTTTTGTTCAAGGTGTGTTAAAAGTTCAGCCTGCTCCGAAAGGGATGCACGGTTGGTTGAGCGTAGACCCTCCTCAGCTTCGGTCAATCTCTTTCGAATCGTCTGAATAGCGGAATTGAGTTCGGAGCGTAAGAAGTCGCGTGTCTCTTGCGATTCAGCTTGTGCTTTGATCACTCCCTCCTTGAGAGCATTCCATTCGTTCTGGAGTTCTTGGAGTTTGAGGCGGATATTTTCAGCTTTTTGAAGCGATTGTTCGCCTTTGGTAGAGATTACCTCCAAATCTCTGAGTAATTTCTCCGCATCGGTTTTAATGCGCGTTAAGGTTTTGGCGGCCGTAATAGCCCCATCCACTCGTTCGTCGAATTCGCGGAGTTTCGCGCGAACGGCCTCAACACTGGTAATTTCAGGCATAGAATGCGTTCTCCAGTTCGCGGGCTTTGTGCTTCAAGGACTCGGTTTTGTCCGACAAGTCTTCCTCGACAAAGAGCATGAATTCGAGACATTCACGCATCGCGACTGCGTTAGTGTTCCAATATTGTTCCGGTTTCATGGCCTGTTCCGCAAGAAACTTCCATCCCTCTACCGTGTCGCAAGCTGTTCCAGCTTCATTCAAAGCGAGTAGCAATTCAGGTTTGAATGGCTTGGACGATTTGTAGAGTTCAGCGATCTCAGACAATGGGAGCGGGTTCTGGTTTGCCGTCCTTAGCAGGCGTTTTGCGTTTCCCAAATATTCTTCTGCTGGCGAAAACTCGGCCGCAATAAATAATGCTGATAAATTATTAGGGCTTCCTTCTAAAGTCGCCCGTGCTCTCGTATAGGTTGATGTTTGGTAATCAACAAACGCTAGTGATAACTTAGAAAGTTGCTCTCTATTAAATGTATCGCCTTTTAAAGCTTTAGCCAACTCGCGATCAAAGGAGTCCATACTTCGGTTCTCCTCTCGTGGGTTGACAAACTCAAGGAAGTTAAGATCGGGTGAACATACATCGCAACAACCACAATGATATTTGGGGTTCACGCTCCTGTCTTCAAAATGAGGAAGAATCCTAACTCGTCGGCATTGCCCATCTTTATTGCTTTCAACAACTCTAAAAAGATTCCAAAGCATGTCGTAACGCATCTTCACTACGTCCTTGTAGGTATGATCGAGTAAAATTAGAAGATGCTGATAAACTGTTAGAAAAAGCTGTTCATAATATTGAAACGCCTGAAACTTCTGCGTTTTCGCAGCAAACTTTTCCAGTGGTTGATAATCCAAATCGGGTTTGGTTTTGTTTCCTCCCTGTTTTTTGAAGTGAAAAAAATAATCAACTAGCCGTTGCTGCATCTTTTTCTGGAATCGAGCAAGAATATTAGGATTATCAATAAACTTGAGCAGCGTAAACTTCACATTGAAGCGAGGAATAAATCCGTATGTGACTGTATAGTCTTCGACTAATCCTAAAACCATAAGCCGATAAACCGAAAGTTCGGTACGCAAAAAATACTTGTTTGATACGTTCAAAGTAACAGAATCATCGTTGTTCTCCTCGCGTGCGACGATGAGCTTGTCGAGCACCCGCAGTGCGCTTATCGCGTCGGATTCCGCACCAGGATAGCTACCAGCAATAAACATGTGTTGTTTGCCGTAGTCGCACAAGGACTCCTTACCGTGCGGACAGCCCCCCCTGTAGCTGCATCGAGGGCGCTTGATCATGTCTTTGTCTTCTGGAAGCAGTTCGCGCCGGCATAACTCGTTTGGTGGGTCAACCAGCAGTACGATATGGGCGCGTTCGTTATCACGCCCAGCCCGCCCGACTTCCTGATACCAAGATTCCAAGCCCGACGAGAGCGACGTATGCACGATAAAGCGGACGCTGCTCTTGTCGATACCCATGCCAAAACCTTTGGTCGCGATGAGAATATCGAATTTGCTGTCCTTGAACTCGATCTGGTTGCTCTGTATAAGGTCTTGCCATTTGAGTGGCGTCATCGGTGGCACTGCATCAGTTGCTGCAAATTTAAATCCGCAATGGAAGCAAATCTTGACGCCGCCTTGATCTAAACCCAATGTTTCCTCGCCATCGCTCTCTTCATCATCATCATCTCCGGTTTTTTGGTTCCCAAAAGATGCACTGGTATAGGCGTAACTATGACAATTCGGACATAGAGTTGGCTGCTTGCTGGCGAACGCGCGAACCCTTCCCGTCGAATACGCATCCAGACGCCATTTCCTGTTCTGGCCACGACCAGGTTCCCGGCACGCATCAGGTTCCAAGATACCCATAGTCTCGTAAAGGTAATGGGCTATCCCGTCCCAAATCGAGTGCTTGCCGTGAGGATCAGCGAAGATACAGAAAACGATGCCCAACGATTTCTCACGCCTCTGGTTGACCGAGCGTAGCAAATCACGGAGAGATCGTTTCCCCAAGGCTTTATGCAAATGCTTGGTAAGGATTTCTTGGTAGGTCTTCGCTTTTGTTGAACCCTCTTTTACCGTGACAATTTCGTAGCTGAATCTTTCCCGGTCGGCCATTTGCTCGCGAACAACGTGTCCATCCTCGCCACCGCGCAGCTTCAGAATACCGAGCATGTCTTGTTCGACTTGTTGGCCCGCCGTCGCGGTGAGCGCGATCAGTTGAAGCCGAGCATTACGCTCCGAGAGCGTTTCCAAAAGAAATGGAAGCTTGAGATATGAGGGTCGAAAATCGTGGCCCCATTCCGAGATGCAATGGGCCTCATCCACCGCCAAGTAATTGATAGGCACGCTTTCTTGCAGTCGTTCCAATTCCTCAAGAAATGTCCTGATCCGAAGCCGCTCGGGAGCAATGTAGAGCATCCGGATGTAGCCGAGCTTCGCCTCTTCCAGAATGCGGCGCTGCGTGGGCTTGTCAACATCAGAGTTGATGAATTCTGCCGAAGCGATACCGTAATTGCGGAGCGTAAGTCGCTGGTCGCGCATCAGCGAACGCAGTGGACAGATGATGAGCGTGAGGCCGGGTTTGAGCAGGGCGGGTAGCCAGAAGCAGAACGATTTTCCACTGCCTGTAGCGGAAATACCGAGGACGTGCTGCCCGTCGAAAATACGCTGTAGCACCTTGTCTTGAAAGGGTTTGGTCTTTTCGTAGCCAAATACTTCGCGACAGAAATAGTCCAAGCGGTGACGGATTTCTTCGACGGAGAGGTCACGACGCAAACGAATTTCACCTGCATCGTGGGGAGGTACCGGTAAGGATGGAGGATTAAGTCGGACGGTTTGCGTATTGAATAGCACTGCATCCCCACCATCCAAGTCGGAAGTGGAAACGAGATAGTGAAGACGTGCCGCCCGCGCGCCCGAACGACCGCAGCCAACAACAATCACCTTTGGCAATTGCAAGTCCACCTCTATCGCCGCCTGCACCGCATCCAAAAATTCATAAAGTGCGCTAATCGCAAGAGCGACGAACGGCACGCCAAGGCCGAAATCATCTTTCAGCCGAATCGGTTCGATTCCTTGCTGAGCGGACAAAGCTATTTCGATAAACCAATCTTGAACGTGATAGAAATCGTTGACGATCTCTATCACCGATGGGTTTGAAATATTGACGAAAAGATCTTGCTGGAATATTGCGTTCCATTGAATAGAGAGAAAGGTGCGTAGCTTCGGGTCATCTTCAAATAGCGAATGCAGCGACTTCAATGTCACCTTATCATTCAACATAATTTGACTGTAGGTAAAGCGAATGATTCGCCAGCCTTCACCCGATATGTAGTTTTGGCGTTTCATGAAATCATCGAGATCGCGCCGGTGTTTGAACTTGCCAAAGCCATCTACTTCGATGGCGAACCTGCTCGCGCCTTCGATGGCAAAATCGATGTAATAAGACCCAATACGCAACTGTGGCCGGACACGTTCAAGCCCCGCATCGGTTAACAGCCGCGCCAATATCCTGCGGACAAACTGAATCTCCAAATAGTTATCGGCCCCTTCATCTCTGTGGTTTACGAGCGCATTCTCAAAATATGGATGAAGCTGAAAAAAAGCATTGGCTCGCTGCGTGGTCGTTCTCGTCCCTTCGAATAATTCGTCAGGTAGTGTTTGCTGGTGCTTTGTCCATTCAAAATCGTTATCAAAATGCAGCTTATCTCGCAGCATAGTCACCAGACTCTGAGGTAAAAATTTCAGCTTTGCTAGGACAAATTGCTCGAATGTCTGGTCGTCCTTTATCTTCAAAAAATCGTCGTCTACACGATAGACACCGCGCATTATGGACGGAATAAAATGGCGAATGAGGGGGTTCATTCCGCTAACCAGATATTATTGATCATATCGGTGGGTGGGCGGTGCGCGGTCAGTCCCAGCAGGCTTTCCACCTGCCCGGCGGCACGCATGACTTGGTAGAGGTCAATCTGTTCGACCGTGGTGTTCTTTTCGACGTAGTGCGCCAGGTAGGTCTGGGATTTCGATGAAACCCCGTTGCGGGCGCACACGAGATAGGCGACCGATTCGGCTTCGAGTTCTTCCTGGGCGTGGTCGGGCTTGGGTCGCTGGGGAATGTTCAGCGCCTTGTCTTGCCCCAAATGGCCCAGAAACAGGTGCCCCAGTTCATGCGCCAGCGTGACAAATTGCACGTTGGGATCGTGGTTGCGGTTAATGTGCATCCGGTACTGCGTAGTTTCTTTCTCAGTGAGCGGGCGCTTGAAGACGCGGATGGAACCGGCCTTCTGGTCCCCCGCATCGACCCAACACCATTCGATGCCCTTTTTGCTCATCCGCCGCCGAAAGGTCGCGAGCGACTGTTCGCCGATGCCGCCGCTCGCAACAAAGGAGGCCACATCTTCCGGTAGTGGCCTGCCTTCGGTATCCAGTACATCGTAAACCAGGGCCACCGGGCCGAACGGCTGGAGGATCAACAGCGGACGGGCTCCCTCCTTGATGGAACGGCCAAACCGCTGGCGCCAGTCCCGCGCCGACGCAGCGTAGCTCAGCCCCGGCTTCTGGACGTGCAGCAACATAGCGTTGAACGGGGCGAAGTTTCGTAACCGAATGACGAAATCCAGCAGTGCCTTGTAGTCCGTGCTCTGGGTGTATAGCCGGGAGTCTTCCAGCAGTTGATCCAGAAGGGAACGGGCTCCCTCGGTCTCGAACAGTTGGGTTTTTTGGTCCATGTTCTTCTCCCGGTTATGCTTATTTATCCGCGATTTTCTCGCTGTCGCATATCCCGCAATTTGATTGAGCATAGCCAACCTAACCTGTACCTGCCGGGATTCAATGCCGACTTGCACCATGGCAACCAGCGTCACCGGGCTGCTTAGCCGCAGCCTCGTAGGCCATCGCTGCTTGCCGCCTCTTCACTTGGCGCTCGCCCAATCCGGTCCGGCGTGCGCCTCGACCAGTCCCGGCATGTCGGCGTCCGGGAACAAGGCCTTGAATCCTTCGGTCATGGCCTCGGCCAAGGCGATCTTGGCGGCTTCCACGTCCCGGTCGGCGACTTCCAGAATCACCTCGTCATGCACGTGATGGATCAGCTTGGCATCCAGCCCCGCCAGAGCGGCCGGCAGTCGGATCAGGGTTTCCAGCAGGCATTCCGCGCCCGACCCTTGCACCGGCGTGTTCAACGCCTCGGTGAACTGCCAGCCTCTCGGCTCGCGGCTGAAGTCTCGCACCAACCCGCCCACGGTCCGCACCGTGGCATCCCTGCTGCCTCTGACCTTGGTCTTGGCGTGCCACAGGGCGATTCCGGAATAGGTGGCGAAAAACGCTCTCCGCGCCTGCTCGGCTTGTTCCAGAGCCATGTTCACCCCGTAGGAACTGCTGGCGTAGGCGGCCAACCCTCGGGCGCCCATGCCGTAGATCAACCCGAAGTTGCAGGCCTTGGCCAGTTGCCGTTGCGGCTTGCTCACCTCGGCCTCGGCGATGCCGGCGACGGTGGCGGCGGTCTTGCGGTGCAGATCGTCACCACGGGCGTAGGCGTCCAGCATCACCTTGTCGTTCGCCAAAATGGCCGCGATACGCAACTCGACTTGGCTGTAATCCGCCACCACCAATTGATAGCCTTCCGGGGCCTTGAACAGGGAACGGAAGGCCGAGTCGCGCGGGGGATTCTGGACGTTCGGGTTCCGGCAGCGGAACCGCCCGCCCCGCGTGCCGGCAATCTGAAAATCCGCGTGGATGCGCCCGGTCAGCGGGTGGATATGCGCAGCATAACCCTCGCCGTAGGTACTGATGTTCTTTGCCAGCACCTTGTAGCGTTGCAAGGTGCGGATGGCCGGGTGGTCGATGCTGGCGATAACCTCGGCATCGGTCTTGAGTTGTCCGGCCGAGGTCTTGGGCCACGCCTTCAAGGTCCGGGCATCCAGGGTCTTTTCCAGCCACGCGCCCAACTGCGGACCGGAATCCGGATTGATTTGGCCGAGATCGGCTGCCAGTCGCGCCCGCAGCGGTTCGACCTCCGCCCGCCAGCCGTCCGCCAGCCGGCGATGGCTGGCGGCATCGAAGGGAATCCCGTCCAACATCTGCTGGGCGACGGCAGGAATAGCTCGGGCGAAGCGCTTATAAGCCTCGCCTTGGCCCGTGGCCCGGATGGCGGGACCGTAGCCGTCCCATAATCTCAGCGCCAGCACCGCATCCAGGGCGGCATAGTCCACCTGGGCCGGCGACAGGTCCGGGGTGTGCCAGGCCGATGCCTGCAAGGTCTTGTCGATGGTCAACCCGAGCGCGCCCTGAGCGGCGTCCGCCAGCGACAGGCAGTGTCCGGTCGCGACACGGGACAGCAGCATGGAATCATGCAGCCGGTCGGGGACCAGATTCAGCCGCTTGAGGAATCGATATTCAAACGTCGCGTTGTGCGCGATCAGCGGAATCGCCATCAGCGGTACCAGAAGTTCCGGCGGCAGGTGAAGGAGATCGAAGACGTAGACCGTCCCGGACGGGTCCGCGATTTGGCATAAGCGAATCGTGCCCTTGTACGGGTCCAGTCCGGCCTTGGCGTCCAGCCGGTAGGCTGGCAGGCTCATGGTTTCCACGTCCAGCCCGAGCCGCTGGTGGCGGGCTTCGAGCAGGTTGGCGATGGCCCGCCGCGCGGCTTCCGGTTCCCGGAGATAGCGCACCGCATACCCGAACCGTCGCAACAGCTCGCCGGCTCCGGAGGCGGCGGTCGGGCCGGATTGCACTGACAGCGCGAAATCCGGCGTTTCTCCCGTCCCGGCTTCGGTGGGTGGACCGGCAATCGGCCGGCGGCGATAGACCTCGATGCCCATGTCTCGTAAAACCTCTGCTTGGATGCTCGCGGGGCGGGCGATCAGGACGAAGGCCGCGCCGGTCCGCTGCCGATAGCCCGGCGGTTCCGGCGCGCAGTCGCCGCACCGCCAGCCGTCGCCGTCATACCAAAAACGGACGCCGTTACACTGCGGACAAGCACCGGTCGGGTCCGGCGGTACGTCGCCGACGCGCCAGCGGTTGCCGGTCTCGTCGGTCTTCTCGATCAGACCGAACACCGGTCCCAGCGCCAGCCCATGCCGTTCGGCATAGGTGGTCATTCGCTCCCGCACTTCGGCCAGGGTCAGCGGCACGGTCGGTTCGAGCAGGTATTCCTTCCCGGCCAGCGCTACCGAAACCGCTGAATAGTGCGGCGTCGCAGCGTCTGGGCAATATTCCGGGAAAGTCCCCGGTATGGAACCATCAAAACCAGCAAAACCCGGTTTTGTCGGTTCTGTAGGTTTTGCAGGTTCGGCCTTCGCCGTGATCGGAACCCTGTCAAGTCGGTTTTGTGGGTTTTGTAGGTTTGGCCGGGTAAGGTTACCGGAAATGGCGAAGCGGTCGAGATAGCGGCTCATGACTGCATTGCCTTGGGATTGAGAGTGTACTGGGTCTTCGGGCGCCCGCCCATCGGGCCGGGGGGTTCGGTCCTTGCCCGCAACCAGTGGTGATCGACCAGCACTTCGGCGGCGGCCTTGGCCTTCTCCGGACTATCCAGCCGGCTCCAGCCCTTCAGGTACACTTCGCGCAGGCCGAATGGATCGGGCAATGCTCGCTCCCGCAACCGCTTGGCCAGGGCGATGGCGGCGGTCGTGGCGGTCGTGCGGTGCGCGGCATAGATGCGCCTGGCGTGGCTTTCGAGATATTCCGTCCAGGCACAGGCCTTGAGCAGGGCGGCATGGGACACCGGACCGCCATCCGGGGCGTCGGCGACGTGGATCAGCAAGGCCAGCGACGGCACCAGACTGCGATGCTTGGCGAGTACCGTTTCCATCACCGGGTGCAGGTCGTCGGCGCGCAGCCGGTGTTCCAGGTCCTTCCGCCAGTCGTCGAATTCCCGTTGCGCGGCCTCGTCGAAGCGCAGATACGGCACTTCGCTCTCGTCGCCGGGGGTGGCGCCGATGGCCAGACCCGCCAGGGTATCCAGCCGCTCGAACGCCTGCCATGCCGCTTCCTTGGCGGCTTTGTCCGGCCAGCGATCCACGTTCGTCCAGTTCGGCGGTGGGTCCGGCCAGACCGCCAGTTGAAAGCGTTGCATCAGCCCGTCGTCGGGCGCGGTGGCAAGGTAGGTTTCCAGCGGTCCGGGCTGGATGCTACCCAAGATTGACAAACAACAGGCGGCAATGTCCACGGTTCCCCGCCCGATGCGGTCGTAGCAGAACCGGCCGGTACCGTTCCACGCTTCCAAGTAGAACTGGCGCGCGCCCTCCTGCCCGTCGCGATCCAGGGCGCTCAGCAGTCCGAGCAGCTCATCGCGGAACACCAGCAAGCCGGTGGGATTCTCGTTGAGTAGCTCGCCCAGCTTTTCCACCGAACTGTCGTTGACCACATAGCGCCGCCGGATTGGTCCCTTGTCCTCGGCAGCGTAGACTAGGGCGACGATTTCGGGAGGACTGGCGCCGTTCTTGAGCAACTCCCGGACCTTGGCTTTGTTGAGTTGCGCTTGTTGCGCCCGCACCTCGGCCAGGGCGTCCGCTTCCAGTTGCGCCGCCTTGAAGGCTGCGGCCGCGAGCCGTTCCAGCCGATGCACGGGTTTCATGGCCTCGGCCAGCGCCGGCGACTTCAGCAGGCCGGGGCGCCCGACCACCAACCCCCAGAGGTTCGGGACCACCGTCCAGTCATCCTGTCGTTTCGGTCGAATCCCGACCCGCCGCCCGACCAGACCGGCCAGCGCCACCAGGGCGCCGATGGCGGGGAAATCCGGGGGGCATTGCAGGCGGTCGGCGATATCGGCGATCCAGGGACGGAATGCGTCCGGCAACAAGGCCAGTGGGAACGCTTCGACCGGCGGGAGATCGACCGGCAGCGGTATCGGGTCGGGCCATTCGACGGTCGCGACGGGCGCGGCCTCTTCGCCCAGCAAATGCCGCTGGACCACGTCCAGACCTTCGGCCACATGCACATCGTTCCAATCGGTTCCACCGCCTTCCTGGGCGGGCGGGGTCATGACGCGAGCCGGTGGCCCGGCCGCGAGCAGCGCCGCCGCCGCGCCCTGGGCGCCCTTGTCGTCGTGGTCGGCGGCGATGACCAATTCCATGTCGGGATATTTGGCGCGCAACGCTCGCGCCACCCTCGGCAGGTTGCTGGCATCGCCGCAACAGACCGTGGCTTGTCCGGTCGCCGCCGCCACCGTCAACGCCGTGCCGATGCCTTCGGCCAGCCAGATTTTGCCGGCCGGTTTCGGGCCGATACGGCAGAAATGGCCGCGCGGGTCGCCGTCTTCCAGCAACCGCTTGGTCCCGTCCGGCCAAATCCGGATCAGGGTATGGAGATCGCCGGCGGTATCCCGTAGAGGCACCAACAACACGGCTTCGGCGGTCATTCGAACCACCGCTTGCCCGTCCACCTGCTTGCGGGTCAGATAGGGGTGCTCTCGATGCTTCACCGGCGTCGCGGCATCCCACAGCCGGATGGCTTCGATGCGAGCTTGGGCGTGGCGTCGCTCTCGTTCTCGCTCCGCTTCGGCTTTGAGCCGGTCGAGTTCGGCTTGCTGTTCGGCGGACAACTCATCGGCCTCGCACCAGGTCCAGGGACCAGCCTCTCGCCGCCATGAGCCGAAATGCGCCACCCGAACCCCATCCGGCAGGGTATGGCCGACGATCCAGGCCGCGCTGTTTTTGTCGGGTCGGCTGGATGACTCCGGATCAGTGAAGCGGTGGACTTCGCCGTCCAATGGGGGATCGGCACTACCCGGCCAAGGTAGGTTGACGCCGGCCATGCACTCGCGTAACTTGCCGCCTTGAATCGAAATATTGTAACTGTCCATCGAAACTCCGAGACTAAAACACCGCGCATCCGGGCAGGGATACGCGGCGGGATCGGCGGGCTTACCAGTTCAAATCATCCAGGGAGTCGTTCAACTCCTCCGGTGCGGCGGCGGGTCGGTTCGCCGCCTGCATCATCGCCAAGGTCGGCGAGTTGGACGGTGGGGGTTGAACCGGTGCGGGAGCCGTCGCCGGACAAGCCGCGATCATATCCTTGAGCCAGTCGGGCAACGTCGCCAGCACGTCCGCCACCGGTCGTTCGCCCTTGGCGGCATCCACGCTAAATGTCCCTTCCGCCCGTAGCGCCTTGACCACTTCGGCGTTGGCGAGCGTCTTCGGCAAGGCCATGACCGCGATCAGCGCGGTTTTCTCGCCATCCTCTTGCGGCACCGTGTTGAACACCAACTGCGCCGGGCGCCCGATCAAAGCGGTTGGGTTTAGCATTCCGCTTTTTATCTCGTCGCCGGTGAACAAATTCACGCAGTCCTTGAAGAAAGCTGCTTTCGGCCCCCACGTCGCCGAGTAGGTTTTGGTCCAGGTCGTGGAGCCGCCTTCCGACAAGGGCAGCCGATATTGCAGGACGAATTTCAGCGACGGCGGTTTGGTCGGGTAATGGGGATTGGTTTGTTTGCCGAGTCCGATAAAGCCGACGACAACGGCGGGATAGGTTCCAGCCGATACGGATGATTTCGTGGTCGAGATCGAATAGTCATAAGACATGGAATGACACTCCAAATGAGAAACACAGACCGGCATCGCGCCGGTAAAATGGAAGACTGGCCCGGTCAATCGGCGTCAGCCTCCAGCATTTCCAAAAGGATTTCTAGGAGTTGCAGGGCGCGTTGAGAATCGCCGTCATCCCGCAAGATGGTGGCGATGACGCCTAAATCGTGAATGAAGCTGGCTGGGACAACGATCATTGCCGTGCCGCCCGCGATTGAGCCCAACTCAAGATTTCCGAACGGCGCCAACCGACAGCGTTTGCGGAAATCAAAACCCTTTTTGGAAACGAGCCGGCGCGTTCCAGCCGGTCAATCGTGCTGCGGGAAAGGCCGGTCAAATCCTTGACGATGTGGAAGCGGACAAGGCCGCTGGTGTCGGGGACGGGAGAGGTTATTGCTGATTGGGTGAGCATGGATAAGTACCTCGGTAATGCTTGGATATTCAAGCGTTGCCAAGGTAACCCGGAATGAAGAGGCTAATCTGCGCCTACTGGTGTAGACGCATGGGCCTACACAAGTAGGCCCGTATCGGAACAGCTAAGCGCCTGTTTGGCCTTTGGAAAGCCAGCGCCCAATCGTATCGGGCGCATTTTCCCTACTGGTAAGCACCCCCGCCTTGTGGGCTTCATCGAACAATTGATCGCAAACGTAGTCGGCGATTCGCTTTTTGGAAGCGGAGCGGTTCCGATTCTTGAACCCCGCTGCCAGCTCGACAGCTTTCGCCCTGATCGCCTTTTCTCCGCTCTTTTCGGCGCGGGCCGCTCTCATCATTTTGCCATGTTCGGAGGTTTTCTGGGGCATGGGAGGCGGACGGTTATCCAATATCGGAACAGCCATGGTCGGTTCCGGCAAAGTGCTTGCTCCCGCAATTTCCTTAACACTAGCCACCAAAGCAGGCGGTAATGGAATCCCTCTTGGCTCACAAAACTCGATGAATTCCAATGGCTTTATTGGAAAAGACAAACGGGAAAATAGGTCGGCGTAGTCTGCTTCTGGTGGTTGTGTTTCATAAGATGGGAAGTAGGCATAACAAAAGACCACCGACGAATCGTCATAGCAATAGTGGCCGCTCGCACTGACGCGCACCTGCCCTTGCACCAAATAACCGGCTTGCTGTTTCGACCATTTAGGCAAACGAGAGAAGTAACGAACATCCTTATCTTGAAATGGGCGAAAGGCTATTGATCTTGTCCCTGTAGCGCCGATAAACCATTCCTTTTCTTTTTTCTCCACTTGATCCACTGCAAAAACATATTCCTCTAACGGTAAATCCAGCCGACCTAAAGGATGGAATGCACCGAATTCGAAAAAACCATAACCCAATTTCTTACGGAAGTCCTGCACTCGATCAGCAATAAATTTATGGATATCTATTGACGTGCGGCTTTGCCAGCGCTCTACTAATTGTTCGTAGGTCAGATAACGCCGAGTAGGAATGAATCGGAGAACATGCTTGGCGGGAAACCAGCAATCCAAAATGGCATAAATGCTTATGTTATAAACAGCACTACCACTCCAAACGAAGCGGCAAGCCGGATTCCTTAATCGTGAGCGCCGCGTATTGCCGGGTTTATTTTCAAAGGCCACTAAATCCCTATGTCCGTGGCCTACCCACATCCGCAACTCGGCTTCGGTCAAACTGGGATAACGGGACCGGAGAGCGGCGAACGTCTCGGCGTAGCTCAAAAAATGCAAACTCATCAAGCGCCCCTACACGCTAACCCTTGTAGAAAGGAGCCGCGCCGGACCGGGCAAGGGAACCCGGCTTTTCGCCCCGTCGGGCTAGGCGCGGCAAACTCGAAACATCAGTGCTGGTCGTAGTGGTCGCCGCATTGCGCGATATGGAATTTAATCTTCATCGGGTAACAATTCCGGTTCCACGATATTTCTGCCGTGCTTGATATCGTCGATGGCTCGTAGAAGAATGCTCCCGTTTGGCTCCCGCAACAGATAAGCGGTTTCGTCCTCGGGAACGTGGCTCAACAACGCTTCGTACTCGGCGATGGGCAGCACCACGGAAACCCGCTCCCCGGCGCTGTTGACGATGTATTGGGCGGTCATGGGCATTCTCCAAACTGTTTGTTGCACAGGGCCGGGGCTATCCGGCCACTCGGCCGGCGTTCACGATTCGGTTCGTGGCGCGGTCTCGCGGTTCAAGCCGCTTTTTTGTAGCGCCTGACTTCCACGTCAACCCCATCGTGGTACGCCCGTTTGACCTGATCCAACAGGCGTTCGGTGGTCTCGGCGTCATGGTAGACCTCGCCGCAGGTATCGCAGATTTCGCCCGGAACGTCCCGAATCAAGATCGTGGTTCCGTCGCGTTCCAAGACGATGCTGGCGGTTCCCGGACGGGTTTCGCCGGTTTTGCAGATGACGCACTTCATGGCTTGAACCTCGTGGTGAAATCTGGCGTCCGGTGTGCAATTAAAAAGCCTTCGATAATCCGGCCTGTTTCAGGATAGCGTTCGCTAGCGGCGCCGATGCCAGCGACCGGGGCACGGTGAAGGTACGTCCATTGACAGGGCTGTACCAGATTTCATGACTGCCCTTGCCTGTGCGGACAAACCAACACCCTCCAGCTTTCAGGTGTTTTACGAGGTTGGCATACATCGCCGCCATCAAGCGGCACTCGCCAAAACGGTTCGCTGAGCGGTAATTTGCAGCGGGATCGTTGCGGTGGTAGCGATGTGATTCGCCGCTAGAAGCTCCGGGGCGAGCGCGGCGGCGGTTTCCACCAATTCCTCGAAGGTGTCCGCTTGGACGCACAGGCCAGGAACATCCTCGCTCGTGGCAATCCAAACGCGGGCTTCGTCATCCCACTGGGCGTGAATTTCTAGCATAGGGAGTTTCCTTCTACATGTTCGGCCAAGGTCGAGCGGGGGGGGTAATACCCGGTCTAGGTCACAATTATTAGGCGCGATGTGCGAGCAACCTACGCGCGGAGTCGGATCACGTTGTCGGCCGCCAGCAAAGAGCGCAACTTCCGCGCCCATTTCTCCAAGGCTTCGCGCTTTTCCGGGTCGTAGGAATGGCGGTCATAAACCGCCGTTACACCACGTTCCACATGGTTGAGAATCTTGGAGACCACCAAGCGCGGAATCCCTAGCGCGGTCATGTGGCTGGCGGCGGTGCGCCGAAGATCGTGTGGGACCACATCGGCCAGTCCCATAGCCGGGAGTGCGGTTTTTAAGGCATGGTCGGGCGCGGTATCGCCTAGCGGCGCGGCGCCACCGTTACGCGGGCTTGGGAACGCCCAAGTGGAATCCGCCGCGAGCGTCTTGGCTTGCTTGAGCAGATCAATCGCTAGCGGCGAAAGCGGCACGGTGTGCAGCTTGCCATTTTTTGCCACCCCGCCGGGAATCGTCCAGAGCGCCGCGCTCCAGTCGATATCTGGCCAACGGATTTGAATGACCTCCCCCTTCCGTTGCGCGGTTGCGAGTTGCAGCTTGAGCGCCAACCGGGTCCCCGGCGCCATGGCGGCGGTATCCAAGCCGTTCCACAGCGCCTTGATTTCCTCATCACTCAAGACCCGTTCCCGCTGGTTGAGCGGGCCGGGCGCCTTGACCCGAACGCAAGGCGAGACTTCCAGGATCGCGCGGTCCACCGCAAAGTTGAACATTTTGCGGATCACCGCAAGCGTATGGTTCGCCGCGATAGGGCCGCGTTCCAACACCGTATCCAGGAGCGCAATAATATCCCGCCGGGTAATATCCCGCGCCTTGCGGGTTCCCCACGCCGGGATCACATGGTTTTTTAGGAGCAACTCATCTTTCCGCCAGGTGCGTTTGCGCGGCTTTGCCCAACGCTCCAAGTATTCCGCTACGAGAGCCGCTACAGTCGGCGCGTGGCGCTCCTCCTTCCGTTCCTGTACCACCTTGGCGCCGGGATCAATCCCCTGTGCCAGTTCCGCCAAGGCTTTCCGGTGTGCTTCATGCGCCTGGGCAACCGACATTTCCGGGTAGACGCCCAAAGTCGAATAACGCGGCTTGCCTTGGAAGCGGTAGACCATGACCCAAGACTTCCGGCCTTTGACGGAGACCCGAACGCCAAGGCCGGACCCGTCCCACATCTCATAGCGGTCGGTTTGCGGCTTGAGATTCAAAACAAAGCGGTCGGTAAATTTCATCGCTTTTCCTCGTGGCTAGCAGTTTTTGGCTAGCAGGATGGCTAGCAAAACTGATTGAACAGCGTTGCAGTCGCTTGAAGCGCGATGATGAAAGGATACGCCTTATATAGATTATTATCAATATGATAGGTTGATTCCTTGAAGCAGGGTGGAGCGGGATAGAGCGTTATAGCAGGTAACTCATAATCCCTTGGTTGTAGGTTCGAATCCTACAGGGCCCACCATGAAAAACAAAAGCTTACCGAAATACGGTAAGCTTTTGTTTTTCATGGCTGGCAATATGGAAAGTACCGCGAAATGGTAGTGTTTGTTAACCACCACTTTATCTGGCACAGAAGAAAATCCGCCATTTCCAGAAAAATTCAACTCAATCATCAACTTGTGAGTATATGATCCGTTTCTGATGTTCGGTGTGGGTTGTCGTGGTTTTTCTGATAAACCGCCTTATTTGGCGCATAACGAGAATGGTTCTCATTAAAACGGCTGATTTGGCGGTTTTTAGCCTGATTAACGAACATTGCGGAACCACAAGGGAACTTACAAGGGAACCACAAGGTGTTCCCTACATGCGTGGGGATGAACCGGGCTATCACAACGCCCTGATGGAGCAGCAAGCGTGTTCCCTACATGCGTGGGGATGAACCAGCGTCGCGCACCTTGCCGGCAACCGTGGCGGTGTGTTCCCTGCATGCGTGGGGATGAACCGGCGTCAAGGTTCAGGCGCTGATAGATGTAGAGGTGTTCCCTCGTGGGGATGAACCGCAGCTGGCCACGCTGGCGCTGGTGGGCGGCGGGTGTTCCCTACATGCGTGGGGATCAACCGGTCTGCCAGGGCTATAAGCCACAGCATCAACCCGTATTCCCTACATGCGTGGGGATGAACCGACCGTGCCGTTGCGCTTGCCGCAACTGCGTAAGAGACTGTCTAAAAATTAAATCGTTGATTAATATGAATATGGATATGGCTTCCAGTCGTTTTTTGGCCGATCCAGCCGGCCGAAGGCTGGGCCCATGGAAAATTTTTAAGAAAAATCAATGAGGAGTTTTTCGACAGTCTCTAACGGCGGAGAAGCGGGTCAAGCTGCTGGCGTCGCTGGCGTTCTCCCTGCGCGAGATGCGCCAGTCCGTCTCGCAACTCAACCCCGAATTGAACAAGCTGGCGGTCGCGATGGAGATCATCCAGCGGCTCACCACCTTCGTGCGCGACGGCTACCCGCAACATACCGCCGCGCTGCTGGAAATCCTGGAGCCGTTCGGCGTCGCGATGGCGCAGCGTTATGGCTAGGCTGAGCGCCAAGGGCTTCCAGGCCGAAATGCAGGCGCTGGCCGCCAGCCTGCGCCGCCAGATCGAAACCGATTGCCAGGCCTTCCCAACCGATGCCGAGGCCACTGCCGCCCGCCAGGCGGCCGGCCGCGACCCGCAAACCGGGTTTCGGTATTTCTGCCAGACCTATTTCCCGCATTACCTGACCGCCGCGCCCGGCGCGCTGCACGAATTTCTGTTCGAGTTGTTGCCGGCGCTGGTCGCCGACCCCAAGGGCCGCAAGCTGGCGCTGGCCGCGCCGCGCGGCGAGGCCAAGAGCACCCTGGCCGCCCTGCTGTTCCCGCTGTGGTGCGCGGTCACCGGTCAGAAACGCTACCTGGTGCTGGTGATGGATGCCCTGGACCAGGCGTTGCCGGCGCTCGAAGCGCTCAAGGCCGAACTGGACAGCAATCCCCGCCTCGCCCAGGACTTTCCCGAGGCGTGCGGCGCCGGCCGGGTCTGGCAACAGCGGGTGATCTTGCTGCGCAACGGCGTCAAGATCGAGGTGTTCGGCTCCGGCAAGCGGATGCGCGGCTTGCGCCACGGTCCGCATCGCCCCGACCTGGTGATCCTGGACGACCTGGAGAACGATGAAAACGTGCGCAGCCCGACCCAGCGCGACAAGCTGGAAAGCTGGCTGACCAAGACCGTCCTGAAGCTGGGCGCGGCGGACGATTCCCTCGACCTGTTCTACATCGGCACCCTGCTGCATTACGACAGCGTACTGGCGCGGACCCTGAAGAATCCCTGGTGGGAGACGTTCACCTTCCGCGCTCTGTTGCAGTGGCCCGACCGGATGGACTTGTGGGAGCAGTGGGAGGACCAGTTCCGCACCCAGGGCGAGGAGGCGGCCGACCGGTTTTACGCCCAGCGCCGGGGGGAGATGGACGCCGGGGCGCGGGTCAGTTGGCCGGCGCAACGGCCGTTGCTGACGCTGATGAAAGCCCGCGCCCGCGATGGGCACGCCGCCTTCGACGCCGAGTTGCAGAACGACCCGGTCGACCGGGCGACTGCGCTGTTTCCCGAGTTTGTGTACTGGACCGAGGAACGGCCCGGCTGGCTATGGCTGGGCGCCTGCGACCCCAGTCTGGGCAAGGCCGGGGCCGGGCGCGACCCGTCCGCGATCCTGGTCGGCGGGCTGGACCGGTCGAGCGGGGTGTTGCATGTGGTCGAGGCCAAGATTCGCCGCCGGCTGCCCGATCAGATCATCGCGGACATCATCGACCTGCAAACCCGCTACCGCTGTGTGCTGTGGGCGGTCGAGGCGGTGCAGTTCCAGGAGTTTTTCCGCACCGAACTGGTGAGGCGGTCGGCGGCGCGCGGGGTGCCGGTGCCGGCCCGGCCGGTCGTTCCCCACACCGACAAATCGCTGCGGATCGAAAGCCTGCAACCGCACGTCGCCAACGGGTTGATTCGGTTCCGCGCCGAGCAGGCGACGCTGCTGGAGCAGTTGCGCCACTACCCCGCCGCCGACCACGACGACGGGCCGGACGCCCTCCACATGCTCTGGACCCTGGCGGTCGGCTACGTCGACAGCCGGCGCCCCTTGAGTTTCAAGCTGAAGAATCTGTGACTCCGGGCCAAGCCAGCGCGAACATCGACCAGCTCGCGCGCCGCGCCTACGAAGACTTGTTGCGGCGGATTCGGGCGGGCGAGACGCCGCGCGCCGCTGCTGACGCCGCCCTGGCGGCGTTCCGGGGGCCGTACTATCAGCAGGTGGCCGATGCCCTGAGCGTGATCCTCAAGGCCAGTCTCGGCCCGGCCGACATCAAGGCGTGGCCGGTGGGGCCGGTCAAGCTGTCGCAAGCCCTGTATGCCCACCATCGGGCGATTTCCGCCGCCACCGCCGCCACGGTCAACGCCCATCTGCAAGGGCTGCACTCCGCCCGCGACCTGGCGAAGACGCTCTATGAGGGTTACGACTTCAAGCCCGACACCCTCAAGGTCGTGGCCAAGCTGCCCAAGTATCTGCGGGTGAAGTTCAACGCGGCGCGGGCGGCGAAGCTCAAGACTCCGGCGCTGCGGGCGGCGTACCTGCAAGCGATCCAGGCCGCCGAGGCCGGCGCCGGCCAGGCCGAACTCGAAAAAATCCTGAAGGTGGCGTTTTACGAGCGCAACCGCTACCTGGCCAACCGCATCGCCCGCACCGAAATCGCCCGCGCCCAGAACGCCCAGATCGCGCGGGAGCTGCTGGCGGATGAGCAAATCGGCTTCGTGCAGATTCGGCTGTCGAGCAAACACCCCAAGACCGACATCTGCGACCTGCACGCCAAGCTGGACGCCTACGGGCTGGGACCGGGCGTCTACCCCAAGGCGGAGGCGCCGCTACCGCCGTTCCATCCGCACTGCTACTGCTTGCAGCGCCCCATCCTCTCCATTCCGCCCGGTCAAAAGGTTCAGGCCCAGCCGAACGCGGCGCGGGCGTTCCTGAAGTCCATCCCGCCCGACGAAGCCCGGCAAGTGATGGGCGGGAAAGAGCGGTTGCGGCGGGTGCTGGAGGACGGCGACAGCATCGAGGCGGTGGTCAATACCAACGTGGACCCGCTGTATCATGCCAAGCGGATGGGGGATATACTAACCACCACGCAACCTTTGCCGGTACAGCAAGCGATGACGCTAGATGATCGTGAACTACGGCGCAAATTAGATCGTTTTTATGCACAATGTACAGAAAAGAAACCGGAATTTGACGCACTGGTCACCCGCCTCGCTCAACAGACCGGCAGTGAACCGCTGTTAGTTCCTCTGAAATCGAATGAGCGGGCGCTGGAAAAAGTCATTACTTCATTAGGAGGGAAGCTGGATGGCCTTACTGATGTTTTGCGGGCCACCCTGGTATTTGAGGCGATCGCTGATGTGGTTGCCGCACATGACGCCCTGTTAAAGCAGGTATCGGTTTTACGGGAGCGTAATCTTTACCGAGAGGGGGTTTCCCTTTCTGATGGATACCGTGACACGAAGATTGATATTGATTTCGACGGGATTCCAGTTGAATTACAACTGAATACCCGGAAGATACTGGAAGCCAAAGAAAAAGCGCATCAACTTTATGAGGAAAAGCGCCAACTGCTGGCAGGAAAGCGATCCGCTGGATCGTTATCTCCCGATCAAAAACGCCAACTGCGAGAACTGGATCGCCAGATGCGTAAAATCTACCAAGAGGCTGAATAACATGTTTACTCCTCGGTTGATTGAAATTCCTTTTGATGCCATCCAAAAACCAAACGTGGTCTTTTTGGACGTGGATTTTGTTCCCGTCGTGGACTTGATGGATGAGGAAATGGGCGTGATTGCGCTCGATGATCCGGTTCGCACCTTCCCTTGCGAAGAAGCTTACCTCAAAGGGGTTGAACTCACCCGCGAGCAGTTCGCGCAGCGGTTTCCGCGTGTCGCACAGCGATTTTTCGTCCAACCCGCCGCCCGCCGCGAGGCCGCCTGACCATGCCTCACTGCGTGCTGTACACCTTTGTCCGCTGGCCGGAAGACGGAAGCGGCGTCAAGATAGCCAAGGTGGTCAGGGTGGCCCGAGTGACCGAGTCCGCGCCCAAGGATTGGATGGAATGGCCGGATGCCAACTATCCAGAAATGAAATTGCTGGATATCGCTGGCATCGAGTTCGTCGACGAGCGCCACACCGCCGCTTGACCCCTGGCGCCCCATCCCCCGCGCGGGCGCAAGAGCCGTCCTGGATCACGGATTGCCACGGATGCCGCGGATTGCGCGGATTTTTCCGTGTCATCCGTCAATCCGTTGAATCCGTGATTCAGACGAGTAGGGTACGCCATGCGTACCCTACTACTACTTGACCCCCCTGAAACTCCACTTCCGCTAAAACCGCACAGGAAGCGTTCTGCGGCGTTTTCATCCCGACCCGCCACCCAGGTATTCCCGCGCCGGGTTAGCCTGTTTAACCCCTGTTTAAATTTCGCGTAAAGGGCATCGCCGGGGGCGGTTCGGGGCGCGTGCGCTATCCCTCCACCTCAAAGCGGCTCGCCATTAATTTGTAATGGGGTAGCCGGTCCTCGTCGAACAGCGTTTCCACCGCGCGGACGCGCAGCCGTTGGCCGGCCGTCGTCGCCGTCGCCGGGGCGACGGTCAGCACGGCGGCGCGAATCGCCTCCTCCATCCCTAACAGCCGCTCGTAGACCGCTTCCAGGCCGTCGGCGGCTTCCAGTAGGGCGTCGCCGAAGTAGATCGTCAGGTCCAGCGTCTGGCGATAGCCCAGGCCGACCGCCGGTCGAAGCCGAGCGGGCACCAGCCGGATCAGCGGGTATTGATCCGGCGTGATGTTCGCTTCCAGGCCGATTTTGCAACTGGCCACGCCGTCCAGGTCGGCCAGGGTATCGCGCAGGTGGATTAACAGCTCGGCGGCGGTCAAGGGCGGCATTTCAACCTCGCTGAATCGGCACGGTGAACAGCCGGGTCGGGGTGTCCGCCGCCGTGTTGGCGGCGATCCGGGCGGCTTGCAGGGTGGCCGCCCACTCCTGGCGGTACTGCTTGAGCTTGGCGCTGAACACGTCGCTCTCGTCGGCCAGGCTTTCCAGGCAGCACAGGAGATAGGCGCGCAACACCGCCAGCTTTGCCGGCCACGGGTCGGGGAACGTTCCGAGTTCGGCCACGTCGGCGATGGCGCGGGTTTCCCAGGCCTCCTTGGCGGCAATCAGCGGGGCGAGATAGGCGTCGTGGTAGGTCAGGGTCAGGGCCATGGTCAGCTCGTGGGCGGTTGGACGCGACGCACAACGGCGTCGAATTGGCGGACGGCTTCGTCGGCAGCCTTCACCAGCCAGGCGTCGCCGGCGTAGCCGGGATGATGGACGAAGCGGGCGAAGACAAATTTCGTGCCGGACACAAAGCGGCCTTGCGCGTTCCGGGTGGTCGCGCCCTTCTCGCCTACCCAGCGCAACACCTTCTTGTTCTTGGGTCGAATCTCATGCGGCCGCGTGCCCCAATGCACGAACACCGCATGGGGCGCCATTTGCTGATCGTGGCCGATGATCCAACCGCCGTCGCCATCGGATTGCAACCGCAGCGAACGGGCCAGCGCGCCGGTTTTCGTATGGGTATCGACCTGATCCTGGGCGGTGGCGAAGGCGACATCGGCCAGCCCGCGCACCACCTGGCGCTGCGTTTCGGGCACCAGCCGGGCGAAGTCGGCGCGGATGCGTTCCAGGCCTTTCGGGTTGACTTCGATCATGCCCTCACCCCCTGCCCCTCTCCCGGGGGGAGAGGGGTTGAGGATGCGGACGTCGCGCTCCCCTCTCCCCCCGGGAGAGGGGTCGGGGGTGAGGGCGGTTCCTGCCCCGGCTCGTCCGCCGCCAGCAGCAGGCTTTCCAGCGTCGCCGGGTCGAGGCTGGACAGGTCGAGTGCCATGAGCTGCTTGAGCTTCTCGGCCTGGTAGGCCGGCGGCGCGCCCAGGGCGGCCATGTTCTGGGCAATCTCGATTTCCAGCTTCAGGTCGGTCAGGCTGTAGTCCTTGCTCCAACTGATGGCGGGCGGGGTGGCGATCCCCAGCCAGCGGACGACCACATCCCACATCCGGCGCTCGAAGTCCTCCATCCGCCGGGCGAACGCGACGAGGGCGGCATTGAGCGCCTGGAACCGCAGCGCCAGGGCGACGCCGCTTTCCGTGGCCCGGCTTTCTGGAATATCCACGTACAACGCCGCGTCGCGGATCAGGCTTTCCACCTGGGCAATGACGGCTTGGTAGATGGTGGCCGGCCCGTCTGGCGGAGCGATGAACCGCGGGGCTTCGGCGCCATAAATAAGGAGCGCCTCGGTGCTGAAGGTTTCCGCCACCTGGCCGGGGTTGAACGTCACCTGGTCGGCGCTGGGCACCTGGTAGGCCAGCAGCGAGAACGTTTGCGCGCGCAGGATTTCATCCAGTTCCGACCGCAGGTTGTACAGGCGCTTGCTCAGGTCGGCGACGGTGGCGAACGGGCCGACGTGGGGGAACAGCCCCGCTTCGGTGAAGGCGAGGATCGGGCACACGCCCAAGTCGTGCGTCCCCGCGTCGAGGGTCTTGTCCCCCTCCAGCACCGCCCAGCCCTGGGCGTCGTAGCGCCGGGTCACCACCGTCGCTTTGCCGGCGATCTCGGCGGTATCCGTGAACGCCACCTCGGCCAGTTGCCCGCGCGCATCCAACCGGTAGCGCGTCACCCGTTCCGGGGCGATGGCCACCAGATACGGCGTGGCGCGGTCGGTCTCGAGCGCGGTCGGCATGTCCACCAACAACAACATCGAGCCGCGCGCTTTCGCCTCCAGCATGAACCCGCCCCAGAACACGTCCAGGCTGTCGTTTTGCCAGGTGCAGTCCTGAGCAAACGCGCTCAGTAACGGGTGGGATAGTTGGCGTTGTGGCGGACGTTTGGTTAAGAGGATATCCGGCACAATATTTGCTTTTCAAACGGTCTCCAGCTTTCTGGAGACAATCAGGGCGCAGGCCAAATGAATCATCGCCAAGTAATTTCGTGCCTGACAAAAGTAGCGAGTCCGAATCGCCCGAAAGCCTTTGATCCAAGCGATGGTTCGTTCGACGACCCAACGGCGGGCCGGATGGGTTTTTTCCCCAGCCGCGATTTTTTCCTCACCGATGCGGCGAATGTGGGGAATATAGGCGTGTTCTTTCACCTCTTGCTCGACCCGGGGGTAGTCATACCCCTTGTCCAAGCACAGGTGCCGCGGCTGATCGGGCGTCGGATCGGGCCGCAAGAGGATATCCGTGGCCAAGGTCGGGGAGATCAACCGGCTATCATGCACGTTGGCGCCGGTCAGGGTGACCCCCAGCGGTATGCCCTGTTGGTCGACATGGAGATGAGTTTTGCTCCCACTCCGGCCCCGATCCGTCGGGTTGCGCCCCAGAGCCTCGTCTTCGAGGCAGACGGGTTGACCTCGCACGGGAGCTTGCATCAACGCCCCGTCCATGGCCTGCCATTCCCATTCAATCCCGTTCAACTCTTGATATTCTTCAATAGATAAACGGAAAATTTCGACAAACACCCCGGCATGCGCCCACCGCTGGAAGTGCTCGTGAACCGCACTTTTGGAACCATAACAGGGGGGTAGATAGCCCCACTGACAGC
Source organism: Candidatus Contendibacter sp. (assembly GCA_029624765.1). Classification (GTDB taxonomy): domain Bacteria; phylum Pseudomonadota; class Gammaproteobacteria; order Competibacterales; family Competibacteraceae; genus Contendibacter. The sequence goes on along the minus strand of JARSSO010000021.1, from coordinate 6,637 downwards.
CCGTCTTGAGGAGGTAGAAAACACCGTTCAAGAGGCGCCGGAAATCCAGGGGCGGGCTGCCCCCCGACTTTTTCCGCTTGAAAGGCTCCAACAAGGGTTCCACTCGGTTCCAAAAACCATCGGAAATTTCGTGGTAGGCCATAACGTCCTCTCCAAAGTGATTGCCTTGCCTACAGCCTACCAAATTATTGAGATTAAGCATCTTTTGTGCTGGATATACTCTTAAGCAGTGGGGGTAGTTCCAACGGCTCGTGCGGCAATTGGGGACGCGGCTGCGGGCGATAGCCGTTCGCGTCGCTGAATCGGTGTTCTGTCTCGCCCATCACATTGGCTGGAGCCCACACCTCCAGCCAGTGGAATCCCGCCGCTTTCTTACGCTGACGGTGGCGATTCCGCCGTTGCCTGGCGTGAGGTGCCTGGAAATCCCTGGTTTATTGTCCACCGCCGAAGGGTTCGCGCCCGCCGGCGGATTTACGCTCTCAATAATTCTTGCGCAGGTCCATCCCAGCATAGAGGCCGGCCACCTGTTCGGCGTAGCCGTTGAACGGCAGCGTGTCGCGGCGGAACAGTTCGCCGATGCGCCGTTCCCGTTTCTGGCTCCAGCGCGGATGATCCACTTCGGGATTGACGTTGGCGTAGAAGCCATATTCGCTCGGGCCTTCGCTGGCCCAAGTGGTGCGCGGCGGCTGCTCGACAAAGCGGATTTTCACGATGGACTTGATGCTCTTGAAGCCGTATTTCCACGGTGTGACCAGTCGCAGCGGAGCGCCGTTCTGATTGGGCAGTTCCTTGCCGTACAGTCCCGTCGCCAACAGGGTCAGCGGATGCATGGCTTCGTCCATCCGCAATCCCTCGACATAGGGCCAGGGCAGCAAGCGGGTGCGTTGCCCCGGCATTTGCGCGGGGTCGAGCAGAGTGGTGAATTCGACGTACTTGGCGCTGGCGGTGGGTTGGAAGCGCGGCAGGATTTTGTTCAATGGAATACCGAGCCACGGCACGACCATGGACCAGGCTTCCACGCAGCGCAGGCGATAGATGCGTTCCTCGGGCGGATGCGGGGCCAGGAAATCCTCCAGCGCGTACTGGCCCGGTTTTTCGCAATGGCCCTCGACCGTCACGGTCCAGGGCTTGGTTTTCAGGCTACCGGCGTTCTCGGCCGGATCGGTCTTGCTGGGGCCGAATTCGTAGAAGTTGTTGTAGGACGTGATGTCCTTGTAGGGCGTTGGCTTGAGATCATCGGCGAGGGGCGCCGCCCGTACCTCGCGCCAGGCGGAGGACAACAGCGAGCCAAGGCCCAGCACGGCGGCGGTTTTCAGGAACTCGCGGCGGCGCGCGTACAGCTCGGGTGGGGTGATTTCAGACGGGGAAATATCGGCGGGGCGTTGAATCAGCATGGCGCAAGTCTCGATGGGAGTTGGTACGCATTGTGACCGGCGTCCACTTTGCGAGTTGCACCGACGTGCGGTTGCCGTTGCCGGCCTTCAGCCAGCCTGGCGGGCCGAACCCCGTCCCAAATGAGCCAACTCCGCAAGAGCCCTTGAAGAACCTTTATTGAGGCGTATGGCTGGCTCCGCCTTCAAATCGTCAACAAGGTCGGCGGCCGCTCCCGCAAGATATCCTCCTTGCGGACGCCGACGCCCGTCTTGCTTTCCGGGTGGGTGAAAATGTAGAACCGCTCATGCTCGACGGCGGCGAACACCGCCTCGGCCACCTGCTCCGGCGCGATGCCCTGCTGCACCGCCTTGAACATGCTCAGACCGGTCTTCGCCGTAGCCGGATCGAGCCGGCTGGGGTCGGTACGCTGGTCGGTGTCACGATGGCGCCCGGCCTCGGCGATGTGAGTTCTGACCCAGCCTGGGCAGAGCACCGACGATGACGGACGATCATCACCAGCAGCGTGAAGGCAACTGGGGTATCGTCGACGGCCATGGCGGTATTTTTCTTTCAAGCTACATCGCGCGCGAAATCCGATGACGCAGATCAGGGGGTGGGCTGGCGATCAAATACTGCCTTCCTTCCCGCGTCAAACTCCGCCCCGCTGGTGAGGTTTCGATCAACCCCAGCCGTACCAGATATTCCGCCGTTTCGACAAAATCCTGTCGGTGCGTCAAACCGAGCGCCTGACTCAAAGTGGCTTCGGAAACCGCACCATGCTGTTTGAGATAGTGCAGGAAGCGACGAGCCACGTCGTCAAGACCGTTGTAGTCGATGCCCTGGGATTCGTAGAACACCGCGATGTTCTCCGGGGTCATCAAGGCAGCGGCTTGTTGTAGCGAGGGGGTAGCATCCATTTGTTGTCCAGCACAATGGAAGAAATGCGGGCGCAACGCCTCGCTCAGGTCGCGGACACTGCGTCGTGGGTTGCAACGAGCGCGAGCGGCAATCTCGTAACAGGCTTCCCGCGACAGTTCCGCGCCATCGAGGCACTCCTTGCCACGCAGCCAGACGATGCCCGCCAGTTCGTGCAGGGTGTAGGAACGCAACCAGGTTTTATTGGGCCGGCTTTGAAAAGCCTCCGATAGCTTGCCCTGATCCGTGGTCGCCAGCAGAAATACCGCCTGGTTGAAGTCGTAAAGACTACCCTCGATGGAGGTGATGCGGCGATCATCCATGGCGCTCAGAAGCGCCGTCGCTACCGATGCCGAAATGCCATGGACCTCGTCAATGAAGATCAGGCACGGTTCGACCTGCACCGTCCCGGTTCCCGGCCCGGACGGAACCAACCCTTCCTGCGTGAGCCGTTCTAGCAAATCGCCCGGACGGCGCAAGTCGGAACCACTGAAAAACAGGGGTTCCCGATTCAGCAGCAGCGCGCCGATGTTTCGCGCTAGGGTGCTCTTGCCCACGCCGGCGGGACCCACCAGCAATTTATCGGAGAAGCGCTGGCCGGTCGCTTTGGAGAATAGAGCTTGCTTGACCAGCAAATCGACTGCCTGATATTGGCCGATCATCCCCAGCGCATTAACCGGAGGCGGCCAGATTTGCTCAGTTGTCGGGTTTGACGACGTTGTGGACTGCACGGTTGCCGGTACACGATCCGGAACCGATACCTGTGGAGGAGCCGGCAGCCGCGTGTTCAATATCTCGGGCGGTGGGGCCGGGTAGTGTACCGACGAGGACGGAGATGTTTCCGAGGTATTGGCCACATCGCCTGGCGAGACAGGGTGAGGTGTAACGGCAGCCAGCGCGGTGGGTTCCCAATTCAATAGTTCGTCCACTTCCGGCAGACCGAGTATCCGATGAGTGACCGGCCATTGCAGCGCTGACTTGAAAGGCTCCGTGATTCCAGTGGCTTCCCGGCGCAGCAGCACGCTGATCACACAACCGCTGATCTGGACTGGGGGCCTCTTTCCTGCTTCGGTGGCGAACAGTTCCATCAGCCAGCCACCCCAACGCAACCGGTTTGCGCGATCCATCGCTGCATCCCCAGAACGCGCCTGGGCGGCGCGGGCCAGTACCTGTTTCAACATTTCGCAACGCGGGATCGAGAGCGGCGAGCGCGACTGGAGCGAGGCGGCGGCGAGTCCATCTTCCACCGCCTCCAAGGTGTTGCCGATCTGTTCCACGGCATGAGTCAGGCGGGCAGTCTCGATCTGATCGTTGTTCGACGCCTTGACCTCCACCGCGATCAGATGGAACGTCGCCGTCGTTTCGTCTTTCCACAACACCAGCAAATCGCAGCGATCCTCCAGCGCCCGTTTTCCCGTCCGCAGCCAAAGCCGCGCCAGCAGGTGATCGACGGAAAGCACGAGCGCGCCCGGATAGCGGTGCTGCAAGTCACGAGCGGCAAACAGCAGGCCGGCAAAGCCGATGATCTTTTTCTGATCGGGTTGTCCATCCTGCTTTTTGATGATGTCCAACACCCCGCTGCCCAACAGCCGCGCGCCCTGATGCAGCAGCCGGCTCATGTGTTCCGGGGTTACGGTCAGGTTGAGCGGGTAGGCGAATACCGGCCGAATCAGGCGGGCCAGCGGACCAAAATCCCGCGCCGCCAGGAACGTATCGCGCATCCCCTCGCGCCGTTCCCAAATCCGCACCGACCGCATTCCAGCTTCGGACGGCAGCGCCCGGTCGGCGAGAAACAACCAGCGAGCGGCGGGTTGATCGCCTTGCAGAATTTCGTCGGCGGTATGGGCCAGCGCTTCGGCGTCGGCATAGGCATGAGGCGTCACATCTCGCTGGTTGCCTTCCAATTCATTCATCAACAAAAGGAATTCACTGAACGGCGATTCGCCCGGCTGCGGGCGCAGTTCGATTCGCCCGGACCGGCGATCCAGTTGCACGTCGTAGCGGATGCAGAACGGACTCATCGGCAAATTCCGCCCCGCGCCCCGCTGGCGCAGACGGATGGTGGATTCATCGAAAATCGCCGCGACATGGCAGGGCCGCGCCTTGATCCGGTTCACGATGTCGCCCAAATCCGGCGATTCATCACTCAGACAGGTTTCGTCCAGATGCAAACGCAGGCGGTCGGCGGCGATCTTTTCCTGTACTTCGTCTTCCTTGCGGGTATCGCTGAAACTCAGTGCGGCACGCAGGCGATCCGCGTGCTGGCCAGTGGCGTAGACCGCCGCATCGACCGCCGCCAGCTTCTGGCCACCCCGATAGCGCGAATCGTTGAGCAGCCGCACCAGCTCCATCATCAGATTTTCGGGCTGAGGCGGGTTGATCAGGGCCACCCGCAATGGATAGGGATGGTTCGGGTGCAGCGTGATGTACTGGTCCAGCGCCTGGTGCAGGGCGTGCGCACCATCGGCTCCCGAACAGGCGTTGATCAGGTTCTCGAATACCGGCAATCCTTCAATCTGGCTGGTGAGCGGGAGCAACTGGCTCAAGCCGTGCCCCGCCGGCAGGCTGCCCAGCCGCACCACGGAAAGAAATTGCTCCGGACGCTCCAGCTCCTTGCGCACGACCTCGCGGTCGCCGGCATCCAGGGAAGTACTTTTGGCGAGACCGCGCAACAGGGTCGAGAGCCGTTCGTTGCGCCACAGGTAGAGGGGATGGGTCGGCAACAGCACCGCCTTGGCGGCCAGCTTGCCGTTGGGCAAATGGACCCGCACCTGCACGATATCGAGCGCCAGGAGTGCTTCCAGCGTCGCCCGCGCCCAATCGGGACTGCTCGACGCCATGACGTGATAGCTTTCCTGGGTCTCGCGGTACAGGGTGGCGGCCAGTTCCAGATAACGGCGAACCTGCGCCAGTATCTCGGGCCGCCCGTCCAGCCAGGAGCGAGCGTGATAGATGAGCTTGCCGAGATGCGGCAACAGCCCGGCGCGAACCGCCTGAAATTCTTGCCAGGTCGTGGCCAGTTGGGTATGGCGCCCGATCAGTCCCGGCAAATCCTCATCCCAGGCGGTCAACAATGCCTCCAGCGAAAGCTCCTCGCCCTCGATATTCACGACACGATCCGGGCGGATAAACACCGGCGACCGATCCGCCGCGCTGGCCAGCGCGACCGGCAGGAACATCTCCAAGGTGTCCAGAAAGCCACCCCAATTCTCCTGACTGCAAAACGCCTGGACCCAATCCAGCACTTTGCGGTTGACCGCTGTGGTTCCGGTCACCTCACGCTGGCTGGACGGCAGGGTAACTGGAATTTCGATGTCGTCGCCGGGATCCTCATTGAAAGCTGTCCAGGCTTCGTCGATGGCATCGGCAATAGCGGCCAAATCCTCGTCGCGTCCCTCAAGGAGTGCGTCGGAAGATTCGCCAGCCCATGAAGGCGGATCAATCGGGTTCGGTTCAGGTGTCGGCTCAGGCGTGGGAGGAGTCTCCTCTTCTTCCGGTTCATCCTTCGGCGGACGACCCACGACCAACGCCTTGGCAAGATCAAGCGTACCTTCAACACCGCGTTGAATCGCATCCCTGTAGGCTTCCACGGCGGCAACCGCTTCGATCATTTCCGCTTGCCGGGCGGGATTCTGGTAACGCCGTCGTGCCCGGCCACGAAGATCGGATGCTCGGAGGGTTTTGACTTGCTGGACGGTGGCCAGATTGAGAGCCAGCCGTTTGCTCAAGTGGTCCGGGCCGAACAACTTCTCATCTACCAACAGCCCAAGAGCAGGCAAGGCCATCCATGGGGCGCGGTTGCCCTGTTCGGGTCGCAGGGAATCCCAACGAGCCAGATACTCCGCGCAGGTCTCAAGCGAAAGTAGGGATTCCAGTTCTGGAGCAGTCAATAGCTCATATAAGAGTTGGCGATGGACTTCCGGTGAACCCGGAGCCCGATCCATTAATTTATCCCGTGCATTTTCAAGTAAGGTTCGTGCAAGGTCAGAACTTTGGGGGCGAGCATAATGGCTCAAGGTATGCACACCAGCGTTATAACCGCTGGCAAGTGCAATAGTACGGGGATATCGTGCTCGATCATTACGCCATTCGGCTGCCACATGTAGATCATCAGAGAATTCCAGAATACCAGCTAACCCTACCTGCCGTGCTACTTCTTCAAGATCTGTTGTTGTCGAATTCATCCCGGAAATAGCAATAGAAAACTCTTTAGCAGGAAAAGATTGATCGACCAATTCGCAAAAGAATTTTGCAATATCAATAGACGGCAGCCCTTCACGAGCAAAATCATTTGCGGCTCAATGAGATCTCCCGTGGAGGCCACAAGATGTCGTGGTGTGGCATCGGA